>CADATO010000009.1 GCA_902790905.1 uncultured Eubacteriales bacterium
CCGATGTGGGGCGATGCCATTGTCTGGGGAGAGCTTCATCGCTCTACAGAATATCCTGTTTATTGGGATTAGCCACCAACACGTTTTGTCCTATAACCCCTAAATGGAATCGCCTGCACAGCAAAAGAAAGCCCTGCCATACCGGCAGGGCGCATGTATCAGATCTCTATACCGCGGTTCCCATCGTTGTGGTTAAAGGTCTTTGAAGTCGAATACTCTGGTCCCGTCTGCGAAGTCGGCGACAATATCCCCATGCCCGAACAGTTTGTACTTGTAGGTCAGCAGGCCATCAAGACCGACCGGGCCGCGTGCGTGCAGCTTGCCTGTGCTGATACCGACTTCGGCGCCAAAGCCGTACCGGTACCCATCTGCAAAGCGGGTCGAGCAGTTGTGGTACACACCGGCGCTGTCGACGCGTGTCATGAACAGATCGGCAGCCGCCGCATCTTCGGTCAGGATGGCGTCCGTGTGGTGCGATCCGTAACGGTTGATATGAGCGATGGCCTCCTCGATGCTGTCCACGATCTTTGTGGTGAGCTTATAGTCCAGATATTCCACATAGTCGCTGTCATCCGCAGCTTCGATCAGCTCGACCGGGTGGCCGTTGTTCGCTTTATTGGCTGCGGCTGCTGCTTCTTTAAGAAGCGGCATGAGCTGCGGCGCAACCGCGCGGTGCACGAGCAGCGTTTCTACGGCATTGCAGGCCGCTACATACTGCGTCTTGGCGTCCAGGATCACCGGGACCGCTTTGGCAAGATCGGCATCTTTGTCGACGTAGATGTGGCAGATGCCGTCGGCATGTCCCATGACGGGAATCCGGGAGTTGTCCATGATGTACTTCACAAATGCGTTGGACCCGCGGGGAATGATCAGGTCGATGGAGTCATCGCAGGCGAGCAGTTCAGTGATCGCCGCTCTGTCTTCAATGAGTGTGGCAAATGCCTCCGGCAGCCCCGCTGCAACACCGGCTGCATGGATGACATCGAAAAGGGCACGGTTGGTGTGTTTTGCTTCGCTGCCGCCCTTGAGCAGCACGGCATTGCCGCTTTTGAGGCACAATGCCAGGATCTGTACGAGGGCATCCGGGCGCGATTCGAAAATCACCCCGATGACACCGATGGGGCAGGTCACTTTCTCCAGCACCAGTCCATCTGACAACTGTCTTTTAAATACGCTTTTTCCGGCCGGATCGTCCATGGCGATCAGATCGCGGATGCCGGCGAGGCAGCTGTCCAGCTTATGATCGTCGAACTTCAGACGGCCCAGGATCGGTGCCGGCAGCGTTTTGCCATCCTCCAGATCCTGTCCGTTTGCCGCGAACAGGGCCGCTTTTTCAGCCTCCAGCGCTTCGGCGATGGCGGTCAGCGCCGCATCGCGTTTTTCGCCGGGCAGGGCCGCCAGGGTAAAACTGTCTTCTTTCGCTCTTGCCGCCGCTTCCTGCGGGGTCATGCCATTCACATTTCCCATTTGATCAACCTCTTTGATAATTTACTGTCTCCGTTACTCTATTCATCCGCTGCTTCCGGCGGTCCTCGTCTAGCCGATGCTGTTTTGCAGGACCTGTCTCAGGATCGCCTGCACCAGCAGGCAGCAGTGTTCGTATTGCGTTTCCTTGCCCTGTGAGAGGACCACGTACCCGCTCGTGAGCAGGGCGGGATCGATCGCTGCCTCTGCGCCTTCCATGTCGGCAAGCTGCAGGTTCCCGTGCGCGATCACAGGGATCTGCAGGGAGAAGGCACCGTCGAGGAATCGCCACGACGGCCGTTCATCGCCAAACCGGACATCGTTGATCTGGTCCGGTCCGCTCTGGATGCCGGCAGCCGTCAGAAAGCCGTTCTTAAGCTCCAGTTTCTGTACGAGCAGGAGCAGGTCGCGTCCCGGGGCTGCGTGCAGGGATGCAGGCGGTGGATTTGTGCCGGCCGCATCGCTGCTGCGAACGGGGAATCCGTACCGGAAGGCCGCCTTGTGCATGTCTGCCCGCCGCAGGACATCTGTCAGGCGGTAGAGCTGCACGATATCGTCTCTGTTGTGGAGCAGGATCTTCGCTTTCAGTTCATCGTCCCGGCTGTTCAGGTAGTCATAGTAAAGCGAGATGCTTTCTCTGCCGGAAATCTCATCGGTCCGGCCGTCCCAGAGCCCGCAGAAGTCCTCCAGGGTCTTCTGACGCAAATTGGGGACGAACTTGCCGATATCCGTACAGTATCTGACCACGGGGAGCAGATCCAGATCATACCGCGGCCGCATCGGGGCAAGCCCGGTCCGTTCACGGCGTTTTTCCAGATACGGCAGGTCAAACTGTCTTCCGTTATACGTCACGACGATATCCACATCCGCGAGGGCGTCCTCCAGGGCGCTGAGCATCGTTTCCTCGTCTTCTGTGGTTCTGACGGACTCTGCAAAGAACTGCACCACTTCGGCCGTCTGAGGGGCGATTTGGGGTCTTCCTGCGCCTTCTGCCGTCCGGTCAGGGATCACGATGCCGCACAGGATCGCAGGGGCACGTCCGGGGGACAGGCCGAGCGTCTCAATATCGAGCACGGCCCAGCGCAGGCCGCCGAAGTAGGCGTCCGGGAACAGTGCCGCTTCCCTTGATGTTGTAATGGTTTCCCGAATAGTATCCATATCCGCATTGTACCATAACTGCACAAAGGGGGACAGGAAAGGTGAAGTTTTTGTGAAATATCATTTTTATGGTAAACGCTCGTTTATTTTCCTTATGGGCGGTGCTATAATACTTTTTGCTGGTCCCTCTTTTTGTGTACGCGTGATTTTGCGGCACGGACAGTGGTGACAAAGGCAATGAAACGACGGCAACAGGCGGGTTTTGTGCGCCGCCGGAGGCGGCCTTTACACCCGGCTGCACCGGAGGACGGACATCCGGCTATGAATAAGGAGAAAGGAACGGAGGACTGAGCGATTCCTCCTATTACAGTTAACTCATGAGTACAGTAAGCGAAGTATTACAGGACAGCCGCAAGATCGTCATCAAGATCGGCAGCAACGTCATCTCGGACGACGGCAAGGTGAACAAGGCAACGCTGCACAACATCGTAGAGCAGGCCAGTGCCCTGATCAGGGACCGCCGGCAGGTCGTCATCGTCTCTTCCGGGGCGGGGATCTGCGGTGTCGGCGCCATCAACAAGTGGCAGCGCCGCGGCGATATGAATTACAAGCAGGCGCTCTGCGCGATCGGGCAGGTCGAGCTGATGATGGCATACCGGGAGTTCTTCGCGGACTACGGGATGCACGTGGCGCAGATCCTGCTGACGGCGGAGGACTTCAGCAGCGATGAGCGGTTGCTGCACATCCGCAACACGCTGTTCACGCTGATCGATGAAGGTGTCGTGCCGATCGTCAACGAGAACGATACCGTCAGTGTCGATGAGATCATGATCGGCGACAACGACAACCTCGGCGCCCTCACGGCAAACCTCTGGAATGCGGATGCGCTGGTGCTGCTGTCGGACATCGACGGGATCTTCGACAAGGACCCCAAGACGCACGGCGATGCAGCACTGATCGAGACGGTCACGGACATCGGGCAGCTCAGGGAGGACATCGATATCACCGGCAAGAGTGACTTCGGGACCGGCGGCATCGAGACCAAACTGCAGGCGGCGGAACGGGCCGGCGAGGTGCTGATCCCCACGCTGCTGCTCAACGGCAAGCAGCCCGACGTTCTTCTGAACGCGCTGGAGGGAAAGAGCCGCGGGACGGCGTTTATATGGAAGTAAAAACCGGCGAAACAGCCGGTATGACACAAGGGGAAGACAATGGGAAAGACAATTGGTTTTCTGGGCGTCGGCAACATGGGCGGCGCGATCCTGCGGGGGTATGCGGCAGGGCTGAGCGGGAGCAGTGATGCACCGCAGCTGCTGGCGTACCGGCGCAGTACGGACAAACTCGACGCGCTCTGCAAAGAGACCGGCGCAAAGGCGGCGGAAAGCGTGACAGATCTTGTGAAACGAAGCGATGTGCTCGTGCTGGGCATCAAGCCGTATCAGTTTGAGGAACTGATGCCGGAGATCACAGCGGCGTTCACACAGGACAAACTCCTGGTGTCGATGGCGGCCGGGATCACCATATCCTATCTGACAGGGTATGTCGGCGAAGACGCAAAGATCGTCCGGATCATGCCGAACACACCGGCGATGGTGGGCGAAGCCATCACAGCGGTCAGCCGCAACGCGAATGTCGGCGACGAGGAGTTTGAAGCGGTCATGGAGATCTTCCGTGCGATCGGCAGGGCGGAGGAGGTCGATGAAGACCTGATCCACTGCGTGATCGGCGTTTCCGGCAGCAGCCCAGCCTACACCTATATGTATATCGAGGCCCTGATCAATGCAGCGATCCGTCACGGCATGCCGGCTGAGAAAGCCCGCGTCTTTGCGGCGCAGGCGGTCCTCGGGGCGGCGAAGATGGTCCTCGAAGGGGAAGAGTCTCCCGAGCAGCTGCGCATCAATGTCTGTTCCCCCAACGGCACCACGCTCAAAGCGGTGGACGTGCTGATGGAGAAAGACTTCCGCGGCATCGTCGAAGAAGCATTTGACGCCGCTGTGGCCAGATCAAAGGAGATGTCCGGCGAATGATTTTTGAAGAGAAGACACTAGACAGCAAAAGGATTTACGAAGGCCGCATCATCAATCTGCGTGTCGACAAGGTGACCGTGGTAAGCGGCACCTCCACCAGAGAGATCGTAGAGCACAATGGCGGCTCTGTGATTGCTGCCGTAACTGACGATAATAAGATCATTATGGTAAAGCAGTTCCGCAAGCCCATGGAATCGCCCATCCTGGAAGTGCCGGCCGGCAAACTGGACGGCGACGAGGATCCGGCAGACGCGGCGCTGCGCGAACTGTCCGAGGAGACCGGCTACACCGCCGGCAAACTGGAGAAACTGACCGAATTCTACCCGTCGGTAGGCTACACCACGGAAGTGCTCCACATCTACCTTGCAACCGACCTTAAGCCCGGTGCCTGCCACCCGGATGAAAACGAGGTCCTCGAGGTGATGGAGATGGACCTGGAGGAAGTCTATCGGATGGTCATGGACGGAAAGATCCATGACGGCAAGACGATCGCGGCGGTCATGATGGCAAGAGACAAACTGCGGGGATAAGCGATTCCTGCTCAATATAAACAAAACACGTAAAGAAGTAATGAGGGAAAAGAGAATGAAAGTGGTCGAAAGTGCAGTGTTTGCGGAAGAGTTCCTGAGCTATCTCAAGAACGAAAAGCGCATGGCGAAAAACTCGCTGGATGCGTACAAAGGCGATGTCAATGACTTCCAGGCATTCCTGACAAAACGCGGCATCGCTGACATCACAAAAGCGACGAATACGGAGATTGTGGCGTATCTGCTCGACCTGAAGGAGAGCGGCCGGTCGGCTTCGACGATCAACCGCAAGCTGGCCTCCCTGCGTTCGTATTGCCGTTATCTTTTGTCTCAGGGGAAACTCAAAGAGGACCCCACACTCAACATCCGCTCCCCGAAAGTGGAGCGCAAGGAGATCGAGTTCCTCTCCCTGGAGGAGATCGACCGTCTGCTCGCAGCGCCGGACGACACCGTCAAGGGCAAGCGCGACAAGGCGATTCTCGAGCTCATGTATGCGACAGGCATCCGCGTCAATGAAGTCATCGCGGCGGATCTGATGGATGTCAACCTGCGCATCGGGTTCTTTACCTGCCCGGGCGAAGCGGGCAAAGCCAGGATCGTCCCGATCGGCAAGCCGGCAAGAGCTGCGCTGGAAGACTACATCACGACGGCCCGAGAGGCGTTCCTCTCCCGCAAGGAAGGCGACAACACCATGGAGTCTGCGCTGTTCCTCAACCACCGCGGGCAGCGTCTGACGCGCCAGGGCCTCTGGAAAGTGCTCAAGGACTACGGGGAGAAGGCGGAGATCGAGAAAACCATCACGCCGCATATCCTGCGCAATTCGTTCGCGGTCCACATGGTGCAGAACGGGGCGGATATCAAGTCGCTGCAGGAACTGCTCGGCCATGAAGATATTTCGGCAACCGAAGTCTATCTGACCCAGGCGAAGAGCCGCATCAAAGATGTCTACGACAAGACGCATCCGCGGGCGTAGCGGCATCCTTTCAAGGAATCGCACAGCCTGCAAAAAAGTGCTTGTTTTCAGCGAAGATTTGTGATAACATCTTTGCGTTACTACGGGCGGTCCTCTGGCAGAAAAATCGGTGCTGGCCAAGAACGTCTATGAGGGAAGGAGGTAAATCACATGGATATCCTCAAACAGATCACGGAGGAGTATCAGAAGTCTGATATCCCCGCGTTCAAGGTGGGTGACACTGTACGTGTCCACATCAAGATCAAGGAAGGATCCAGAGAAAGGATCCAGGTCTTCGAGGGTTTCGTTCTGAAGAGACAGAACGGTGGCATCAGTGAGACGTTCACCGTCAGAAAGATCTCCTCGGGCGTAGGCGTTGAGAAGACATTCCCGCTCCACTCTCCCAAGATCGAAAAGATCGAACTCGTGAGAGAGGGTGACGTTAGAAGAGCGAAGCTCAACTACATGCGTCAGCGTACCGGTAAGGCTGCGAAGATCAAGCAGAAGGTCTACACAGACGAGCAGATCGCAGCAAAGAAGGCGGCTCAGGAAGCAGCAGAGGCAGAAGCCAAGGCTAAGGCTGAGGCAGAAGCAAAGGCTGCAGCCGAAGCAGAAGCAGCTGCCAAGGCGGCTGAAGAAGCTGCTGCAGAAGAAGCAGCGGCGGAAGAAGCTCCCGCAGAGGAAGCATAGGCCACCAGTAGTATTACTACATCCGGAACCAAAAAGACCATCCCGCAGGATGGTCTTTTTTGTGCTAATCCGCTGCAGATGCTTCCGCGTCGGTATGGTCGACCTGCCAGACGTACTCTTCGAGGCAGAGGCCTTTTTCATGCATGTCTCTGGCGTATTCCCGGCCTACATACCGGTAGTGCCAGGGCTCGTAGACCTTGCCTGTGATCGAGGATTTGTCTTCCGGATAGCGGAGGATAAAGCCGTATTCCCAGCTGTGCTCCAGCAGCCACTGCTGGGTGCCGGTCTGGGCCTGACCGGCATCGGTATACGGATAGTCCATGTCCACGATATCAACGGCCAGTCCGCATTCATGCTCGCTGGTGCCGGGCGTCGCGATGGTTTCACTGGCTTTGCTGCGGGCTTCTTCTTCGGAGTACCCCTCGTCCATGAAGGAGTAGATCAGTTCGTCGAACAGCTGCTGCTGATAGTCGGTGGAGCGGTAGGCAGAGGCGATCTCCGGTGCATACCCGGCTGCGTAGCAATCGTCGATCATCGCGTCCAGATCTTCAGCAGCCCGTTCATCGATATCCAGACCGTTCAGCAGGGTCAGTGTTGTGAGGTTGAAGTCCTCCGGGATCGGATGCCATTCGTTGACGAGCAGCAGCCGCCAGTCAGAGCGCCTGGTCTCGACCATATTCACGACGGTATCGTGCGGAGTACCAAGGAGCGGCACTGCTGCTGTCTCTGCTGCGTCAGAGGCCGCTGTTTCTTCCTGTGTCTCTGTATCCGCAGCTTCGGCACTCTCTGTGTCAGCGGCTGCAGCACCGGCCTCAGCGGCGAGGCTGCGCGCTGTCACGGCGACAGGGGGAAGGGCAGCCGCTTCCGCGGTCTGCTCAGCCTGCTCGCTGTCTGCTGCCGGCTGTTCGTCGGCATCCTGTGTATCGGCAGACTGCGTATCTGTTTCGGCTGCAGTTTCTTCCGTTGCAGCTGCCGGTGCAGTCTGGTTGTCTGCTTTGCTGTCGTCATTTCTGAAGAAGTAGGCGAGCGCGATGCCTGCCAGAATAAGTAGCAGCAAAAGAACGCAGATTGCAATGATCAGTCTGCGTTTGCTGCGGACCCGGTAACGCCTGCGCATGGCAGGGTTGCCAAAACGGTAGTTAAACCGCTGGTCGCGTGTCTGGAAAATGTTCCTTCTTCTTCTGGGACTCATGGTTTGATTTTACACGATAATGCATTTTCTGTCCTGAAAAACTGAAAATAATTCACAGTTCCAACACATAAAAGGTGTTCCGGCTTACTACCGGCATCAGGCGGCGGGGAAGAGACGCAAAAGAAGACCGCCCCTTGCGGGACGGCCTTTGGATCGCATATGTAGCTTTTGATTAATCGATTAATCTTTATGAAAGGATATGCTTTAACTATTTGTTGTTTGCAGCAACTCTCTCTGCGTTGAACGCATCGACCTTTGCTTTCAGTGCAGCTCTTCTTTCCTTGTTGGTGCCAACGCGCTTGCCATCTTCCAAAGCCAGGCCATGGCCGGTGAAGCCGAGGATGATGACAGTGATCGGCATGAGGATGTTGAAGAATGCATACATCATGTAGCTGCCGGTCGGGATACCCAGGGTGTTGCGGATGTAAACGCCGCAGGTGTTCCAGGGGATGAGTGCGGAAGTAACTGTGCCGGCACCTTCCAGTGCGTTGGACAGAGTCTTCGGATGCAGGCCCATCTTCTGGTATGTCTCAGCGTACATACGGCCCGGGATAACGATGGAGATGTACTGTTCAGGCATCGTCATGTTGGAAGCCAGGCAGGTGATCTCGGTCAGGCAGACCAGAGCGCCAGGTGTCTTGACAACCTTGAGGATGCGGTTGACGATGGTCTCGAGCTGATGTGTGGTTTCCATGATACCACCGAACATCATAGCGATGAGGGTCATGGAGACGGAGAACATCATGTTGAGGATACCGCCGGAGTTGAGCAGTCTGTCGAGGATCAGTGTTTCCTCACCAGCATGGTTGATGAACGGAACGTCGTCGACCCATTCACGAGAAACACCGTTGATACCTGCATCCAGGTAGTCGCCGAAGGACGCATCCTGGAAGATCAAGCCGACGATGACACCAGCAAAGATGCCGAGTGTGATGCCGGGGATAGCAGGGATCTTCATAGCAACTGCCACGATAACGATGACCGGGGGCAGAAGCAGGATCGGGTTGATGTTGAAGTTGACTTCGAGTGCATCGCTGATCGCCTGGACCTGTGCAGCATCAGCAGAAGTGTTGCTGATGGTGGTGAAGCCCATGATAGCGAAGATGATGAGGGTGATGCCGTACGCGATGCCGGTCGGCAGCATCATCATCTTGACGTGTGTCATAACGTCGGTACCAGCCATAGCCGGAGCCAGGTTGGTGGTGTCGGACAGCGGGGACATCTTGTCGCCGAAGTACGAACCGGAAATGACAGCGCCAGCCGCGACGGGTTCGGGGATACCGAGGCCGATCGCGATACCGATCAGAGCGATACCCATGGTGCCCATGGTACCCCAGGAGGTACCGGTTGCCAGGGATGTGATAGATGTGATCAGGACGGCAGCAACGAGGAAGATGCTCGGAGCGAGCAGCTTCATACCATAATAAATCATTGCGGGTACAACGCCGCCGACGATCCATGTACCAATCAGGATACCTACGATGATCAGGATCATGCAGGCCTGCAGAGCACGATAGATACCGTCTTTCATTGCTGTTTCGATGCTATCCCAGTCATAGCCGAGCTTCATAGCCATGATAGCTGCGACGCAGACACCGATGAACATCGGAACGTGCGGGTCAACACCGAATACGATGATGCCGGCTGCCATAATGGCGATCAGAGCGCCAAATGATACCAGCGCCTCCCAGAGCTTAGGATCTCTGGGGGTTCTGACCTTTTTTTCTTCAGACATGTTTTTCCCCCTTTCAGAAAAAATGTCATCCATATACGATCGGAAAGATTATAGCATGTTACCACAAAACGTGCAAAAGGTTTAAAAAAATCAAGTTAACTCAAAAAAGCAAAAAAAAACAAATGACCGGAGCACAACAATCGTGATTTGAACGACGAACGGTTGAATTTTCAACATTTGTTGGCCTTTGTGCGGTCATGAAGGTGCTTTTTCTTGGTAAAGTAACAATAAATTGTTCACTTATGTTTTTTTGTCTCCATTCCACAAATCCATCGAAATCAGTATAATAAATGTAAGATAAGGGCCGGAATTGCGATTCTGCAGCACCATTCAGACACTGCAACGAAAGGACAGACTGTGATAGAGAACATCAACTGGTACCCCGGACATATGAAAAAAACCCGGGAGCTCATACGGGATAACCTCAAGGTTGTCGATGCGGCGGTCGAAGTGATCGATGCACGGATCCCGGTGTCGAGCCGCAACCCCATCATCGATGAACTGCTGGGCAGCAAACCGCGGATCATCGCGTTCAACAAGAGCGACCTGGCGGATGAAGCCGCCAATAAGGCATGGCTGGCGCATTTTCGTGCGCAGGGCGTGACGGCGGTCATGACCAACTGCAACCGCGGGGACGGCATCAAACAGCTCCTGGCAAAACTTGCCGAGGAAGAATCGCGTAAGTTTGACGGTGCGGAGCACCACCGGCCGTTCCGCATGATGATCGTCGGTGTGCCGAACGTGGGCAAGTCTTCGCTCATCAACCGGCTGACAGGCAGAAAGAGCACGCAGGTCGGAGACCGGCCGGGCGTGACGAAAGGCAAACAGTGGCTGACGCTCTCCAACGGGATGCAGCTGCTGGATACGCCGGGCATTCTCTGGCCGAAGTTCGAAGACCCCAATGTCGGCATGAAGCTCGCCTACTGCGGCAGCATCAAGGACGAGATCCTCGACAGGGCGGATCTGGCATTGGAGCTGATCACGGAACTGCAGGAACTCTATCCGGAAGAACTGTGTGCCAGATATAAATTGGAAGAAATCTGTGAAATGCCGCTCGATACGATGGAAGCCATCGCGGCAAAGCGCGGCTTCCTGCTGCCGGGTAAGCGCATCGACTATGAACGGACGGCGACAACGGTGCTGGATGAATTCCGCAGCGGAACGATCGGCAGGATGACGCTGGAGATGCCATTATGAAAAAAGCGGAACGGGAGCAGATGCTCCGGGAAAAACTGGCTGCGATGAAGGCGTTTGAGCGCGGGGCGGTGGAAGAGCTCGCCGGTGCGCGGCAGGGTGCTGACGAAAAAGATACCGTACCTTTTTATATAGCCGGCATCGATGAAGTGGGCCGCGGCCCGCTCGCGGGGCCCGTCGTGACCTGCTGTGTTGTCCTGCCGGCGGACTTTGATCTCATCGGCGTGGACGACAGCAAGAAACTCAGCGAAAAGAAGCGCACGGAGATGGCGCCCCTGATCAAGGAGAAGGCGCTGGCGTACGGATTCGGGATGGCGGATGAAAAGGTCATCGACCGGATCAATATCCTGAACGCGACCAAGGGGGCGATGCGCGTCGCCTGCCTGGAAGCGGATAAGATGCTGCGGGAAAAAACAGGCCGCGGCATCGACTGCCTGCTGATCGATGCGGTGCACCTCGAGGATATCCCGTTCCCGCAGAAGTCCATCATCAAAGGCGATGCGAAGAGCGTCAGCATTGCGGCGGCGTCCATCCTCGCCAAGGTCACCAGGGATGCGATGATGGTGAAGTATGCGGAGCAGTATCCGTGGTATGCCTTTGAGAAAAACAAGGGGTACGGGACAGCGGCGCATTACGACGGTCTGCGCGCGCACGGACCGTGTCCGATCCACAGAATGACGTTCCTGAAAAACTTTATAAAATAAAGGAAAAATAGTTATTGCGATTCCATATGCGGTATGCTATTATCCTACCGTAAAAAATCGAGCGCGATCGGTGATCGAATCCTGACAGCGAAATGCGCGGCGATGAGCAAAATGTTTATATCTTTGCAATCGTTAGCGTAGGCTCCCGCAAGGGGCAGTCAGGGGAAGATCACTGTTTTTATATGCGCGGCTGCGGCAGGCGGGACCCACAAAGGGCCGGCACTGAAATCCGCAGACAGTAGAGAGGAAGGAGCAATATGCAACATCAGATCAAAACAGAGTTCGAAAAGAACCAGCAGATCAAGAAAGAGGCACTGGCGTCCATCGCGCTGTATGTCGCATTCTTTATCTGGTGGTACGTGACGGGTTACGGCCTCGCCGGAACAGGCACACCGCAGACATACACTTATGTGATGGGTCTGCCGATGTGGTTCTTCCTGAGCTGCGTGGTCGGATACGTCCTGTTCTGCGTCGCGTCGGTCCTTGTCGTGAAGTTCGTTTTCAAAGACTTCGACCTCGGCGAAGAAGCGGAAGGGGGTGAGCAGGCATGATCAAGCACGCCAGCACATCGTACACGATCATTCTGATCTCTGTCCTCGTCATCTATCTGCTCATCAACCTGGTTGTGGGTCTTTGGACCAGCAAAAAGCAGGCGCAGATCGATAAGGCGGAAGGAAAAGGCTTTATCAACAACTACTTCATCGGCGGCCGTTCTATGGGCGGGCTTGTCCTGGCAATGACACTGATTGCCACATTTACGAGCGCTTCCAGCTTCATCGGCGGGCCCGGCGTCGCATCCGCAAAAGGACTTGTCTGGGTCTATCTGTCGATGATCCAGGTGCCCACGGCGTTCATCATTCTGGGCATCCTCGGCAAGAAGTTTGCCATCATCTCCAGAAAGACCAATGCGGTCACCATCACGGACTATCTGCGCGCCAGATATAAGTCCACGCCGGTGGTCATCATTTCTTCGGTCTGCCTGGTCCTGTTCTTCATCGCACAGATGATGAGCCAGTTCCTCGGCGGGGCGATCCTGTTCCAGACGATCACAGGGCTGTCCTATATCTACGGACTGATCCTGTTTGGCATCGTCGTCATCATCTACACGACGATCGGCGGCTTCAAGGCTGTTGTTACGACGGATACGATCCAGGGCCTGGTCATGGTCCTCGGCGCGATCATTCTCATCGTCACGATCGTCACACAGGCGGGCGGCTTCGATGCCATGACAGCCAAGCTGCAGGAAGTGACCCCCAACTATGCGGACATCACCTCCGGCGGCACAACAGCCAAAGCGTACGTCATGTCCTTCTGGGTGCTCGTCGGTATCGGTGTTCTCGGTCTGCCGCAGACAGCGGTCCGCGGTATGGGCTTTAAAGACACAAAGTCTCTGCACAATGCGATCATCTACGGCACGATCGTCGTCGGCTTCCTGATGCTCGTCATGCACATCTCCGGTGTCTTCGCACCGGCCGTCATCGACACGGCTGCGCTCGACAGCACTGACTACGTTGTGCCCAAGATCATGCTGCAGTACATGCATCCTGTTGTAGCGGGTCTGTTCATCGCGGCGCCGCTTGCAGCGATCATGTCGACCGTCTCTTCGCTGCTGATCCTGGCATCCGCAGCGATCGTCAAGGACATCTATCTGAACTACATTGTGAAGGATGAAAAGAAATCGCTGCCGCAGTTCAGCAAGAAGATCTCGAACATCTCCATGTTCACCACCCTGATCATCGGTCTGATCGTCATGGTCTTCGTTATCAAACCACCGTCGGCCATCGTCTGGATCAACCTGTTCGCCATGGGCGGTCTGGAATGTGCCTTCTTCTGCCCGATCCTGTTCGGTCTCTACTGGAAGAAAGCCAACGCCCTCGGGTCGGTCATGTCGTCCATCCTCGGTGTTGCGGCGTTCCTGTTCATCAGCAGCTGGAACACAGGGCATCCGGAAGCTGTCATCAGTCTCTTCGGCACAAGCCCGATCGTACCGAGCATTCTGATCAGCATCGCGGCATTCGTGATCTTCTCCCTCATCGGGAAGAAGCCGGATCAGGAAACGCTGGATCTGTTCTATCCGGAGCAGGCATAGCGCGGCAGTCTGACGGCAGTCGTCGGTTCATAAAAAGAAATGAAAGGAGAACGCATCATGAACGGTGTCAGGGAGATCAGGCTGACAGATATAAAAGGGATCCGGGTCGGACATGCACAGAATGAAGAGGGCGGTACCGGCTGCACGGCGGTCATCTGCGAGAAAGGAGCGACGGCAAGCGTCGACGTGCGCGGCGGCGGGCCGGCCTCAAGAGAAACAGAACTGCTGCGGCCCGAGAAAATGGTCCAGCAGATCCACTGCGTCATGCTGTCCGGCGGCAGCGCGTTCGGCCTGGAAGCCGGCGACGGCGCGATGCAGTACCTGGAGGAAAAGGGAATCGGTTTTGATGTCGGCGTCGGCGTCGTGCCGATCGTCTGCGGCGCCTCCTGCTTTGACCTCGTGGTCGGCGATCCGAAATGCAGACCGGACAAGGCGATGGGCTACGCGGCCTGCCTGGCTTCCGAAGCCGGCGAAGAACCTGCCATGGGCAATGTCGGCGCCGGGACCGGTGCAACGGTCGGCAAGTTTCTCGGGCTGGACTATATGATCAAGACCGGTCTTGGCATCCATGCCGTGCAGGTCGGCGAGGTACAGTGCGCGGCGCTGGTCACCGTCAATGCGCTTGGCGATGTGATCGACTACGACACCGGCAAAACGATCGCGGGTCTTCTGAATGAAGACAAGACGGGCTTCCGCAGCACGGTGGAGGCGATGTATCAGGAAATCGGCAAAGACCGCAATGTCTACCACGATGAGGTCCCGGCGGCTGGTGCAGACACTGCCAGCCCGGTGACGAACACGACACTTGGTGTGATCATCACGAATGCAAAACTGGACAAGGCGCAGTGCAGCAAACTGGCGCAGATCGCGCACAACGGCTATGCCAGAACGATCCAGCCCGTTCACACCAGCGCAGACGGCGACACGATCTTCGTGCTGGCGACCGGCGAGGTCGAAGTGGCTCCCGACTGCCTCGGCGCACTTGCTACAGAGGTGATGGGGCGTGCGGTCAACAAGGCTGCGCGGGAAGCGGCGCCTGCATACGGTCTCAAAGCGGCGCGAGATTTCGTGACAGAATAGGCTTTTTACTAAATCATCACACAAAGACACAGCAAACTGTGTATAATGAGACCGTACGAAATGGTCATATCACCCGGCAGCCGGCAATGACCGCCGGGTATCGTAAATTGAAGCGAATACAGAAAGGAAAAGCGCATGGAAATCAAGACCGATATCGAGATTGCACAGGCCAATGAGATGATGCATATCATGGATGTCGCCAGATCGGCAGGCATCGATGAGAAGTACGTGGAGCAGTACGGCAATTATAAGGCAAAGATCGACTACAGCCTGCTGCAGGACCGCAAGGATGCACCGGACGGAAAACTGATCCTTGTCACCGCGATCACCCCGACACCGGCAGGTGAAGGGAAGACAACCACGACAGTCGGTCTTGCAGACGGTATGAAGAAGATCGGCAAGAATGTCGTTGTGGCGCTGAGAGAGCCCTCCCTTGGCCCCGTCTTCGGTATCAAAGGCGGCGCGGCAGGCGGCGGTTATGCGCAGGTCGTTCCGATGGAGGATATCAACCTGCACTTTACCGGCGACATGCACGCGATCGGCGCTGCGAACAATCTGCTGGCCGCGATGCTGGACAACCACATCCAGCAGGGCAATGCGCTCGGCATCGACCCCAAGCAGATCACCTGGAGACGCTGCGTCGATATGAATGACCGCCAGCTGCGCAATGTCGTAGACGGTCTTGGCGGCAAGATGCAGGGCGTTCCCAGAGAAGACGGATTTGACATCACGGTTGCGAGCGAGATCATGGCGATTCTCTGCCTGGCAAAGGACATCGACGACCTGAAGGCGCGCATCTCCCGCATCGTTGTCGGCTACAGCTATGACGGTGAACCGGTCACAGCCGGTCAGCTCAAGGCACAGGGCGCGATGGCGGCGCTGCTCAAGGATGCGCTCAAGCCCAACCTGGTCCAGACACTGGAGCACACACCGGCATTCGTCCATGGCGGCCCGTTCGCGAACATCGCACACGGCTGCAACTCCGTCATGGCTACACGTATGGCGCTCAAGATGGGCGATTACGTGGTCACAGAGGCTGGCTTCGGCGCTGACCTCGGCGCAGAGAAATTCCTCGACATCAAGTGCCGCATGGCAGATCTGCATCCGGCGGCTGTCGTCGTCGTTGCGACCGTACGCGCGCTCAAGCATCACGGCGGCGTTGCCAAGGCGGACCTCAACAAAGAAAACCTCGAAGCGCTGGAAAAGGGTCTTCCGAACCTGCTGCAGCACGTGCAGAATATGACGACCGTCTACAAACTGCCGACCGTCGTCGCGATCAACGCATTCCCGACCGATACAAAGGCGGAGCTCGACCTGGTCGAAGCGAAGTGCAAGGAACTCGGCGTCAACGTCGCGCTGTCCGAAGTCTGGGCGAAGGGCGGCGAAGGCGGTGTGGCACTGGCGGAAGAAGTGGTACGTCTGTGCGAGGAACCCAACGACTTCTCCTTCAGCTATGAACTGGAAGGCAGCATCGAAGACAAGATCCGCCAGATCGCGAAAAAGATCTACCACGCGAAGCACCTGATGCTCCTGCCGAATGCCAAGAAGCAGGCGGCGCAGCTCGAAGAGCTCGGATTTGGCAACCTGCCGATCTGCGTGGCGAAGACGCAGTACTCCTTCTCGGACGATCCTTCGCTGCTTGGCGCACCGCAGGATTTCACGGTCAACGTACGCAACCTGAAAGTTTCCGCAGGCGCGGGATTCATCGTTGCGCTCACCGGTGACATCATGACGATGCCCGGTCTGCCGAAGGTGCCGGCTGCAGAACGCATCGACGTCGACAGCGACGGAAAGATCTCCGGCCTGTTCTAAGACTAAGCCTCATCAGACAAAGAAAGAAAACCGGACTGCTTGCGGTCCGGTTTTTGTCATATATAATGGTTAGAGACACCATTTTCGTTCATCATTATAAAGGAAGATACAAACCATGGAAGATATGACACTCAAAAGCTGCCGTTCTTTTGCAGAAGCGCTTGCCAGTGATGCGCCGACTCCCGGCGGCGGCGGTGCTTCGGCGCTGGCTGGTGCACTGGCAGCGGCGGTCGGGCATATGGTCGGAGCGCTGACAGTCGGAAAGAAAAAGTACGCAGACGTGGAAGATGAGATCAGGGAACTGATGAAGCGCGGCGAAGCGCTGCAGGAATCGCTCCTCGATCTGGTTGCACAGGATGCGGAAGTCTTCGCACCGCTGGCGGCGGCGTACGGCATGCCCAAAGACACGGAAGAGCAGCGGGCGGAAAAAGACAGGGTCATGGAGACCTGCCTGCATGCTGCGTGCACAGTCCCCATGCAGATCATGGAAGCGTGCTGCGGCGTCATCGATCTGGCAACGGTGTTCGCCGAAAAGGGAAGCCGTCTGGCGGTCAGCGATGCGGGCGTGAGCGCGGTTCTCGCCGGAGCGGCACTGGAAGGCGCCAGCCTCAATGTCTTTATCAATACCAAATCGATGAAAGACCGCGTGACAGCGGCCGCGCTGGAAGCCAAAGCCAACGGCATGCTGGATGTGTACACCGTCCGTGCGGCGGAAGTGTTCCGCGCGGTGCGCGAAGCGCTGTAGCATCTGCAGCGGGATGAGATAAAGGAGAAACCACGTATGGCAACAGTTTTATCTGGAAAAGAAGTGACAGCGGCGATCAATGCATCGCTCTCCGAGCGCTCGGCGGCGCTTCTTGCAGACGGCATCAGGCCGTGTCTTGCGATCGTCAGGCTCGGACAGGAACCGGGCGATATTGCGTATGAGCGCGGCGCGATGAAACGCGCGGAGGCGGTCGGCGTCGCGGTCAGGCAGTATGTGCTGCCGCGCACGGCATCGCAGGAGGAACTGCTGGCGGTGATCCGGGAGATCAACGAAGACACGTCCGTGCACGGGGCGCTTCTTTTGCGGCCGTTCCCGGTGCAGATCGACGACCGGACGGTGCGCAATGCGCTGCGCGCCGAAAAGGACATGGACGGCATCACGGACGCGTCTCTTGCGGGCGTCTTTACCAATACACCCTGCGGCTATGCGCCGTGCACAGCGGAAGCCTGTATGGCGGTGCTCGATCATTACGGGATCGACCCGGCGGGCATGCGCACCACGGTCATCGGCCGGAGCTTGGTGATCGGCAAACCGATCGCGATGATGCTGCTGCGGCGCAATGCGACCGTGACGATCTGCCATACGCGGACAAAGGATATGGCCCGGGAGATCCGGAGGGCCGAGCTCGTCATCGCTGCGGCAGGACAGCCGAAGATGGTGACGGCGGACATGCTCAAGGACGGGCAGATCCTGATCGATGTCGGCGTCAATGTGGACGAGGAAGGCAACCTGTGCGGGGACGCGGACTACGAAGCGGCGGGGCATCTGGATCTTTCTATCACACCGGTGCCGGGCGGCGTCGGGACGGTGACGAGTTCCGTGCTGATGCGTCACGTGATAGAGGCCGCGGAATCGCTCCGCTGAGGCAGCGCCGACAACAAAAGCAGAAACCAAGAGTACAAATGATGGATAAGAGCAAAGAGAGACAGAACCGAAAAGAAGAAAACACCGTTGATCTGGGCTTTGCGCGCCTCGACGGAGACCGCGCGGCGCGCACCGGTGAGCCGGAGACGATCTTCTGCCAGGGGAAGACGCCTGCGCAGGTTGCGGAGATCCTTCAGCAGCTGCTGCAGATACACCCGGAGGAGAACATCCTGGGAACGCGGGCGAACGAAGCTGCGTATCTGGCCGCAAAGGAACTGGTGCCGGATGTCTGTTATGACGAGATGGCGCGCGTGCTGTACGTCCGCCGGACGGATGAGACAGACGGCCGGTCGGTTGCCGTGATCAGTGCGGGGACAGCAGACATGCCGGTGGCGGAAGAAGCGGCGCTTTGCGCATCGCTGTTCGGACACGACGTTGTGCGCATCTATGATGTCGGCGTGGCCGGCGTGCACAGGCTGCTCGCCCATGAAGAAACGATCCGGGCGTGCGATGTTGTCATCGTGGTCGCCGGGATGGAAGGGGCGCTGGCCAGCGTGGTCGGCGGTCTTGTCGCATCGCCCGTCATCGCCGTTCCGACGTCGGTGGGATACGGGTCGAGTTTTGAAGGGCTGGCAGCGCTGCTCGCCATGCTCAACAGCTGTGCGAACGGAGTCGGTGTGGTCAACATTGACAATGGATTCGGCGCCGCATGTCTGGCGGATAAGATCCTGAAAACCGTCGCTGATCATTGAGTAAGAAAGGAAGACATCAGCGATGAGCAGTATTTATATCGATTGCACGAACGGTATCAGCAGCGACATGGTGCTTATGGCCCTGCGGGGGCTCGGGGCACAGGCGGACCTGACCGGAAAACTGCATTTCCACGGGCGTGACCACGATCACGGGCATGCGCACGAACATGAACATGACCACGGACATACCTATGCGCACGGGCACGCTTCCTATCAGGATGTGCTGCATGTGATCGAGCACAGCCTTGTCAGCGAGCAGGTCAAAGAGACAGCCCGCTCGATCTATGGTGTGATCGCCAGAGCTGAGGCCAGCGTACATGGTGCAACGCTCGAGACCGTGCGTTTCCACGAGGTCGGCCGCAGGGAAGCGATTGAAAACATTCTCGCAATCGCAGCGGGGTTGGAGGAACTCGGGGTGGAAGAGGTCTTCTGCTCGGAGGTCCATGACGGATACGGAACGATCCTCTGCAGCCACGGGGAGATCCCTGTGCCGGTGCCGGCCGTCGCCGCTATGATGAAGGAGAGCGACCTGACTTTTGCGACCGATGACATCCCGACAGAGATGGTCACCCCCAGCGGGCTTGGCGTCCTGATGGGGATCGGCGCCAAAGGTACGAAAGAGATGCCGGAGCGATTCCGCGGGGCAAAGGAAGCCACCGGCAGAGGCGGCCGTGACATCGGCCGTGACGGACTGCATATCCGGCTGGCAGAATAGCACTTCGCGGCGGAAAAAGTGCAGCCTGCAAAAATTACAGCAATCTTTAGTTTTCCTAAAGGTAATACTTATTTGCAGCGGGTAGGATGAAACTGCGAAGTTATCATCCTGAGGCTGCATGGTGTTACCCGGCAGTACGGAGAAGGACGCATGACACACAAGATCCTGATCGCAGAAGACGATAAAGACATCATCGAACTCCTGTCGCTGTATCTTAGCGGGGAGGGATTTGACATCCTTGCGGCGGAAAACGGCCGCGAGGCGCTGACGATCGCAAAAAGCGAAGATGTGTCCGCTGCGCTCGTTGACATCATGATGCCGGTCATGAACGGCTATGAGTTCATCCGCGAACTCCGGACGTTCAGCCAGATCCCGGTCATCATTCTGTCGGCAAGAGATCTCGACCAGGACCGTATCCTGGGCCTCAACATCGGGGCGGACGCCTATCTGACAAAGCCGTTCAATCCGCTTGAGGTGGTGGCGTACGTCAAGTCCGCCGTCCGCCGCTGGGAGTCTACAAAGACGCTGGCAGCCGAGGAGACCGGCAAGGTTGTCGTCGGCGAACTGGAACTCGACCAGGAACGGTTTACACTCAGAAAGAATGGTGTGCCGGTGCAGCTGACCAGCTCTGAGCTGAAGATCATCAGCAAGATGATGAAGGCGCCGGAGCATGTGTTCACCAAAGCACAGCTGTATGAGTGCATCAACGGCGAGTTTTACGACAGCGATGACAACACCATGATGGTGCACATCTCCAATCTGCGCGCCAAGGTCGAGGATGACCCTTCGCATCCGCGTTACATCAAGACAGTACGGGGACTGGGGTACAAGATTGAAGACGGCAGGCCGGAAGATCACTAATGCGCTGAGCGCGCTCCGGGACCGCGGTGTGGTCCGGACCAATATCCTGGTATTTCTGCTATCGGCAGCGGCGCTGCTGCTGCTCTTTGCGTTGGTCAGCCTGGGTGTGCGTATGGTGTACAACTACACCTATGACGGCGAATACTATGCGATCACGACAGAGGCGTTCCCGGAACTTCTGGAGGATGATTTTGCATCGCTGCAGGCGGGCCGCAGCGAACTGGACTTCGTGGTCTTTGACGAGAACGGAGAGTGCCTCTACGCAACCGACGAGACGATGGCAAGCGGATACCGGGCGGAGGACGCGATGTTCATCGGCGAATACGACGAGGAAACCTATTGGAATGTGGCCGAAACCGTCGATGGTGATGATAAAAAGTATTATGTAACTAAGTATAAAATCAACTACGAGGACGATGAAGACTACTACCTGGGGAGCGCGATCCTGGATGCGGATTATACGGTCCTCGAAAGCGATATCCTGACACCGGGGCAGCAGATCACCTGGCAGCAGATCGACATCATGATGGAGAGTTATGCGTCCGGACAGCTCTATAAGTATTCGTATACGAATGCCGACGGGGCGCAGAGATTGCTGTTTTATACCGAATACGACATGGAATACCTGTACAATGAGCAGAACAGCCAGGCCCGGCGGGCATCAGGGCTTCTGTATCTGCTGTTCTTCGTGCTGGCGGTGGCGATCGTCATCCTGCAGGCATTCTGGACAAGGCGCGTGACGAGGCGGTATCTGAAACCGCTCGACGAAGCAATCACGGCGTATGGCAGCGGGCAGCGGGCGGATATTGATGAAAAGGACCTTGCTGTCGAATTCCGTCCCGTTGCATCGAACTTCAACAAACTGATGGACAGACTCGATGCCGCCAACGCAGAAAAAGACCGCGTCTATGAGGAACGGCAGCGCGTGATCGCGGATGTGTCCCATGATCTCCGGACCCCGCTGACGGTCATCCAGGGGTATTCCCAGGCGTTCCTTGAGGGACGTGTGCCGGAGGATAAGGAATCGCAATATATGGGCACGATCCATGAAAAGTCCGTGCAGAGCGCGGATATGATCAACATGCTCTTCGACTATACGAAGATGGAGCACCCGGACTTTGCACCGGACCGGCAGCCGGTCGACCTCACGGAGGTCACGCTGGAGTATCTGACCGGGAAAAAAGAAGAACTCATCGGGCAGGGCGACGGACTGGTCTGGGCCCTGCCGGAGCATCCGGTCATGTATGCCTGCGATCTGCGCCTGCTCTACCGGCTGTATGACAATCTGATCGGCAACGCGGCGAAGCATAATGAGCCGGGCACGACGATATACTTTACGCTGGAAGAACGGCGGTTTGACATCCGCATCACGATCGCGGACAACGGGAAAGGGCTGCCTGAGGAGCTGAAAAAGACGCTGTTCAATCCGTTTGTCACAGGCAACCGGGCCAGGACATCCGGCGGCGGCACAGGCCTTGGCATGACGATCGCAAAGCGCATCGTCGACCTGCACGGCGGCAGCATCCGGCTCGTGGATCCGCCCGAAGAAGGGAAGGCAACAGAATTCGAGATCATCTTTCATAAAGGAGACCCGCAATGGGCATGATCAGACTGAAAAACGTTTCAAAATTCTACTACAGCAAGGGGATCATCGCCAGCGGCATCACGAGGATCAACCTCGATCTGGATGTCGGCGAGTTTGTGGTGATCACCGGCGAGTCGGGCAGCGGCAAATCGACCCTGCTCAATGTCATCTCGGGCCTCGACACCTATGAAGAGGGCGAGATGTACATCGAGGGCAAGGAGACGAGCCACTATGTCGCGACGGACTTCGAAGGCTACCGCCAGAAGTATATCTCGAGCATCTTCCAGAGTTTCAATCTGGTCTCCAGCTATACCGTCTACCAGAACGTGGCGCTGGCCATGCAGATCGACGGAAGATCGTCCGCTGAGATCAAGGAGAAGGTGCCGGCTATCATCGAGAAGGTGGGGCTGACTGCCTATAAGAATCGCAAAGTCTCCAGGCTTTCCGGCGGCCAGAAGCAGCGCGTTGCGATCGCCCGTGCGCTGGCCAAGGAGACAAAGATCCTGGTCGCGGACGAGCCGACGGGCAACCTCGACAGCGCTTCCGCGGCAGGCATCGTGGACCTTCTCACCGGCATCGCCAAAGATAAACTGGTCATCGTGGTCACGCACAACTACGACCAGTTCAGCGACCATGCCACCCGCGTCATCAAGATGCACGACGGCAAGATCGTCGAAGACACCGGCGTGAAGAAGGCGGGGGATAAGATATCGCAGGAGGAAAAGGCGGCCGAAGAGGAACGGGCAGACGCCGCTTTGCAGCGCGACCCGAAGGAAGACACCCAAGGCCGCAGGAACACGATCTCCTACGGCACGCAGCTCAGGCTCGGCATCCGCAACACGTTCAACCTGCCGGCCAAGTTCCTGCTGCTTCTGCTGGTGTTCCTGTTTGTGGTGAGCGCCGTCAGCTCGCAGTACGTATCGGTCAAGCAGCAGCAGGACACCGTGTCGGAGGTGGGCTTCAACACCTATTTCAGTCACTATGACCCCAAGCGGATCGTCGTGGAGAAGCAGGACCGCAGCCCGTTCACAAGGGCGGATTACGAGGCGCTGGAGAACGCGCCTCATGTGGAAAAGCTCATCCGCGAGGACATGATCTACGATTCGCAGGTCTACATTGAGAACGACCAGTTCTCCTTCTATGGTTACCCGCTCAATATCAGTTCTCTCGAAGATGAGATCACCTTCGGCGGCCTGCCGCAGGCGGACGACGAAGTGGTCCTGTCCGGCTATGACGATGGCTGGACGTTCGGAGAAGAGCCGGAGAAGCTGGTCGGGAACACCTACACGATCTACGGGGACGACGGCACGGAGCGCAAGGTGAAAGTTGCCGGCATTGTCTTCAAGGAATACGACGAAGATGACTATTACGGCGAAGGGGAAGTCTATTTCTCCGACGCGATGGTGGTGGAGATCCGCAAGAGCATGTATGCGTCGCGCGCTACCACGACGATGCATATCAACGGCTCCGACATCCAGCTGATGCCCGGTGCGGGCGGCCTGATGGTCAACGACAAAGTGCCGGAAGGGTATGTGCTGATCTCCACGTCCTGGGATCCGATGTTCAAAAAGGGCTATGCGGCGGGCAACGACGTGAATATCCACGTCAAGACGATCTATTACGAGGCCGATCTGCCGCTGACCATCATGGGCACCTACGGTGAGAAGACGTTTAAGGACAAGACCGGTCTTGACAATCTGGCTGAGCATGAAGGGGAGGTCTTCATCAACCCGCAGGACTACCGCCGTCTCTACGAGCGCGGCAGCTATCAGGCGAGCGTGTTCATCGACGATACCCGCGAGATGGAGGGCATGGTGGACATGCTGGAGCGGGGCGGCTATCACGTCCTGGTGCTCAAGGATCATATCTTCAACTTCATGGACGGTGAGCTGATCAGCATCATCTCGGTGCCGCTGGCGGTCATCGTCTGCCTGGCGGTCTTCTTCATCGCCTACTTTGTCATCCGGCTGATCTTAAAGTCGCGGGGCGTCTACTTTGCGACGGTGAGAATGCTGGGGATGGGCAGAAAACCGGCGCGGCGCATCATGCGGGTGGAGCTTGTGCTGGTCTGCCTGATCGCCTTTGCGGTCTTCCTGCTGTTTATCTATCTGAATTATCTGGGCGTGATCTACCGCGAACAGCTGATGAACTGCATCCTGTATCTGACGATGCGGGACTACATCCTGCTGGCGGCGATCCTGCTCGTGATGGCCGTGCTGATCGCAGGCAGATTCATGCGGTCGATCTTCAAGAGTTCCGCCATGGGCGCTTACAGAGAGGAGGCGTAGAACATGCTGTCATTACAGAATGTAGAGAAGTATTTCTACCGCCACAAGGCCAACGAGATACATGTCATCAACAATACCTCTCTGGAGTTCGGCGAGAGCGGGCTGACAGCGCTGCTGGGGCCTTCCGGGTGCGGCAAGACGACCTTGCTCAACGTCATCGGCGGGCTTGACAAAGTCCAGAAGGGCAAGATCTATATCAACGGCAAGCGCATCACCGGGAAGACGGCATCCGGCGTGGACAAGATCCGCAACCTGAACGTTGGCTACATCTTCCAGAACTACAACCTCATCGACAATATGACCGTCTTTGAGAACGTGGCGATGGTGCTGCGCATGGTGGGGATCAAAAATAAAGAAGAGATCCGGAAGAAAGTTGAGTACGCGCTCGAGCTGGTCGGGATGTACCGGTACAGAAAGCGCTACGCCGACATGCTTTCCGGCGGTGAGCGCCAGCGCGTCGGCATCGCCCGCGCGATCGTCAAGAACCCGTCGATCATCATCGCCGATGAGCCGACCGGCAACCTCGACAGTGCGAACACCCTCGAGGTCATGAACATCATCAAGGCGATCTCGCAGGAAAAACTGGTCATTCTGGTCACGCACGAGGAGCAGCTGGCAGAGTTTTACGCCGACCGGATCATCCGCCTGCAGGACGGCCGGGTGGTTTCGGATGAGGTCAACGAGCGGGCGGAAGGGCTCGACTACCGCCTGGAGAACCGCATTTACCTGCAGGATATCGAAGACCAGCGTTCGTTTGAGGACGATGACTATTCCCTGCGCATCTTCAACGACAGCGGGGAAAAAATGCACCTCGATATCGTCATCAGCCGCGGCAATCTGTTCATCCGTTCCCGCGACGAGCGGCACCGCATGGAGATCGTCGACGAGGACTCGAGCATCGAGCTCGTGGATGACCATTACCGGGCGATGACGGCAGAAGAGGTGGAAGCGCACCGCTTCCATCCCGAACGCCTGGCGGCAAGCAAGCCGCTGCGGCATGCCTCGATCCTCAACATGTTCACCATGCTGGGGACGGGGTTCCGCACGGTACGCAAATACCACATCCTGAAGAAGATCCTGCTGCTGGGATTCCTCATCTCCGCGATGTTCATTACTTACTCGGTCTCCAATATCGCCGGCGTCATGGATATCCCGGACAGAAAGTTCGTGCAGGACGACGCCTCGTACCTGCGCGTCATCCAGAAGCAGATCACCGTGGATGACTATCTGGCGATGGAGGCGGATCCGTCGGTGGCCTATGCACTGCCGGGCAACGGACAGATCACGATGAGCATGCCGTTTGACGAGTACTGGCAGACCTCCTGGAGTACAGCGATGTTCCACGGTTCTCTCAGCGACAGCGGACTGCTCACGGAAGACGATCTGATCGCGGGCCGGCTGCCGGAAAACGAGCAGGAGCTCGTCATCGACCGGCTGATCCTCGACCGGCTGCAGGAGGGTTTTTCCGACATCGCCGAGGCGGGCTATAAGACGCCGGAGGAACTGCTCGGCAGACATCTGGTGCTGAAAAATCTGCCCGACTTTACGATCGTCGGGATCACGGACAAGAGCAGCCCCTGCATCTATGCCGCACCGTCCATGTTCATCAACATGATGGCGAACACCGGCAGCGACGAGGAGATGAATGATATGGCCGCACTGGACGAGGGAGCTGCGGATGCAGACGCTTCTCTGGCAGCGGACCCGATGGCGGAAGCGGCACCCGCCGCACCATCCGCGTCGGCACTGGTGGACTATACGCTCCATCAGGATGAACTCAAACTGACGAAAGGCAGCAAGTGGCCTGAGAACGACTACGAAGTCATCGTGGACAATGCCTACGCGAAGACGATCAAGCTCAATAAAGAAATCAAGACGAAGGTGAACGGGCACAAACTCAAGGTAGTCGGCTACTACACGAGCGATTCCATGAAGGACAAGTACTTCGTCAACAACAATATGATCAAATACCGCCTGATCCTGGACAACGCCAATATGACGGTCCGGCCGGCAGAGGAGAAAGCGCAGACAAAGGAGGCGCTGCAGGCGTACGGCGTGAAGGTCCGCGACCTGTACCAGTATCAGAAGAAGGACTACCGCAAGAGCCAGATCGAACTGATGCGCTCCTTCCTGCTGGTCGGCGGGATCATCATCGTGATCTCCCTGATCGAGATCTTCCTGATCATGCGCGCGTCGTTCCTGTCGCGGATCAAGGAGGTCGGCACCCTGCGGGCGATTGGCGTGAAGAAGCTCGATATCTACCGGATGTTCGCCGGCGAGATCGTGGCGATCACGGTCTGCGCGTCGATCCCGGGCTGGCTGATGATGAACTATCTGTTGTCCAAGCTGCAGCATATTTCGCTGCTCGAGGATATGTTCCGGGTGACACCGCAGACGATGCTGGTGTCGCTGCTGGTCGTATTCTTCTTCAACCTGCTGTTCGGGCTCCTGCCGGTCTTCCATACGCTGCTCAAGCGGCCGGCGGCGATCCTGGCGCGCACAGATGTGAACTGATGCACCGCAAGGTGTATGATAAAGATGCAATGAGGTGATGCAGATGCGTATCAGAACAGGGAAAGGAAAACACACGCGGCGGGCGATGCTGGCAGGACTGCTGCTGGCCATGCTTGTCCTGAGCCAGAGCGTCTTCGCTGCGTCCGGAGCGGTCCGGGAGGTTCACAAAGTGCCTGCCGGAGAGAAGATGTACTGCTTCTTCGTGGCGCACAACGTCGTGCTCACACCGGCGGAGATCGCAGGGATCGGGGACGATGAGGCGCTGACCATGGAAGTCCTGAAGAGGGCCGGTCTTACGATGAGCGAATCCAGCTGCAAAGAGCATCCCGCCATGACCATGGAAGATTGGCTCGCGGCAGGCAATACGCTGCAGCTCAGCGACATCGACATCATCAAACTGCGGCAGGCTGTCCCGACTGACGGGGAGCCCGTGAAGCTGCATCTGGACCTGCGGTTTTCCGTGAAGGAAGAGGACGAGGAATCGCTCCCGCCGGCGCCCGACCCTGAACCGGCAGAGCCGGCTGATCCGGCTGATTCGGAGCCTGCAGCGCCGGAGGATCCTGCGGATACACCGGCAGACACACCTTCAGACACACCTGGGGATACGCCGGAAGATCCCGGCGATACCCCGACTGACACATCGGATGGATCCGGTGAAACGCCGGTGGACAATCCGCCCGCGGATGGTCCGGCTGACACACCTGCAGATACACCGGCTGACACGCCTGCGGATACCCCCGAAGAGGAGCCCGCGCCGGAGCCTGTCATTACGCACAAGTACCACTCCACATTCAAGAAGACAAGTCCTGAGCTGCTGTTTATCGTGATCGCAACAGAAGCGGACGCGGCAACGGCGGAGGACACCTGCGGACCGGATGAAGAGGCGCCGGCAGTCCCTGTGCCTTCTGAAGCGGAACTGCCTGAAATACCGGAACTGCCGGAGATGGATATGGATCTGGATATGCTGGAAGGTGCTGCAGAGCCGCAGACCATGCTGCCCGAGTACCGGAAGATCGAGATGAAGGACAAGAGCGGCGCTCCGATCGAAGAGGCGCTGCAGGACGGCGAACCGGTATCGCTGGAGTGGATCGAGCCGAAAAAGACGATCGACAAGAGTGACTTTGATAAGTTCCTCGAAAAGTTCCCCGGCGGCGGCGCCGGACTGGGAGCCCTGGCAGGCATTGCGGCGGCCGGTGCTGCTGCGATCGTCGTGGTGCGCAGAAAGCGCGATTCCGTGGACTGATCCCCGGCTCCCCGCGAAAGCGGGGAACTGCGTGATTTATCGGAAAATGAAATGAGGTATTGAAAAAAGCCGAAACATCGTTTACAATAGTTTTCGGCTCGTCGGGGCGTGGCGCAGTTTGGTAGCGTGCTTGACTGGGGGTCAAGAGGCCGCAGGTTCAAGTCCTGTCGCTCCGACCAGAAGAAAACCTTCGGATTGATATCCGGAGGTTTTTCATTTGCGGAAACGCTTACAGGTGACACGCTTGGCGGGGTTGATTCCGCATTGCTGCGGGAGTAAAATACATCCATCGGCTCGTTCCGTCCATGAGGGCGGGAGGGAACCCATCGAATAAGAAAGAGAAGCAATATGACCATTGAAGAAGCGAGAAAGAAGATCGATGAACTGGATCAGCAGATCGTCGACCTCTTCTACGAACGGATGAACACCAGCTGCGAGATCGCCAAAGTGAAGGCGGCCGAGGGGCTGGACATCTACAATCCTGTCAGAGAGCGCGAGATCCTGGACAAACTGGCGGCGCAGCACGAGGATATGGAGCTGTACACGAGCAGGCTGTACAGGACGATCTTTGAGCTCTCCCGCGGCTACCAGCGTCAGTTCGTCAAGGCGCCGGCGAAGATCCGCGAGCAGATCGAGCAGCTGCGCGGGCACAGGGAACTGGGCCTGCCGGAGCGCGCGACCGTGGCCTGCCAGGGCGTGGAAGGTGCCTATGCGCAGATGGCGGCGGACCGGCTCTTTAAGCGCGGTAGCCTGATGTACATGAAGAACTTCGAGGCTGTCTTTGATGCCGTCGATAAGGGGCTCTGCCAGTTCGGCGTGCTGCCGATCGACAACAGCACCAACGGATCTGTGAAACAGGTCTATGACCTCATGGCGGAGAAGAAGTTCTACATCGTTGCGAGCACGCAGCTGTTCATCAAGCACGAACTGCTCGCCAAGAAGGGGACGAAGCTGTCCGACATCAAGGCGGTCTATTCGCATGATCAGGGGCTGAGCCAGTGCAGCCAGTTCCTGAAGACGCTTTCGCCGATGGTGCAGATCCTGCCCAGCGACAACACAGCGACGGCGGCGAAGTTCGTGGCGGAGAGCGACGAGCCCGTGGCGGCGATTTCTTCGCACAACTGCGCGGACATCTACGGCCTCGAGAAGATCGCGGGCGACATCGCCAACAATGCGAACAACTACACCAAGTTCATCGTCATCACCAAGGATCCGACCCTGTACGAAGGCGCGAACTACATCAGCCTGCTGCTGACGACGGAACACAGACCCGGTGCGCTGTTCGAGATCATGTCCCGCTTTGCGGCGCTCGACATCAACCTGACCAAGCTCGAATCGCAGCCGATCCCGGGCGAAGACTTCGAGTTCATGTTCTTCTTCGAACTGCAGGCGTCGGTCATGGATGACCGCGTTGTCGACATGCTGGCGGAACTCGAGCGGTCCTGCGAGACCTTCCAGTTCCTCGGCAACTACACCGCGTTGTAGCGATTCTTTGCAATAGAGCCACACACTGCCCCGGCTGCGTAAAGCCGGGGTTTTTATTTGCTGCGGGGTGTTTGTACGCCGGATACAAAAAATACAGAAGCACGGACAGACCGGAGAGTTCGTTGTATAATTGCAATGAGGGTCATCAATGAAAGTTGTTGACGGATTGGATGTTGAATGCGCATGGCGCAGACATCGTTCCCCGCACGCATCGTTGTGAGCAACGCGAACACAGATGCGGAAGGGGAATGTGTCTGACAGGCATGCGGGTACAGATTACTGACGACTATGGAACGTGTAACAGCATCATTGGAAAACAAAATCATGACCGACGAACAGGCGGCGCAGCTGATCAAAACCGGCATGACCATCGGGGTCAGCGGGTTCACGTCGGTGGGCTACCCGAAAGCGGTGCCGCTCGCCCTGGCAGCTTCCGGCCACGCGAAGGACCTGACGCTGCTGGCGGGGGCGTCGATCGGCGACGAGATCGATGGGGCGCTGGTCAGGGCAGGGCTCATAAAGAATCGCTTTGCCTACCAGTCTAAGAAAGATATGCGCAATGCCATCAACAAGGGCGACGTGCAGTATGCGGATTATCACATCTCGCACTTCCCGATGAACATCGACCAGGGCGTCACGCCGCACGTTAATGCAGCCATCATCGAGTGCATCGCCGTTACGGAGGCGGGCATCATCCCGACGGCTTCGGCCGGCGCTTCGGATGCGCTCGTGCGAAATGCGGACTTCATCATTGCGGAGGTCAACCGGACCGTCCCGACGGGGCTCGCCGGCATGCACGATATCTTCGAGGTGGGCAGACCGCCGGCGGCGAAGATTATTCCCATCACGCATCCGATGGACCGCGTCGGCACACCGTATATCCCGTGCCCGCCGGAGAAGATCGCGGCGGTCGTGTACTCAGATCTCACGGATGAGCCGCAGAAGTTCAAACCGGTCACGCCGGAGACGGAGCAGATCGGCGAGCATGTGGTGGCATTCCTGAAAGCGGAGATCGCTGCGGGCAGGCTGCCGGAAGACCCCGGCCCGATCCAGTCGGGCGTGGGAAGCATCGGCAATGCGGTGCTCGCAAGCCTTGCAAAAAGTGGCTTCCGCGGGCTCAGCATGTATACGGAAGTGATGCAGGATGCGGCCTTCCCGCTGCTGGAGGAAGGCGTGTTCAGCTGTATTTCCGCAAGTTCCGTGACATTGGGAGAAGAAAACAAAAAACAGTTTTATGACAACATAGAGCGATTCCGCGATAAGATAGTCATCCGGCCGCAGGAGATCTCCAACCACCCCGAGGTCATCCGCAGGCTTGGCGTCATCGCGCTCAATACGCCCATCGAAGTGGACCTGTACGGCAACGTCAACTCGACGCACACCATGGGCACGAAGATCATGAACGGCATCGGTGGCAGCGGGGACTTCGCGCGCAATGCGGCGGTCAGCATCTTTGCGGCAACGTCGACGGCAAAGAACGGGGATATCTCGCGGATCGTCCCGATGGTCTCCCATGTGGATCACACGGAGCACGACGTGGATGTGATCATCACCGAGCAGGGCGTTGCGGACCTTAGATGGAAAACACCTAAGGAGCGGGCGCAGCTTCTGATCGAAAACTGCGCACATCCGGACTACCAGCCGCTGCTGAGAGAGTACTACGAACATGCGCTGGCGGTCTCGCCGGGCATGCACACCCCGCACGACCTGGCGGAGGCGTTCTCGTGGCATCTGCGGTATGAAAAGACCGGCACGATGAAAGGATAATAAAATGGAATGGAATGAAGAACGGATCGAAGAACTGGTGGACAAACAGCGGGCGTATTTCCGCACCGGCATCACGCTGGACGTGGACTTCCGCATCCACCAGCTTAAGCGTCTTCGGACGGCGATGCAGATCTACGAAGACGATATCAAGGCGGCGCTGAAGGAGGACCTCGGCCGGGATGAGGCGGAGGCGTTCTTCTGCGACATCGGCACGGTCATCCTCGAGGCGAACGAGATGATCAAAGGCGTGCGGAAGTGGGCAAAGCCGGAGCGGCATTTCAGCGGGCTGGTCTGCTTCCCGAGCGTGACGACGAAAGTGCACAAGATGCCGTACGGCGTGTCGCTCATCATCAGTCCGTTCAATTTCCCGTTCACGCTGTCGTTCGGCGTGCTCGTGGCGGCGATCGCGGGCGGCAATACGGCGGTCATCAAGACGAGCTCGAAGTCGCCGGCCTGCACGGCGGTGATGCAGCGGATCGTGGCGGAGATCTACCCGGAGGACTACGTGGCGGTCGTGGACGGCGGTCACGACGTGGCCGACCTGTGCCTGGCGCAGCGGTTTGATAAGATCTTCTACACCGGCTCTCCGACCGTGGCGAAGCACGTCATGGCGGAGGCGGCGAAGAACCTGACGCCCGTGGCGCTGGAGCTCGGCGGCGAGACCGGCAACTGGGCGGTGATCAGAAAGGATGCGGACCTCAAGGATGCCGCGCGCAAGATCGCGTTCTTCAAACTCTGCAACAGCGGGCAGATCTGCATCAATGTCAACCAGGTCGCTGTGGCGGAGGAAGTGGCCGATGCGTTCGTGGAATCGCTCAAACAGGCTTTCACGAAACAGATTGGCGAGAACGCCCTCGAAAACCCGGAATACCCGCGCCTCATCACGCAGGCCGCTTACGACAAGTGCGCCGCGGAGGCAGAGGAATATAGAGACAGAATCGTCTTTGGCGGCAAGGGCGACAGGGAAGCCTGCAGATACCAGCCGACGGTCATCTACCCGGTCAGTGCAGACGAGCCCATCGTGCAGCACGAACTGTTCGCGCCGCTGCTCCCGGTGGTGACATATAAAGACGAAGAGATCGACGATATGATGGCCATCATCGCCTCCCGCGAGCACGGCCTGGCGCTGTACCTGTTCACAAAGGATATGAAGTGGGCGGAACATACCATGGCCACCCAGCAGTACGGCGGCGGATGCATCAACGAGGTGTGCCTGCACATGATGGTCAAGGGGGCGCCGTTCAACGGCACCGGCCATTCCGGTATGGGCGCCTATCACGGGGAATGGGGCTTCAGAGAATTCACGCATCCCCAGACGGTACTGAAGGGCAGCACGCACTTCAACCTGCCGCTGCGCGAGCATCCGTACGGCGGGAAGAAGAACGCCTACAAGATGCCGATGCTGCGGATCTTCGAGCGGTAATCGCATAGAAACAGACAGGGAAAACGATCATGGAAAGTGGAAAAGAACGCGTCATTACAGTGGCTGCCATGCGCGCAGCGGACAGCCGGACCATCGAGAGCGGCACACCGTCCAAAGAGCTCATGCGCCGCGCGGCACAGGGCATTTTCGATGCGTATGACGGCTGGACCGGCAAACGGACGCTGGCGGTCTGCGGCAGCGGCAACAACGGCGGCGACGGCTATGCGCTGGCGGAGATTCTGAAAGACCACGCGTGCGAGGTTGCGGTGCTGCGGGTCAGTGGGAAGTTCTCGGAAGACGGCCGGTACTACTACGACCGGTGTCTTGCAAAAGATGTGCCGTGCTTCCTGTACGGACAGATGGACGGAGAACCGGACGGCAGCGCAGCGTGGACAGATGCGTGCGGCGATTACGATATCCTGGTCGACTGCATGCTGGGAACGGGGTTTGCCGGTACGCCAAAAGAGCCCATTGCCACAGTGATCCGCAGTATCAATGCGGCGCATGAAGCGGGGGCGTATGTCATCGCGGCGGACATCAACAGCGGTATGAACGGAGACACCGGCGAAGCGGAGCTGGCGGTCAGAAGCGACCTGACCGTTTCGATCGGGTTTTATAAGAAAGGCCTGTTTACCGGATGCGCACCGGAACTCATTGGCAGCCTGACAAACGTGGATATCGGGATCCGGCTCGAGGAAATGGAAGCGCTGTTCGGTGAGACGGAATGATTGTCCGGAAAAGACGGAGGAAATATGGCAACGGATTTTGAAAAGAAGGTAACGATGGACAGCTCCGGCTTTGTCCTGCTGGCGGACATGGTGCCCGGCATCGTGCAGGAGATCCGGTACTATTCGACATACAATTTCATCGGGGACCGCATCGACGGCTACGAAGAGCCCGTTGCGATCTGCACAAAAGAAGCAGCGCGGGCACTCAAGGCGGTCAGCAACGAACTGAACGTGCAGGGGTACCGGCTCAAGGTCTTTGATGCCTACCGGCCGGCGTGTGCGGTGCGTCACTTTGTGCTGTGGGGGATCGAGGATCTGGACCTCAGAATGAAGCCGTTTTTCTATCCGGATCTGGAAAAACAGGAACTGTTCGTAAAGGGGTACGTGGCGAGCCAGTCGAGCCACAGCCGCGGCAGCACGATCGACCTGACGCTGCTCGACATGGCGACAGGAAAAGAAGTGGATATGGGCAGCCCGTTCGATATGTTCAGCGAGATCTCTCATCCGGACTATACGGGCATCACAGAAGAGAAGTACGCCAACAGGAAGCGTCTGCAAAAGGCCATGGTGCGCGGCGGATTTGTGCCGATCGATAATGAATGGTGGCACTTCACGCTGGCGGATGAACCGTATCCGGATACGTATTTCGAATTCCCGGTTGCGTCCGCGTATCTGAAGAGATAAGCACAGCGAAAAGAAACAGGCGCGGCGGTCAGATCATTCCCTGGATGTGGCGCAGGATGAAGTCGTGGAAGGCCTGCATTTGCGGATTGAGCCAGCGGTTTTCGTTGTAGAGCATCTGCATATAAATCCCGGAGTCCGGCTCTTTGGCGTCGACGCGGAGGATGTGCCCACTCTGCAGCGCGGGCCTGGCCATGAAAACGGGGAGAAAGGCACGGCCGCGGCCCTGGCGCAGGATGGAAAGGGCGGTCGGTGCGCTGGCGACTTCCAGCGCCGGCTTTCTGCCGAGTTTTTCAAATACCGGGCTGAGAGCGGACCGTGGCGTATGGTTCTGCTCATAGGCCGTCGGGCAGTCGATGAAGGTGTCGTCGAGGATCTCCTCGAGCGGCACATTCTTTTTGTGCGTGACCGGATCATCCGGCGGTGCAACAAAAATGAAAGGGACATACTGGCTGAAGAAGGTGGTACAGCCTTCAAATCTCTGCAGCCGGTCGGTGAACATGGCGAAGTCGGAGCGGTTTTGCCGGAGTCGCTCTATGGTCGGATCGGTGTCGTCGTTTGGCCAGATGATGATCTGCACTTTGGGATACTGCTCGTGGAACTTGCCCAGCAGCCGCGAAAGGATGCCGATGGAAACGCCGGAACTGGCTTCAATCGTCAGGGTGCCGCGCGGGTCGTCCCAGTTCGCTGCGAACGCATCCGCGTTCTCGCTGGCTTTGATCAGCTCTGCCGCATAAGGGCGGAAGTTGCTGCCGGCATCGGTCAGCTGGATGCCTCTTCCGATGCGGTCGAAAAGCTGCACGCCGAGATGCTGTTCGAGCTGCTGGATGTGCGAGGTGACGGAGGCCTGTGAATAGCCGAGCTGTTCGGCTGCTTTTGTGATGTTGCCGATCTCAGCGACCTTGAGAAAGGTGGCGGCGAGTTTGATATCCATATTTCCTGATACTTTCTTTAAATAATCAGAATATCTGATATATATGATGATTAATATTAGTTTTACAGATTGATTTTACCATGCTAATGTAAAGATGCAAGAAGAAATACATCCGGGACCGAGATCCCGAAGATACGATAAGGGGGAACCAATTATGAGAACTATGAGACTTTCGCTGATCGCACTTGTTGCTTCGATCGTCATGGGCGTTATGGCGGCCCAGGCAGGTATTTTCGCAGCAGAGCTGCTGAGACTCGGCGCATTTGCATCGATGGTCGCATTCCTGGTCATGGCCAACGTCGGCTGGAAACAGGCAGAGACCGCAGCTCCGGCCGTCCGCACCGCAGCTGCCAGAAAGAGCGTCAGCACAGCGCATGCATACCACGCAGCATAAGCGGCTGCAGGGCGTCAGCCCGGCAATACAGGCATACAATTCATGATGTGACATAAATCTGAGAAACCGCTGCTCCGTACAGCGGTTTTTCATTGCCCGCGGTTTTTCAGTTGCTTTTCAGAGAATCGCTCTATCCTTGCATCATCAGAGCCCCGCAGACAGCAGATGCTGCGGAGCCGGAACGATGACAGAAAAACGAAGCAAGGAGAGACAGTCATGAAAAAGAAAGAACACACAGCCGGCAGTCTTACGGTTCGTAAGATCGCAGCATGTTTTTACATCGTGCTGCTGATGCTGTTCTCGCTGGCCGCCTGCGGGAGCCAGACAGGCGCAGCATCCGCGGACGTGTCGGCGGATACACAGGCAGCACAGGAGACGGAAGAGGTCACGATCCCCGCGGAAGCATCGGCAGACAATACGGAACTGTCCGCAGGCACCTGGTCCGGGCAGATCGGCGATAAAACAGTCACGCTCAACGGCGCCTATGTCGTAGACGGCATCGACGCGGTCATCGAGGGCGGTACCTGGACGAGCGAAGAGGCCGATCAGACGGTCTTCCTCGTGGTGAATGGCGGTTCGCTGACCATCAAGGATGCGGCGGTCGTCAAGACCGGCGGCGGAGAGAGCGGCAGCGCGGACGCCGGTGGCGGCGGTTCGGACGACTATAACTTCTATGGTCTGAACTCGGCCATCGTCTGCGTCGGGGAAGACAGCACCGTGAACATTGAACACTGCACGGTCGACACGGACGCGGAAGGCGCCAACGCGGTCTTCGCGACAGACAGCGGCAGCATCGCGGTCAGTAATCTGGAGATCAATACGCTGCAGAATTCGTCCCGCGGCCTCTATGCGACCTACGGCGGCACCATCACTGCGGACACAGTCAGCATCATCACCCAGGGCGCACACTGCGCACCGCTGGCGACCGACAGAGGCGGCGGCACGGTCACGGTGACGGGCACAGACAACTATCTGGAAGCGCACGGTGACGGCAGCCCCTGCATCTACTCGACCGGCAGCATCTCGGTGGAAGGGGCGACGGGCTCTTCCGAGCAGTCACAGGCCCTGGTCATTGAAGGCAAGAATCAGGTCAGCCTGAAAAACTGTTCGTTCACCAGCACCGGCAATGACGGCATCATGCTGTACCAGAGCATGTCCGGCGATGCTGCGGATAAAGACGCGGCAGCCAGCGTTTCCTCGCTGACGATGGAAGACACCACCATCGACTACCAGGGAGACGGCCCGCTGCTCTACGTGACGAACACCACGACAGAGGTATCGATCAGCGGCTGCACCTTTAAGAATGCGGGCTCGCAGTTTGTCAGCGCGGCCACCGGCAGATGGGGCAGTGACGGCAGCAACGGCGGCAGCCTGACTCTGACGATCGACGGCCAGTCTGTGGATGGCGAGATCGCGGCGGACAGCATCAGCTCCGTGCTGGTGAAGCTGGCCAACGGCGGCACCTTCGACGGCACGACATCCGGCGACGTCACTGTCGAGTAAGCGGGGAAGCTCAGAAAGGACGAAGATAATAAGAAAGGTTTCAGTTTGTTTTAAGAATGGCACGGTACGATAAGACCATAAAGAACAGCAACTCCTTTCTAACAAACACCCCCCATAAGATAAGAAAGCAGGCGGGAACAGGCGCCTGCTTTCTTTATGCGGCAAAAAGGTTAGGCCCGGCGGGCGGAGAAATCCCTGTTTTCCTTGACTTTTACAGCGATTCCTGTAAAATAAACCAGTACGCAAAACTGCATAAGAACGGTGAAGATGAGCAGTACCCGGACTGCACCGCAAGAGAGAGAGGCTCGTGGGCTGAAAGGCCTCTTCGGAATCGCACAAGGGGAAGGTCGCATTGGAGTTCAAAACGGAATGAGAGCCGCTTATTGAGAAGCGCTGCGCCCGGCGGGCAGAGCGATTCCAATGAACGGAACAAAGGTGGTACCGCGGACTATCGCTATGACAGCAGGTTCGTCCTTTGCAGCAGATCATACGATCTGCACAGCAGGGACGGATTTTTTTATTAAAGGAGCAACACAACATGGAGAAAAATCTCGCAAAGACCTACAATCCGAAAGATTTTGAGGACCGCATCTACGCGGACTGGGAGGAAAAGGGCGCGTTCAAAGCGGAGGTGAACCCGGACAAGAAGCCGTTCACCATCGTCATGCCGCCGCCGAACATCACCGGCCAGCTGCACATGGGCCACGCGCTCGACCAGACGCTGCAGGATGTCCTGACGCGCTGGAAGAGGCTGCAGGGCTACAGTTCGCTGTGGCTGCCCGGTTCCGATCACGCCAGCATCGCGACCGAGGTCAAGGTCGTCCAGAAGCTGCGCGAGGACGAAGGCAAAGAAAAGGAAGACATCGGCCGTGAGGCATTCCTGAAAAGAGCCTGGGACTGGAAGCGCATCTACGGTGGCAAGATCACCCAGCAGTGCAGAAAGCTTGGCGACAGCTGCGACTGGAGCCGTGAGCGGTTCACCATGGACGCGGGCTGCAACAAAGCCGTCCGCGCCATGTTCGTCAACCTGTATAAGAAGGGCCTTATCTACCGCGGCAACCGCCTGATCAACTGGTGCCCGACCTGCGGGACCAGCCTGTCCGACGCGGAAGTCGAGCATGAGGACAAGAACGGCAAGTACTGGTACTTCAGATACCCCGCGGAAGACGGCGGCGAAGGCATCGTGGTCGCGACCTCGCGTCCGGAGACGATGTTCACCGATATGGCGGTCGCGGTCAGCCCCGGAGATGAGAGATACACCCATCTGATCGGCAAGAACGTCATCCTGCCGCCCACCGGCAAACCGATCCCGGTCATCGAAGACGAGTACCCGGATCCCGAAAAGGGCACCGGCGCCGTCAAGATCACCCCGGCACACGACCCCAACGACTTTGAGGTCGGTATGCGCCACAACCTGCCAGTCGTCAGCTGCATGAACTTCGACGGCACGATGAACGAATACGCCGGCAAGTACGAAGGCATGGACCGCTACGAATGCCGTGAGGCGCTCATCCGCGACATGGAAGAGGGCGGCTACCTCGTCAAGACCGAGGACATGGTCATCCCGGTCGGCGAATGCTACCGCTGCCACACCCCGGTCGAGGCGATGCTGTCCGACCAGTGGTTCGTCAGCATGGAAGAGCTGGCCAAGCCCGCGATTGAGGCGATCGAAAAGGGCGAGCTGGTCTTCGTGCCGGAAAGATTCACTAAGATTTACCTGCACTGGCTCGAGAACATCCGCGACTGGTGCATCTCCCGCCAGCTCTGGTGGGGTCACCGCATCCCGGCGTGGTACTGCGAGGAGTGCGGCGAGATCGTCGTGGCGGAGGAAGATCCGACCGTCTGCCCGAAGTGCGGCTGCAAGCACCTCAAGCAGGATGAGGACGTCCTCGACACCTGGTTCTCCTCGGCGCTGTGGCCGTTCTCGACGCTCGGCTGGCCGGAGAAGACCGAGGATCTCGACTACTTCTTCCCGACCGATGTGCTGGTCACCGGCTACGACATCATCTTCTTCTGGGTCGTCCGCATGGTCTTCAGTTCCTACGAGACGATGGGCAAGAGCCCGTTCCAGTATGTCTACGTCCACGGCCTCGTGCGCGACGAGCAGGGCCGCAAGATGAGCAAGTCGCTCGGCAACGGCATCGACCCGCTGGAAGTCATCGACAAATACGGCGCAGATGCCCTGCGCTTCATGCTGACCACGGGCATCAGCCCCGGCAGCGATATCCGCTACTCCGACGCCAAGGTCGAAGCGGCGCGTAACTTTGCCAACAAACTGTGGAACGCTTCGCGCTTTGTCATCATGAACCTGCAGGATCTCGACGGCGAGTTCCGCCCGATGGCGAAGTGGGACGAGTCCATCTCCGCCGGTCTCAAGGATGAAGACCGCTGGATGATGGCGAAGGTCAACGAAGCCGCCGGTTACATGGCAGACACGATGGAGAAGTTCGAACTCGGTCTCGCGGGCCAGAAGATCTACGATCTGATCTGGAACGAGTACTGCGACTGGTACATCGAGATGGTCAAGGGACGTCTGTACGGCGAGGATGAAGAGGACAAGATGGTCGCAAGAGCCGTCCTCGTGAACTGCCTGAAAGACATGCTGCGCCTGCTGCATCCGTTCATGCCGTTCATCACCGAGGAAATCTGGAGCTTCCTGCCCAAGGATGAGACCGGTGCGGTGAACGATACGTTCCTCATCACCGATGCGTTGCCCGTCTTCCGGGAAGACCGCGTCTATGAGAAGGAATCGCACAACGTCGCCATGGCACAGGATGTCATCCGCGCCATCCGCAACATCCGTGCGGAGGTCGAAGCGGCGCCGTCCAAGGCGGTCGAGCTGTTCCTGATCCCGGGTTCTTCCGAGGATAAGGAGAGCCTGCAGACCGTCGAGGAGCACATCCGCAAGCTGGCGAACGTCTCTGAGGTCGTCTATCTGGCTGATCACGAAGGCCTGCCGGGCGAAGTCATGAGCGCCGTCATCACCGGTGCGGAAGTCTTCGTACCGCTGGAGGATCTCGTCGACTTTGCGGCGGAGATCGAGCGCCTGACAAAGGAAAAGGCCAAGCTGGAAGGCGAAGTGGCCCGCTCCGAGAAGATGCTAAGCAACCCGGGCTTTGTCAACAAGGCACCGGAAGCCAAGGTCCAGCAGGAAAAGGACAAGATGGCGGATTACAAGGAAAAACTGGCCAAAGTCACCGACCGCCTCGCGGCGATCCAGGACAAGGCCTGATCTTAAGAAACGATCTGGGTGCCCGGCGCTGCCGGGCGCCTGTCATGATACAGAGAGAACACCAATGACGAATATCATTGCACGCATCGGCGCGTACAACAAATTTGGCAGCAAACTGGGGCTTTCCCGCATGGAGGGCCTTCTTGCAAGACTCGGCAATCCGCAGGACGGCCTCAAGGTGCTCCACGTGGCGGGGACGAACGGCAAAGGCTCTGTCAGCAAGTACCTCTACGAAGTGCTGCGGGCTGCAGGGTACAGCACGGGGGTGTATATCTCCCCGTTCATCGAAGTCTTCAACGAACGCATGCAGATGGACGGCGCCAACATCAGTGATGAGGCGCTGGAGCGCATCGGGGACCGCGTGATCCGCGCGGCGGAGGAAATGGTCGCGGCCGGGGAGGAGTCCCCGACGGAATTCGAAGTGGTGACCGCGATCGCTTTCGTGTGGTTTGCCGAGCAGCAGGCGGACTTCGTCGTGCTGGAGGTCGGTCTTGGCGGCCGCGGGGACAGCACCAATGTCGTCAGCGATCCGCTCGTGTGCATGATCACCTCGATCGGATGGGACCACATGGACCGTCTCGGGAATACGCTCGGGAAGATCGCTGCGGAGAAAGCGGGGATCATCAAGGACGGCGTCCCGGTCGTTATGAATGTGGCGGATCCGGAGGCGAAAGCTGTGATTGCAGAGGTGGCCGGTGCGCATCATGCGCCGCTGTACGACGTCTCTGCGGTGCAGGCGGAAGGGCTTGCTGTGACAGCCGAGGGGACGGTTTTCTCTGCGGAGGTGCTCGGACACCGGTTTGAAAACGTGCATCTTACGATGCGCGGGGAACACCAGGCGCGCAATGCGGTCACAGCCCTTGCCGCTATTGAAATATTGCGGCAAAAAAGTATAATTAAATTAGATGAGTATGCCTTGATGGACGGTATGAAAAAAGCCGTTCAGCCGGGGCGTTTCGAGGTATTGAAAGACGGCAGGGATCCCGCAAAAAGATTCGTGCTGGATGGGGCGCACAACACGGACGGTGTCCGCACGCTCAGCCGGGCGATGAACCAGATCTTTGCAGGAAAACGGGTGCTGGTCACCCTGGGGATCCTCGCGGACAAAGCGGTCGATGAAATGCTGGATGAGCTGGAACTGCTCGGGGAGCGATTCCTGACCGTTCCCGTCAGCAACCCCCGCACGATGGAGGCAGCGCAGCTCGCCGATAAACTTGCGGCACGCGGCAAAGACGCAACGGCTTGCCGGACGCCGGAGGAGGCGGTGACGCTGGCTGCAGAGATGCTGGAGAACGGGCCGTATGATGTCTGTCTGTTCGCCGGTTCTTTATACCTCATTGGCGAAATAAGGAGTATTTTGCGACATGGCTATCTTTGGGAGACGATCTGAGAAAAAAGCGGCGGAAGCCGAAGCGGCTGCGGCAGCAGAACGGCGTGCACAGGAACCGAAGGACGGGCTGATTGCACCCGCGAATATCCCGCTGGATGAGGACGGCGATCCGATCAGACGGGAAAAAGTCCTGCTGTTTTACAATCCCTATTCGGGCAACGGACTGTTCAAGAACAACCTGGATCTGATCATCGAGCGTTTTCAGGCGAACGGGTTTCAGGTCACACCGGTCCGGGCGGCAGAAGGGTATCCGCTGGAAAAGGCCTTTGAAGAAATGCAGGTCTCGAATTACCGGCTGATCATCGCAGCCGGCGGCGACGGGACGATCAACGTGTGCGTCAATGCGATGATCAAGAACAACATCGATCTGCCGCTCGCGATCTTCCCTTCGGGGACGGCGAACGACTTCGCGTATTACTTCGACATCCCGGAGCGTATCGAAGACATGGTAGACGTGGCGATGGGCAATCACTTCACGTATGCGGACGTCGGCGTCTGCAACGGCCGCCACTTCATCAATGTCGCGGCGCTCGGGTCTCTCGTTGACGTCAGCCAGAAGACAGACCCCAACCTGAAAAACACGCTGGGCGTGCTGTCGTATTACATGAAGGGGGCCAGCGAGATCGTCAATCTCAAACCGCTGCCTGTAACACTGACAACACCCGATAAAGTATACGATGAAAAAATGCTGTTCATGGTCGTTATGAACGGCAAATCCGCCGGCGGATTCAAGCATATCTCGCCGGATGCCGAGATCAACGACGGCAAGCTGAACGTCTACCTGTTCAGGAATATGCCGATCTTCGAACTCGGGCCGCTTTTCTTCGATGTCCTGCAGGGCAGACACGGGCAGAGCAAGAAGGTCCTGACGTTCACGACGGAGGAGCTCACGATCGAGTCGCCCGTAGACATCTCGACGGATGTCGACGGCGAGCATGGGGAAAAACTGCCGCTGCACTTCTCGGTCCTGCACAACAAACTCAGGATCATGACGTCGGAGCACGTGCATAAATAGACAGCACGCGCGGCATCGGTAAACGTATCGTTCGCATAATGGAGGCATGTGGACAGAATGAAGATCATAGTCGATGGAATGGGCGGTGACAATGCCCCGCAGGCAGTTGTACAGGGCGCTGTGGAGGCTGCAAAGCTGATCGAACACGAGATCGTACTCGTGGGCGATGAACAGAAGCTGCAGGAAGAACTGGCTGCAAACGGATATCAGGTAAATGATCCGAAACAGGGAAAGATCTCGGTGGTGCATGCCTCGGAGGTCATTCTGAACGAGGACAGCCCGGTCAAGGCGGTCCGCACAAAGAAAGACAGTTCGATGGTGCGCGGCATCCGCATGGTCAAAGAAGGGGAAGGTGACCTGTTCATCTCGGCCGGCAACACCGGCGCGCTGATGGCGGGCTCGCTGTTCAATCTGGGCCGCATTCCCGGTATCGACAGACCGGCGATCGCGTGCATCTATCCGATCATGACGCAGGAACCGGCACTCCTTGTCGATGCCGGCGCCAACGCAGAGTGCAAACCGAACAACCTGCTCGAGTTCGGCATCATGGGCAGCATCTATATGGAGCGCGTCCTGGGGCGGAAAAATCCGCGCGTCGGGCTCGTCAACAACGGGACCGAGGAAGGCAAGGGCACAACGCTGACCAAGGCGGCGCACGAGATGCTGGAGAAGAGCTCGCAGATCAACTTCGTCGGCAACGTGGAAGCGCGGGAAGTGCCGCACGGCGTCTGCGACATCATCGTCTGCGACGGGTTTGTCGGCAATGCGATCCTGAAGCTGACCGAAGGCTTTGCGCTGGCGGTTCTCAAACTGCTCAAGCAGAAATTCACAGAAGGCACCAGAGCCAAGGCCGGTGCGCTGCTGCTGAAGAATAAAATGTATGAACTCAAAGGGGAGTTTGACTACTCCGAGTACGGCGGCGCGCCGTTCCTCGGGGTACGCGGCTCGGTGATCAAGATGCATGGCTCTTCCAACGCCAATGCCGTCAAGAACACCATCCTCAAGGGGATCCCCTATGCGGAGAACCGCGTGGTCGAGACGATCGAAAGCGCGGTCCTCGAGATCGAGGAGATCGTGAACAGTGAAGATTGATCAGAACGATGCTTGCCGCCCGGACACCGGCGCGGCAGCCGACGCGAAGGCACTCGCAGGGCGCCTTGGCGTCGACTTTGCGGATGAGGGCCTGCTGCTGCAGGCGGTGACGCACAGTTCCTATACGATGGAGCACGAACGCCCCCGGGCCTTCTGCAACGAACGGCTGGAGTTCCTGGGAGACGCGTTCTTTGATGCGGTCATCGGAGAGGCGCTCTATGAGCGGCTGCCCGATGAGGAGGAAGGACGCCTGACCAAACTGCGGGCGATGATTGTCTGCGAGCAATCGCTCTATGAGATCGGCATGCAGCTTGGCATCGGCGAGGTGCTGCGGCTCGGGCACGGAGAGGAAATGTCCGGCGGCAGGCAGCGCCGGTCGCTCATCGCAGATGCGGTGGAGGCGATCATCGGTGCCATGTACCTCGACCGGGGCTATGAGACGGTGCGCAGGACGGTCCTGCATCTGTTCGCGGACCGGATCGAGGATGCCATAGCAGGCAGGATCGTGCAGGACTACAAGTCGGCCTATCAGGAGCAGCTGCAGGCGCACGGCCATGCAGAGATCCACTACCAGGTGGTGCACGAAGAAGGGCCTGACCACAATAAGAAGTTTTATGTAGATGTTGAGGTGAACGGTCAGGTGACCGGCCACGGCACAGGTCATTCCAAAAAAGAAGCGGAACAGGCGGCAGCCAGGGACGCATTGGGAAGCGCACAGGGCGATTCCTTAAGAAAGGCAGAACATGTTTTTTAAACGGATCGAAATACACGGATTCAAATCATTTGCAGAACCGGTTATCATCGAGTTCGACCGCGGCATCACCTGCGTGGTTGGACCGAACGGCAGCGGCAAGAGCAACATCTGCGATGCGATCCGCTGGGTCCTCGGTGCACAGAGCGCCAAGGCGCTGCGTGGCGATAAGATGGAAGACGTCATATTCTCCGGCACAGCGGCCAGAAAGTCCCGCGGCATGGCGGAGGTCACGCTCGTCATCGACAACGAGGACGGGGCGCTGCCGATCGACTATAAAGAAGTTGCGATCACGCGCCGGATGTACCGGTCGGGCGAAAGCGAATACCTGATCAACAACGCGCGCTGCCGCATGAAGGACATCCGCGAGCTGATCATGGATACCGGCATCGGTGTGGAAGGGTATTCCATCATCGGCCAGGGCAAGATCAGCGATATCATCAGCAACAATACGGAAAGCATCCGCGAGATCCTGGAGGAGACCGCGGGGATCGTCATGTACCGGAGCCGCAAGGCCGAGGCGGAGAGAAAGCTCAAGAACGCCACGGACAACATGGACCGCGTCAACGACATCATCGGCGAGATCGAGGGCCGCATCGACGGGCTGAAGGAAGACAGCGAAAAGGCGACGGAGTACCTGGCTCTGCGCGACCGTCACAAGGAACTCGAGATCAACATCACGCTGAAGAATATCGAGAACATCCAGCTCAAGGCGGAGGAGTACAAGGACGACGTCAAACAACTGGCCGAGAAGATCGAAGCACAGGAATCGCAGCGCGGCGCCATCGCCGAAAAGCTGGCTGCACGCGACAGACGCCGCGAGCAGATCGACGCGGATCTGGAGGAAGGCCGGGCGCATGAACTGGCGCTGACCGAAGAACTCAACGTGCTGCGCGGCAAGCAGGAGCTCGATGCCCAGAAGATCGTCCAGCTGACGCAGAACAGAACGCGGCTCGAAGACGAGATCCGCGATTTTGGCGAACGTGCGGAACGGGAAAAAGAGAATGCCGCATCGCTGGAAGAGGAGCGTGCCGGAGTGCATGCCAAGCTGGCATCGCTGCGCGCCGATCTGGAAAAAGCCATCGCGGAGAACGCCGTGAAGAACGGGGACGTGGCCGCCATGGCAGCAGCGCTCGACGAGAAGAAGAACGGACTGTTCCAGATCCAGAACACCATCGCGCGCAAGCAGGCTGAGATCTACAGCATGGACGGGCTCAAGGAAACGCTCCGCCGGCGCAAAGAAGTCGTTCTTGCGGAAGAAGAAAGGGAAGGCGTTTCCTCCGACGTCAGCGAACAGACCAAGAAGGAAGCGGAAGAAGCCTTCCGCGTCCTGAACGAAAAAGAAGAAGCGCAGAAGGCCGCGAATATCGCGGTCGCTGAAAAACGCGGCAGCCTGACCGCCAAAGAGAGCGGCTGCCTCTTCGACGTCTCTGCAAAGCGGGTCCGTTACGGCGAACTCACGGCGCGCAAAAGAGCGCTCGAGGAGATGCAGGCAGCGTACGAGGGCTTTGGCGGCGCTGTCAAATTCATCATGGGCGAACATCTTGCAGGGGTCCACGGCGTGGTCGCGGATCTGATCGAGGTGCCGAAGGGCTACGAAACAGCCATTGAGACCGCACTCGGCAGCGCCCTGCAGAATGTCGTCTGCGAAGATGATGCGACGGCGAAAAAGGCGGTCGGCCTGCTTAAGAAAAACAATGCGGGACGTCTGACGTTCCTGCCTGTCCGGTCGATCCGTGCACGCGATCTGAGAGCGGACAGAAAGGCGGAGAACGCCCCCGGCTTCAAAGGATACGGAACGGACAATGTCCGTTTTGACGAACAATACCGGACGATCATGGAGTACCTGCTGGGGAACGTGATCATCGTCGACGATATGGACCACGCGGTCGCCATGTCCAAGGTCATGGAGTCCCGCGCCAGACTGGTCACCCTCGACGGGGAGATCATCAATGCGGCGGGCGCGATCACCGGCGGCCGGTACAAACACAAGAGCACCAATATCTTCGAACGCAAGAACGAGATCACAGCGCTGGAGGAGCGGATCGCAGCGGCAAAGGCCGAGGCGGACAAGGCCGAACAGGCGCTCGAAGACGTGCGCGCGGAGCGTGACCAGCTGGCCAAAGAGCTGGAAGACGGGCAGGCGGCGCTGTCTTCGCTGCGCGTAGAGCGATTCAATAAGCAGAATGAGATCCGTGCGATCGAGCAGGCGCTCAAGGAAATGATGTCCGGCAGCGAACGCCGGCAGAAAGAACTCGCCAGCATTGCCGAGGAAGAGCGCAAAGCCGACGAACTCGTGGTGCAGGGCAACCTTGACATCGAAAAACTGGGCGAAGAGAAGAAGGTCAAAGAGGCCGAAATCGAAAAAGACCAGGCGGCGTACGAGGTCAGACGGCGCGAAGTCCAGAAGGACAGCGATGCCATCACCGAGGCCAGGATCGCCGTCACCGCACAGGAGAGCGAGGTCAGCAAGATCGATGCGGTCGCCGAGCGGATCGACAGCGCGATCAGAGAATACGAAGGGCGCAAGGCAGCGCGGGAAGATGAACTGCAGCGGCAGGAGAAAGAGCTCGAACGCCTCACACAGGGGCAGGAAGACGACTCTGCGCCGATCAGGGAAAAGGAATCGCAAAAGCAGGCCGTTCGCGAAACACTCGACCTGCTGGCAAAAGAAAAAGAAGAACTCCTGGCTGCGATCGAAGCGGAGACCGCGGAGCGCGATGAAGCGGACCGCGCACAGACCGCCCTGCAGGACCAGAAATACGAACTGGAGATCAAGATGGCACGCCAGGATACCCAGCTCGAGAACGCCAAGGAAAAACTTTGGGACGAATTCGAGGTTTCCTATCTGCAGGCGATCGAATTCAAAAAGCAGGATTTCGTTATGTCTTCCGCGGTCAAGGAAAACCGCGAGATCAAAGGCCGCCTGAAGGAACTCGGAGAGGTCAACGTCGGTGCGATCCAGGAATACGCACAGGTCAAAGAACGGTACGACTTCCTGACCGGACAGCGGGAGGATATCACCACATCCATGGATGAACTCAACGGGATCATCCGCGATATGGACAAGATCATCCGCTCGCGCTTCAAGTCCAGCTTCGATCAGGTGGTCGAGAATTTCGAGAGCGTCTTCCGTGAACTGTACGGCGGCGGACATGCGACCATCACGCTGGCGGACAAGGACGATCCGTTCGACAGCGAGATCGAGATCAGCGCGCAGCCGCCCGGCAAGCAGCTCAAGCACATCAACCTGATGTCCGGCGGTGAGAAGACCATGACCGCGATCGCGCTCATGTTCGCAGTGCTGAAGACCAAGCCCACACCGTGCTGCATCCTCGACGAGATCGAGGCGGCGCTCGATGACCGCAACCTGGAGATCTTCGGCGAGTATCTGCAGAAGTTCGAGGGCGTGCAGTTCACCCTGATCACCCACCAGAAAGCCACGATGGAACACGCCGATGTGATGTACGGCATCACCATGCCGGAGAGCGGCGTTTCGAGAGTCTATTCCCTGAAGATGGAAGATAAACCTGAGGAGACCAGCCATGCTGTTTAGAAGAAAGACAAAAAAAGAAACCGCACCGCCGCAGGAGCAGGTCACAACGTTTGCGCCTGAAGAGGCGGTATCCGCAGAGGAACTCGCTGCGCTGGGCATTGAGCCCGACGAGCAGACGCTTCCCGCAGAGCCGGCAGAAGAGGCATCGCCAGCGCCGGAAGAAACCGTGATGCCAGAGCCGGCAGAAGAGGAAACGCCTGTGCAGGAAGAAACCGCTCCTGCGGAAGAGGAACAGTTGCCGGAAGAGCCCGCAGCAGCCCCTGTGCCGGAAACACCGGCCGAACAGCCGAAGATGACGTTCTTCGGCAGCCTCGGCAAGCGCATCCGCGACGCCATGGGCGGCGGGGAAGACCTGACCGATGATTTCTTCGAAGAAATGGAAGAGATCTTCATCACGTCTGATATCGGGATGGATACGACCGTGGAGCTCGTTCAGACGATGCAGCTGGTCGCTAAGTATGACCATATCCGCAAAGTCAACAAGATGAAGGACGTCATCAAGAAGGCCATCATGGCCAGAGTCGACAAGGGCGACCGTCATAAGATGTCGGAGAAGATGCCGCTGATCATCCTGATGATCGGCATCAACGGCGGCGGCAAGACGACCACGATCGGCAAACTGGGTGCCAAGTACCTGAGGGAAGGGAAATCTGTTCTGTTCGTGGCGGGCGATACATTCCGCGCCGCGGCCGGCGAGCAGCTCGCGATCTGGGCGGACCGCGCCGGTATCCCCATGATCAGCCATGCGGAAGGCGCCGACCCGTCGGCTGTCCTGTACGACGGTCTCGAGGCGGCCAAGGCGCGCGGTACCGATGTGATCATCTGCGACACCGCCGGCCGTCTGCAGAACAAGAAAAACCTGATGGCGGAGCTCGAGAAGATGAACCGCATCATCGACAAGCAATATCCGGAAGCGTCCAGAGAGACACTGCTCGTGCTGGATGCGACCACCGGCAAGAACGCGATCTCCCAGGTCGAACAGTTCGGCGATGTCGCTGCGCTCACTGGCGTTGTCATCACCAAGCTGGACGGCACGGCCAAGGGCGGTATCGCCATTACCATCGCGGACCAGTTCGATCTTCCGATTAAGTTCATCGGTGTCGGCGAAGGCATCAATGACCTGCGGGAGTTTGATCCGGCCGCATTCGTAGGAGGAATCTTCGATGAGTAAACCCGTAGTTGCCGTCGTCGGCAGACCGAACGTCGGCAAATCGACATTTTTCAATAAGATCATCGGGCGGCGGGTCTCCATCGTGGAGGACACGCCCGGTGTGACAAGAGACCGCATTTATGCGGAGGCGGAGTGGAACGGGATCAACTTCGGTCTGATCGACACGGGCGGCATCGAGCCCGCCAACGAGGAAATCATCCCGTCCAAGATGCGCCAGCAGGCCGAGATCGCCATCGACATGGCCGATGTGGTCCTGTTCATGGTAGACGGCAAAGAAGGTCTGACGAACGCCGATCATGAGGTGGCGGAGATCCTGCGCCGCAGAGCGGAGCGGGTCATCCTTGTCGTCAACAAGATCGACACCTATCAGATGCCGGATGATTTTTATGATTTCTATGAGCTTGGACTTGGAGAGCCGATCGCGATCTCCGCAGCCAATATGCTGAATTTCGGCGACCTGCTTGACGAGATCGTCAGATTCTTCCCGGAGGGGGAGAGTGAAGAAGATGAAGACGTCATCAAGATTGCCGTCATCGGCAAGCCGAACGTCGGCAAGTCCTCGATCGTCAATGAGATCCTCGGGGAAGAGCGCGTGATTGTTTCGCCGATCGCGGGCACGACGCGTGACAGCATCGACTCGCCTTTTGAAAAGGACGGCGAGAAGTATCTGCTGATCGACACGGCCGGCATCCGTCGCCGCAGCAAGGTCAATGATGACATTGAAAAATACAGCGTGATCCGTGCGGTCGCAGCGATTGAGCGGGCGGATGTCTGCCTGCTGATGATCGACGGGGCGGAGGGCATCTCCGATCAGGACAAAAGGATCGCCGGGATCGCCCACGAGTCGGGCAAGGGCGTCATCATCGCCGTCAACAAGTGGGATCTGGTCGAGAAGGAAACCAACACGATGCGCGATTACAAACAGCGCATCTACAAAGAATTCCCGTTCATGCCCTATGCGGTCGTTCTGTTTATCTCGGTGCTCAAGCACCAGCGCGTCGGACAGGTCCTCGACGCAGCCAGGGCGGTGGCGGAAAACCGTGCGATGCGCGTCCCGACGGGCAAACTCAACAGCCTGCTCCAGGATGCGGTCATGATGAAACAGCCACCGTCGGACAAGGGCAAGCGGCTTAAGATCTACTATGTGACACAGGTGGGCGTGAAGCCGCCGCTGTTCTCATTCCAGATCAACAAACGCGACCTGATGCATTTCTCGTACTCCAGATATCTGGAGAATAAGATCCGCGAAGCGTTCGGCTTTGAGGGCACACCGGTCAAGTTCGTCTTCCGCGAAAAAGGCGAGAAGGACGAGCTGTAGGAAGGAGGCACTGCTTATGTATAGTGAACTGGGCGTAACCGGCCTGGGGATGAGCTCCGTCGCTGTGACGGTCCTCGTCTGCGTGCTGGCCTACCTGCTGGGCAATATCTCTCCGTCTATCCTGATCGGCAAGGCGAAGGGCATCGATATCCGTAAGGAAGGCAGCGGCAACCCGGGCACCACCAACACGCTGCGTGTCATGGGAAAGAAAGCGGCTGTGGTCGTACTGCTGGTAGATATTCTGAAAGGCACGCTGGCGGTTGTACTCGCAGGGGTGCTGTTCGGACAGACCATGGCGATGTATTGCACCCTGCTTGTTTTCTGCGGGCATGTCTGGCCGGTGCTGTTCGGTATGCGCGGCGGCAAGGGGGTCGCCACAGCGTTCGGCGCACTGACGGGACTGTACCCGCCGCTGGGGCTGGGCTGTCTGGCAGTCGTGGTGATCGCGGTCGCGCTCACGCGGTACGTTTCGTTCGGCTCGATCTTCGGTGCGCTGGCAGCGCCGGTGCTGAGCTTTTTCCTGATCCGGCCGTTCCTGCCGTATGCAGCGATCATGGCCTGCATCGTCATCTGGCGGCACCGCAGCAACATCGTACGGCTGGTGCATCACGAAGAATCAAAACTGTCGTTCCATTCGGCCGGCAAAAAAGAAGCAGAAAAGGACGAGGCCGAATAAGCGCCCCGGTCCATCATGGAGGAAGATACAATGGCACTTGCAGCAAATGAAAAGAAAACCATCGGTGTAATCGGGGCAGGCAGCTGGGGAACAGCGCTGGCCATCACACTTTCCAATAAAGGACACGAGGTGCGCATCACCGACCTCAACCAGCAGATGCTGGAGGACATGGCAAAGGACAGAGAGAATAAAAAGTACCTGCCCGGCGCCAAATTCGGCGACAATCTGACACCGGTCAAGGATGCCGAGACCGCGCTCGACGGTGCTGATGTGGCGCTGTTCGGCGTGCCGGCGCAGGCGTTCCGCAAGGCGTTCCAGGGCGCACTGCCGTATGTCACGGACGACATGCTGGTGGTCAACGTCGCAAAGGGCATCGAGCGGGGGACGCTCTGCCGGATGAGCGAGATCGCGGAAGAACTCAAGCCGGGTCTTCGCTACGTGGCGCTGTCCGGTCCCTCCCATGCGGAAGAGGTGGGCATCGGCCTGCCGACGACCGTGGCGGTCGCTTCGTTCGATTCCCGCGTCGCAAAGGAAGCGCAGGACATCTTCATGACAGAGCGATTCCGCATCTATACAGCAACAGACCTGGTCGGCGTGGAACTCGGCGGTTCTCTGAAGAACATCATCGCGCTCGGCGCGGGCATCTCCGACGGCATGGGATTTGGCGACAACGCGAAAGCGGCGCTGATGACGCGCGGCCTGGCGGAAATCAGAAGGCTGGGCGTCCGTCTTGGTGCGGATCCGGCCACGTTCCTGGGACTGACCGGCGTCGGCGACCTGATCGTCACCTGCACCAGTATGCATTCCCGCAACAGACGCTGCGGCATCATGATCGGCGAAGGCGTGGCACCGGATGAGGCTGTGGAGCGCGTCGGCATGGTCGTCGAGGGCATGACCACCGCGATCGCCGCCAAGCAGCTGGCGGAAAGAGAGGGCGTTGAGATGCCGATCACCGAGACGATCAACGACGTCATCGATGGGAAGATCACTGCAAAAGAAGCGGTCGTCCAGCTGATGGGCCGTGACCGCAAGCCGGAGATCGACCGGTAGGCAAGCCGGCGGTCCGGTAATTAAGATGGAAAGAAAACGCAAATGACAGGACAGAGCGATTCCAAAAAATATCATATCATTACGTTCGGCTGCCAGATGAACGAGCGCGACAGCGAAACGCTGGCGGGCTATCTGGAGGAGCGGGGCTACACCCCGGTGGATACGCACGAGGCGGCGGATCTGGTGCTGATCAATACCTGTAGCGTGCGGGACAACGCGGACAAGCGGTTTTTCGGTACGCTCGGGCAGATCAAGAAGCACAAGGAAAAGGATCCGGACTTCATCATCGGCGTCTGCGGCTGTATGATGCAGCAGCAGTACATCGTCGATGCCATCAAGGAAAAGTACCCGTGGGTCGACATGGTCTTCGGAACGCACAACATCCACGTGTTTCCGGAGCTGCTCGAAGACGTGCTGCATGAACAGTCGCACAGCACCCATATCAATGTCTGGGAAGGCGGCGGCGAAGTGGTCGAGGGGATGCCGTACAGACGGCTCTATGACTACAAGGCGTTCGTCAACATCATGTACGGCTGCAACAATTTCTGCACGTACTGCATCGTGCCGTATACGCGCGGCAGGGAGCGCAGCAGGGATGCAAAGAACGTGCTGGAGGAAGTGAAGCATCTTGCGGCGGGCGGCGTCAAAGAAGTCACGCTGCTGGGGCAGAACGTCAACTCCTACAAGGGCGGCGACGTGGACTTCACGGATCTTCTTTACATGCTCTCCGAAGTGGACGGGCTGGAGCGGATCCGCTTTATGACGTCCCATCCCAAAGACATTCCGGATAAACTGATCAACGCATTCGGCGATCTGGACAAGCTGTGCAAGTTCATCCATTTACCCGTGCAGTCCGGCAGCGACGAGGTCATCCGCCGCATGAACCGCCACTACACGCGGGACGACTATCTCAGGATCATCGACAAACTGCGCACGGCAGCACCCGATATCTGCATTTCCACGGATATCATCGTCGGGTTCCCCGGGGAGACGGAATCGCAGTTTGCGGACACGCTGGATCTGGTGGACAAGGTCGGTTACGACAGTGCGTTCACGTTCCTGTATTCCATCCGTCCCGGTACACCGGCGGCGAAGTACCCGGACCAGATTCCTGAAGAGGTCAAGCACGAACGGTTTGACCGGCTTGTGGAGATGGTCAACCGCCACTCCCTGGAACGCAACCAGGCGTATCTTGGCCGCACGGTCGAGATCATGGCCGAAGGGGAGAGCAAGCGGGACGAAGACCGGCAGGCAGGGCGCACGGACGGCTTCAAACTCGTCAATTTTGATGGCGATGAGCAGATCCGGCCAGGTGAATTCTGCAAGGTCGAGATCACCGAAGCCAAGACGTTCAGCCTGGTCGGCAAACTGGTGAAGTAGCTGTCTGCAGAAGTAGAATAAGCAAGCGCGGCGCAGGCGCCGCGCTTTTTGTTGTACCAACATCCATACCTTGCATTTGCGATTGCATTCCAGGAGCTTTCTTCCGGAACGGGCTGTTTTTAATTTTCTGACTTTCTTCAAATGTGTTTTTGATGCGTATTTAACTTGCCTGAAAGGGGGGTGGGGGATATAATATTGCAGTGTATGTACAAGATAGCGATATTGTGTGCATACGATGTTTATCAATGTTCTTTTAGGAGGATTAAATGAGCACTATTTTATTTCTAATCGGGTTTCCGCTATTAGTAGCAATAGTCCTTTTAGTACTCAAAGAGGACAGAGCGAGAGATGTGGTAGTGAAGGCTTCCGCGGCAGTGATCGCGGCGGCGGCTATCTATTTCGTTGCCCGGAACGTCGGCTCCGGCGAGGAATTCTATGTAGTTCCTCATGCGGAGACGATCGGCACCGTTATGATGGCCATCGAAGTCTGCCTGGCTCTCGTTATCATCGTCCTCGGCATCCAGAAAAAGCGGTATCTGGCACCGGTCCTGTCGATCATCCAGACACCTCTTATGATCTGGTTTGAGTTGAAGGAAGGACATCACATCGACGTTGAGTACGCGATGTATATCGACCGTCTCGGGATGATCATGGTCCTGATCGTCGGTATCGTCGGCTCGCTCATCGCCGTATTCGCCACGGGGTACATGAAGGACTTCCAGGCGCATCAGAAGGGCAAGGACAGAAGACCGTGGTTCTTCTTCCTGATCTTCCTGTTCCTGGCTGCGATGTTCGGTCTGGTCATGTCCAACAACCTCATCTGGATGTACTTCTTCTGGGAGATCACTTCTCTCGTCTCGTTCTTCATGATCGGCTACAACGGCCTGTTCCATAAGGAAGAGGAAGAAGACAAGATCGCGACCCGCAATGCGTTCCGCGCTCTGGTCATGAACCTGGGCGGCGGACTTGGCTTTGCGATCGGTATCGTTCTGCTCGGCATGAACTTCGAAACTCTCGAACTGTCCAACATGATCCTGCTGGGTCAGATGGGACAGCCGGTATTCATCGTGGCGATGTTCCTGGCGTTCGCCGGCATCACCAAGAGTGCGCAGATGCCGTTCAACAGCTGGCTGCTTGGTGCGATGGTCGCACCGACACCGGTTTCCGCATTGCTTCACTCCTCGACCATGGTCAAGGCTGGTGTATTCCTGATCCTCAAGCTGGCGCCTGTCCTCAGCGGCAACCTCGCCGGCACGATGGTCTACCTGGTCGGCGGCATCACATTCCTGATGGCGTCCTTCGCGGCGATCTCGCAGAGCAATGCCAAGAGAGTACTGGCATACTCCACAGTTGCCAACCTCGGCCTGATCGTTACCTGCGGCGGCATCGGCACCCCGGCAGCTGTCTGGGCGGGCACACTGCTGCTGATCTTCCACGCGATCACCAAGTCCCTCCTGTTCCTCTGCGTCGGTACTGCAGAACATCACATCGGCAGCCGCGACATCGAGGATATGGATGGTCTGTTTGACAGAATGCCCAAGCTGGCGGCCTGCATGCTGATCGGTATCGCGGGCATGTTCCTGGCTCCGTTCGGTATGCTGATCTCCAAGTGGGCGACAATGGTCACCTTCGTGGATGCGGGCAATCCGCTCCTGATCCTGATCATCTGCTTCGGCAGTGCCGCGACAGCGTTCTACTGGAGCAAGTGGATGGGTAAGCTGGCTGCGATCGTTGCCAACAGAGACAATGTTGAAACGACAGTCCACGGCTCCGAGAGCTTCGTGCATGTCACGCTGACCTGCCTGGTCGTGCTGGTATGCATCTGCTTCCCGTTCGTCTCCAAGACCATGATCGTCCCGTATCTGGCGGGCAAGACGGTCTTCGGACAGACGATCGATAAGCTGCCGCTGGAAAACAGCAACATGATGGTCATGGTGATCATGGTCGCTGTCCTCGTTCTGCTCTTTGCTTTCTTCTTCGGAAGAACAAAGAAACGCATCGTGCCGATCTATATGGCCGGTGTCAACCAGGGTGATAACCTCACCTTCGAGGATTCGATGTTCCAGCCCAAGCCCGTGTCGCTGCGCAACTGGTACATGGAAAGCTATTTCGGTGAGTTCAAGATGAATGTCATCGGCGTCGTGACCACCTCTGTGGTCATCCTCGGCTTCATTGGTATGGTAGTCGGTGCGCTGATCGGTTATGGAGGTATGTAAGATGGTTAAGATGATCATTTGTGTAGTCGCATACCTGATCCTGGCTCCGCTGATCGGTGGACTTCTGGCTGGTATCGACAGAAAAATTTCGGCGAGGATGCAGGGCCGTGTCGGTCCCTCGATCCTCCAGCCGTTCTACGATGTTCTCAAGCTTCTTGAGAAGGAAAAGATCACTGTCAACAGAGTGCAGGATTTCTATATCGCCTGCTTCTTCCTGTTCGTGATCGTGACGGGCTGCATGTTCTTTGCAGGCCAGAGCCTGCTTATGGTGATGTTCACTCTGACACTTGCCAGCGTGTTCCTCATCGTGGCAGCGTTCTCCTCGAACTCTCCCTATGCACAGGTCGGTGCAGAGAGAGAAATGCTGCAGATGATGGCGTACGAGCCCATGGTGCTCATCGCATGCGTCGGTTTCTACATGTACACCGGCAGCTTCGATGTCTATGACATCATGGAGACACCGCATATGCCGGTCGTCTACCTGTGCGGCATTTTCGTCGGGTTTGTCTTCATCCTGACCATCAAATTCAGAAAGGCACCGTTCGACCTGTCCATGTCGCATCATGCACATCAGGAACTGGTCGGCGGCCTCAAGACTGAATTCTCCGGCAGCACGCTGGCGATGGTCGAGGCGGCGCACTGGTATGAGAATGTGTTCCTCCTCGGAATGGTATTCCTGTTCTTCTCCAACGGAGAAATCTCCGGGATCATCGTTGGTCTCGTCGTCTGCCTGGCGGCGTACTTCCTCGAGATCCTGATCGGCAACAGTTTCGCAAGAATGAAGTGGCAGGTCGCGCTCAATTCGTCCTGGCTGGTCGCACTGATCCTGGGCGGCTGCAACCTGTTCGCACTCATTTTCATCGGTTAGAAGGAGGGGAAAGGAATGTCATATATCACAAAATCTCCGTGGATCATCCACTATGACGGCTCCAGCTGCAATGGATGCGACATCGAAGTTCTCGCCTGCCTGACCCCGATGTACGACGTTGAGCGCTTTGGCATCATCAACACCGGTAACCCCAAGCACGCGGACGTGTTCCTGGTCACCGGTTCTGTCAACGAGCAGAACAAGAACGTCGTCAAGCAGATCTACGAGCAGATGCCCGAACCGAAGGTCGTCGTGGCCGTCGGCATCTGCGCCAATAACGGCGGCATCTTCAAGGAATGCTACAACATTCAGGGCGGCGTCGATACGGTCATCCCGGTCGACTGCTATGTCCCCGGCTGTGCGGCAAGACCGGAAGCCATCATCGATGGCGTCGTAAAAGGTCTTGGCATTCTTGCTGAGAAGAGAGAAAAACTGCGTCAGGAACAGCTGGCTGCCAAGTCCGGTGCCAAAGCGGCGCCGCAGGCGATGCCTGTTCTCGACGATCCGGCTGAAGCGAAGGAGGAAGAAGCGTAATGGATAAGAATATTAATGCGATCCAGGACTTCCGGGAGATTACGGCCTCTGAGCTTCTGCCCACGGTTAGAAATCTCAAGGAAGGCGGATACCGCTTCGTACAGATGTGCGGTATCACGCAGGATGACGGCGCGATCGTCATGTACTCCTTTGATAAGGACTATGAGATGACGAACTACAAGCTGCACGTCAAGGACGGCGAGTCCGTTGAGAGCATCACCGGTTCCTACTGGAATGCTTTCGTCTATGAAAACGAAGTCCATGACCTGTTCGGGATCGAGTTCCTGCACAGCGCACTGGATTTCCACGGCAATTTCTTTAAGACTGCGGAACCGACACCGTGGAAGAAAAAGTAGGGAAAGGGAGGTAAGAAAATGGGTAAAAGAACAATCATTCCTTTCGGACCTCAGCACCCCGTACTTCCGGAGCCGGTCCATCTCGACCTGGTGATCGAGGATGAAAAAGTCGTCGAGGCGATTCCGTCCATCGGCTTCATCCACAGAGGTCTCGAAAAACTGGTCGAAAAGAAAGAATACACCGAAATGGTCTACGTCATCGAACGTATCTGTGGCATCTGCAGCTTCGGCCACGGCTGGGGCTACTGCGGCGCTGTAGAGAACGCGATGGGGATCCAGATCCCCGAAAGAGCAGAAGCGATGCGTACGATCTGGCATGAACTGTCCCGTCTGCACTCCCACCTTCTGTGGCTGGGTCTGCTGGCTGACGGCTTTGGCTTTGACAGCCTGTTCATGCACTGCTGGAGAATCCGTGAAACGATCCTCGACATCCTCGAAGAGACCACCGGCGGCCGCGTCATCTTCTCGGTCTGCAAGGTCGGCGGTATCCGCAAGGATGTTGACAACGACTATCTCAAGGGCATCGTCGAGAAGCTGCATGCGATCGAAGACGATATCCGCAGCCTGACAACCGTCTTCATGAATGACACGTCCGTCAAGAACCGTCTCTGCGGCGTTGGCGTCCTGTCGAAGGAAGAAGCACTTGATCTGTGCACCGTCGGTCCGATGGCAAGAGCATCCGGCATCGAACTCGACATGCGTGTTGGCACACCGTCCTATCAGAAGCTCGGCTTTGAGCCGATCGTCCGTACGGAAGGTGACTGCTATGCACGCTGTGCGGTCCGTATCGGTGAGATCTTCCAGTCCATCGAGCTGATCGAGAAGGCAGTCGAAGAGATGCCCGACGGTCCGATCGAAGTGGCGGTCAAAGGCAACGTCGAAGGCGAAGCCACGTTCCGTCTGGAACAGCCCCGCGGCGGCGCATTCTACTATGCCAAGGGCTTTGAGAAGGGCACCAAGTTCCTCGAAAGAATGCGTGTCCGTACTCCCACCAACATGAATATTCCTGCAATGACAAAGATGCTCCAGGGCTGTGACCTGGCGGACGTTCCGATGATCGTCCTCACCATCGACCCCTGCATCAGCTGTACAGAAAGGTAGGTGAGGGTAAATGGCAACATTCAAGATCGGTAAAGTCGTGCTCAAGAGCATGTTCAAAAAACCGGCCACCAAGATCACTGCGGACCAGCCCATCATCACGAAGAACTGGAAAGCACGCACCCGTGGCCACATCGATATCGACAAAGACCAGTGCATCCTCTGCGGGATGTGCATGAGAAAGTGCCCGGCCAACGCGATCACCGTTGATCGTGCCGGCAGCACCTGGGAGATCCAGCGCATGCAGTGCATCCAGTGCGGCAGCTGTGTCGAGGTCTGCCCGAAGAAGTGCCTCTCCATGGCGCCCGAATACACCGAGCCCGGTACGGAGAAGGTCGTCGACAAGTTCGACATCCCGAAGAAAGAAAAGGCAGCGCCCAAAGCTGCTCCGGCAGCTGCGCCGGCGGAAGGTGCAGCACCCGCTGCTGACGGTCCGGAAGGTGTCGCACTTGACACATCCTCCTGCATCGTCTGCGGCCTGTGCGCGAAGAACTGCCCGGTTGACGCGATCACCGTCGACCGTAAGGAACGCACCTGGTCCATCGACCGTGACACCTGCGTCCAGTGCGGCATGTGCATTGAGAAATGCCCGAAGAACAGCCTGAGCATGGGCCCGACTGCTGGTGACAGCTTCACGATCCCGAAGGTCGAGAAGAAGGCTGCTCCGGCTAAGGAAGAGGCTCCTGCGAAGGAAGAAGCGCCTGCAGCAGCTCCGGCTGCTGAGGAAGCTGCTCCGGCTGCTGAGGAAGCTGCTCCGGCTGCAGCGCCTGCGGCAGATGGTCCGGACGGCATCACCATCAACATGGATGACTGCATCCTGTGCGGCCTGTGCGGCAAGAACTGCCCCGTCGGTGCAATCACCGTCGACCGCAAGGAAACCAAGTCCTGGGAGATCGACCGTGACGCCTGCATCGAATGCCAGGCCTGCGTCGGTGCCTGCCCGAAGGGCGCACTCGATTTCGGTCCCACCTCCGGCGACCGTTTCGTCAAGGCGTAAATCCTGAAAGAACAAAACAAAGAGGACAGCGGTATGACCCGCTGTCCTTTTTTCGTATGGAAGAGGGCTTTTACAGAATCGTTCTGTTTTCCCGCTGAATGAAACAAAGTCATTGAATAAATGTCATTGAAAAAGTGGAAGAATTGCGACATTTCAATGATTTTGAATGCCGATTTATGCTATAATATACGCATTAATATGGAGGGGAAGGCGGCTTTCTGCAGATCGCTGAGCGATTCCCGGTCACGAAAGACTGCCTTGACCTATATATGAATCAATGTTTTCGAATGGAGGAAGAAATGAGCAACAAGAAAATGAAGACCATGGATGGTAACACTGCTGCTGGTTACGTTTCTTATGCCTTCACGGATGTCGCGGCGATCTATCCGATCACCCCGAGCTCCCCGATGGCGGAAGTCGTAGACGACATGGCGGCCCATGGCACGACCAACATCTTCGGCCAGAAAGTCCGTCTCGTCGAGATGCAGTCCGAAGCCGGTGCATCCGGTGCGGTCCACGGTTCCCTGCAGGGCGGCGCGCTGACCACCACCTACACAGCTTCTCAGGGTCTGCTTCTGATGATCCCGAACATGTACAAGATCGCAGGCGAACTGCTGCCGGGCGTTTTCCACGTCACAGCAAGAACACTGGCGACACATGCGCTGTGCATCTTCGGCGACCATTCCGACGTCATGGCCTGCCGTCAGACTGGTTTTGCACTGCTTTGCTCCTCTTCCGTACAGGAAGTTATGGATCTGGCAGGCGTCGCACATCTGTCCGCGATCAAGGGCAGAGTTCCGTTCCTGCACTTCTTTGATGGTTTCAGAACATCCCACGAGATCCAGAAGATCGAGACCATCGATTACGAAGACTTCAAGAACCTCGTCGACATGGACGCTGTGGAAGCATTCAGAAGAGGGGCGCTGTCCCCGGATCATCCGGTCATCCGCGGTACCGCGCAGAACCCGGACATCTTCTTCCAGGCAAGAGAAGCTTCTCAGCCGTACTATGACAGAATCCCGTCTGTCGTCGAGGAATACATGGACAAGATCGGCGAGCTGACAGGCCGCCACTACAAGCTGTTTGACTACGTCGGCGCGCCCGATGCGGAGAACATCATCGTCGCGATGGGTTCTGTCTGCGAGACCATCGAGGAAGTCCTGAACGTACTGGTGGCACAGGGCAAGAAGGTTGGCCTGATCAAGGTCCGCCTGTACAGACCGTGGTCCACAGAGCACATCATGGCTGTCATGCCGAAGACCGTCAAGAAGATCGCTGTCCTCGACAGAACCAAAGAGCCCGGCGCTCTCGGCGATCCGCTCTACATGGATATCAAGACCATGTACTTTGACATTGAGAACGCACCGAAGATCTACGGCGGCAGATACGGCCTTGGTTCCAAGGACACCACACCGGGTCAGATCGTTGCGGTCTACAATAACCTGGAAGAAGACGAGCCGAAGAACAACTTCACCATCGGTATCGTGGACGATGTGAACAACAGTTCCCTGCCGACGGTTGACATCGCGACCGAGCCGGAAGGCACGATCCGCTGCAAGTTCTGGGGTCTTGGTTCCGACGGTACGGTCGGCGCCAACAAGCAGGCCATCAAGATCATCGGCGACAACACAGATATGTATGCACAGGGCTACTTCTCCTATGACTCGAAGAAGTCCGGCGGCATTACCATTTCCCACCTGCGTTTCGGCAAGAACAAGATCCAGTCCACATACCTCATCACTGAGGCGGACTATGTTGCCTGCCACAACCAGGCTTACGTCAACCAGTATGACGTCCTCAAGGGCCTGAAGAAGGGCGGCACCTTCCTGCTCAACTGCCAGTGGGACGACATGGAACTCGAGGCTGAACTGCCGGCAGCGATGAAACGCTACATCGCGCAGAACGACATCAAGTTCTACACCATCAACGCCACCAAGATCGGTCAGGAGATCGGCCTTGGCAACCGCATCAACATGGTCATGCAGAGTGCGTTCTTTAACCTCTCCAAGGTCATGGATGTCGAAGAGGCTGTTGAATACCTCAAGCAGAGCATCAAGAAGTCCTACGGCAAGAAGGGCGACGATATCGTCAACATGAACTACGCCGCAGTCGATGCCGGCATCAGCGGTGCACACCAGGTCGAAGTACCTGCTGCATGGAAAGATGCTGTCGACGATGCGAAGGGCGCTGTGAAGGAAATGCCTGAATTCATCGATGAGGTCCTCATCCCGATGAACCGCCAGGAAGGCGACGATCTGCCGGTCAGCACCTTCAAGGATGCTGCCGACGGTACATTCCCGTCCGGCACAGCGGCATATGAGAAGCGCGGCGTTGCAGTCTATGTTCCGGAATGGCACATCGACAACTGCATCCAGTGCAACCAGTGCTCCTTCGTCTGCCCGCATTCCGCGATCCGTCCGGTCCTCCTGAACGAAGAGGAAAAGGCAGCGGCTCCGGCTGGATTTGAAACCAAGAAGGCCATCGGCAAGGGTCTCGAGGGTCTTGAATACAGAATGCAGGTCGATCCGCTCGACTGCCTGGGCTGCGGCAACTGCGCAGACATCTGCCCGGCCAAGGAAAAGGCGCTGACCATGGAACTGCTCGATACACAGCTTGATCAGGCTGCTAACTGGGAGTACGCGATGAAGGTCGACGTCAAGGACAACCTGATGGACAAGAAGTCCGTCAAGGGCAGCCAGTTCGCAATGCCGTACTTTGAATTCTCCGGCGCATGCTCCGGCTGCGGCGAGACTCCGTATATCAAGGTTATCACCCAGCTCTTCGGCGACCGCATGATGATCGCGAACGCGACAGGCTGCTCCTCCATCTGGGGCGCATCCGCACCGAGCATGCCGTACACCAAGGATAAGAACGGCAGAGGTCCGTCCTGGGCGAACTCCCTGTTCGAAGACAACGCTGAGTACGGTCTGGGTATGGCGACTGCAGTCCGTCAGATGAGAGCGAAGATCAAGGATGACCTCGAAGAACTCATGCAGGGCACCAGCAAGGAAGACGTCCACGCTGCTGCACAGGCATGGATCGACAACATGGAAGAGGGCGAACACTCCAGAGAGATCTGCGACAAGCTCGTCGACGTTCTCGAGAAGGCTGATCTGTGCGACCACTGCCGTGCACTGGCTGACAAAGTCCTCGCGAACAAAGACTTCCTCGTCAAGCGCTCCGTATGGTGCCTCGGCGGTGACGGCTGGTCCTACGACATCGGTTACGGCGGGCTGGATCACGCGCTGGCATCCGGCGAAGACATCAACGTCCTCGTCTTCGATACCGAAGTGTACTCCAACACCGGCGGCCAGTCCTCCAAGGCGACCCCGACAGCGGCAGTTGCGAAGTTCGCAGCCAGCGGCAAGCGCACCAAGAAAAAGGATCTGGGCATGATGGCCAAGTCCTACGGCTACGTCTACGTGGCACAGGTCGCGATGGGCGCTGACAAGAACCAGTTCATGAAGGCTGTCACGGAGGCGGAAGCTTACCATGGCCCGTCCCTCATCATCTGCTACGCACCGTGCATCAACCACGGCATGAAGGCAGGTATGGGCAAGGCGCAGGCCAGCGAGAAGCAGGCGGTCGAGTGCGGCTACTGGAGCCTGTACAGATACAACCCGGATGTCGAGGCAGAAGGCAAGAACGGCTTCACGCTCGACAGCAAGAAGGAGCCCAACGGCCAGTTCCGCGACTTCATCATGGGTCAGGTCCGTTACAACTCTCTGCTCAAGGAATTCCCGGATATCGCAGAAGACCTCTTCGCGAAGACCGAGAAGGATGCCATGGACAGATGGGAAGGCTACAAGAAGCTGGCTGAAAGAGACTAGTTCTCCGGCATCAGTAAACAAAACAGGGCGGGTCCGGCAACGGGTGAACCTGTCAACAAAAGGTAGACACCAATAAAAAGCATCAGAAGCCCTGTTCCAGTTTGAACTGGACGGGGCTTTTGTATTGCAATGCAGCTGCTGGC
>CADATO010000010.1 GCA_902790905.1 uncultured Eubacteriales bacterium
TTTTTCTGTTGGCAAAAGCGAAGGTGATTTTCCTCAATAAATGGTTTGTAGATGAAGCAGACAGTGTCATAGGCGTTGACGTCTCCGCTTATCAGGCGGACATCGATATGGATGCTCTGAAAGAGCAGAATATCGAGTTCATCTATATCAAAGCGACCGAAGGAAGCAGCCATCAGGATGAGCGGTTTGCGGAAAACTGGGAAAACGCGAAGAATGCCGGTCTGCCATCCGGAGCATATCACTTCTTCTCCTATGACAGCGAAGGGAAAACACAGGCAGAGAATTTTATAAGAACCGTTGGTCCGGACATCAAGGGAAGGCTCCTTCCGGTCGTTGATGTGGAGTATTACGGCGACAAAGAGCAAAACCCGCCGGAAAGAACAGACGTCATACGAGAGTTGAGAATCTATCTGGAGATGATCGAACAGGAATACGGGGTAAAGCCGATCATCTACACCAGACCGGATATCTATGAAACGTATCTCAAAGGAGAATTCGACGCGTACAAAAAATGGATTTCCAGCCTGTATACCCCCCTGAGCTGGAACTATCAGGACGATTGGTATATCTGGCAGTATCTGAACCGGGGAGAACTGGAAGGATATTCAGGCGGAGAACAATACATAGACCTGAACGTCTTAAACAACGATAAATCATTGGAAGATTTGATCGTCAAGTAGTCTCAAGAAAAGGAATGTCGAGGTGCAGCATCCAGACGTCTGAAACGATAAATACCAGCTTGTTGAGATTCATCCTCGTCTATTGTCCCCTCGAAGGCTTTCGCCTTCGAGGGCTTTTCATGTTCCCATGGTCACGGGAGCATGCACTCAAAAACAAATTGCCGCGCTTTTGATTCTGTGGTATGATACAGACATATCGGAATTTCATGAACCGAAATATGGAAAGCGCAGGAAAAGAGTGATCGTATTGTGGAAAAGAGAAGCGCGTTGAGACAATTTACGGACAAGCTATATGGCGGAATCAACCTGACCTGGCCCGGCGTCATCCTGTATGCTGTCGGAGTGGCGGTTTTAACCACTGTTTTTCTGGTTCTTCCGATCTTTCAGGGCACGTCCTTTGCGAGGATGGGCGAGACCTTGGAGGCATGGGTCTTTTTTGCTGTCATTATCATCGCGAACGCCAAAAGCCCCCTTGACTCGGCACTTAAGACTTTTGCATTTTTCCTGATCAGTCAGCCGCTGATCTATCTGCTGCAGGTTCCGTTTACCTGGCAGGGCTGGGGGATCTTTCAGTACTATAAGCATTGGTTTATTCTGACGCTGTGCACATTTCCTGCCGCGTATATCGGCTGGTACATCCGGAAAAAGAACTGGCTCAGTCTTCTCGTCCTGATGCCGGTGCTGATTCTTTTGGCCTATCTCTGCGAAGACGGCCTGAAGCACGTGATCCATCAGTTCCCGAGCCTGTTGATCATGGTCGTGTTCTGCATCTTCCAGATTCTGATTTATCTGTATGCATTTACGGAGAAGCTGCCGCAAAGGCTCGTTGGAGTGCTGGTACCGATCGCAGTCATTGCGGTCATGCTGCTGCTCCCCAAGAACGTTGACTTTTCTTCGAGTCAGTTTCTCCCCGATAACCCCGTATTGACAGAATATGCAGAAGTGACGGTCGATGATTCCGGGATCGCTGACATTTCGGTATCGGGTACAGGGGAAGACAGTACGGTTTTGGTTCACGCGCACGCTTACGGTGACACTTCTTTTATCATAAAAGACGGAGACACGGAGTACCAGTACAACATCCGTATTTATGAGGATGATTTAGGCACCAGCCAGATCGATATTACATCTAAATAGGTTGCGCTCTACCCCTCGAAGGCTTTCGCTTTCGACGGAAAGCATAATCCCATTCGGAGTAGCGTTGCTGTGTGTAGGCTGGTTTTTGCGATACAAATTAGATCAGGCAGTTATCGGCAGATAAAGTTGATGATATAATCAAATCGATAAATCGAGATTTATCAGTCTATCCCTCTTTTAACCCTTGATTTTACTGCATTTATGCGGTATCGCATCAGCAGATTTTACGGTTTTCCCTTGTTTTTGCCCTTATGAGCATTTACAAGGGAAACTTTTGTTTCAGGCATCCGCGCCGACTGCTTTGTCGAGAAGCTTTGCACTGTTGCGCTTTGCCTCTCTGGAAGAGTGAGCGTAGATGTTCATCGTGGTACTGACATCCGAGTGTCCGAGAAGTTCCTGCACATCCTTTGGTGCTGCACCGCCGCTCAGCATGTTGCTAGTGTAGGTGTGCCGCAGCATGTGAAAGTGAAAGTCTTCAAGCCCCGGTATCTTTTTCTTTGCCGTTCTGCAGACGAGAGCCACAGTGTTCGGAAGTTCGATCGCGCCGTCATCCCGGAGGCAAACGAAGTCGATTTCCTTGTAGTCATCCGGAATGACATCTTCTCCGGAGAGCGTATACAGCTCATAGTAGATGCGGTCTTTTTCCGAGACTTCTTTGTAGTAGTTCTTGCAGTAGAGCACGCCGTATCTCATGCGGTTTTTCATCTGCTCCATCTTGGCTTCTCTCAAGATGGCCGCCAGCGTGTCGCAGAAGTCTACCGTGCGGACTTTCTTTCGCTTCGTGGTGCCAACCTCGTGCTTCTTTCTCTCGTAGTTGTAGCGGACGCTGCGTCTTACGGTAAGATATTGATCTTCGAGATCGATGTCCTGCCAGGTAAGGCCGCAGACCTCTCCGATGCGGAGCCCGGTGTAGTAGGCGATCTGGATCGGGAGGATCGCCGGATTCTTTTTCTTCTGCAGATAGCTCATGAGTTCCTTATAGGTCTCATGGGAGAGTGTCGGGACGGTGATCGCGTCTTCCTCATTTCCGGAGAAGAGATCCACTTCATCCTTCTGTCCCCTTAATAGTACATACTGCATAGGATTGAATCCGATGAGTCTCTTGGGAAATACTGCGAAACGGAATGCGTTTTGCATCACCGCCGTAAAGAGTCTCATATATCCTCGCGAGATCGGTTGCTGCGTGGTGCCGTCCGGGTTCTTCCCTCCAAAGCTTAGATGGTCGAAGAACTGCTGCAGATGCTCCGGCTTGATGGTCTTTAGCTTTCTTTCTCCAATGGGGTAGGCTTTGATTCTCCTGACCGTTCCCTGATAGGCCATCACGGTGCCGTTGGAGAGATTGCCGGGTTTTAGTTCTTCCTCTACCCAGAGGTCAAGCATGTCTCCTAAGGTGAGGTTTTCCGGCTTTGCTACGAACTTCTGAGCCTCGTAGTCCTCCATTGCTTTGCGGAGCATAGCTTCGGTTTCCGCTTTGCTTTCGGTTCCGACAAACTCACGCTGTACGAGCTTTCCGCTCTCATTTTCCACGTAGAAGCGATAGTACCACTTCTTGCCTTTCTTTCTTACAGATCCTTTTGCCATGGTAAATAATTCTCCTTTCTTTGTCCGTGGCAACCGGGTCTGTGATATAGGGTTGATATTACATATTGTAACCGATTTTTGGATCGGTCAGATATGTCTTTTTCAAGGTGCCACGGTGTTTAATCGTCTTCCAGTGTGTCTGGATTTATGTATGTGCTGTCTTTTTCAGCGAGTCTTTGTCTTGCTTCAGCTTTGATGCCATATATCTTTCCGATGACATTTCTTTCGTTCTTGTCGTATAGCTTTAGGATGAGATCCAAAAGTTTTTTCATGTCCTCAATCGGCGCGGCCATTTCATTATGGTAGGCTCTTTCCGTGATGTCTCCGGATTCGATGGCGTACCTTTTTATGGATTCTTTTAATCCTTCGTCCTCTGCGATCCGGTCGGCTTCATCCATTGCTATGGCAAAGTGTCTTGCTAAAACTGCGTGGAGATCAATCAGTTCTCCAAGGAAAGTGGTAATGAGTTCCTGCCTCGGCTCTCCGAGAGAGGATGATGTCAGTACCGCAAGATAATCTCTTACATGTTCGTCCAGCATCTTCTGGCAAATGGTATGTGTATCGTATTCTTTATCGTCCGATAATCCGGTTATGTACTCCGGTGTTGTCTGAAGTGCCTCTGCCAAAGAGACAATCAGATAGTTCTTTTTCGGATCCACACCATAGGATTCATAGCGTATGATGGTGGACTTATTGACGCCCATCCTCTCTGCCATTTTGGGGAGAGTGAGCTTCAATTCCTTCCTTCTTTCCCTGAGTCTTTCGCCTATCTGCTTAGGTGTAAAAACGGTCTTTTCTTTCATGGTTTCTACCTCCGTTGAGTTTAATATAGCATAGTTGGAAACAAATTGCAACCTAAAATAAGTCTATTATTACAAACATATCGCACAAAACGACCCATAACGAGTTGACAAGTAATAGCAGCAAGACTATAATAAACACGAAACAGGTGCAAATTGAGTCTATTTGAAAGGAGGTGAATCTATGGCTGAGATCAAAATGGGGCTTACGATCGATGAATCGGCAACGTACTCCGGGATCGGCAGGAATACGATCAGGCGTCTCATTGACTGGGGAAAGCTCCCGGTGCTGAAGGTCGGACGAAAGACGATCATCCGAAGAGATACGCTGGAAGAATTCCTGAAAGTCAATCAAGGCAGGAACCTGATGTCAGAAGCCGATGTGAAAAGTGTGGTGTAGGAAATGAAGATCGTAAAAGGCCTCGCCGTTTGAGAGCGAAATACACCCATCGCACAAAACTTCGTTTTATGCTCTGTGTATTTCGCTCCTGCGGAGGGCTGATACCGTCAAACGCCGCCATGAAGCAGATGCTTCCGGCTTTTCCGGTATCAATGATATTTCTACAAAACCCTCCCCGGCTTTTGCAGAAATATCATGCGCGGCATCCATGCAGAAAAGAATCCCTCGCTTAGCGCTTCGGAATCCTTATCTGACCGGACGCCGCTTACATAGCCCGGATACGGGCGTATGTGTGTAACCGCTTCCCTAAGGTCGCACACACAGAAGAACCATAAGGGAAAACGAGGGATTTCCCTACACAGAACCTATCGCAGCACCTTGAAAACCGAAGACAGAAAGGAGGGATCAGATGGCGCGGCATACGTTCATACAGGAGACGAAGCTCAGGGATGTTCAAGGCAGGATCGGCTATATCACAAGCACAGAAAAGCAGGAATTCCTGTATGCCTATTACGATACTGCCGAACCTATCGATGATGAATACTGGAAAAAACTTGCCGAAGAAAACCAGAAGGAATTCCGTAAAAGCGGAACGGAAGGAAGATGCATCGAGGCAAGAGAACTCATTATCGCTCTTCCGGAAAACTATACCGAATTCGATCCCGAAACTGTCTTAAAAGAATTCACGGATGCGTTCGAAAAAGAATACGGCGTGGAATGCATCTCTGCCCTTCACCATAACAAAACCAAGACGAATTATCACATCCATCTCATCTTCTCCGAGAGGAGGCTTCTTCCGGAACCAGAGGTCAAGATCGCAGCGAGAAATATGTTTTATGACGAGACCGGAAAGAAGGTAAGAACGAAAAAAGAGATCACAGACAGCGAAGGAAACATCCGAAAAGGATGCTCTGTTATAAAGAAAGGTGAAGTCTACGAGCAGCATCTTTTCGGGATCAAGGATCCGCGTTTCAAGGGGAAAGATTTCTTGGCAGAGACCAAGCAATTCTATACCGATCTGATCAATCTTCACATCAAGGAGCCGGAGAAACATCTGAAAGTATTCGATGGGGATAGCGTATACCTTCCGACAAAAAAGATTGGGAAGAACAATCCAAAAGCTGTCGAGATCCGAGCGGACAATGCTGCCAGACAGGAATGGAATCAGACTGCGGATGTAGCTCTTGTCTCCGGTGTTCCGGAGGAAAAGATCTTCGAGGTCAAACGTGAGGATATCCAAAAGGCTGCAAGTGAATCCGTGAAAAAAGAAGGATGGCTGCCGGGACTGTTCAAAAATATAGTTCATAAGGCAAAGGAGAAACTGCAAGGTCTGATCTACAGCATGAAGCTGCCGCCTAAGCCGTTGCCTAAGGTCGATATCGATGTCTATAACGGCATGGTCAGGGTTTATAAAGCACTGACCAAGGAAAGAGATGCTGCCGATAAGTTGAGGTCAACGCTTACAGATCTGAGTATGAAGCGGCAGAAAGCCACCGACATCTTCAAGGCCGGAGAACGAAAGCAACTGGATGATCAGATAGTGCGAACAGAAAAGCTGATCGATAAGCACGAGAAGGCAATCGACAAAATAGTAAGAAAAGCCGGGTATCCGGATGCGCAGAGCTTTATGAGGACGCTGGAGCGGTCAAGGGATCTGGTAGTGAAATATGAACAGGAACTGAAAGACTGGAAAGAAGAAGTGGCGGCCATCAAAGAAGGAAGGCAACCGCATCGAAAACCTCCAAAAGCACCGGAGAAGAAAAGTGTTCGGGAACAACTGGCACGGTATCAGAAAGAGGCTCAGGAGCATACACAGAGAATGAAGCAACAATCAAGAGCTTCAAGAGACATGGGACGATAAATAAACCCCAAAAAGCCGCTAACATCGGCAAAAACGGTTTATAGAAACCGCAGATTAAAGTATAATATCGGCAGAGAATTCCTGCCGAGAGAAAGAGGTGTTTTATGGCAGACAAAAAAGATAAGACAACTGAGACAAATACGGATATCGTATTGTTTCATGAAATTGATAAGGAAGAAGTGAAACGAAGGTTATTCCATGTTCGCGGGCTGATCGTTATCCTCGATGCGGATATTGCAGAATACTTCGGCGTTGAGACAGGCGCATTAAACCGGGCGATGAAGCGCAATATAAAACGATTTCCTCCGAACTTCTGTATTCAACTGACTCGTGAAGAATGTTCAAGATGCCAAATTGGCATCTTGAACAGCGGACGCGGATCAAATATAAAATACTTGCCGTATGCTTACACAGAGCAAGGAGTGGCCATGCTCACTTCATGCCTGCATACGGAACGAGCAATCACTTCCAGCATTCGGATTATGGAAGCATTTGTAGAGATAACACATATTCTCCGTCATAACCGTTTGCTTGCGTCATCTGCAGAAATTGCACGGCTAGAAGACAAAACAAATCTCTTGGATACACGGATTGAAAGCATTGAGAAAAACATGGTCACAAAGGATGATATTTCCGACCTGATCAAACTGTTTGATACAGGAGTTGAGTCAGAGGAAATTCTGATTCTTGATGGCCAGCCGTTTAAGGCAGATTTGGCTTATCAGAAGATTATAAAACAGGCAAAAAAGAACATCTTGTTGGTAGACGATTATGTAGGAATCAAGACGCTTCAACACTTAACCAAAGCCAAAAAGGGTGTAGAGATTACAATTGTCAGTGATAATAAGATGAAAACGCTGCGCTTGGCAGAATACGAGGATTTTCTGAGTGAGTATCCGGATATGAATATTACGCTTTTAAAATCGTTAAAGCGGGTGCATGATCGTTATATTATTCTGGATCATGGCACGAAGGACATGAAGGTATATCATTCCGGTGCCTCCGTAAAAGATGCCGGCAATAAAATAACTACAATCACACGAATTACAGATATTTCGGAATACAAAACTACCGTCAAGTCTCTCATGGCCAATCCGACTTTGACATTGAAATAATTCATCCATAACGCAATAGCTGTGCTCTGTTTTTGATTGGCTATTACTATAGAGATTCAAATGGAGTTAAAAGGGTCGAGAAGCAGAAATCTCGATCTTTTTTATGGGACTAGTTTTTGCGATAAAAGCAAAAAAAAAGTAAAAAAAGTAATTGATGGCAGATGGCCGCACAAAATCCATTCTCATCCGTTAATCATAGTGAGAGGAGATGCATCCGGATTCCATGGAACTGAAACTAATTTACGATAAATTATATCGCTATGTGTATTTTAAGCTGCGAAATCGCGAGCTTGCCGAGGATATCACGCAAGAGACGTTTCTGCGCTATATCCGCCAAAAAGATGGCACATACGGTTATGAGATAAAGTATCTTTACACCATAGCGAGAAATCTCTGTATTGATGAGTACAGAAAAATAAAAGAAGACAGTCTTCTTGAAGGGTATGAGGAAACTATAGATTCTTTCGAAGATAAAACGATAAATCAAATGGCAATCCAGAAAGCATTGGGGGAACTGGATAAAGACATGCAGGAGCTTCTTCTATTGCGATATGTTAATGAGGAGTCAGTTTCAACAATCAGCAAGCTGTATAATTGCTCCCGTTTTGCTGTATATCGAAAGCTCAGTATTGCTGAGAAAGAATTAAAAAGAGCTTTGGAGGGTTCGGGTAATGAACAATAATAGAAAGGAATTGTTGAGACAGGCATTCGCTCTCCCGGAGCCGGAGAAACGTGATGCTTTTCTTGCGACTTTACGGCCAAGAAGCATCAGCATGACGGAATTTATCTTTACACAAGCAGGATACATACAAAAATCGGTGTGGGTCATTATGCTGATGATCCTGGTTGTTTCTGCATTGTGTGTCCTAAGAGGGAGTGAACAAATGGAGCGCATGGTGGCAACCATCCTTCCGTTTGCTGCTGCAGTTGCTGTGTTTGAAACGCAGCGCTCATACGTCTATGAGATGACGGAGATGGAAGCATCGACAAGATTCTCTCTGCGAAGCGTAGTTTTTGCAAAAATGTTGATTATGGGGCTGGTGGCTTTTGGACTTATTGCAATCATAACTCCAATGATAGCTTTTTCCAAGGAAACGTCTATACTCATGACCGGTGTGCGCATTTTGCCCCCTTATCTTTTGACAATGATCGTTTGTCTTCACCTTGAGCGAATGAATGTAGGTCGTAACAACATGTACTTGTCGATTGCGATTGCTGCAGCTGTATCTGTAAGTACATTTCTTTTAGGAGATCATGTGGCCTTTCTTTTGACAGGCGTCTCGTCACTCCTGCTCGTTATGGTCACCATTCTACTTTTGGTGGTTACGCTACTTGAATGCAGGAAAACACTGAATTATGCGGAGGCATTCGTATGAGAATCAAAGTTGACAGAGTATCAAAACACTTCAAAAATAAGATCGCAGTAGACAGAGTGAGCTTCGAGCTTCAGGAAGGTGTCACAGGATTACTTGGCGCAAACGGAGCAGGAAAAACGACGCTGCTTCGAATGATGGCTGGGATTCTCGAACCTTCGGGTGGAGAAATCAAAGCGAACGACATCCCTGTTTTTACTGAAGAATATCGAGCACTTTTGGGATACCTTCCACAGAATTTCGGGTATTATCCGGATTTCAGTGCACGCAAGTTTTTGATGTATATAGCTTCACTCAAAGGAATCGAAAAGAAAGTAGCTGTAAGTAAAACAGAAGAATTGTTGGAAGTGGTAGGTCTGTCTGACGTTGCAAATAAGAAAATACGGACTTTTTCCGGAGGAATGAAGCAACGTGTAGGCATAGCACAGGCACTGCTAAATGATCCGAGGATCCTGATTCTTGATGAACCGACAGCCGGCCTTGATCCCGGCGAACGTGCAAAATTTCGAGACCTTATCGGAGAAATCGGAAAAAACAATATCGTCTTGTTTTCAACGCACATCGTATCTGATCTGGAGAGAGTGGCCGGAAGGGTGCTTATGATGCGTGACGGAGCATTTGTTTATGATGGCGAATGGTCGGATGCAGAAGGTGATCTGGAAGCGCTGTATTTAAAGGAGCTTAAGAGATGATGAAAAGCATTAGAGAATTATATCGATTTGAAATATATAAGATCCTTCACAGTAAGCTTACGGTGTCCTTTGTTTTGATATTGGTAGCCCTCTCCGTCATCATGGGACTGCAGCTGTCAAAAGGAGCAAGAGACCTGATCATATATGATGAAGTCCGCACATTAAATGGTCTTGTGATCAATGATGAAACAGTTGATCGGATGAATGCGGATCTTGTTAATATCGATGGGCTGGAGAAAGAGGAGAACTATAAGTATACCGGACTTGCCCATACGGTGAATATGATAAATGAAGGCGATGGGTTGATTTCTGCGGAGCAGTTTTATCAAAATCGGCTTAAATTTCAGCACCTTAACATGGAGGAGCTTAGATTATCCGATGGAGAAAAGCAATGGTGGACAGAACAGGAGGCGGAAATACAAAAGCCGTTCGTGTATGTGCCGCAGCTGAATGTCAAAACCTTTGCTGAATATATGACCAATATTTGCCTTATGGCGATCCTGCTGACGGCCATCTGTCTTTCCGGCGTGTTTGCCGGTGAGTACAGAAATAATATGGACCAGTTAATGTTCAGCTGCAGGAACGGACGCAGGCAAACATTTGTGGCTAAGATTGCCGCAGGGATGACGTTTTCTATAGTGTGGATACTTCTTTTTACGATTCTTCTGGCGTTAAGCTTATGGCTTCGGACAGGACTTGACGGATTGAGCGGAGTCATTCAGTTGGAGGTACCTTATTCTGCGTATAATCTCTCCTTCCTGCAATTTATAGGAATTCAGATCGTTATCGTCGTTACGGCCACCGTTCTTTTTGCAGCAATGGCCATGGCCTTATCCGCCATATTTAAAAACGGAGTCGCTGTAATGGGAACGATGGTAGGCATATACCTGATCAGTCAGTTCGTTAATATACCGCTAAAGTTCCGTCTGATTTCACAGGTCAAGGCGATGTTCCCGACAGAACTGATCACGGTATGGTCCTTAGCGGATTTCAGGTTGATAAAAATCGCAGGAAACTACCATTCTATGTATTCTGTGGCTCCGGCCATTTATATCATCATTGCGATTGTGCTGGTTCTTGCGGGGCATCTTGCGTTCAAACAAAGCCAGAGATAGTTTAAGGTCAAAGACGAGGTCTATTGTTGGCCACAGAACGATTTGTTAAGTATGCAGAGAAATCCAGAAGGAAAGAGCAATATCACCGGATATCGGACGAAACGTGACAGCATGGATTCATAATTTCGCACCCTATGGTATACTACAGACCATAGGGTGCGTGTTTTACTATCAAACCTATAATCACATTTCCAGTCACCACTACTATTTATAGCATTTTGCAAAAAAACTGTTTCCCTTGTTTTTGCCCTTATCAGTCCTACAATGCGCAGATTTTGTTAATAACATGATTCGGGTCTTAACGGTGAATAAACTGCGATAAATCCTTTGTTTTCAATGGTTTCGCCGGTATTTAATAACAACCTATGAGGTATAAGGGAAAGCAAGGGAAACATTGAAGTCAAATCGGAGTTTGTAGCGGTAAAAAGGCAAATAAATGATCGCCTGAGATTGGCTTAAGGCGGTCTACTCGAGTGGCATCCCTTAGTTCAAAAGGCTATGGGATCTACAAGCATTTCAACTTTGTACATTCGCCGCAGGCAATAACGCCTGCGGTTTTTATATTGTCCAAAAGCAAGGAGGTTCACTATCGCTGCTCTTTTTCTTTGGAATGAACAACAGAGGGAATCGAACCCGCAGTAATCACGCCCTGGTTGTTACAAGACTTGAACCACATTTATTTCAGCGATACAATGAGCGCAGTAAACTGCAATGTGTCAATGCCGGTTTGACCGGTATAAGGGGAGCACATGTTTGATAAATGGAAAGATAAAATCGGCCCGCTTGGACTCATTTTCACCATCGCGGCAGCCATCATTACCATGGTACTGAGTGATAATTTTTTTCTTCACTGATCCAAGGCTTGAGCCGTGGCGCTTCGACGCGGGCGTCGACTCGCTCGGCGCACTGATCTGCGCGGCACTGTTTTACGGAAGCATGCGCCAGAAGGGTGCCGGTGCAAGGGAGTTCAGGGTTCTTGTGGTGCTGGAGAGCGCCAGCTTCATGGTGAACGTGCTCATCTATCTGACATTGGGCGTGCCGGAGCAGAGCGCATTCACGTTTGCTTCTGTCATGGTCAGCAAACTCGTTGATCTGGTGATCATCTTCTTTTTCTACCAGTATGTGAGCAAAACGCTCGGATTTGAAGGAAAGGCGGCAGCCCTGACTGCAAAGTGCATCCCGGTTCTGATGGTACTGCAGGCGCTTGTGCAGCTGTCTAATACGATATGCCCGGTGACATTCTTCATCAATGATGCAGGCTCGTATCAGGCCACAGGTTTTTCCTGGGCAGAGGACATCTACCTTGTGCTGGCAACGATTGCCGCGATCGTATTGATAATAAGGTGCGAAAGCCCGCGCAATCAGAAGGCCGCAGCGCTGACGTTCATCTTCCTGCCGCTGTTCATTTATATTGCGCTCGGCGGCACGTTCGGCAATGCGGCGCAGTACGGCATGGCGCTGATGTCGCTCATCATCATGTACTGCATCATCTTCAACTATAACAGCAGCAAGCTTGCGGTCACTTCGAGCGAGCTGAACATGGCGGCGGAAATACAGACCAGCATGATTCCTTCGATCTTCCCCATGTTCCCGGAGAGGAAGGAATTCGACCTCTATGCGAGTATGGACCCCGCCAGAGAAGTGGGCGGCGACTTTTACGATTTCTTCCTGATCGATGATGATCACCTGGGTATTGTGATCGCGGACGTCAGCGGCAAAGGCGTCCCGGCGGCACTGTTTATGATGATTTCAAAAACGATCATCAAGAACTTTGCGATGCTGGGCATCAGCGCTTCCGAGATCATGGACAGATCAAACAAGGCGCTTTGTGAACAGAACACAACGGGCATGTTCGTGACCGTATGGATCGGCATTCTTGAAATCTCGACGGGCAAAATGACCTGTTCCAACGCCGGCCACGAGTACCCGGCGATCTGCCATAACGGGGCGTTCAAGCTGCTCAAGGATAAACACGGACTCGTACTCGGGGCCATGGATCTTTCTGTGTATAAGGAGTATGAGATCCAGCTGGATAAGGGAGACAAGATCTTCGTCTATACCGATGGTGTTCCTGAGGCGACGAACGCAGAAGATAAACAGTTCGGGACAGACAGGACCGAAGCTGCTCTGAATATCAAGGCGGAGGCAGATCCGAAAGAGATTCTCAAGAATGTCCGGGCCTCTGTGGACGAATTCGTCGGGAATGCGGAACAGTACGATGATCTGACGATGGTCTGCCTGGAATACAAAGGGCTGCCGGAGCAGGGAGAGGATGCAGCAGAATGAACGTATACGACTTTGATGGAACGATTTATTATACGGACTGCACGATAGATTTCGGGTTCTGGTGCATGAATCGCCACCCTAAGCTTTGGTTCACCTATTTCCCGAAGGCGGTCGGGGCGTTCATCCGGCACAAAAGAGGGAAGATCCCCAACTACCTGATGCAGCGCATTTTGTTCAGCTACCTGACCAAGGTCGATGATTTTGACGAGCAGATCGAAAAGTACTGGGATAAACATGAACAGAAGATATCCAAGTGGTATCTGGACCAGAAAAAGCCCGACGATCTGATCATCAGCGCGTCTCCCACATGCGTCATCGGCCCCATTGCAAAACGGCTGGGTGTGAACTACATCGCTACAGAATATGACCGGACATACGGTGTGTTTCTGAATAACCTCATGTACGCAAAGGAAAAAGCGAGGTACATCATCGACCATGGTTTCCCGGTCATCGACAATTTCTACTCGGACTCCATGGCGGACACGCCGATCGCGCTCTGCGCTGAAAAGGCATATTTGGTGACCAACAAGGCCACGACGCTGCAGGAATGGCCGCACATCGGGCCGGATCTTGCGAAGAAAGTAAAAGAGAAGATCAACACCGGATGGATTGTACATCTGAGAGAGGGTTAACATGCTGAAGATCAAAAAACTGCAAGAAGGAAACAACGTCATGTTTCAACTGGAAGGGAAACTGGATACGACCACGGCACCTGATCTGAATGCGGCGATCAGCAGCTGCCATGGTGATTTTCAGGATCTGATTCTTGATTTTGAGAAACTGAAGAGTCTTTTGTCGGCAGGGCTCAGGGTGCTCCTGTTCACACATCAGGGTATGAAAGACGGGCAGAGACTGCTCTTGAAAAAAGTGCCTGAACTCATCCTGGATATCCTGGAGATCACCGGGTTCACAGACATTCTGAATATCGAGCAGGAATAACGGCAAATGTGATATTGCAGTTGCAAATTGAGCTGCAAAGTAGTATTGTAATGTTCAGAAAATAAAAAACGGGGAGCTTGCATGAGCAGGCTGAGATCGGACTGGTCAGTCCAGACCCATATAACCTGATTTGGATAATGCCAACGTAGGGATATATTCGTTCATTGACAAACAGGATGGCGGCGCATTGAAAAGCGCTGACGAAGAGAATCATGAACGGCTAAGCGGTATCAAGCAGATATGTCCCGGCGATATATCTGCTTTTATTTTGGCACGGACCGGATCGCAAATGATTGGATAAGGAGGAAACACCATGCTTGGAAAATGCATCACAAATGTAAGAAACAATGTGCCACTTGTGCACAACATCACGAACTATGTCACAGTGAATGACGTGGCAAACGTACTGCTTGCCTGCGGCGGCAGCCCGATCATGAGTGATGAGCCGGATGATGTCGAAGATATCACAACAATCTGCGGCGGACTGAACATCAACATCGGAACGCTGAACAAGAGAAGCATCGAAGGGATGTTCCTTGCCGGCAAAAAAGCGAATGAACTGGGACATGTTGTTCTCCTCGATCCGGTAGGCGCGGGCGCATCGGCGCTCAGAACCAACACCGCAGTCAAACTGATGGACGAAGTGAAGTTCGATGTCATCAGAGGCAACATCTCCGAGATCAAGACGCTGGCGCTTGGCAGCGGCACGACGAAGGGCGTCGATGCTGATGTTGCCGATGCGGTTACAGAGGAATCGCTGGACAGCGCGGTCGCGTTCGTCAAAGAGCTGGCTGCGAAGACGGGTTCGATCATCGCGATCACTGGGGCAATCGACCTCATTGCCGACAGCGAAAGATGCTTTGTCATCAGGAACGGCCGTCCTGAGATGGGCAAGATTACGGGGACAGGCTGCCAGCTTTCCGGCATGATGACAGGGTTCCTCGTCGCCAATCCGGAGAACAAACTCGAAGCTGCTGCGGCTGCTGTCTGCACGATGGGCCTCGCAGGCGAAATCGGCTGGAGCCGGATGCAGGAAGGCGACGGCAACTCGACATACAGAAACCGCATCATCGACGCGATCTTCAATATGGATGAAGAAACGCTGGATAACGGCGCGAAATTTGAAATCAGGTAGGTGACGGATCATGAGAAAAATGACACGTGAAGAACTGACAAAATCACTGCTCCTGTATGCTGTGACAGACCGCCACTGGCTGGATGGCCGCACGCTGTACGAGGTGGTCAAAGAAAGCCTCGATGGCGGCGCAACATTCATGCAGCTGCGGGAAAAGACGCTGGATGAAGAGACGTTCTATCAGGAGGCGGTCGAACTCCAGGCGTTGTGCAAAGAGTACGGCGTGCCGTTCGTCGTGAATGATGACGTCGATATTGCTGTCCGCATGAATGCGGATGGTGTGCATGTCGGGCAGAGCGACATGGAAGCGGGCGACGTCAGAGCTCTGATCGGTCCGGACAAAATCCTGGGTGTTTCGGCCCAGACGGTCGAACAGGCGAAGCTCGCTGAAGAGCGCGGCGCTGACTACCTCGGTGTCGGCGCGGTATTCCCGACAGGGTCGAAAGACGATGCGGAAGATGTGCCGTTCGAGACCCTGAAGGAAATATGCCAGGCAGTATCGATCCCGGTCATCGCAATCGGCGGCATCACAGAAGGCAATACGCCTGCGCTTGCAGGAAGCGGCATTTGCGGCATCGCGGTCATCAGTGCGATCTACGCCCAGGAGGACATTCCCGAAGCGACCAGGCGCCTGAAGGCTGTGACCGAAGAAATGGTAGCGAAATAAGCGGGCGGCATCAAATGGATAAAGGTAAAAAACTGACAGCAGATATAAGAGACGGAAAGATCAAGGGCGCGATTTTCGACCTTGACGGCGTCCTGCTCGATTCGATGACCATATGGACGGACCTGGGCGAGAGATATCTCGCCATGCACGGGATCGAGGCTGAAGAGGGGCTTGCGGAGATCCTTTTCTCGATGAGCATGGAGCAGGGGGCGGAATATCTGGTGACGAACTATCCGCTTGCAGAAACGGCTGCGCAGGCAGGCGACGGGATCCGCGAGATGCTCCGGGACTTCTACTACAACGAAGTCGGGGCAAAGCGCGGGGCGGAGGAACTCTTAAGAGGCATCGCGGCGCGCGGGATCAGGATCACAGCAGCGACTTCGAGCCCGCGGGGACACGTCGAGGCCGCGCTCGAGCGGAACGGGCTTCTGCAATACATCCCGAAGATATTCACGAGCGCGGAGGTCGGCTCCAGCAAGCACACGCCGGAGATCTACGATGCGGCAGCTTCGTACATGGAAACCCAGCGCGGGGAAACGCTCGTGTTTGAGGATTCGCTCTATGCGCTGAAGACGGCTGCGGATGCCGGGTTCAGAGCGATCGGCGTCTTCGATGCCGACGGCGAATCCGACCAGAAGGGCGTCGAGGAGACGGGAGAAATATATCTGAAAGAACTCACCGATCTGGCTGTCTGAACGGCAGCCGGATGGGCGATTCTGAGCGGCAGACCGGGGGCACCACTCTCTGTCGCTATATAAAAGTGAATGCTTATCGAAAGAAAGGAGTTAGACATGAGAAAAGCATTGACGATCGCAGGGTCGGATACCTGCGGAGGCGCCGGCATTCAGGCAGACATCAAAACGATGACTATGAATGGGGTATATGCGATGAGCGCGATCACAGCGCTTACTGCGCAGAATACGACCGGCGTCACAGGCATTATGGAGGCTTCGCCTCAGTTTCTTAAAGAGGAAATCGATGCGGTCTTCGAAGACATTTACCCGGACGCTGTGAAGATCGGTATGGTATCATCGACCGGCCTCATTGAAGTCATCGGGGAAAGACTCGGGCATTACGGTGCGAAGAACATCGTCGTGGATCCTGTCATGGTGGCAACGAGCGGTTCGCGTCTCATCGACGAAGAAGCCGTGGAGACGCTCGAAAAAGAACTGCTGCCTCTGGCTGCTCTGATCACACCCAATATTCCGGAAGCAGAAATCCTCATGGGGCATCCGATCACGTCGGAAGACGACATGGAAAACGCCGCGAAGGATATCTTTGCGCGCTTCGGATGCGGCGTGCTGATCAAAGGCGGGCACAGCATCAGCGATGCCAACGATGTACTCTTCGACGGGAAGGCGATCAAATGGTTCCACGGGAAAAGAATCGACAACCCGAACACGCACGGCACGGGCTGCACGCTTTCGAGCGCGATCGCTGCAAATCTTGCAAAGGGGTTTGATCTTGAGACATCCGTCGAGAGGGCCAAGGCGTATATCTCCGGCGCGCTTGCGGCGATGCTGGATCTGGGGCACGGTTCGGGACCGCTGAAACACAACTTTGACCTCACAGGCGAGTTCGCAAAAGAAGCGGACGATGCGGAAGCAGAAAGTGAGGCGTAGCTGTGGAAGAAAAACGAACATCGATATTCGAGAACGCTCTGATCTGGTTCGGAGCGGCAGTTGGGCTGGCTGAAATACTGTCGGGGACGTTCCTGACGCCGCTTGGTTTTGAGAAAGGCCTTTTGTCGATCATTGTGGGACATGTGATCGGCTGCTTCCTTCTCTTTCTGGCCGGCTACATAGGCGGCAAAAAGAGAATGAGTGCGATGCAGACCGTCACGATCAGTTTCGGCGGCAAGGGCGCCTTCCTCTTTGCGTTCCTCAACGTGCTGCAGCTGGTGGGCTGGACCGCGATCATGATCTATGACGGCGCACTGGCGGCAAACGGTGTCTTCGGCGCCGGGCATTGGCTGTGGGCTGTCGTCATCGGCGGTCTGATTCTTGTCTGGATCATCATCGGCATCAGGAGCCTTGGGAAAGTAAACATTGTCGCGATGAGCGCACTGTTCATCCTGACGATCATTCTCTCCGTCATCATATTCAGAGACGGAGACCTGTCCGCACAGGCGGCGGGGGGCATGTCGTTCGGCGCAGCAATCGAGCTGAACGTCGCGATGCCGCTCTCCTGGGTGCCGCTGATCAGCGACTATACGCGTGAAGCGGAAAGGCCGGCGGCAGCGGCGGCCTGGTCATCGGTGGCGTACGGCTGCGTCAGCGCATGGATGTACATCATCGGTCTTGGCGCTGCGCTCCTCGCAGGGACGGGCGATATCGCCGAGATCATGCTCCGGGCAGGCCTCGGCATCGCAGGGCTCGTCATCGTTGTTCTGGCAACGGTAACGACAACGTTCCTGGACGCGTACTCGGCAGGCGTTTCCAGCGAGATCTTCTCCGGGAAGGTCAACGGAAAGAAGGTCGCAATGGCGGCGACGGTGCTTGGAACGATAGCAGCGATTCTGTTCCCGATGGATGATATTACAGGATTCCTCTATCTGATCGGCTCGGTCTTCGCGCCGATGATCGCGATCATGATCGCAGACTTCTTCATCCTGAAGGAGGACCATTCCGGCAGGGCGGTCAACGCGGAGAGTCTGGTCGTATGGTTCATCGGATTCCTGCTGTACAGGAAACTGATGACGATCGATCTTCCGATCGGAAGCACGGTGATGGATATCCTGCTGACGATCGTGCTTTGCATCATCGTTGCGCTCGTAAGACGCGCCATCTTAGGAAAAAAATCTGCGCAGGCATAGTGCGGACAGCCATATTAGGAGAAATGAAAATGGAGAAAATGAAAGTCACTGACAGACTGCTTGCAGCAACAGCTGAGATTTGGGATGGATACTACACCCATCCGTTCGTCGAAGGCTTACGGGACGGCACACTCGACAAAGAGAAGTTCCGGTATTACATCATGCAGGATTATCTGTACCTGATCGATTACGCGAGGGTGTTCGCGATCGGTGCGGCGAAGGCACCCGATATTCCTACCATGACGATGTTCGCGCATGAGTGCGTATCGATTCTTGACAACGAAATGGATACGCATAACGGGTATATGGGCGTTCTGCAGATCCGGCAGGAAGAACTCGATGCGATGCCGATGGCGATCGAGAATGCATCGTATACAGCGTACATGCTCCGCGTGGCATATCAGGAAGATGCCGGCCCGATCTGTGCGTCGATCCTGGCGTGTGCGTACAGCTACGAAGTCCTGGCCAAAAGGATGAAGGCAGACAGGCCGGAGTGCCTTGACGATCCGTTCTACGGCGACTGGATCCGTGGCTATGCGAGCGAGGAATATGCAGAATTCAATAAAGGGCTGATGGAGATGACCAACAGGCTGACGGCGGGGATCAGTGAAGAGGCTTATGAGCACCTCGAGAGAATCTTCGTCGACTGCTCCAGATTTGAGACAGGCTTCTGGGATATGGCCTGGAATTATGGAGGGACCACGAAATGAGTTTGGAAAACAGCACGGTAAAAAAGATAAAGGAAATGGCGGAGGCATACCTTCCCGCACAGACGGATCTTCTGATGAAGTTCTGCGCGCTCGACAGCGAGTCGAACTACGTCGAAGGGAACAGGCAGGTCGTGGACATTGCTGAAGAAGTCCTTGGAACCATCCCGGGCATCGAGATCAGCGAGATGTTCTTCGAAGGAACGGGCACACACGTCATTGCGAAACTGCGGCCTGAAAACCCGGATGGAAAGATCGTCCTGAACGCGCATCTCGATACGGTCTTTCCGGTGGGATACGCGGAGAAGTTCCCGCCGCACATCGATGAGGACGGATGGCTTTGGGGACTTGGTTCGGGCGACTGCAAAGCGGGATTTGTCGTATCGGCGTTCGCTGTGAAAATTGCATCGGAACTTGGGATCCTCCCGAACAAGGAAATTGTCATGCTCTACACCTGCGATGAGGAAATCGGTTCACCGACGTCGAGCAAAGTGTTCGAGAAGGAAGCTGCCGGCGCCGACTGCGCCTACGTATTCGAAGCGGCGATCGAAACGGATGCGGACGGCAATGCTGTATCCGGGGCGCAGGCCGATGCGGGCGCTGCAGCGCCTGACAGCTACGGTATCGTCACGCAGCGTGACGGCGTTATCCTCGGCGCACTGGATATCAAGGGCGTGGAGGCCCATGCGGGCGGGGCTTATATGGAAGGCCACAGCGCCGTTAAGGAACTCGCCCACAAGATCCTGAAGTACTACAGCTTCAACGATTATGAAAGAGAAATCTATTACAACGTGGCGCCGGTCAGAGGCGGACGGCCGAACGGGATCGTCGCGGGAGATGCGCATATGGAGTTTTGCGTAGCCGGACTGCCGACGAATGATTCGTTCGCTGAGGCCGAGGCGAATATCGAATCCCTGGCCGCATCCAATGAGGATCCTGTCTGTGAAACGACGGTCGAGCATCATATCCTGTTCCCAGCTCTTGAGCGTACGGAGGAGAACGCTCAGCTGGTAGATCTTGCAAAGAGAGCAGGTGAGATGATCGGGATGCACATATCCGAGACTGCCGATCCGACGGCGACCGACGCCTGCTGGTTCTGCTATTACGGCGTGCCGGCGGTCGATTCTTTCGGCCCGGTGCAAAGGGGCATGCATACGACCGAGGAGAGACTGCTCCTTAAGACAGTGCCGCCGAAGACGGCGCTGTTCGCAGCGATGCTCGGGATGATGGACGAAGAATGATGTTTTTATGCATCCAACATTTGTCATGCGCCCGTGGATACAATATAATGGACAAAAGCCTTTAAGAAGATTTACACAGGGCTGAAAAGGATACGGGCTATGATCTGTCCTACGATGAAGATGAACTGGCACAGGACACCTACGTCCCGTATATCGGCACCTACAAGGTGGGTGCACTGCCTGCTGACGAAGCGATTCCGCCGGCCATCGATGACGAAGAGGAAACGCCTACTGCCGGCACGGAGGAACCCGCGGCGAAAGACGACTCCGTCAAGACAGGGGATGAGACCAATACACTGCCAGCTGCACTGGCTCTGACAGGCAGCGCACTGGTGCTCGCCGGATACCTGTTCGGCAGAAGACGCAAGGGTCAGCAGCAGTAAGCTGTCTGAAGAATAGCAGAAAGGTTGCAGGATATATGATCTACAGGGTTTTTCAGGACCTGAAACTGTCGGCGCTCGGATTTGGCGCGATGCGTCTGCCGGTGATCGATGGTGACGACAGCAGGATCGATGAAGCGGCTGCCATGAAGATGGTGGACACCGCTATGGCAAACGGCATCAACTATTATGATACAGCCTGGGGTTATCATGGTGAGAACTCTGAGCTTGTTATGGGCAAAGCGCTCGCAAAGTATCCGAGAGAGAACTTCTATCTGGCGACGAAGTTCCCCGGATACGACCCCGGCAACTGGGGCAAGGTCGAAGAGATCTTCGAAAAGCAGCTCGAAAAACTGCAGGTGGAATACTTCGATTTCTACCTGTTCCACAACGTCTGCGAGATGAACATCGACGCCTATCTGGACGATGAAAAATACGGCATTTACAGCTACCTGATGGAGCAGAAAAAGAACGGCCGGATCAAGCACCTTGGCTTCTCCTGCCACGGGGCAATGGACATTCTGAAGCGATTCCTCGACGCCTACGGTAACGACATGGAATTCTGCCAGCTCCAGCTCAACTACCTCGACTGGACCTTCCAGCACGACAAAGAGAAGGTCGAAGTCCTGAACGAGAAAAACATCCCGGTCTGGGTCATGGAGCCTCTGCGCGGCGGCAAGCTGGCAAAGCTTGAGCCCGCTTATGAGGAATCGCTCAAAGCCCTCCGCCCGGATGAAGAGATCCCGGCTTGGGCGTTCCGGTTCCTGCAGAGCATCCCGTCTGTGACGATGATCCTCTCCGGCATGTCCAACCAGGAACAGCTCGAGAAAAACCTCAAGACCTTCGAGACAGATCAGAAACTGAATGAAGAGGAGATGCAGACGCTGCTCGGCATCGCAGACAAGATGCTCTCCGTCGGCACTGTGCCCTGCACGGCCTGCCATTACTGCGTGAGCCACTGTCCGCAGGGGCTGGACATCCCGCACCTGCTGTCTCTTTACAATGAGCACGCTTACACGGGCGGCGGATTCATTGCGCCGATGGCGCTGTCCGCACTGGACGAGGATAAGAAGCCGCAGTCGTGCATCGGCTGCCGCAGCTGTGAGCAGGTGTGCCCGCAGCAGATCAAGATTTCGGAAGTCATGGCGGACTTCACCGAAAAGCTTGGATAATGATGGCCGGGGCGGCAGGGCCGCTCCGGTTTTCCGTAAGAAAGAGGATAAAAATGCAGATCATAACAGTTGCCATGATCGGCGCCGGCAACCTCGGCGCGTATGTGGTCCGTGGACTGACGGGCACGCTGGGAGATGACCTCTGGGTCATCGCAGAGGGGGAGCGCAAAGAGCGCTTGGAAAAAGACGGCCTGATCATCAATGACAAGCCGTACACTCTGCACGTCCGCACACCGGAGGAGGCCAGCGGGGCGGATCTCATTATCGTCTGCGTCAAGTACCACGCGCTGCGGGAGATCCTGCCGGCGGTGAAGACGATCGCCGGTCCGCACACGCTCGTGATGAGCCTGCTGAACGGCGTGGACAGCGAGGAAATCCTAGCGGAAGCGATCCCGAAAGAGCAGATCGTACATGCCATGATCCGCGTGGTGGCGGACAGGGACGGCAACCGGATCCATATTCAGCCGACCGGCAAGGGCATGGGCATCCACTACGGGCAGGTGCGCGGCATTCCCGATGAGGCATCGCTCCGTGCACTGGACGACCTGTTCGCAGGAGCTGCATTCGATGCGGTCCGCGATGAGGACATCCTGACATCGATGTGGTCCAAATACGCGTTCAACAACTGTGAGAATCTGCCGCAGGCGGTGCTCGATGCGGGTGTCGGCTGTTTTGAGGACAGTGCGCATATGGCGTGGGTGCGTTCGATGATCTACGAGGAAACGCGCATGGTCGCAGCGGCAGAAGGCGTGACGCTGCCGCCGGAACCGAAACACGTCACCTCGGCGCAGTTCCCGAAGCACGCGATCTACTCGACGCTGCAGGATCTGCGGGCGGGCAGAAAGACCGAGACGGAGATGTTCGCCGGCACCCTGCTGCGGCTGGCGGAGAAGCACGGGCTGCACGTGCCGTATACGGAGATGCTGTACCATCTGCTGTGCGCATTCGAGGAGAAAAACGCGGGGCTGTTCGACTACACGGAGTAGTGTGCAGACACCCGCAGAAGTGCGAACATGTGTTTGCGAAAGTATGGCGTCTATGGTACAATGTGCCATAGACGTTTTTCATCCGGCGCCCGCATTTCGGGCGGGTAAAAATGGGACTGATATACTATGCCAGAATTCAAAGTTGTATCGGATTTTGATACGATCGGCGACCAGGCACGCGCGGTGGAGATCCTCAGCAAAGGGGTGCTCGATGGGAAGGCACGCCAGACACTGATGGGCGTCACGGGCAGCGGCAAGACCTTCACGATGGCGAAGATCATCGAGAAGGTGCAGAAGCCGACGCTGGTCATTTCACATAACAAGACGCTGGCGGCGCAGCTGCACGGGGAGTTCAAGACCTTCTTCCCGGACAACGCCGTCGAGTATTTTGTTTCCTACTATGACTACTATCAGCCGGAGGCGTATGTGCCTTCGACCGATACCTATATTGAAAAAGACTCTGATATCAACGACGAGATCGACAAGCTCCGCCACTCGGCGACGGCAGCGCTGTCGGAGCGCAGGGATGTCATCATCGTCGCTTCCGTATCCTGCATCTACGGTCTTGGTTCTCCTGTGGACTACGAGAACCAGGTCCTGTCTTTGCGTCCCGGCATGATCAAGGACAAGATGGAGATCCTGCGCAAGCTGGTGGACATCCGCTACGACCGCAACGACATCGCCTTCGAGCGCACCAACTTCCGCGTGCGCGGCGACATCATCGACATCTTCCCGGCCGGCGAAGAGCATGCTATCCGCGTGGAACTCTTCGGCGACGAGATCGAGAAGATCAAGGAGATCGACCCGCTCACCGGTGAGATCATCGGCCTGCGCGACCACGTCTCCATTTTCCCGGCCTCGCACTATGTTACGAGCGACGAAAAGATGGAGAAGGCCATCGAGGCGATCGGAGAGGAGCTGGAGGAACGCATCCAGTGGTTCCAGGACCGCGGCAAACTGCTCGAGGCGCAGCGCATCGAACAGCGCACGCGGTATGACCTGGAGATGCTGCGCGAGATCGGCAGATGCAAAGGCATCGAGAACTACACAAGACATATGAACGGACTGGAGGAAGGCGAGCGGCCGTATACGCTGATCGACTACTTCCCCGATGATTTCCTGATCATCATCGACGAGTCGCACGCTATGCTGCCGCAGCTGCGCGCGATGTACAACGGCGACCGGGCGCGCAAGCAGTCCCTGGTGGACTATGGATTCCGCCTGCCGTCTGCGCTCGACAACCGCCCGCTGCGGTTTGAGGAGTTCAACGATCTGGCAAAGCAGGTGATCTACGTCAGCGCGACGCCGGCGGCTTATGAAAAGGAAGTCTCCGGCGGCATCAACGCCGAGCAGATCATCCGCCCGACCGGCCTGCTCGATCCGCCGATCGACGTCGTGCCGAGCGAAGGGCAGATCGACCATCTGATCGGGGAAATCAACAAGACGGTCGCACAGGGCGAGCGCGTGCTGGTCACCACCCTGACCAAGAAGATGGCGGAGGACCTCACCGACTACCTCAAAGAGGCGGGCATCAAAGTGCGGTATCTGCACTCGGATATCGATACGCTGGAACGTATGGAGATCATCCGCGACCTGCGCACAGGCGAGTTCGACGTGCTGGTCGGCATCAACCTGCTGCGTGAGGGGCTGGATATCCCGGAGGTTTCGCTGGTGGCGATCCTCGATGCGGATAAGGAAGGATTCCTGCGTACGGAGACCTCCCTCATGCAGACCATCGGCCGCGCGGCGCGTAATGTGCACGGGCATGTTATTATGTATGCCGACAGCATCAGCCCGGCGATGCGGTACGCGCTCGATGAGACGAAGCGCCGCCGCGAAGTCCAGGAAGCCTACAACGAAGAACACGGCATCACGCCGCGGTCCGTCGAGAAGTCCGTCCGCGAGGTCATCGAGGCGACAAAGTCGTGGGACGAGACCGAGGAAGCGCAGGCAGCGGACGGCAAGAAGCCGCTTGAGATGACCAAGCGTGAACTGCAGAAGTACGTCCAGACGCTGGAGAAGCAGATGCGCGAGGCGGCGGCGAAGATGGAATTCGAAAAGGCAGCGATGCTCCGCGACCGGCTCTTCGAATACCGGGCACACATGTAAGAAAAAAGACGCCTGCACAGGCGATTCCACAAGAAGAACAAAAGTATAATGAGTGAACATCTGACAACCAAAGACATCGTGATCCGCGGTGCGAAAGAGAACAACCTGAAAAACCTGTCGGTGACCATCCCCAGAGACAAGATGGTCGTCTTCACCGGCATCAGCGGCAGCGGCAAGTCGTCGCTGGCGTTCGATACGATCTATGCGGAAGGGCAGCGCCGGTACATCGAGAGCCTGTCCTCCTACGCGCGCCAGTTCCTCGGGCAGATGGACAAGCCGAACGTGGAGTCCGTTGAGGGCCTGTCGCCGGCGATCTCCATCGACCAGAAGACGACGAGCAAGAACCCGCGCTCCACGGTCGGGACCGTCACGGAGATCTACGACTATCTCCGTCTGCTTTACGCGCGTATCGGCATCCCGCACTGCCCGGTCTGCGGCAGGGAAATCACCAGCCAGACGGTCGACCAGATCGTCGAGACCATCATGGAGTATCCAGAAGGCACCCGACTCATGGTCATGGCGCCGGTCGTCCGCGACAAGAAAGGGCAGCACGAGAAGATCCTGGCGCGCATCCGCCGGGAAGGCTTTGCGCGCGTCCGTGTGGACGGCGAGATCATGAACCTCGAGGACGATGAGATCAGTCTGGAGAAGACATTCAAGCATACGATCGAGATCGTCGTGGACCGCATCATCGTGCGCGACACCGCTCAGGCGCGTCTGACAGAGGCCTGTGAACTGGCGGTCGAGCACGGCGAGGGCCTTGTTGTGGTCGTGGCCGGCGATGAAGAGCGGATGTTCAGCACCAAGCTGGCCTGCCCGGACCACGGCGTGAGCATCGAAGAGATGGAGCCGCGCACGTTCTCGTTCAACAACCCGCACGGTGCCTGCCCGACCTGCAAGGGGCTCGGCTTCGTCGAAAAGATCGATCCGGAACTGGTCGTGGTCGACCCGAAGAAGAGCATCGAGGAAGGCGCCATCGGCAGCGCGTTCGGCGTGATGAAGATCGATGGCTGGTACCGCCAGATGCTGGATGCGTTGGCGAAAGACCACAAGACATCTTTGACCGTACCGTATGAGGACATGCCGGAGTCCTTCAAGAAGGAAATGCTCTTCGGCACCGGCAAGCGGCACCTGAAATACAAATACCACAGCCGCCACCGAGGCACGACGAGCCTGATGGACTTCCCGTTTGAGGGCGTCGTGAATGCGCTGGAGCGGCGGTATGCGGAGACGACCTCCGACTATGCGAGAGACAAGTACCGCAAGCTGATGGCGGAGCAGGAGTGCCCGGCGTGCCATGGCAAGCGCCTGCGCCCCGAAGTACTGGCGGTCACCGTCCACGGGCGCAATATCAACGAGTCCTGCGACCTGTCCGTCGGCGAAGCGCTGGACTTCATGGACAACATCGAGATGTCCCCGAAAGAGGAAGTCATCGCGAAGCCGATTATCCGGGAGACGTATGCGCGTCTGAAGTTCCTGAAGGACGTCGGGCTGGACTACCTGACGCTGTCCCGTTCGGCGGCGACCCTGTCCGGCGGCGAGTCCCAGCGGATCCGTCTGGCCACGCAGATCGGCAGCGGTCTCGTTGGTGTGTTGTACATCCTAGACGAGCCGAGCATCGGTCTGCATCAGAAAGACAATGATAAGCTTCTGGAATCGCTCCGCAACCTGACCAATCTGGGCAACACTCTGATCGTTGTCGAGCACGACGAAGATACCATGTATGCGGCGGACCAGATCGTCGACATCGGTCCCGGCGCCGGTGTGAACGGCGGTCTGCTTGTGGCGCAGGGAACGGTGGAGGATATCAAAGCCTGTCCGGAAAGCATCACCGGGCAGTACCTCTCCGGCAAGCGCAGGATCGCGATCCCGGAAGAGCGCCGCACCGGCAATGGCCATAAGCTGACCATTAAAGGCGCCAGACAGAACAACCTCAAGAATATCGACGTCGACATCCCGCTCGGCGAGATGGTCTGCGTGACGGGCGTCAGCGGCTCCGGAAAGAGCAGTCTCATCAATGAGATCCTGTACAAGTCGCTGGCCGCCAAGGTCAACCGCGCAAAGATCCGCGCCGGCAAGCACGACGACGTGCTCGGCGTAGAGAACATCGATAAAGTCATCGACATCAACCAGTCGCCGATCGGCAGAACGCCGCGTTCCAACCCGGCGACGTATATCGGCGTGTTCGACCTGATCCGTGACCTGTTCGCGGAGACGCCGGAGGCGAAGATCCGCGGCTACAAGAAAGGGCGGTTCTCCTTCAACGTCAAGGGCGGACGCTGCGAAGCCTGCAACGGCGACGGCATCATCAAGGTCGAGATGCACTTCCTGCCGGACGTCTACGTGCCGTGCGAAGTGTGCCGCGGGCGCAGGTTCAACAGAGAAACGCTGGAAGTCACCTACAAGGGCAAGAATATCTACGAAGTGCTCGACATGAACGTCGAGGAAGCGCTGGATTTCTTCAAGAATCTGCCGCGCATCCACCGCTACATCCAGACGCTGTACGATGTCGGTCTCGGCTACCTGAAACTGGGCCAGCCGTCAACCGAACTGTCCGGCGGCGAAGCGCAGCGCATCAAACTGGCAACAGAGCTGTCCAAGCGCAGCACCGGCAAGACGCTGTACATCCTGGATGAGCCGACGACCGGCCTGCACTTTGCGGATGTCGACAAACTGCTGCAGGTGCTCGACCGCCTCGTCGACGCCGGCAATACGGTCGTCGTCATCGAGCACAATCTGGACGTCATCAAGCGGGCGGACTACATCATCGACCTCGGTCCGGACGGCGGATTCCGCGGCGGGCAGGTCGTGGCGACCGGCACCCCGGAAGAGGTGGCGAAAGTAAAAGGTTCCTATACAGGACAATACCTGAAGAAAGTGCTAAAATAATACTGTTAGCGGTCTTTGAAAAAGGCCGCGCCGCAGGCATGCCGCCCGCGGGCCAATTTGTACGGGCTGAGAATGAGAAGACCCGGAAAGGACATCACTGATGGTAGATAAGAATAACCTTACGCTGCTGACCGACTTTTATGAACTGACTATGGCCAACGGCTATTTTGAAGCGGACATGAAGGACGACATCGCGTACTTCGACTGCTTTTTCCGCGATGTGCCGGATGACGGCGGCTTCGCGATCTTTGCGGGGCTGAACGAGATCATCGACTACATGGAAAATCTGAAGTTCAGCGAAGAGGACATCGAGTTCCTGCGCCGCAAGGGTGGAATGAGTGAGCGATTCCTCGAGTATCTGAAGGACTTCAAGTTCGAGTGCGACGTCTGGGCGATCCCGGAAGGCACACCGATCTTCCCAGGCGAGCCGATCCTCACGGTCAGAGGGCCGGTCATGCAGGCGCAGTTCGTCGAGACGATGATCCTGCTGCTGGTCAACCACGAGAGCCTCATCGCGACGAAGGCCAACCGCATCGTCAGAGCAGCACAGGGGCGTGCCATCATGGAATTCGGCAGCCGCCGCGCGCACGGTGCAAGTGCGGCGATCTACGGCGCCAGAGCGGCCTATATCGGTGGCTGCATCGGGACTGCCTGCACGGTCTGCGAAAGAGACATGGGCATCAAGGCGCTCGGCACCATGGCCCACAGCTGGGTCCAGATGTTTCCGGACGAATATACGGCATTCAAGAAGTACGCGGAGATCTATCCGGAAAACTGCGTGCTGCTCGTAGATACCTATAACGTACTGAAGTCGGGCGTGCCCGCTGCGATCAGGGTCTTCAAGGAGATGAAACCGCAGAAGATGGGCATCCGTATCGACAGCGGCGACGTTTCCTATCTGACCAAGAAGGCCAGAAAGATGCTGGACGAAGCGGGGCTGCAGGAGTGCACCATCGCGGTCTCCAACTCACTGGATGAGTACATCATCCGCGACGTCATCTTGGAAGGTGCCTGCATCGACAGCTTCGGCGTCGGCGAGCGACTGATCACCGCGAAGTCCTCTCCGGTCTTCGGCGGCGTTTACAAGCTCTGCGCGCTGGAGAAGGACGGCGAACTGATCCCGAAGATGAAGATCAGCGAGAACGTCGGCAAGATCACCAACCCGGGCTTCAAGACGCTGTACCGCCTGTTCGACCTCGATACCGACCGGGCGATCGCGGACCTGATCACGCTGGACGACGAACCCGAACCCACGGGCGAGGATATGGAGATCTTCGACCCGCAGAATATCTGGAAACACAAGACCGTTACCAACTACTACGCAAAGAATCTGCGCGTGCCGATCTTCGAGAAGGGCAAGCTCGTCTACGACAAGCCCTCCATTGAAGAGATCCGCGCGTACTGCCTCAAGCAGGTGGACAGCCTCTGGGAGGAAATCAAGCGTTTTGAGAATCCGCAGACTTACTACGTCGACCTTTCTGAAAAGCTTTGGGAAATGAAGCAGGATCTGCTGAACGCGCACAACCGCTAAGCAGCCTGCACTCCGCAATTACCGGCGGATACAATACTGCACATGGAATGAAAGGAAACAGCTATGTTTGGAACACTCATCGAAATCCTGCTGATCATCGCGCTCATCGCCCTGATCGTGACCAACATCCGCATCGTACCGCAGGAATATGCGTTTGTCATCGAGCGGCTCGGTAAATACCGCACGACCTGGCAGGCGGGTCTGCACCTGAAGATCCCGTTCATCGACCGCGTCGTGAACAAGGTCTCCCTGAAGGAACAGGTGCTGGACTTCCCGCCGCAGCCGGTCATCACCAAGGATAACGTATCGGTCTACGTCGACTCGGTCGTGTTCTCCAAGGTCTTTGATCCGCGGCTCTACACTTACGGTGTGGAAAATCCGCTGTTCGGTCTTGAAAACCTGTCCGCAACGACGCTCAGAAGCATCATCGGTAATATGGAACTCGACACAACGCTGTCCTCTCGCGACGAGATCAACTCGCAGATGGAGTCGATCCTCGATGAGGCGACCGACGCCTGGGGCGTCAAGGTCAACCGCGTCGAACTGAAGAACATCAATCCGCCCAGCGAGATCGAAGAAGTCATGACCAAGCAGATGCGTGCAGAACGCGAACGCCGTCAGACCGTCCTCGAGGCGCAGGCGCATCAGGAATCCGTCGTCGCCCGTGCAGAAGGTGACAAGAAGGCGATGGTCCTCTCGGCAGAAGCGGAGAAGGCGGCCAAGATCGCTCTTGCAGAAGGTGAAGCGGAGTCCATCAAACTGGTTTACGAAGCACAGGCACAGGGTCTTGAAATGCTGCGGGAAGCGCATATCGACGAATCCGTGCTGCGTCTGAAGGGGCTGGAAGCGCTCCGCGATGTCGCGGACGGCAATGCCACCAAGATCTACATGCCGACCGACATCGCTTCCACGATCACCAGTCTTGGTGTTGTCGGGGAAGCGCTCGGGATCGGAGATGCCACGAAGATCGATATGACGCCCAAGCCGGTCAAGCCGAAGGAAGCGGATCCGTGCCTGCATGAAGGTACATCTGCAGAAGGTATCAAAGCGGCACAGACAGGTGAGTCCATCCGCGAAAAACTGCAAAGCGAACGCAGACCGCTGTAACACAGAGAAAGCAGGGCTGTCCTTTTGCTGTAAGGGGGCAGCTCTTTTCATAATGACAGCTGGTTCAATCCTGTAAGTAGAAACCGTCATCCCGCATGAGAAAGGGGACTGCGATGAAGAACAATCAGCAAAAGACCAAACGTGTCAGCCCGCTCCGGCTTATTGCCGGGATCCTGCTGCGGATCATCGCCGCAGTACTGATATTTGTTGTGGCGCTGATCGGAGTGCTGACAATCGGAGAATACAGACCCGCAGACGCGGAGGAGATCGAAGTGCAGGCCGGCGCGGAAAGCCCGGCTGCGGCGCAGGCGGAACTGCCCGCCGCGGGAGAGCCGATCAGACTGGTGAGCTGGAACATCGGCTATGGCGCACTCGGCGACAATGCGGACTTCTTCATGGATGGCGGTGAAAGCGTCATGACCGCGGACAAGGAGCGCGTCAAGGAGAATATGGACGGCATCATCGCCAATCTGCAGGAAACCGATGCGGATATCATGCTCCTGCAGGAAGTGGACATCGACTCGAAGCGGTCCAGGCATGTCGATGAGACGCAGCTGATGAGAGATGCTTTCCCGGATTACAACAACGCTTTCGCATACAACTATAAGGTCTCGTATGTCCCGTATCCGCTGCCGCCGATCGGCAAGGTCGAGAGCGGGCTGCTGTTCATGACGCACTACCAGCTGACAGAGTCCACCCGCGTCAGCCTGCCGTGTCCGTTCAACTGGCCGGTCAGGGTTGCCAATCTCAAGCGCTGCCTGCTGGTCAACCGGATCCCGGTTGAAGGGTCCGACAAGCAGCTCGTGGTGATCGATCTGCATCTGGAGGCGTATGACAGCGGGGAAGGCAAGATCGCGCAGACCAAGGCGCTGCTCGGCGTGCTGGAAGAAGAGCGCAGCAAGGGGAACTATGTGATCGCCGGCGGCGATTTCAACCAGCTCTTCTCCAATGTCGATGCGGGCGCGTATCCTGTGTACGAAGGGCGCTGGCAGCCTGGCGTGATCGAAGCCGGTGATTTCGGAGACGGATGGTCGCTGCTGATGGACAATCAGGCGCCGACCTGCCGGTCGCTGGACCAGCCGTATGCAGGGGCTGATCTGTCGGCGTTCCAGTACTATATGATCGACGGATTCATTGTCTCTGACAACGTGGAAGTGCAGTCGCTGACGACGCAGGACCAGGAATTTGTCGATACGGATCACAATCCGGTTGTCATGGATGTTGTACTGAAGGAGTAATATGGGGTTTGAGCGATTCTCTGATAAAATCATATATGACTACAGCACAAAGCACGGCGGCGTGAGCACGGGTGTGTACGCCACGATGAATCTCAGTTTTTCGACCGGGGATGAACTCGCGAATATCAAAGAGAACTTCCGCCGCTGGTGTACCGGCCAGGGCGTGGACCCGGCCAGGACCGTGATGGTCGGGCAGACGCACACGACGAACGTGATCTATGTAGATGAGAGCCACTGCGGGGAAGGTCTTGAAAGGGACCGCATCCAGGATGTGGACGGTATGATCACAGACCGCAAAGGCATCGCCCTGATCACATCGCATGCGGACTGCGTGCCGCTGTATTTCTACGATCCTGTCCATGAAGCCATCGGGCTGGCCCATGCAGGCTGGCGCGGCACAGTCGGCGGCATGGCTGCCGTGATGCTGGAGAAGATGGACGAGGCGTTCGGCACGGATCCGGCGGATGTGTATACGAGGATCGGCCCGTGCATCTCGCAGCAATACTTCGAGTGTGACAGGGATGTCGTGGATGCGGTGATGCAGATGCCGGTCTGGGAATCAGATGCGGCCGGGCTGTATGCAGGCGATGCGAAGCCGGTGCCCGGATATGCGCAGTGCCTGCCGGAGGAAATCTGCACGTTTGATGCAGAAAAACAGAAGTATCATGTATCCCTGTCCCGCCTGGACAGACTGGTGATGCTGGCGGCAGGTGTGCCTGATGACCATATCGATATGGCGGATACGTGCACCTTTGCACACGATGAACTGTATTTTTCCCACAGGCGGCAGGGAATGACCCGCGGCGGGCAGGCGGCTCTGCTGATGATGAAGGAATGAGGAGGAAAGACAATGCTGCTACTGAACAGAGCGGATATTGAGAAGGTATTTACAACCAGAGATGCGATCGATGCTGTCAAGACCGCCTTCAAAATGACGGAAGACGGCAAGATCGTCTCGCCGCTGCGCACGGTGATCGAAGGCAAGTACGACGGTGCCTTCCTGTTCATGCCTGCCTATGCACCGGAACTGGATGCGGCGTCCTTGAAGGTCATCGATATCTTTCCGCACAACATCGACAATGGACTCATGACATCGCCCGCGCAGGTCATGCTCATCGACGGCGCAACAGGCTATGTGGTGGCGATGATGGACGGCACGTTCGTCACGCAGCTGCGCACAGGCGCTTCTTCCGGCGCGGCGTTTGACCTGCTGGCAAAGAAGGACTGCCGCAAGGGCGCACTGATCGGCACCGGCGGGCAGGCAGAGACGCAGCTCGCATCCATGCTGGAATCGCGCAGTCTGGAAGAGGTGAGTGTCTATGATATCAACGCGGACCGCTGTGCGGCGTTCTGCGCAAAAATGCGGGAAAAGCTGGCGTCTTACGGCGCAGATATCCAGCCGGCGGAGAGTGCGGATGCTTGCATCGAGGATGCGGATCTGATCATCACGGTGACGGCTTCGAGAGAGCCGGTCTTTGACGGCACGAAGGTGAAAGAAGGCGCGACCATCAGCTGCGTCGGGACCTACCAGCCCGACCGGCGTGAAATGGACCCCGCCATCCTGCCGCGTGCAGCGAAGATCATCTGCGACAGCAAGGAGGCCGCGCTGTCCGAGACAGGGGACCTGCTGATCCCAATCGCAGACGGCATCATCACAGAAGACGATGTCCTCGGCAGCCTCGGGGATGTCATCAACGGAACGCTCCCCGGCCGGGAAAGCGATGATGAGATCATCGTCTATGAGACCGTCGGCATCGCTGCACAGGATCTCGTGACCGCCAAAGCCATCTACGACAAAGCTGTCGAAAAAGGCATCGGTATTGTATGGGAGTAGAAGTCTATCAGTGATAGAAGCAGCGGCGCACGCAGCCCCTGCGGAGCGCAACGTTGCGCAGCACAGTGAGCGAAGCAGGGCTGTGTGACAGCCGCTGCTTTCAACAGTCATAAAACTCAACAGTAATAAAAGAGCGATACCTTCTCGGTACCGCTCTTTGTTTGCATTGAACGTGATGCCTGTGTGATCACTTATTCTTTTCCATGCACGCTTTGATCGCAGCCATTGTTTCGTCGCTGATCACATGCTCGATGCGGCAGGCGTCATCCGTGGCGGTTTCTTCATCCACACCGATCCAGGTCAGGAAAGCGGACAGTGTGTTGTGACGGTCGTAGATCTTCGTCGCCACTTCCATACCGCTGTCGGTCAGGTGAAGGTAGCCGCTGTCGTCCATGATGACATACCCGTTGTTGCGCAGGATGCTCATCGCGCGGCTGACGCTCGGCTTGGAATAGCCCATCTCTTCGCAGATGTCGATGGAGCGCACATGCGGCATTCTTTCGGAAAGCACCAGGATGGTCTCCAGGTACATTTCGCCGGACTCTTGGAGTTTCATAGTTCGGATCTCCTTCTTAACGGATCTTTGCAGCGGCGGTTTACAGCGCCATCGTGCCGGAGGAATTCAGGACGTCGCGGATCTTGTGGCGGACCATTTCGGTGATGGCTGCACGGGCAGGTCCAAGATAGAGGCGCGGGTCGAAGTCTTCCGGATGCTCGGTGAGATACTTGCGGATCTCAGCGGTCATCGCCAGACGGACGTCGGTGTCGATGTTGACTTTGCAGACGCCGTACTTGGCAGCCTCTTTGATCATGTCTTCCGGTACGCCCTGTGCGCCAGGGATCTTGCCGCCGTACTGGTTGCACTTCTCAACGAATTCCGGCAGGACCGTGCTGGCACCGTGCAGAACGAGCGGTGTGTCGGGGATCAGTTTGTGGATTTCCTTGAGACGCTCGAAGTCGAGGTACGGGGTGCCCTTGAATTTGTAAGCGCCGTGGCTGGTGCCGATGGCGACCGCCAGAGAGTCGACGCCTGTGCGTTCAACGAATTCCTGCGCTTCCGCCGGATCGGTGAATGTAGCGGAACGGGCATCTACGTTGACATCGTCCTCGATGCCGGCCAGTTTGCCGAGCTCTGCTTCTACGACGACACCTTTGTCGTGTGCATAGTCGACAACCTGCTTGGTGAGTGCGAGGTTCTCTTCAAACGGGTACTTGGAGCCGTCGATCATGACGGAAGTGAATCCGTTGTCGACGCAGTCCTTGCAGATCTCGAAGTCCGCACCGTGATCCAGGTGCAGGCAGACGTCGATACCGGTATCGATGATCGCGGCTTCAACCAGCTTCACCAGATACGCCGGCTTTGCATATTTGCGGGCGCCTGCGGATACCTGCAGGATGACGCGGGCGTTCTCTGCCTGTGCACCTTCCATGATACCCTGGATGATCTCCATGTTGTTGACGTTGAATGCGCCGATCGCATAGTCGCTGTTCAGCGCTTTGGCGAACATGTCTTTCGATGTGATGAGTGCCATTGTTGACCTCCATAGAAGGGGGAAATCCCCGGTTGCTGTAATGAAAAGAGATCGCCCTGTGCGGGCGATACGGACAGCCCGGATCAGCCGATGCCGAGCATACTGAATGCGGTCTTCACCATGTTGATGGCAGCGCCGGTCTCTTCCATCTGCTGCTGCGGATACGCCATGATGGCGCGGACGCGGAAGTAGATGATGGCCGCAGCGCAGGCCAGGATCAGCAGAGCGATGATCACATCATTTTTGTTGTAAAAGAAGTCTTTGAGTTTTTCCATTGCAAAATCTCCTTACCCACCTATTTTATCACAGCCGGCATGTGGATGCCACAGAAAATCGTAGTGGGAAAACAAGGGTATTCAGTGTATAATAATATGATGGTTAAGATTACAGCAGGGCCAAACGACGCGCACCGCAGACTGGACAGATTTCTCCGGCAATACTTTGACAAAGCGCCGCTGTCGCTCATCTATAAAATGATCCGCAAGGATGTTAAGGTGAACGGCAAACGGCAGAGCCGGGAGACGCTGCTAGAGGAAGGTGATGAGATCTGCGTCTATATGACGGAAGAGCAGGCGGATGCACTGCGCAGCACGCGCCGGACATGGCATGTGCGCAAGCAGTTCAAGGTGCTCTATGAGGACGACCAGGTGCTGTTCACCGGCAAGCCGTTCGGGCTGCTGACGCACGGTGACCGGCACGAGAAGAAGAACACGCTGGTCAACCAGGTCGAAGGCTACCTGATGGAAAAGGGCGACTTCGTGCCGGACCGGGAAAACCACTTCCGCCCGGCTGCAGTCAACCGGCTCGACCGCAATACAACAGGCATCGTGGTCTTCGGAAAGACGCAGGAAGCGCTGCGGACCTACACAGCGCTGATGCGGGATAAAGAAGCGATCGACAAAGAATATCTGGCCATCGTGACAGGGCGCATCGATGCGCCGCTCACCCTGCGGGACAGAATGGTCAGAGACGAGCGGGACAACCGTTCGGTGCTCCTCGAAAGCAGCGCGGCAGAAAACGGCGCGCAGGAGGGCGACGCACAGGACGGCAAGTGGATGGAGACCATCGTGACGCCGCTGGCTGCCGGCTCAGAGTATACGCTGGTCCGTGTCAGGATCCTGACCGGGCGCACGCATCAGATCCGGCTGCATCTGTCGGAAGCAGGCCATCCCATCCTGGGAGATCCGAAATACGGAGATCCGAAGAAAAACGCGAAAGCGAAGGAAAAATACGGTGTGCGGGGACAGCTGCTGCATTGTGCGGCTATGCGATTCCATGACGGACCGCTGGCGGGAAAGACCGTCGAGTGCCCCCCGCCCGATACATTTACCAGGATACAGAAAGCATTATTCAAGGAGAAAGCCACAGGCAATGAAGGACGAAAAAAGACAGATCGATGATCTGTTGGATATAAATATCGCCAAAGAAGTAGAAAAAAGAGAAACCGCACGGATGGAAGCCGACTTTCGGAAACTGGTGGAGGAAGGCATAAAAGAGGCAAAACCGGCAGAAGAAGTGCAGGCACAGAAGCCTGCGGAAGAAGTTCCGGCACAAAAGCCGGCGGAAGAGGTGCCGGTGCGCAGGGAGATCACCATCGATGAAGGCGCAACACCGACGCGCAGGAATACCGGTGCGCTGGAACCCAGGACCGTCAAACGGCCGGACCCGCACGACCCTGCTGTTGACACGGTCATCTTCGACCCGGAGGCCGATGAGGCGCGCAAACAGCCGACCGCGGCAGAGCTGCGCAAGGGACGCCGCGCCAAGCGCCGGCAGAGAAAAGCGCTGCTCACCGACAACGCCAGACTGATCGTCAAGGATGTGGTCATCGCCTGCATCATCGCGCTCGTGATCTCCGCGTTTATCCGGCCGACGATCGTCCAGGAGACCTCGATGGAGCCGACCGTGGAGCCGAAGGATTACCTGCTGATGAGCCGGCAGGCGTACAGATTTGGCGAACTGGAGCGCGGGGACATCGTGATCTTCAAGTCCGACCTCAAACTGGACGAAGAGCACAACAAACTCCTCATCAAGCGTGTCATTGCACTGCCCGGGGACTCCGTGGCCGTGCAGGACGGGCTGGTCTATCTCAACGGGGAACCGCTGCAGGAACCCTATATCGCCATGGGCGGCACGCCTGGATATATGGAGGAAATCACCCTCGGGGACAACGAAGTCTTCGTGATGGGCGACCACCGCGAGGTCAGCGTGGACAGCCGCAGTTTCGGCCCGATCGAAAAGGATACCATCGTCGGACAGGCGGTGTTCCGGCTCTGGCCGCTGAGCGGATTCGGTACATTGGATTAGAAGAAGGCAGGGAAATCCCTGTAATCATACATGCAACAGAGAAAAAGAAAACTTATCGCGAACAACAAAAAAGCCAGGCATGACTATTTCATTCTGGACACCTTTGAGGCCGGCATTGTCCTGACGGGCACGGAGATCAAGTCCATCCGGCAGGGGAAGGTCAACCTCAAGGAAAGCTATGTGAAGATCAGCCACGGCGAGGCCATCATCCACGGCATGCACATCAGCCCGTACGACCACGGGAACATCTTCAATGTGGATCCGCTGCGTGACCGCAAGCTCCTGCTGCACCGCAAGGAGATCCTGAAGATCGAGCAGAAAATGAAGGAGAAGGGCCTGACGATCGTGCCGCTGTCCCTGTACATCAACGAGGACGGCCGGGCCAAGATCGAGATCGCCCTGGCAAGAGGTAAAAAACTATATGACAAGCGCGACGACATCGCGAAGAAAGATGCAGCGCGCCGTATGCAGAGAGAAAGGAGAAGATAACATGAGCAGTTTCCTGGATAAAGCAAAGGCGCTTGGCGGCAAGGCTGTCGAAGCAACGGCAGATGCTGTGGAGATCGGAACGCTGAAGGCGAAGATCGCGGCGCGTAAGGGCGACATCGAGAAGCAGTATGAAGCGCTGGGTGAGATCATTTATGAGAATCGCTCCACCCTCGAGCTCAACCCGGAGGAAGATCCGGAAGCGCTCAAGGCGGAACTGTCGGAGATCCGTGAGGCAATGGCAGGCGCATTCTCTGAGATCAGCCGTCTGGATGCGGAGATCGCACAGCTCGAGCAGGATATCGAAACAGCAAAGACAACCAACCGGTTTTAGGAGGACATCATGGAAGAGAAGACATATGCAATGCCGATGATCGGCGATCCGGCTCCGGAGTTCCGTTCCATGACCACCATGGGGAAGGTCAATTTCCCGGAGGACTACAAGGGGCACTGGGTGATCCTGTTCTCGCATCCGGCCGACTTCACACCGGTATGCACGACGGAGTTCATCACGTTCGCACGCATGGCGGATGAGTTCGAAGCAATGAACTGCAAGCTGCTCGGTCTTTCGATCGACTCCGTGCATTCGCATCTGGCATGGGCGAAGAGCATTGAAAACATCGACTGGAAGGGAGAAGGCTGCGTCAAGTTGCCGTTCCCGATCATTGCGGATATCAGCATGAGCGTGGCGAAGAAGTACGGCATGCTGCAGACGATCGCCAAGACCCAGACGGTCCGCGCGGTCTTCGTCATCGACCCGGAAGGCATCATCCGTACGATCCTGTACTATCCGATGTCCACAGGCCGCAACTTCGACGAGATCAAGCGCATCATCCAGTCGCTGCAGGTACACGACGAGCACCATGTCTCCACACCGGCGGACTGGCGCCCGGGCGATCCGGTGGTCATGCCGGCGCCGCTGACGCTGGAAGTCGCGGAAGACCGGATGAAGGAAGCCGAAGACAATCCGGACATGGAAATCTACGACTGGTATCTGGGCTTCAAGAAAGTCGACTAAGGAATCGCAAATCCGCAGGAGTCCCGACGCATGTCGGATCTTGATATCAAGCAAGGAAACAGCACCTTCGGGTGCTGTTTCCGTTTGTGCGTATCAGTGGCGCGGCTGTCACGGAGAGTCCTTCGGCGAACTGAAAACGTTCGCCTCAGGACTCGTCCGTGCGCCGCGCCATTAATATCGCAACACGGAGACAGCAAAGGTGCTGCTCTGCGGGGGATATTGACATTTGGTACGAATATGCTATTATGACATCGGAAGCAAACAGATGTTCGCTTCCGCGCATACTGATCATGGGGGTGTCATGGTTTCGACAGGATCATTGAATCAGGATAAGCGAGCCGCAGTTGGTCCGGCTGCGTTAAAAAGGACCCGTTAAATACAAACGCTAAAAATAACAATTCTTTCGCACTGGCTGCTTAGTTCAGCCCCGCGCGTCGGCCTGAGTTCACCTGCAGGCTCATGATCCGGCGTCGACATGCAGGAAACCCTTGCGTGAGTTCCCGGTAGCGTAAGGGGCCAACGGGATAACGGATCGGCAGGCCGCCTCTCGCCTCGCCGCTAAGCGAAAATTCCAACTGAGGATGCGCTCGGAGAAATTCCTGTGGATGTGGTTTTGGACGCGGGTCCGACTCCCGCCACCTCCACCAAAACAATCCGCCCGGCGATTCGCGCTAGCGAGAGCCGTAAGGCGGATTTTTCGCTAGCGATGTCTGCGATTGCCAAGCGCAGCGCAGGCAGAGCAGAAACAGCGCGAACGTGCAACGAGAAAGACAGGCTAATGCCTGCCTTTTTTGCGAATGAGTTTGTGATGGAGCCGGACACGCGTGACGTCCGACTCTCTGCAGTTTATCAGATCCTTTTCAGCAGCGTGATCAGATCGCTGTAGATGCCGTAGGCGGTCTGCAGCAGGCCGGGATCGGTCTGGATGATCGTCAGCTCGCCTGCGAGATCCGTGTAAAGCGTGAAGACGGCGGATGTGCCGTTCACCGAGTTGTAGGCGTGTTCGCGCGGCAGCTCCTCCGGCTTGACGGAGACTTTGACCCCGTCTTCTGTCTGCTCCGCCCGGCAGATGTACTTGATGCACATGCCGCGCTGCTTGGCGTCTGCCAGTTTCTCCGCGGTAACGCTGCGGACACTCTCCACTTCGACGTCGTCCGGCGTGATCGACGCGTCCATCAGGATGTTCGCCATGGCGCAGATCTTGGCGGCGCCGTCCCAGCCGTCGATGTCCATGGACGGATCCGCTTCCGCCAGGCCGATGTCCTGCGCGGCCTTGATGGCTTCGTCGTAGCTCTTGCCTTCTTCGAGTAGCTTCAGCACATAATTGGAAGTCCCGTTGAGGATCCCGGTGATGCCGGATATGGTATTGCCGTGCAGCGTCTCGGTCATCAGGTTGAAGGTCGGCGTGCCGTCGAGCACGATTGTCTCATACAGGAACTGCCGGCCGGCCTGTTCGGCCAGTTCTTTGAGTTCTTTGTAATACCAGGCTTCGGGCCCTTTGTTCGCCGTGATGACGTGCATCCCGCGGCGCAGCGCATACCGGATGTAGTCGGCGGCTGGGAGTCCGTCCCGGATGGACAGGGTGCTCATCTCGACCAGCACGTCGGCCCTGGATGCGGCCATCATCTCCTCAGGCGTTCCCTCAAAGGCGGCGGGGCTTGCGGGATCAAACCTGCCTGTTGTCTGCACCTGGCTGAGCGATTCCCTGAGATCGAGCCCGGCCGGATCGACCAGGCTGCCCTTGGACCTGCCGGCGATGCCGGTGACGATCACATCTGTGTCAAAGGTCTCACGGAGCCAGTCCTGCTTCTCGAGGAGCAGGGCGGAGACCTTCTGCCCGACGTTGCCAAAGCCGATGAAACAAAGCTTAAGAGTTTTCATGGTTTTTCCTTTCTTGTGCAGATGCGGTTTCTGCTTTATAAGTTGATTGTAGGGGTTTCCATCCATCCTGTAAACGCTCTTTTGTGCTATGATAACAAAAGAAGCAACCCTATGATCAGGAGAAGGAATATGGAGCAGAGCAAGACATTCGGCGTCCTGCAGGACATCAAGAACGGAGAGTTCAGAGTCGTGCTGACACCGGCGGAGGCCTGCGTCCGGGACGGCGACCACGACGAAGTCGGAGAACTGGGAGCCCGCTTTTGCGGCCGCCTGCCGTATGGTATAATGATAGGCAGTTTTGGATTTGTGGATTGAAGGCTCAATGAACCTGTTGACTGAATAAAAAACAAGGGAGAAAGAATATGTCGTCGATCAAAAAAGAAGCAGAACGCTGTCTGAAGTGCAAAAACCCGAGATGTGCGGCGAACTGCCCCGTTGCAACGCCGATCCCGCAGGTGATGCAGCTGTTTCTGGACGGCGAGATCGAGGAGGCCGGACGGGTGCTGTTCGAGAACAACCCGCTGACGGCGGTCACATCGATCATCTGCCCGCATGAGAGGAACTGCGCCGGACACTGCGTGCTGGGCATCAAGAGCACGCCGGTCGAGTTCTACCGCATTGAAGAGTACATCTCGCGGTTCTATCTGGAAACCATGACCGTGCCGGAAATCGAGAAGAACGGCATCAAGGTGGCCGTCGCCGGCGCCGGTCCTGCCGGTCTGGCCATGTCGCTGATGCTTCTCGCGAAGGGCTACGATGTCACGCTTTTCGAAGCGCAGGATGATATCGGCGGTGTATTGCGGTACGGCATCCCGCCGTTCCGGCTCCCGAGAGACCTTCTGGATATGTACAAAGACGTCCTGCTGCGCATGGGCGTACGGTTCCGTCCGAACACGCGCATCGGCACCAACCTGCAGATTGCGGACCTCTTCCCGGATGGGTATAAGGCGGTCTTCGTGGCAGCAGGCACGGGTAGACCCAACAGACTGGGGCTGCTCGGCGAGACGCTCGGCCATGTGCACTTCGCCATCGACTACCTCAAGTCGCCAGATACGTTCCGGCTCGGCAACCGTGTGGCGGTCGTCGGCGCCGGCAATGTCGCCATCGACGCGGCGCGCACGGCGATCAGAAGAGAGCGCTCACATGTCACGATCCTGCACTTCATGGGGGAAGAGGATATGACCGCCAACCGTGACGAAGTCGAGATGGCGGAGATCGACGGTGTCGAATTCGTCCACTATGCACAGGCGGTGCGCATCACCGATGAAGGCGTCCGCTGCGTACGTGTCAACCGCATTGAGAATGAGGACGGCAGCGTCAGTTTTGAAGAGGACTACACAGAAACGTTCGATGTGCCGGCGGATTCCGTGATCCTGGCGATCGGACAGGGCCCCGGCGCGGATGTGAACGCGGGATCGATCAAGGTGACGCAGAGAGGCTTCCTCGAGGTCAACGAGTTCGGTGAGACCAACACGCCGGGCGTATATGCAGCAGGCGATATCGTCACCGGCCCCAAGACGGTCGTCGAAGCGGTCGCGTTCGCAAAGAAGGTGTTCCCGCACATGGAGGAATACTTGAAGTCACAGGCGTAAGGACAGCCGCGGATCGTGCGGCTGTGCCATCTACGGAGAGCATATCGGAACAGCGAAGCAGGAAAACTGAGAATGAGAAACAGCCGGTCTTGCAATTGGAGCAGGCCGGCTGTAAAATAGACGTTGGTTAGCAAAGGGTAACCAAAACGGGTAAACAGGCCGGCTGTACGGCAGAAATCGAAAGACAGGAGATCACAGCTATGAGTACATCAGCAATCATCATCATTGTACTGGCAGCACTGCTCGTCGTCTGGGCAGGGTACTGGACCATGCAGAAGGCACGAGGCAAGGCGCAGTCCAGCTGCTGCGGCACACCGGAGATGGTGACGGCGAAGAAGGTGGACGATACCGATGCATCGCACTATCCGTATGAATACAAACTGTCCATCGACGGGATGATGTGCAGCAACTGCGCGCGTACGGTCGAGAACTCGCTCAACGAGATGGACGGCGTCTGGGCGCGCGTCAATCTCGGAAAGAAAGAAGCGGATGTGCTGACCAAGACGCCGCATGCGCAGGAGGATTTTGCACAATCTCTCAGAAAGACTTCCTATCACCTGACTGCTTGCAGTACAATACAGGGGTAGGGAGGAAAGCAGCTACATGAAATACATCGACATCAGCAATCACGCAGAAGTTCTTGAATACTACCACCGCGGCAACCAGATCCTGGGCTCGCTGGGCTACACGGATCACTCGACCGTGCACACCAAGCTGGTCGCGCAGAGAGCGGCGGATATTCTCAAAGCGTTCGGATACAGTGAAGAGGAGCAGGAACTCGTCATGATCGCGGGATTTCTGCACGACATCGGCAACGTGATCAACCGCAAGCACCATGCCGAATACGGCGCACTGCTGGCCAACGAGATCCTGGAAGACATGGACATCCGCATGGAGGACAGGGTCCGGATCGTTTCGGCGATCGCCAACCACGACGAGTCGACCGGTGTTGCGGCGGAGCCTGTCGCTGCCGCACTGATCATCGCGGACAAATGCGATGTGCGCCGCAACCGCGTGCGGGAGAAAGACCCCGCCGGTTTTGATATCCACGACCGGGTCAACTATGCGGTCACGAAGTCGGTGCTTGACCTGGAGCCGGAAGAGAAGAAGATCATCCTGACATTGACGGTCGATGAAGAGATCTGCACCATGTATGACTACTTCGAGATCTTCCTCGGGCGCATGACGATGTGTGCGCGGGCAGCGGAAGTGCTGGGGGCAACATTCTCTCTGGTTGTGAACGGCCAGCATGTGCTGTAACCGCAGATTGTTTTCTGCGGCGCACGTATAGCCCGTTCGGTCACTTTCTGCCAAATGCATTGACAGCGGTCCATGAGTTAGCTACAATTAACTGACGGTTAGGAATCGCTAACCGAATGCGAGAAACGAAAGGACGGTCAGTATGGAAGCTGCAATGAACCTGCACAATATGACAAAAGCGGCGGAACAGACTGATACTGCCGCGAAAGAAGGAACCATGACGATCCTGGAAGCGACCCCCGGGCAGACATATACCATCAAGGAAATCAATACAGAAGACGAAGAGATGAACGGTTTTCTCTTCCGTCTCGGTTGCTACAGCGGCGAGCCGATCACGCTGATCTCTAAGAAAAAGAAGAGCTGCATCGTCGTGATCAAGGATGGCCGCTACAATCTGGACAACCTCCTCGCGGAGGCTATTCTCGTCTAGTTAAGAAGGGCGCTGAGCGATTCCTGTAAGGGAAGCGGGCGCCTTCTATATTGCACACCGGTTAGCATAGGGTAACTGTCTAAACGGAGCATTTATAAAGTATAAGACCGGCCGCGGGCCGGCACGCAATCATTGTTTCATAAAGGAGTAATGCTATGAGAATCGCATTTGCCGGCAATCCCAACAGCGGTAAGACGACCATGTTCAACGCGCTGACCGGGATGAACGAAAAGGTGGGTAACTGGGCCGGCGTTACCGTAGGCAAGAAGGAGGGCCCCCTGAAAGAAGAATTCCGGGGTGCTGAGGAAGTCACCGCAGTCGACCTGCCCGGTGCTTACTCGATGTCCCCGTTCACGCCGGAAGAAAGCATCACGTCCGAGTTCGTCCGCGACGAGCATCCGGATGCGATCGTCAACATCGTCGACGCGACCAACCTGTCCCGCAGCCTGTTCTTCACCACGCAGCTGCTGGAGCTCGGGATCCCGGTCGTCGTTGCCCTGAACAAGAGCGACATCAACGAAAAAGAAGGCACAAAGATCGATGTCAAGGCGCTGTCTGAAAAGCTGAACTGCCCGGTCATCGAGACCGTCTCCACAGAGAACAGCGGCCTGAAGGAAGTCATCGACAAGGCGATCTCCCTGAACGGCCAGGCGCAGAAGGCGCCGTACCTGCAGGCGGACATCAACCTGCATGACAAGAACGCCGTCGATAAGGAAGACAGAAAGCGCTACGCGTTCGTCAACGAGATCGTGGCGGGCGTTGAGACAAGAAAGCAGCTCTCCGCCGAGACAACGAAGACCGATAAACTGGACAGCGTCCTGACCAACGTCATCGTCGGCATTCTGGTCTTCGCGGGCGTTATGTATCTGGTCTTCTCGATCTCCCAGGCATGGCTTGGACCGTTCATCGCGGACTGGCTCGTCGGCTGGATCGAGACCTTCCAGGGATTTGTTGCTGACTCCCTCGCGAGTGCACCGCCTGTCCTCGCAACCATCATTGCAGACGGTATCGTCGGCGGTGTCGGCGCGGTCGTCGGCTTCCTGCCGCTTGTCATGGTCATGTACTTCCTCATTGCACTGCTTGAGGACTGCGGCTACATGGCCCGCGTCAGTGCCGTCATGGACCCGATCTTCAAGCGTGTCGGTCTGTCCGGCAAATCCGTCATCCCGGTCATCATCGGCACCGGCTGCGGCATCCCGGCCATCATGGCTTGCCGCACCATCCGCGATGAGCGTGAGAGAAGAGCGACAGCGATGCTCACGACCTTCATTCCCTGCGGCGCGAAGATCCCGGTCATCGCACTGTTCGCAGGTGCGTTCTTCGCAGGCGCCGGCTGGGTCAGCACACTCAGCTATTTCCTCGGCATCTGCCTGATCTTCCTCGGCGCACTGCTGGTCAAGGCAGTCACCGGCTACAAGTACAGAAAGTCCTTCTTCATCATGGAACTGCCCAAGTGGAAAGTCCCGAGCCTCAAGAGAGCGTTCTGGTCCATGATGGAGCGTGCGAAGGCATACATCATCAAGGCTGCGACCATCATCCTCGTATGCAACCTGGTCGTCCAGCTCATGCAGACCTACAACTGGCAGTTCCAGGTGGTCGAAGAGGGCATGGAGGACACCTCCATCCTGGCTTCCATCGCCAGCCCGTTCGCGATCCTGCTCATCCCGCTCGGCTTCGGCGTCTGGCAGCTCGCAGCAGCTGCAGTCACCGGCTTCATCGCCAAAGAAAACGTTGTCGGTACACTGGCTGTCGTCTTTGCACTGACCAACTTCATCAATGAAGACTTCGAACTGACCGGTGGCGCCAGCGAGGTCGCTGCAACGATGGGCCTGACCTCCGTCACCGCGCTGGCATATCTGTTCTTCAACCTCTACACCCCGCCGTGCTTCGCAGCGATCGGCGCCATGAACTCCGAGATGAAGAGCAAGGGCTGGCTGTGGAGCGCGATCGCACTCCAGCTGTGCACCGGCTACACGGTCGCCTTCCTGGTCAACCAGTTCGGCACCCTGTTCACAGAGGGCCATCTGGCAGCCGGCTTTGTCCCCGGTCTCATCGCGATCATCATCATGGCGGTCTGCATCTTCCTCGTCGCGAAGAGGATGCGTGCGCACTTCGACGAGCAGTACGAACTGCATCAGAAGGCGCAGGCGGCGAACGCATAGAGTACGTCAATCCGCAATCAGCAAATCATATAAGAAGTGCGCCGGTATATTGCCGGCGCACTTTCTCTCCGATATGGTATAGTGAATAGAGAAAGGAGGCAGCTGATATGAACAGAGCTACCGTCATCGCAGTCATCGCGCTGGTGCTGATCGTATTCTTCGCCGTGCGGTATATCGTCAAAGAGAAGAAGCGCGGCGTGAAGTGTATCGGCTGTCCGTACGCAGGCACCTGTGAGAAATACAAGCAGGGTGACCACTGCGAATCATAATGAAGTGGTATCACAACAGATCCCGTTCCGGGACAACTGCGTCACACGAAAAAAGCAGCGGGCATATGCCGGCTGCTTTTTTTCGGCTTCGTTATACAGAGGGGTGCCTTCTGCCGAGCGGCTACGCCTCGTCAGCCAGCTGCTGCAGAGCCGCTTTCGCCTCCCGGATCTGATTCATGAGAGCGGTATAATCCATGTCGGTCTCTGCGCGTAAGAGTTCGGTGATCTCCTGGACCGGCTCATACAGCGGCGTGAGAGCCAGGTTGCCGGTCACGCCTTTGAGCGCATGGGCAGCAGAGAAGGCCTCTTTGAGATCGCCGGCAGCGATCGCCTGCTCGAGCTTATCGAAGTTCTCCTCCTGCAGGATCATGCCGGCGAGGCGGATATAAAAGGCTTCCTGCCCCATGCAGCGCTCCAGCCCTGTCTTTGTATCGGCGCCGTAGGCGGCAAGTTTTTCGATCGTGAGCATTGCGCGGCCTCCTTATCGATTACAGCTGTTAACTTATCTGATTTGATTTTATAATGGACAGCAGGTGTTGTCCATGCATTTCTGCAATATGGTATACTTGCGCTAAGAGGCGTGCGTTGTAAATGCCGGGGAGTGAACAGAATGGCGACCTACTGCATCAGTGATATACACGGAGAATATGAAGCCTACAGAAAGCTGCTGGAGAAGATCGGTTTCTCTGACAGCGATGAGCTTTACGTGCTCGGTGACGCCATCGACCGCGGTCCGCGCTCGATGGACGTGCTCATGGATATGATGATGCGGCCGAATGTCATCCCGCTGATCGGCAACCACGAGTATATGGCGCTGCAGTGTCTGCGGTTTCTGGCAACGGAAGTGACGGACGAATCGGTCGATGCGGTGAACGACGATATGATCCGCGGTCTTCTGGAGTGGCAGACTGTCGGCGGGCAGGAGACAATCGAGTCGTTCGGCAGACTGTCCGCGGAAGACAAGGCGGATGTGCTGGAGTATCTGGAGGAGTTTTCGCTCTATGAAGAGGTCCGCTGCGGCGGGGAAGACTATGTGCTCGTGCACGCAGGGCTTGTGAACTTTGCGCCGGCGCGGCCGCTGGGCGATTACACGCTCCCGGAGATGATCTTCCGGGTGCCGGACTACAGCAAAGTCTATTATCCCGATAAATACCTCGTCACGGGGCACAGACCCACCCGGGCGATCAAAGGCAACCCGGCGCCGGACCGGATCTACCGGGCCAACCGCCACATTGCGATCGACTGCGGCTGCACGTTCGGCGGGCAACTGGGGGTGATCCGCCTGGAGGATGGTGAAGAGTTCTACGTTTGATGGTAGAATGAGAGCAGAAAGGCGGTGGACGTCATGGAAGAAAGAACATTCCTTCCCGGAGAGATCGTACAGCACTTCAAAAGAGAGCTGTTGAGCGAAGAGGAACGGGAGACAAACAAGTATCTGTATAAGATCGTCGGGGTGGCGCTGCACAGCGAGACGCGCGAGTCGCTGATGATCTACCAGGCGCTGTACGATGACGGCGGTCTGTATGCGCGGCCGCTGGAGATGTTCCTGAGCAAGGTGGACCGGGAGAAGTACCCGGACGTGCGGCAGGAATACCGCTTTGAGGCATGCTCGATTCACGGATGAAAGAGGACAGAGCAGGAAGCGTATATAAGATGCGAAAAAACCGCCGGTTGATCCGGCGGTTTTCTGGTCTGTCCGGTTTGTCTGATGCAGGGCCTTATTTGTCCTTTTTCTCCTGCTCCCGGTGTTCCCGGCGCCACTGTTTGATGGCGTTCAGCCGGTCGCGGAACCGTGGCTCAAAGCCCTGGTCGCCGGGCCGGTAGTACTCGCGGCCTTCGAGGGAGTCGGGCAGGCACTGCAGTGTCGTGATCTTATCCTCGTAGTCGTGGGCGTACTGATAGTCTTTGCCATAGTCGAGGTCTTTCATCAGTTTGGTCGGCGCGTTGCGGATCTGCAGCGGGACCGGCTCGTCGATCTGCTCGAGGGCATCTTTGCGTGCGGTGAGATAGGCGACCTCCATCGCGTTGGATTTGGGAGCGAGTGCATTGTATATCACCGCTTCGGTGAGATGGACAGAGCATTCCGGCATGCCGATGAAGTGGCAGGCCTGATAGGCTGCGATCGACAGCTCCAGAGCACGCGGATCTGCCAGACCGACATCTTCGCTGGCAAAGCGCGTGACGCGTCTTGCAATGTAGAGCGGATCTTCGCCGGCCTCCAGCATACGGGCGAGCCAGTAGACGGCCGCGTCCGGGTCGGAGTTGCGCATGGACTTGTGCAGGGCGGAGATCAGGTTGTAGTGCTCTTCGCCGTCCTTGTCGTAGAGGAGCGATTTCTTGGACGTCACCTGCTCCAGGACCTCCATGCTGACACGGGTCGTCGGTCCCGGCTTCGGGGCATCCGGATCGTCTGTGATATCGCCGTTCAGGATGACCATCTCCAGCGTGGAGAGCGCATTGCGCGCATCGCCGTTCGAAAAGCGGGCGATCATCATGAGCATCTCGTCGCTGATGTCGATGTTCTGGTCGCCGAAGCCGCGCGGATCGTCGATGGCGCGCCGCAGCAGCTGCACGACTTCTTCCGGCTCCAGCGCTTTGAGCACGAAAACCTTGCACCGCGACAGCAGAGCCCCGTTCACCTCAAAGGACGGGTTTTCGGTCGTGGCGCCGATCAGGATGATGCTGCCTTTCTCTACGAAGGGGAGAAAGGCGTCCTGCTGGGCTTTGTTGAAGCGGTGGATCTCGTCGACGAAGACGATGGTCTTCTCGCCGAAGAGACGGTTGTTGTCCGCCTCCTTCATGACTTCGCGGATCTCTTTGATGCCGCTGGTCACGGCGGAGAACTCGATGAACTTGGCCTTTGTCTGGTTGGCGATGACCGTCGCGATGGTGGTCTTGCCGACCCCGGGCGGCCCCCAGAAGATCATCGAGCTGACGCCGTCGCTCTCTATGATGCGCCGCAGCACTTTGCCCTCGCCAAGAAGGTGGGACTGGCCCACGATCTCATCGATGGTGCGCGGGCGGAGTCTGGCCGCCAGCGGCTGCGGTACGTTCTGTTCGAAAAAAGTAGTCTGTTCCATGTGAGTATTATATACCAAAAGCGTGTACGTGATAACCTGTTTGTAACGCCTGCATAAATGCCGCAGGCTGCCTGCCCGGGCACATGATTTGCACGGAGCTGCTGCATGTGGTGCGAATATTGCACGGTGCTGCTTTGCGGAAATCTGTGCCTGCGGCTGTGCGGAACGCTATTGAAAAACAGATTTGGATTTGTTACTTTCTATATAGAAATCGGCAAATACCCGAAAGGAGGATATAGCATGGTCAAAGTAGTAGTTGCTTGCGGCGGCGGCGTTTTCACCACCTCCATCGTGACAGAAAAAATCGATGAGATCCTGAAGGAAGAGCAGATCGCACACGTGATCACCCCGCACAAACTGGTGGAGATCCCGGAGATCGAAGACGAGGATCTGATCGTGGTAACCAGCAAAACGAGCGCTGTTAACAATGCAGGCATCCCGGTCATGCTTGGAAGCGCGCTGTTCACAGGGGTGGACGAAGCGGCCTTCACAGAAGAGTTCGTTGCAAAGATCAAGGAAATCGAAGCGGCGAAAGAGCAGTAGCCGGAAGACCGGAATACCGGTACATACCATGGAATGAATAACCCCCGCAGACGTATGCCTGCGGGGGTCTTTGTCTGTGTTATCCGGCTGTCAGAGGCTGGGGGTCTCAGTCTTCAGCGTCCTCCTCCAGCTCCTCCTCCAGCAGGGCCTGCCATCTGCGTTCCACGCCTGCTTCGGCGGCCTGTTCCATCTTCAGGCAGCGGTCGAAGGCGTGCTCCAGATCGTTGCCGACGGCGATCATGCCGTGGTTGCGCATCAGGCAGCCGGGCGCCGTGCCCATGACCTGCAGGATGTTCTTCGCGAGTGTCTTTGTGCCGGAGAGACCATACGCTGCGATGGGCAGCAGATCCGTGCCGAAGGCTTCCGCAAGGGCGGGGTCTTCGATCTCCAGCGGCATATGTGCAGCCGCAAAGACGGCGCAGTATTTGGAATGGGTGTGCAGGATCGCCCCGACATCCTGCCGCATCGCATACAGGCCGCAATGGAATGCGGTCTCCGAGGTCGGCTTGAGATCGCCTTCGTATTCGCCGGTTGCGATCTCCACCTTGACTTCATCGAGCGGGCTCAGGCGGTTATAATCCAGACCGGACGGTGTGACGAGCATGTAGTTGTCGTCCAGGCGGACCGACAGATTGCCCCAGGTGCCCTGTACAAGCCCTGTCTCCAGCATTTTTTTGCCGTATGCGACGAGCTGGCAGCGCTTGTTCCATTCATCTTCCGACATGCTTTCCGGTTTGCTGACGGCAGGGGAGGCAGATGCTTCGTCTGCTGCATCGCTCCCGGTGCTTGTCTCGCGGAGCTTGTGCGATTCCTCGGCCTTGGAGTACTTCATCGTATAGACGCGGTGCTCCAGCGCCGCACGCATCGGCGGAACGGGGATGCCGCCGCCGAGCACGTCCGCCTTGAGGAATAACTCAGCTGCCTTTTCCAGCACGGTCAGGGCGGTGAACGCTTCGTAGAATGTGCGCCCGACCACCAGCACGTTCTGGTCTTCGATCATGACGGCAAATCTGCCGCGCAGGGCTTTTTCGATGGCCTTCTTTTCGCGCGGTGCGATGAGGACGTTCTGGCCGATGATCATGGCCATGTCGTCGAGGACAGCCTCGATGGGACGCTGGATCGCCAGGCACATCCCGATGTACGCGGGCTTTGCCAGGATCATGGCGCGCATGTTTTTTTCGCCGAGGAGCCAGTCTTTCTCCGGGATGGAGAAGTGGGTGCAGTCGAGAATATCGTCGTATTCGATCTGCGCGAGATCTGCGCCGCTGGCGTTCTTGAGGCAACGGTCGCCCTGTTTGTAATAGAGGACCGCTTCCTCGACCGGATGGTCCATCTCCGTCAGCTTGCGGCCGTACAGCGCAAACATATCGACGATTTCTTCCGGACGTAGAAGGTCCTGTGCCGCTTTATTCTTTTTCTTTCTGATCTCTGCCGCTTTGTCCTGCAGGGACCCGGCGCTGTCCCGGGCGAATGCACCGAGCCTGTCGAGCGCCTTCTTCGAATCAAAATCACTCATGGAGCGTCTCCTTGTTATTCTTCGCTCTCGGAGAAGCGTGCGCCGTTGGCCAGCTTGTACGCTTTCTCCAGCGAATAGTAGATGCGTTTGTAGTCTTCAAACAGTTTGTCGTAGACCTTCTTGCTGGCGGGGTTGGGGGTGTAGGTGGCTTCCGTCTTGACGAATCGCTTCGCTTCGCTGAAGTCTTTCAGGTACCCGAGCCCGACCATCGCGATGATCGCGGCACCGACTGCGCCGGCGTTGCGCGGATCGTGGGTCACGGAGAATTCCAGTCCTGTGACATCCGCGATGATCTGCATCCAGCCTTTATCCAGCGCGCCGCCGCCGATAATGCGGAAGTGGTTGCCGTCAAAGCCGTAGTCCTGCTTCATGTTCTCGAAGATCCAGCGCAGGTTGTAGGCGATGCCTTCGTAGACCGCGCGCATCATGTGCTCTCTCGTGTGCACGGAGGTCAGGTTGAACATGGTCGCACGCGTCGTGGTCGTGCTCACGGGGCACCGTTCGCCTTCGATCCAGGGGGTGAAGACGAGGTGGTCGCTGCCCGGCGGCACATCGTCGATGATGCTGTCCATGTAGTCGTAGATGCCGTCGCCGTAGATCTCGGATTCGTGTTTGAAGAACGAGTCCTTGATCCACTGGATGTTGGCGCCGGCGGCTTCCATTTCGCCGACGATCAGGTTCATGGCGTGGTCGGCGCTCTGCAGGGCTGCCGCGCCGCGTTTGAACTTGTCCTGCACGGCGCTGCTGGCGCAGACCCATCCGGAGGTGCCGAGGTATACGTGGATATCGCCTTCGCCGGTCATGCCGGAGCCGACCGCCGCAGCGGGGACATCGAAGCAGCCGCCGAAGATCGGCGTGCCTTCCGCCAGACCGCAGGCTTCGGCCGCTTCCGGCAGGAGTCCGCCGACGTTGTCCGTGGCCTTCACGAGTCTGGCGAGGCGGTCCATGTCGATGCCCATGCGCGGGTAGACGGAGAACCAGTCCTTCTTCTTGAGGTCGAGCCCGTAGGTGGATGCGCCGGACAGTTCGGCGACTTTTTCGCCGGTGCAGCGCATGGTCAGATAACCGTTGACGTCCAGGACCTTGTCGGTCTTTTCATAGATGTCCGGCCGTTCCTCCTTGAGCCATAGGATCTTGGCGAGGCTGTCTTTGCCCATGATGGGTGTGCCGGAGACCAGCGTGAAGACCTTCTTGCCGCCAAAGCGGTTCATCGCGTGCTCGGCCTGCTTCTGCGCGCGGCTGTCGATCCAGGTGATGTTGTTGTAGAGCGCTTTGCCGTCCTTGTCGACCGGAATGACGCCCTGCGCCTGCGTCGAGAAGATCATCGCCTTGACGTCGTCTTTGTCGATGCCGGTTTTTTCAAGCACTTTTTTGCAGGTCGTACAAACGGCGGTCCAGTAGTCTTCCGGGTTCTGTTCGACCCAGGCGGGCTTGGGATAATAGGTGGGGTAGGCGCAGGTTTCCGATGCGACTACATTGCCCTCAAAATCGACGAGAGCGGCTTTATCCGAACTTGTGCCCAGGTCATGCGCCATAATGTACTTTGCCATAGGAATGCTCCTTTCAGTCCGCACACTTGTTTGTCTTTACAACATGTCTGAAGACATTTTCAAATCTGTTCAGCGCTTCATCGATGACTTCGTCGGTGTCCGCCATGGATGTGTAGAGACGGCTGCCTGCCAGTGTGACGACACCGTTTGCCATGTAGGCGGCGCCCATGCGTTCCATGGAGGCCTTGCGTTCATACATCATATCCTTGTTCTCGAGCAGGCCCTTGACGGACTTGAGCGGGTTGAAGGACGAGAAGTCAAAGCTCATCGCACCGGTGCACTCGAGGTGAACGATGCTGCCCTGGTTGTAGGCGACGAAGGGGAGCCCGTACTTGTCGAGGAGCATCTTGAGGCCGTCGGTCAGACGGTCGCCGGCGCGTCCTGCGAGCTCGCAGGCATTGGTGCGTTCGATCTCCTTGATCGCTGTATAGCCGGCCAGTGCGGACATCGGGTTCGCGGAAAGTGTGCCGCCGACGTAGGCTTTCTTGCTGCTGCCGCCGACACCCGCTGCCATCAGGCTGACGTATTCTTTCTTGCCGCCGACGCCGCCCGCTGCCGGATAGCCGCCTGCGACGATCTTGCCGAAGATGGTGAGGTCCGGTGTGACGCCGAAGTAGCCCTGCGCGCCGCCGAGACCGCAGCGGAAGCCCGTGACGACTTCGTCCATGATCATCAATGCGCCGTACTTGTCGCACAGATCGCGCACGCCCTGGCAGTAGTCAGCGGAGACCGGACGGGTGCCGCTTTCGGGGCCGAACGGCTCGATGATGACGGCCGCTGTACCGCCGCACAGTCTGAGCAGTTTGAGCATTTTCTCCATCATATCCAGATCGTTCGGGCGGACTTCATGCGTGTAGGACTGCACCTTGCGCGGGATGCCGTGAGACTCCAGGAAGCTGCGGCTGCCTGGGATCTTGGTGCCGTAGACGAGCTGGTCGCTCCAGCCGTGGTAGCCGCCGCCCAGCTTGATGATGTGCTTGTGACCGGTGGCAAGGCGCGCGATGCGCAGCGCAGCCATGTCGGACTCTGTGCCGCTGCCGAGCATACGGAACATCTCGACGCCCGGCATGCAGGCGTGGATCTCATTGGCGATGAGGTACTCCGCTTCGTGGAGCAGTCCGGTGACCGGGCCGCAGGTGTTGATCAGCTCTTCGACCGCCTCTTTGACCGGTCCCCAGTTGCTGCCGAGGATGGTCGGGCCGCCCGCCTGCAGGAAGTCGATGTACTCGTTACCGTCCTTGTCGAACAGGTAAGCGCCTTCCGCCTTTGTGAAGCAGACGGGGAAAGGCTTGTTGAATGCGAGGTTGTGCTGGACGCCGCCCGGGATGACATCCTTGGCCTTTTCGAAGACTTCCTTCGATGCCCGGCACTTTTCATCGTAGTATTTCAGAATCTCGTTTTCGTAGTAGTCGTCATTGACCTCCCAGATGGGCTGGTCGGTCAGCGCCTTCAGTCTGGCGTTGACATCTGCCGGATCTTCCCAGCGCGTGATACCGTATTTGTCACCATTGTTGACCATGTTGTTACCTCCTTGATGCATGATGCGTTGCGATCAGTGCGCGATGCTTTCATAAAGCGCAAGGAATCGCTCTTTCATTTCATTTCTTTCAAATTCCATCCCGTTGGACAGATAGTGGTTGACCAGCCCGTAGTAAATCCCTGTCAGCAGAATGACCTGCCGCTCTTTTTCCGCCGGGTCTGCATCAGGCAGATTGTCCGCGATCGCTTTCTCGATCCGGGCGATCGAACCCTCGGTCTTCTGATTGAGAATGCTGTTGAAAATCAGCCTGATCGTGAGCAGGGGATAGTTCGCGGTGTCGTCGATCAGCCGCAGAAAGAGTTCTCTGATCAGGGCATCGCCGGTCAGGCCGCTCTCTTCGCAGTACCGCAGCAGATCATCCATTTCCTCGTTCACGAGCGCGATCAGAAGATCGTTGATCGTTGCGAAGTAGTTGAAGATCGTCGTGCGGGACATGCCGGCGCGGTCGGCGATATCGTTGAACGTGACGTTCTTAATGCCCTTTTCTTCGAACAGCCCTTTTGCAGCGTGCATGATGGTCTGTCTGCTGCGGGCGCGTTTTCCGGTGTATTCTGTTGCCATACTCCCTCCTGATGTTTTTGTACTCTGATTCAATTATCTCACTTTTTTGTCTAGTTGGCAACATGAAATTGGATTCCGGTTCACTTTTTACGAGGGCGGAAGAGCGATTCCTATAAAAAAGACCCCCGCATCTGCGGAGGCCTCTTCGTGTTGCGTTTGGTGAGCCGGAATTATTCCTTTTCCATCTTGATCTCAACGCCATACAGGTTGATGGTCAGGACACCGTCTTCGAGTGTGCCGTCGATCGTTTCGCCGGTGTCATCGGAGATGTTGATACCGCTGTCGGTCTCTTCCCAGGTGCCCGCACCGTCATCTTCGCCGTTGGTGGTAGCGGTGATGGTGCCGTCGTCCTTGATCTCCATGGTGAATTCCATGCCGGCATCTTCCGGAGTCATCGTCACGCCGTAAGCGGAGATCTCGGTCGCATGCCAGGTGCCGACGTATTCGCTCTTGCTGCCGCCGCCGCAGGATACCAGTGCCATGACCATGGTCATCATGAGCAGAGCAACAAGGAGTTTGGAAACAGTTCTTTTCATTTTGTTGTCCTTTCTGCTTTTACTGAGTTGAAGTACTTGATGGGTTCCTGATCGGAACATAATACCTCTTTCATTTTAGGAGTATCTTGCAGAATTGTCAATGAACTGCTGCCCTTTGCGGAGGCGTCTCAGCGGATGGCAAACCCTTCGATGAGGTCGTCCCCGCAAATGCCGTAGAGATACTCATCGATGTACACGCAGCGCCGCACTTCGTCTTCTGTGCGGATGTCTTTCAGGACCTCCAGTTTGCCGTCTTTTGCCGTGAAGACCAGGATGCCGTCCGTGGTATCGTATGTTTCTGTCCTCACGTTGTACGTCCAGGTCACGTAGGGGATGGCATAGTAATCGCCTCCCGGGCCGACGAGCAGCGCTTTATGGTTGTACTGGACCTCGCTTTCCATCCCTTCGAACTCCTTGCTGTCGCTGACGGCGGGCTGTGCTGCATCGCTGATATCGAACAGGGCGAGCTTCACGCCGTCCGTGGCTTCTCCCCACTCATTGGTTTGGGTCGAAAAGCCGAGTCCGAGCAGATACTCATCGGCTGCCGGCACCAGCAGGGTGGAGAAGCCGCTGATCTTGACGTGCCCGATGATGTCCGGCTCTTCCGGATCGGCCAGGTCGATGATGAACAGCGGGTCGGTCTGTTCGTACGTGATGATATAGGCTTTGTCTTTGATGTACCGGACCGCTTCGATGTGTTCGTCTTTTGCAAAGTCGCGGACGTTGCCGAGCGCCTGCATGTTCTCATCGAAGAGGAACAGGTTGTTGGTATCCCGCCCGCTGCGGGTGGTTGTCGTTGCCGCTTTGAAGAGACCGTTGCTGTCGTCCATCGAGAACTGGTCGTTCAGCCAGCCGGGGACGACCGCACTGCCTGCGAACGCAGGTGTATCGCCGGTCAGCGCCAGTTTTACGATGCGGGTGCGCAGCGTATCTTCCCCGTCGAGATAGTAGGTGTCTCCGGTCAGATCGGACGGGTAGAAGGAGGTGGTCAGGTAGAGCGCCGTCTGGCTGCAGTAGACTTCCTCGCTGCCGCCGAGGATCGCCTTCGTCTGCACGGTATCGTCTGAGATCGACGCGGCATCCAGATCGACCGCACCGATCACGGTATACGTGGGGGATGCGGATTCGGGGAAGCAGCAGATGTCGCCGATGGGCAGATCTTCCCAGTCGCTTTTAGCGAAGCAGACGCCCGGGAAACAGCGGTCCTTTTCGTACATGTAGATGTAGTCATTGGTAATCAGGTAGAGCGTGCTGCCGTTGAGCCGGGAGGACAGGATGCTGCCGCTCTGGATGTACTGTCCCGTCTGCTGCGGGCTGGCGCGGTCGGTGATGTCAAAGACGGTCACAACAGACGCGCGCCGGTTGAACGGATGAAGCGCCGAGAAGCTGCTCTCCTGTGCTTCGCCGAGCACGATCAGCTGGTCGCCGCGCACATACAGGTCGGTGATATAGGTGCCGCATTTGTCGCCGCGGACCGAGGCGATGTTTTCAGCCTTGCCGTCATTGGCGGAGGCGATCCGGATGCGGTTGTCGTAGTCGGATACATAGTAAATGTAGCGCCCGTCCGTCTTGACGATATCGGCTTCGTCGATGCCCTCTACCTGCGTGTAGGTGGAGGAGTGATCCGGCGCGCTGCCTGTGTCCGCAGCGGCGTCTGCGCCTGTGGCGCCGGTTGCGGCTGCTGGTGCTTCTGCGGATTCGACTTTGGCGGTTTCCCCGGCGACGTCCTCATAGACGAGGAAGTCTTCCTGTTCGGGAACGATGGCGGCGATCAGATGGTCGAGTTCCTTGTAGCTGCCGAACACAACCATGCCGTTCTCATCCGTGTCCGCCGCTGCGAGCAGGGCGGCCGCTTCCGTGCCGGCACCGGCTGCCGGGGGAGCGGGCACCGGGTCGTCGCCGCTGTTCCAGGGATGCAGGGCTGTGATCCCGAGGACCAGACACGCGCACGCGGCGACTGCCGCCATGGGCTTCTGCCAGCGCCGGCGCCCCGTTTTACGGGTCCCGGCCTCTCCGGGGAAGGGCGATGCCTGCTGCGGGACATCCTCCAGCATAGCGAACACGGCCTCTTCAGAAAGGCTCTCCGGGACTTCCGTCCCGTCGTCCGCAAACTGTTCTTTCATATATTGAAGATTATTCTCATATTCTTTCATGGTGGACTCCTGTTCGTGGGTGTTCAGGATGTAAGCTGCTGCCGCAGTTTTTTGAGGCTGCGGGAGAGACTCGAGCGGACGCCGCCTGCGCTCAGACCGGTGATGTCCGCGATCTCTTTGCTGTTCAGTCCGCTGACAGCAGAGAGAAGGACGATCTGGCGTTCCTGCTCCGTCAGGGAACGAAGCGATTCCTCGAGAATCAGATGAGTATCGGTATGGTCGGTGGTCGTCATCTCAGTCCTGCCCGCAAACGCAGCATCGTCTGCATTGTCCTGTCCGCGCCGGTCGATCTGCGCGCGGATGAGCCTGGCGCAGCACGCGGATAGAACACGGTACGCAAACGTCCGGAAGGCGGCTGGCTCCCGTAGTGTGGGAAGCTTGTGCCAGAGCTGCAGGATGCATTCGCTGACCGCATCCTCCGCATCTTCCGGATGCCCGAGACGATACAGGGCATACCGGTAGAACGGCTCTTTGTACAGGCTGTATAAATCGCAGAATGCTCTGCGGTCTCCCTGTTGTGCTTTTTTGACGAGGATGACTTCTTCCATGGTGTCTCCATAATCATTGGACATGCGATGCGCATTGCTTTCACTTATATAGTACGCGAACCGGCGCAATGTGTTGCCCCTTCTTTGAAAAAAAGTGCCGGAGGATTCATATTTTTTCTATAGGTTATCGCAGAAACTCCGTGAATTAGGGGTGCTATTCAGGGGTTTTCATGATAGAATGGCGATGGTCTGTTCTTAGATACAGATACATATAATGTGGAAAGAGGAAACTATCATGGCAGATCTTCTGGAAATGCTGTACCAGAGAAGAAGCATCCGCAAATACACCGGCGCGTCCATCCCGGACGAACTGCTCGAGCAGGTGATCAAGACAGGGCTGGCGTCGGAGACATCCCGCAACAGGCGCAGCTGGGAGTTCATCGTCGTGCGCGATAAAGCAATGCTCGCGAAGATGGCGCATTTCCGCCAGCACAGCGCACTGATGCTCGAGGGTGCGGACGCAGCGGTCGTCGTACTCGGCGACGAGGAGAAGTCCGATGTCTGGACAGAGGACTGCAGCATCGCCATGGCGCACATGCACCTCATGGCGGACCAGCTCGGGCTCGGCAGCTGCTGGATCCAGGGACGTCAGCGCGACTGCGAAGACGGCTCGATGACATCGGAAGCATACCTGCGCGAACTGCTCGGCTTTCCGCACAACCTGCGGCTTGAAGCGGTCCTGTCGCTTGGCATGATCGACGAGCATCCGGCACCGCACGGCGAGAAGGACCTCTCCTGGGAGAAGGTCCATCAGGAGAAATGGCCGCAGATCTTCCGCGCATAGATCTCAAAAGCAATGCGCCGGCGGCGCAGGGCGATTACATAAACCATAACGAACAGCGAGGGAACAAATGCTGACACTGAAGAACATCAAATGGACCGCCCCCGACGGCGGAGAGATCCTCAACGGGATCGACTTCACCATCGAGAGCGGCAAGCTGACCGTCATCACCGGCCCCAACGGCAGCGGCAAGACGACACTGGCCAAGGTCATCGCCGGTGTGGTGCACCAGACCGAGGGCGAGATCTGGATGGACGGCCAGGATATTTCGGATCTGGACATCACGGAGCGTGCAAAGCTCGGCGTGGCGTACGGCTTTCAGCAGCCGGTCCGGTTTAAGGGCCTGACCGTGCGCGATATGCTGGACCTATCTGCCAAGGAAACGCTCAAGGAAGAAGCCATCTGCGGACTGATGGACCAGGTGGGGCTTTGCACCAAGGACTACATCGACCGCGAAGTCAACGCCAGCCTGTCCGGCGGTGAGATCAAGCGCATCGAGATCGCGACGGTGCTTGCGAGAACGGATGCCAAAGTCATGGTCTTTGACGAGCCGGAAGCGGGCATCGACCTGTGGAGCTTCAACGGCCTGATCGACAGCTTCGAACGTCTGAAGAAAGAGAACGACAAGGCGCTGCTGGTCATTTCCCACCAGGAGAGACTGCTGTCCATCGCGGATGAGATCATCGTCATCCAGGACGGCAAAGTCCGCATCCAGGGACCGACCGAGGAGATCATGCCGCAGCTGATGTACGACGAGCGCTCCTCTTCCTGCCCGATCGGCAAGGATCCGGAATGGCTGAAGGAGTTCCAGCTGAGCAAAGCAGGCGCATAGTCCGGCAGAACGGGCAAATTCATTAGAAGTAACGGACGGAGAACGAAGTTCATGAGCGAAAATAAAGAAACAAGAGTCAATAAAGTTGTCGAGGAGCTGCTCAAGGCGATCTCGGACTACGATGGCAGCGGTGAGTACGACGGTGCCTTCAACATTCGTGCGGACAGCGAGTGCGCGGGCAGAAAGTCCACCGAGCATGTGCGCATCGAGCCCAAGGAAGGCGGCAAGGGGCTGGATATCTATATCGATCCCTTCACAAAAGGGGAGAAAGTCTACATCCCGGCCTGCATCTCCAGAAGCCATGTCGACGACCTTGTCTACAATGATTTCCATGTCGGCGAAGGCGCGGATGTCACGATCGTCGCGGGCTGCGGCGTGCACACGGACGGCGAGGATGACTCCCGCCACAACGGCATCCACAACTTCATGCTGGAGAAGAACGCCAAGGTCCTGTATCAGGAGAAGCACATCGGCACCGGCGACGGCGAGGGCAAACGCATCATTGACCCAGTGACGGAAGTCCACCTCGGTGAAGGGGCGGAGCTCACGATGGAAACCTCCCAGATCGGCGGCGTCGACAACACCGACCGAAAGACCTGGGGCGACCTGCAGGCGAATGCCAAACTGGTCATCAAGGAGTCCATCATGACCGAAGGCGAGCAGCACGCGAAGACAGACTTTGAGATCGCGCTCGACGGCGAGGACAGCGCGGTGGATCTCGTGTCCCGTTCGGTCGCCAAGGACAATTCCTATCAGGAGTACCGCTCCAAGATCAACGGCAACAACCGCTGCACCGGGCACTCCGAGTGCGATGCCATCCTGGTCGGCAACGGCAAGGTCAACGCGGCGCCGGAACTGCTGGCGGCGGATCTCGATGCATCCCTCATCCACGAGGCAGCGATCGGCAAGGTGGCCGGCGAGCAGATCCTCAAGCTGCGCAGCCTCGGCCTGACAGAGGAAGAAGCGGAGCGCAAAATTATCGAGGGATTTCTCCGCGGCTAGTTGCCGCGGACAGAGATACTTGCGATCGGGATATATGTTTGCGGCGCATGCAACCCAGCTCGAGGGCATCGTTGTGAGCGAAGCGAACTCTGATGCCCGAGAGCGGTTGCATGACGACCGCAAAGTATGTTACAATCGCAAGGAACATTGTACGAACGCGGCGATTGCCGCAGTGAAATATGGAGGAATAACATGAAGAGGATCAAGACGATCAACACGAGAAACCTGAGCGAAGATCTGAAGAAGGCCGGCTGCGGCGAATGCCAGACATCCTGCCAGTCCGCCAGCAAGACTTCCTGCAGCGTTGCCAACCAGCGTTGCGAGCAGAAGAAATAAGAAACTGCTGACAGGTAATACGGATTGTCGCCGCAAGGCGGCAATTTTCGTGTCTGCAATTATTTGCGGCGGGGCACTGCCGCAGCGGAAGGAACTGCAAAACAATGGTACATCTTTACGAACTGAACGGCTATCATATCGCGATCGACCAGAACAGCGGCTGTGTGCACGCGCTCGACAGAGCGACGTATGCGGTGCTGTCCCATTTTGATGAGAACGGGGCGTTCGATGAGTCTGCGCGCGTCGGGCTGCTGCGCGATGAAGCGCTCACAGAGGCAGACCTCGAAGAGATCCTCGAGGAGATCGCGGAGCTGAAAAAGAGCGGGCAGCTCTTCTCGGAGGATCTGTTCAAGCCGCTCGCACAGGGATTTAAGCAGCGCCAGTCGGTCCTGAAGGCGATGTGCCTGCACGTGGCGCATGCCTGCAACATGGACTGCGAATACTGCTTTGCCGGCAAGGGCGAATACCATGGCAAGGCGGGGCTGATGTCTCTGGAGACCGGCAAGAAAGCGATCGACTTCCTCGTGGAGAATTCCCCCGGAAGACGCAACCTCGAGGTCGACTTCTTCGGCGGTGAGCCGCTCCTCAACTGGGAGGTCTGCAAGGAACTGGTCAGATACGGCCGTTCCCTCGAGGCGTCCACCGGCAAGAACTTCCGCTTCACACTGACCACGAACGGCATCCTGGTGGATCAGGATGTCATCGATTTCTGCAACAAGGAGATGGGCAACGTGGTCCTTTCGCTCGACGGCTGCAAGGAAACGAATGACCGGATGCGCCACCTGAAGGGCAGCGAAAAGGACAACAGCGCGTACGAAAAGATCGTCCCGAAGTTCAAGGCCTTTGCGGATGCAAGAGACCAGAAGGACTACTACATGCGCGGTACCTATACGAAGTGGGATCTGCACTTTGCGGATGAGATCCTGCACATGGCGGATCTCGGCTTCAAGGAACTGTCCATGGAGCCCGTCGTCGCTCCGATGAGTGCGCCGTATGCACTGCACGACGAAGACGCGGAGGTCCTTTGTCAGGAATATGAAAAACTGTCCCTCGCCATGCTGGAAAGAAAGAAGGAGGGCAGACCGTTCAACTTCTACCACTACGACATCGATCTGATGGGCGGGCCGTGCATCTCCAAGCGGATCTCGGGCTGCGGCGTCGGGACGGAGTACGTGGCGGTCACGCCGGAAGGGGATATCTATCCGTGCCACCAGTTCGTGGGCGAGGAGCGATTCCGCCTTGGTACTCTCGATACGGGCATCACCAATCCGGACGTCCACGAGGAATTCACCGGCTGCAACGTCTACTCCCACAAGGAGTGCGAAGACTGTTTCGCCAGACTGTACTGCAGCGGCGGGTGTGCGGCGAATGCGTACCATACGACCGGCACGGTCACGGGCGTGTATGATCTGGGCTGCGTCCTGCACAGAAAACGCATCGAGTGTGCGGTCATGATGAAGGTCGCGGAGGCCATGGAAGAGGGCGAGTAATCGCTCTGGGCGGCGCTAAAAGCGGCGCGTGCCGATATAGATAAACGCAATAAAAAACCCGGGCAGTTCATTCTGTGAACTAGTCAAGCGAAAGTAGACAGACTAAAAAACCTAACCGAAGCCCTGTTCAATCCTGTATCGGACAGGGCTTTTGTAATGCAATGAATAAGCAGG
>CADATO010000011.1 GCA_902790905.1 uncultured Eubacteriales bacterium
ATGTGGGGTGATGCTATTGTCTGGAATGAGCTCCACACTTCCACGGAATATCCTTCTTATTGGGATTAAGGACCAACACGTTTTGTCCTATAACCCTTTTTGTGTCTCGTGTGATGCGATTCATGGAATCGCAATGCAGGATTCCTGCCGGTTTACTGCTGGCCGCCGCACTTGTTGCAGAACACCGCGCTTTCGGAGATTTGCGCACCGCAGTGCTTGCAGAACTTCATGCCGGGTGCGGGCTGCGGCGCAGCGGGCGCTTCCGGTGCTTCCGGTTCTGCCGGTGCGGGTGCCACAGGAGCAACGTCCTCATTGCTGCGGTTGACCATGTTGCCCGCCTTGTCTTTGACATTGCCGGCCATGTCCTTGAAGCCGTTGAATTCGTCGCGGAAGCTGAAATCCGGGTTGTCCGCCACATGGCTGTGATCGTAGATGTCGTTGAACATGACGGTCTTTGCACTGTTGTAGTACGGGCTGACCCAGATGGCCAGGATGCCGAGAGTGAGAACGACGAGGATCCACCATCCGATGAAGGAAAGGTCGAACACGAACAGACGGCCTTTCTGGCCTTTGGTCATCGCCCAGCTCTTCTTGAGAGCGCCGACGGCGGTCTTGTCCTGCTCTCTGACCAGGATGTACATCGCCATGCACAGACCGTAAAAGACATAGATGCAGGCTACGGTCAGCGCGATCTGCAGCAGCGACCACAGCAGAGAACCGAAGCTGAACCCGCCGCCATAGTCATAGTAACCATACATGCCGTAACGGAATCTGTTGATCATGGAAATCAGGGAAGAGAAGGCGCTGATGATTCCGATGATGACCGGAATGATCTTGACGACTTCGAGGAAGAGGCCTGCGAGGAAGGACTCGCCGAACTTCTTCTTAAAGCCTTCCAGCAGCATCATCTGCCCGGGCTGATCGCCCTGCGTCTGTCTGTAGTACAGATAGGTGAGGCCGAAGGAAAGCGGGCCGCTGACCACGAAGGATCCAATGCCTACTGTGATGAGCGCGGCGAATGTGGTGGCGACTTCGACAAGGACGAGAGCCAGCAGGAGTTCGCCCCACTGTTTTTTCACGTTGTCTTTGCCGATCTGTTTGATCATACTTCTGTTCATGAACTATCAGCTCCTTTACTAGACTGCAAGAAACGCAGCAGAGACGCTGCATTTCAAAGATGGTTGTAGAATTATTCCATCTTTATTATACGCAGAGAGAGCGGAATTCGCAATTGGTGCAGGGGCACAATACCACGGGCGGCAGGGGGTGCGATTCCGCGGCAATACATGCTATAATAAACCATTATCTGATGTCTTTGCGCTGAAGGAGTGCTGCATGAAGTTTTTATATGCGTTGCTGGTGTTTGTCCCCCTTACGATCATAGGAGAAATGACCGGGTTTTCCGACCCGCTGCTGTTCGTGTGCAGCGCGCTGGCGATCGTTCCGCTGGCGGGGCTCATGGGCAAGAGCACGGAGGCAATCTCCGCGTACTGCGGTCAGAAGATTGGCGGGCTGCTGAATGCGACGTTCGGCAATGCAACGGAGCTGATCATCGCTTTTGTAGCGATGAAAGAGGGGATGTTCGATGTCGTTAAGGCGTCGCTTGCCGGCTCCGTGATCGGCAATATCCTGCTGGTGCTCGGCATGTCGATGCTGGTCGGCGGACTGAAATACAAAACACAGGAATTCAACCGGCACTCCATGAACATCACGGCGAGCATGCTGCTGTTCTCTGTGCTCGGTCTTGCGATTCCCGCTATCTTTACGCATACCATGCCGGAGGAGAGCCTGACCACCCAGTACGAAGGGCTGAGCGTCATCATCGCGGTGCTGATGCTGGTGATCTACGGCATGCAGTTCGTGTTCTCGTTCGTGACGCACCGGGCCCTGTATGAAGAGGGCCCTGCCGATGAGGAATCGCACCCGGAGACGAAACTGTCCGTCGCGATCGCGGTCCTGCTCGCCTCGACCGTCTGCATTGCGATCCTTTCTGAGATCTTCGTCGGGACCATCGAGCCCATGGCGGAGAGCGTCGGGCTTTCGAAGACCTTCGTCGGCATCATCCTGGTGCCTATCATCGGCAACGCAGCAGAACATTCGTCCGCGGTCTTCATGGCATACAAAAACAAGATGAACGCGGCGGTCGAGATCGCCCTCGGCTCCAGCCTGCAGATCATCCTGTTCGTCATGCCGGTGCTCATCCTGCTGAGCCTGCTCTTCACACCGATGAGCATCGTCTTCACACCGTTCGAGCTGGTCGCGGTGACGGCATCTGTGCTGATTGCCAACCGGGTCGATGCGGACGGCGAGTCCAACTGGCTGGAAGGGTTGCAGCTGGTGAGCGTCTATATCATCATCGGCGCGGCATTCTTCTTCGTGTAAGCAAAAGGACAGCGAGGTACGACACACATGAGAAAGCAGAGAAGAACCATCGGCATACTGGCGTTGATCCTGGCCCTGCAGATGGCGTTTGCCGTCCCCGCAGCGGCAGACACTCAGACGGATTTTGACCAGTTCCTGCAGGAGGACTGGGAAGAGACCGTGGAGTCGGACTACCTGACCATGCACACCTCTGTATACGACTACAAAAGTCTGGGGCTTGAGAAACCGGAGGTGACGCTCGGGGACATCGATTACGAGGAGTTCAAAGAATCCGTGGATTCGGCGCAGGAGACGCTGGATAAGCTCCATGCGTTCGACCCGGCGGAGCTGAGCGATGCCCAGAAGTATGACTACTACATCTATGAGTTTTATCTGGAATCGCTGCGCGATCTCTACAAATACCCCAACCTCAACGACATGTTCCGGCCGTACACCGGTTATCTTACCAATGTAACCGACTATTTTGCGGACTTCCCGTTCTATGAAAAGGAGGATGTGGAGGACTACCTGACGCTGGTCGCGGAGATCCCGGACTACATCGAACAGATGAAAACACTTACCCGGGAGCAGGCGGAGCAGGGGTACTTCCTGGATGACTATTCCGTCGATGATGCCATGTTTGAGCTGAACGAGTTCATCGAGGCGGGTGAAGAGAATACAATGATCGTCAACTTCGAGGACAACCTGGACAAGTTCGACGGGTTGACGGAGGAAGAAAAAGAGGCGTACAAGGCGCGCAACCGGGAGATCGTCCTCGAGGGCATCATCCCGGCCTATCAGGGCGTGCGGAGTCTTCTTTCGGAGCTGAAAGGCTCAAGGGCGGCTGTCGGGGGGATCTGCGACTATCCCGACGGGAGCGATTACTATGATGCACTGGTGCGGTACAACTGCAGCACGGACATGACGATCGAGGAAATCTTCGAGTTCCTGACCAAAGCTGGGGTGGAAGGCAACGCCTATCTGGAAAAGCTGCTGAAGGGCAATCCGGACTTTGATGCGTCCGCCACGATCAAGCACCTGCAGGACCTGGACGACATGCTGGCATATCTGCAGGATCATATGGAAGGCTTCCCCGAAGGACCGGATGTGGAGTATACGCCTTCCTACCTGCCGCCGGGGTCCAACGACTTCGCCATGGCGTATTACATCGTGGCGCCGGTGGACAACATCCATCAGAATATCATCCGCGTGAACAAAGAGAACATGAGCGACGTGAACACCATGTACTACACGCTGGCGCACGAGGGTTTTCCGGGGCATCTGTACCAGTTCACCTGGCACCAGGCGCAGGAAGACTACAAGCCGTTCCGCCACGAACTGACCTTCATGGGGTATGAAGAGGGCTGGGCCTGCTATGTGGAGCGCATCATGCTGGAGCGCTCGGGCCTTGACGAGCTGACCGCGGAATACCTCGCCATGGAAGACATGCTTTCCTATGTGATGTATGCCGGGGCGGACATCGCGGTCAACGGGCTCGGCTACAGCCCGGATGAACTCGGCGACTGGCTCGAGGAGATGGGCTACAGCCGGGAGATCCAGGACATGATGTACAATATCTCGCTGGAATCGCCGGGCAGCTACCTGCCTTACGGATTTGGCGCGGCGAAGTTCTGGAGTCTGCGGCAGCGGACCGAGGACGCGCTGGGAGAGGACTTCGATGAAGAGGAGTTCCATTACCAGCTCCTGAATCACGGCCCGCGGCAGTTCGAACTGGTGGAAGAGGACTTGAATACGTATGTGGCATCCAAAGGCGGGCAGCTGCCGGATGACTTTACGTTCTTCTCTTCCAGCCCCGTAAAACGGGGGATGAGCGACCGGGCGAAGATCGCTGCTGTCGTGCTTGGCATCGCAGTGCTGGCGATCCTGGTGGTGGTCATCCGGGTGGGACTTCGCCGTAGACACAGACAACGCGACATTGTAGAATAATGCTGGTGTTCAGAGCACGCAGAGAGGGCTGAGGGTAGATCTATGCTCTTTATGATACTTACAGTATTGGCGGGCTGTGTACCGCCGCTGCTGTATGCGGCGCTGTTCACATTCGGCACCTATGCGCTGAGTGAGGAACTGGCCAAGTTTTATATGTTCAGACGAAGATTGAAGATCCTGGACGCAGAGCATTCGTGGCTGGATCTGATCGTGTATGCGACGATCGTCGGTATCGGATTCGGGATCCTGGAGAGTATCGTCTTTGTGGCGACCAGTGGTCCTTTTGACATGCTGCTCCGGGGCATCACCATCCCGCACGGCGTTTTTCTTGCGTTCCTGATCCACGGGCTGTATGACTTTTCGCTCAGAGACGAGCTTCAGGCAGTCTCTCTTGATCTTGCTGCCGCGATTGCCTTCCCGGTAGTGCTGCTTGATGTGATCCTCATCATTGTGCTGATCGTCTTTGCCCGCAGGCATAAAAATGATCCGAAATATACAACGCCGCTGAAGGAGGTGCCGCCGCAGCTGCGGTCGAAGGGGCTGTCCGAGGAGCAGATCGCACAGAAGATGCACACACTGCGCAGAGAGCTTGGCCGGCAGTACAAGGAAGCCGCCCCGCCAGGAGCTCGAACGATTGTGAGACGTTGGCTTCTTTGATATAATTTTTTCAAGGTGATGTTTATGAAAAAGGACCCGTTTAAAGAGTATATTAAAGAGAGTGACCCCGATAAGCGGGATAAAGGATACGCCTGGCTTACCGCCATTGGATTGCAGGCTGTTGACGGGCTCAAAACGTCAGATTATCTGATTGATACAGCAACTCGCAATATCGAAGGCGAGATTTCTTTTGATGAAGCAAATTCGCTTCTGCGGTCTTACTATGCTGAGAATCCTGCAAGTGACGCGTCTGACAGAACAGAGGAGGCGGATATAGTTTCCGCAAGAATCGCAGCGATTCTTTCTGAAAAGGCGTTCTCTTTTTCGCCGGGTGAATACATCTCAATCCATAGGCGACTCTTCGAAGGCATCTATTCTTACGCAGGGCGGATCAGGGACTATAATATCACCAAAAGAGAATGGGTGCTGGATGGTGCAACAGTTCTTTATGGGAGCGCCACAGAACTCTTTGCTACACTAGAGTATGATTTCTCTGCTGAAAGGGCTTTTTCCTATCAAGGTCTTTCTATGGACGAGATCATTCATCATCTTGCCGTGTTTGTTTCAAGACTATGGCAGATTCATATTTTCGGGGAAGGGAACACCCGAACAACCGCGGTATTCTTCATCAAATACCTGAGGACGCTTGGATTTGATGTCACAAATGATATATTTGCGGAGAATGCCTGGTATTTTCGGAATGCGCTTGTCAGAGCGAATTATAATGATTTAATCAATGACGTTCATGAGACGACTGCGTATCTGGAATTGTTTCTGCGAAACTTGCTGCTGAACGAACAGCACCCGCTGCATAACCGCGAAATGCATATCAGCGGCATTTTGAGTTCTGCAGAAAAAGCGAACATTGACGATCAAAAAGCGAACATTGACGAGATGTTCACTCCTAAGACTGCTGCACATGTCAGGAAGCTAAAGGAGGCGTTTGGCAGGCATACTGTTTTTGGGAGATCAGATGCTCAGAAAGTGCTTGGATTGAAACCAACCCGGAGCAGCGAATTACTACGTGATATGGAAGTGAAGGGGTTTATCGTTCCGGTTTCTGGACAAGGGAAAGGAAAGTATAGATTCTTGTAATGATAAGTGACGGGGAGTGCATTAAGAAGACAACAAAGACCCAACCACCGGTTGAGTCTTTTTACGTTGGTACACCATCAGGGGCTCGAATTGGGTGGACTTTTTTCGACGAAACGCTGTAAGCGTTGAAAAGAAAGGAGTTGACATCGTCTAAGGGCGTGATTTTTCTGGAATGTACCCAAAAGTGTACCCAGCGCAATCCAATGCATTTTACGCAGTCCAACGCATTCAACGCGTTGGATTTTTTTGTTTATGCGTTGGAAAATAATGATCTGCTAATCGCTCGTAAATAGTCATTTTCGCAGAAGCGTTAATTTTTGTAAAACTGTAATGATAGATCGGATTCATGGCGGATGATGTATGGCAGTGTGACCTTCGTACGGCGATGAGAATCCTCGGACTTGCGGGTGATAAATACGTGACTAAAGGGCCGGATCACCTGCTGCGAGTGGTGTTCACAGCGGCCATAATGACGACGGACACGGTTCGAGATGCCAAAGAACAAATGGCATTGGGGCTAAATAACAGAAAGCATAAGCGCAGTGATGAGGGACTGATGATCAGTTGACATGCTACAAGTTGCTGGATGAAAAACATATTTTATTCTGACATGATGTAGGTTGAGTGGCAATAATTGAAAGGGTAGGATGTGTTTAAGTTGAAGAGCCTTGCGACAGATGGCAAAGAGGCCAACATAACAACACGTATATAAATGTGCTCATAGAACATACAAGGAGGAAAAAATTATGGCAAGTATCAAAGCGCCCCTGCCGGGAACAGTACTGAAGATAGAAGTTCAGGTCGGTGACACTGTAGAAGCGTTTGGCGATCCTGTGATCGTGCTGGAAGCAATGAAGATGGAGAATGAGCTTACCAGCGAAGAGGATGGCGTCGTCAAGGAAATCCTTGTTAAGGAAGGCGATGTTGTTGCTCCTGATCAGGACATGATCATTTTGGAATAATTGTCGCATATCGCGAAGGAGGGCGAACCATGAGCGGAAAATATGATCCGATACTAAAGGTGATACCCGAGCGGGAACACTGCAAGGCGATTTACTTTCGCCAGGCAGGAGATGGTTTTCTGGAAGTAGTATACGGCGCTTCCGAACCATCATCGGAGAAAAATCTTAAAGATATTATATTAAATTCCGTCCGCGTCAACGTTATGGCGGACAGAGTGCGCGCTGCTAAGATCGATGGTTTGATCGAATTTGTACAGGGCGGTGAAAGTCTTTTGTATCTTTACGATCCGTTAAAGCTTTCAACGGCGGACCTGATTGATCGCATCAGCGAGATGGAGATGGATCTGGAATCGGTCGAGGATGTCGAGATGGAAACGCGGCTCATTCGGATGCCTCTGGCGTTTGAACACAGGGTCGTCACCGAATCGATCGCGCGTTACAGAAGAGATATCAACCCGGACGCTTTTTACTGCAAAGACAACAGCAACCTGGAATATATCGCGCAGTATAACGGCATAACAGTTCCGGAACTAAAAGAAAAAGTCCTTAAGACAAAGTGGTTTGTCGGTATGGTCGGATTCTTCCCTGGCCTTCCGTACTACTATCCACTTGATCCCACCTGTGCCGTTACATGCCCGAAATATAACCCGGCAAGAGCTTGGACAGCGGAAGGCACGGTAGACATTGCGGACTTTACCTCTACCATTTTCGGCGTGGATTCTTCCGGCGGTTATCAGCTACTGGGCAGGACCGGCCCGATTTTCCAGACGACAAAGGTTCATCCTGCGTACAAGGAGAATCCGTGCCTGTTCAAGCCGACGGACATCCTGCAGTACTATGATGCCACCGAGGAAGAGGTGGATGCGACCTATGAGCAGGTTGCAAACGGAACGTATGAATATGACATCACTCCATATCACTTTGTCCTAAAAGACTGGCTGGAGTTCTATGACAGCCTGAAGGAAGAGACAGCTGCTTTCCGAGCGGCGCAGGAGGCGGGGCGTAAATCCGCTCCGCAGATTTAGGAGGTGCGTCATGGCAAAAGTATTAAATCCCGGACTGCAGACATTGGTAAATGAGTGGATTGGACGAGTTGGATACATGGAGCTCGGCATTTCCCACTCCGGAACGATGGATAATTACGCGTCGCGCTTTGCGAACATGCTGGTAGGCAATGACCTCAACGCGCCGATGTTGGAGCTTACAGCAGGCAACTTCGTCATCGAGTTTGAGGAAGATAAGATCGTAGCGCTTACCGGAGCCGAGTTCGGCGTCAAGCTTGCAGGAGCACCGGCTCCGATGTGGGAGAGTTTTGCTGTCAAAGCAGGTGACAGGCTGCAGGTCGCAGGTATGAATCCCGCTGTTTATGGGTTCCGTGTCTATCTGGCTGTCTCCGGTGGCGTTGATGTGCCGGAGTTCATGGGTAGCAAGACGACTTCTTCCACTGGCACATTTGGCGGCTTTGAGGGAAGAGCGATCAAAAAGGGCGACGTCATCAAGTTCGGCCTCGACCCGGAAGGGGCAAAGGCCGGGATGATTGTCAACCCGAAATATAAACCAACATATTCGGACACCTGGGAAATGCATGCGATCCCCGGGCCGCAGGGCGCGCCGGACTTCTTCACCGAAGAAGGGATGGAGCTTTTCTTTACAGCGACCTGGAGTGTGCAGACGATCGCAGACCGCACAGGCATCCGTTTAGACGGGCCGGATCTCATCTTTAACCCGGAGCGCGCTGCTGCAGGTGGACATCCTTCCAATATTATCGACCATGGCTATCCGGGTCCTGGCTGCGTCAATGTCAGTGGCAATACGCCGATCCTCTTCCCGCGTGAATGCCCGACGTCAGGCGGGTTCATCGTAGCTCTTTCCACGAATTACGCGGACCAGTGGATGATGGGGCAGATGAGGCCTGGCATGGACAAGGTGAAGTTTATCTTGTCCACACAGGAAGAAGCGATCGAGATGCGCAAAGCGCAGAATGCGATCTTTGCTGATCCAGAAGCTGTCATTGAAAAGTAATAAGAGCAAAACAAGGAGGCAGATATGGCAAAGTATCAAATCGTGCTCAACTCCGATATGGGCGAAAGCTTTGGCAACTGGCATATAGGTCCTGATCATCTGATGCAGTATCTTTCTGCAGTCAACCTCGCCTGCGGATTCCATGCCGGGGATCCCAATGTGATGTACAACTCCGTGGAGGCTGCAAAGCAGTATGGCGTTTCTGTAGGCGCACATCCTGGATTCCGCGATCTGCAGGGGTTTGGCAGACGGATGATGGATCTTACGCCGGAAGAGGTATATAACGACACCTTGTATCAGATGGGAGCGCTGGATGCATTCATGCGGGTCAAGGATATGAAGATCACGCATATCAATCCGCACGGCGAGCTTGATCCTCTGGTCAGCGACAGTGAGCCGCATGCAAGAGCGTTCCTTAAGGCCATTAAAGATTACCAGGACGATATGATCCTGGTCACAGAAGAAAAGGCACTGATCTACAAGATGGCGCAGGAAGAAGGGGTCAGGGTGCTCAGAGTCGGGTATCCGGATCTGAAATACGCATCGGATGGATCTTTTGCCATCGATCGCGAGAAAAAGCCGCTTGAGCCAAATGAGATCGTGGAACAGTCGGTTCGCATGATCAAAGAGAAAAAGGCGCTTGCGGTAGACGGCAGTTATTTCGACATCCATGTTGATGTCCTGGCGTATCACAGCGACGTCCCCAACGCTGAAGAGATCTTGTCAGCATTGCGGAAACGCCTTGCGGAGGAAGATATCGCGGTGGTCAGCCTCAGCAATTATTTCCTGTAGTTACTGTTTAGTTGCGTGGAGGTGTCTTATGGAAGATAACACTTTGCAAAAGAAGATGTCATTTTGGCACATCTGGGCGCTTGGGGTAGGCGCGGTCGTAGGTGACGGCATCTTCCTCATGGCCGGACAAGGAGCGGAAGTTGCCGGTCCTGCAGCCGTTATTTCTTATTTGATCGCTGGGCTTTTGCTGATGGCTGTCTGTATGGTCATTTGCGAGATGTCTGTAGGTATGCCGGGCGCTGGTTCGCTCTTCACATGGAGCAAGCGTGTTCTGGGTCCGCAGTGGGGTATTTTGGCCTCGTTCGGCGAACTGCTGATGAACGTGATCTTCCTTGGATCCGTATCTCTTGCAGCAGGCAATATCTCCAACTATTTCTTTGTGATTGGATCGAATGAAACGGTCTCGGCTGTTATCTGGGCGATCCTGCTCCTTACGGTTATCTTCGTCATTGCGCTTGCGGGCGGCGAAATCACAGGACGCGCGCAGCTCATCCTCGTTATTGTCCTTGTTGGCATCATGGCGATCTTCGCGGTAGGCGGCATCGTTTCCGGGCATATCGATCTTGACAACTACAAGCCGTTTGCACCGTTCGGCGGCAAAGGTATCTGGCTAGCGATCGGCATGGGCGCATATTCCTATATGGGACCGCTCGCCCTTGTAACTGCCAGCGGCGAGATCAAGAAGGTCACGGATATGCCGAAGGCAATGTTCTGGGCATTCGTCACATTCCTGATCCTGTACACGGCTGCGATCGCTGTAACATTCGGTCTTCAGAACTATCAGGATTATGCCAGCATGGCTTCCCCGTTCACCTCGGCGGCTGAATTCGTATTCGGCAGATACGCAGGACTTGTCATCAACTTTGCGGCATGGATCGCAGTTGTCACCTGCCTGGTGGGTGAGATCTTCTGCGCTTCCCGTCTGCTCTATGGCATGGCGGAAGACAATACCGTTCCGAAGGTATTCGGCAAACTGAATAAGAAGGGCTCTCCGTATGTTGGCCTTATCGCAGCATACATCGTAGGCGTCCTGCTCATCTTCATGGGTATAGTCGGTGCTATGGCCGATGCCTATACGATGCTTGCGAACGTAGGAACGGCAGCCGGCATCATCGGCATGCTGGTCTCTGTCACCGCTGCGCTGCGGTATAAGACCAGATTCCCCGAAGAGTGGGCGGCAATGCCCTGGCACTGCCCGGGCCGCGGCTTGATGTTCGTACTGGCCTATGCGGGTATCGCGATCCTGCTGTACTCGCTCTTCATGGATGTAAAGGTGCTCATCTGGACTGCTATTCTGATGGCACTGCTCGTGGCGTTCTACTTCGGCTATGCTAAGCCGCATTACGAGAAGGCAAACAAATAATCAATAACTATTAATTCAACAAAACTCCCTTTTGAAAAGCGGACCGGCTTCGGCCCGCTTTTCATTTATCAGTAAGAAGTGTAGATCCTCGAGAATATCTCTAGCACAAATAGGTCATCGTGGTCGTGCAGGGACATGCCTGTCAGCTGTTCTATCCGATCCAAACGGTAGAGGAGGGACTGCCTGTTGAGGTGTAGTTTTTTCGCTGTCAGGCTGGCATTATAATTGTTCGCAATGAATTCTGTGAGGGTGCCTAAAAGATCGATTTGGGATGTTTGGTCGTAGGCGAGCAGTTTTGAGAAGACTTCATCCGCTCCCTTTAAGATCTCTTCGCTTTTGGACAGCTCCGCGACGATTGCGGCCTTCCTCGTCCTATGATATGTGAACCGGCTTAGGCCATCTCTCGCGTTCAGGCAGTATGTCAGAGCCTGTGAGGCCTGCTCATAGCTGGTCTTGAAATCCACTTTGTCAGAGATCGGCTCGCTGATTCCCCATAGGCATATTGCTTTTGGATATTGCTTAGAGATCTGCCCTTCGACCATATCCAGAAAACTGTGCACAGATTCGATCGAGTGATTGGCCTCAGATTCCAGAAAGACTACAAAATCCAGATTAAGACGTGCAGTCAGCGCTACGCGGTCAATTCGTTTTGCTTCCTGTCGGATCAAGAGTTCTATCCCGTTAGCTACTTCGGCAGTTTCCTCAGAGAAGACGGGCGATGCGGCAGAATCTGCTTCTAAGGCTGCCTTCATGACAATGCATATATAAGATTTAGAGAGATCAAAGCCTAGGTACTTTCCTTGCTCCTTCATCTCAAGGAGAGAGTTGAAATTCCCGTTGGCCAGATTCCATATATAGTCGTTCCGGATACGGCGCTGCGTAACTTGCTCGATGTTACGCCTGTTAAACCAAAGGGAGAGAGGTAGGGCGACATTCTTCTCGAGTTCTTTGGTGCGCCGCCAGAGCGGATCATCCGGACCAACGAGATGCACTCGTATTTCACCATAGGATATCTTATTGATAGCAATGGGGGCGTGCAGCGTGCGCTCTTTTGGAGGGATAGTGCCGTGCACCTGCCCTTCGCTAATGATATTGCCAAGAGGATCAATGATGCGCACCGGACGGCCTATCGTGCGCGCGATTAGTTCGCCGGTGTCTTCTAGTGGAAAGGAGACGAAGAAACGCTCAAAGAGCATCTGCTGAATGGTCTCAAGATCCAGCAGAGTCTGCCTTTGGATGGCATCTTTTAGATCGGCTTGAATCTTTGCAGTAGAAACGCCGCTGGTAGCTAGAAGTAGCGGGAATCTGTGCTTTTCAGCGAACTTTATGACCGCCGCCGGGAATTGTTCGTCGGCGTTTTCGGAAATCCATAGTACAGCGGAGGCTCTAACCTCGACTGCTGTTTGAACGAATGCAGGCAAGTATTCAGCCATGCTTTCTGAACCCTGCGATTCACAAATCAAAAATTCATGCTCCCTTAGCAAATCGGCGGAGGGAAGCTTCTGAATGCTGGAAAACTGAATGAAACGGTTTTCAGTGCGCTCCCGTACAGTTAGAAGCTTTACTTCCGGGATGATGTTGTCCTCCAAGAAATTCTTTACGGCGTAAGGCATTATTCCAATCCTATATCTTACAAAGTAATAGTGAACTGTCTTATAAATTGTAAGAATAAAGATGCTGATTTGCAAGAGTGGTTGTGGAAGAAAAAATAGTCAATTAGTACTAGAAAAATGGGGGTAGTACGATAAACAATTTTTCCGGAAGATTCTAGAATAATGGTAGAGGCAATGGAATATTGGATCAATGTCTCTGGAATTATTCTCGCCGATGTGCTTGTCACATCAAGAAATCTATCGGAAAGGAGAAGTTTTCGAACGATGATAGAGCCGAAGATCTTGTATCCTACAAGGCTAAAATGCGCCCTTGCGAGTTCATAAATAGCACTTATAAAGGTGTGGCTAACCAAGGAAAGATATCGTACTAGTTTGAACGCTGCACCTGCCGAAGGCTGATAACTGGACTTGAAGTGTTCGGATTTGCGACCAAAGGTATGAATTTTGCGGGTTGAATCGTCTTTCTTTCGAAAATCGAACCCGTGAAGAAAAACAATTGCAACGTCAAACAGGTCAAAACAGGTCAAAGTAGGTCAATAGACGACTTGCGAAAGGCTTTTACTTGGTACACCATCAGGGGCTTAGCGATCTGCTGCACAGCTCGCCGGTCTGCGGCTCCCCATTCGGTCGCCTTGAGAGGCCTAACCCCACGAACGTTTACGTGAGTGGCTGGTAGGCCCTCTGCCAGAAGCGCAGCACTTCAGTGCGTGGCGCTTCACGGCTGACCCCGTGCATTTGATATGCGAATGGCGTCGTTGGTCGCCACGGAGCGGAGCTCCTGCGACATATGACGGCGCACGTTCCGCGCCTCTCGCTGCGCGAATCGGCGGGACAAGTGCTGCCTTTCGGGTTCGAGCCCCCATAACTTGCGTATAAAGCAAAACAGACGACCGGATGGTCGTCTGTTTGCTTTGGTACACCATCAGGGGCTCGAACGAAATGGAAGCGGTCGGACATATTGAAAAATGGAGGTTTGAAGCACTGCCCACGCTGACCTACCCAAGAAACTACCCGAGACACCAGTTTTATACATTCATCCTAACGTGCTCAGTCGACACTATAGACGATAAGTAGTTCAGCTTCGCTTATTAATCTTCTGACATAGCAGATTCAATTCGCTCTTTGACAAGTTTGGGAGTGATATCATCCCAGTAATTGATATAGATTAGTTTTACACCGTTTTCCAGACTCTTCTTAGCCTTGAGCTTATCTCGCTTTTGCTGGCTTTCAAAATTCTCTTTACCGCCAAAATAGTCTACGGGTTCAAAGTGCTGTTTCCCTTGATATTCGATAGCAACTTTTAAGCCACAAATGTAGATGTCATATGACATGCAGCCGCCTTCAGTAGAAAGATAATAGGGACTGTATTGGTAAATCACCTGATAGTCTTTATAAAGTTTTTTGGTAATATTGTAAACGAGTTCTTCGCTTTTCCATCTGTTGACTGGTTTGGAATAAGAACCGTATTCGTACTGATCATATGCGCCGTTATATGCCTTCTTGATAATTTGATCAGGTATGGAGAAAAGTTCAGAATCGTCTTTTACCATTATGTCCTCATAGGTGTACGAGAAGACATTCTCAAGTCTCCATTTTTTTGGTTTCCCTTTCCATGATAAAAACGCTTCAACAAACTTCTTGTTTTCTCTATACATGCTGGAAAGACAACTTGCACTATTCAGTTCTAAAGATTTGGAGTTTTTTTCTTCCAGTTCTTTGCACAGCTTTAGTATAAAGGTGTAGACGGCCTGTTTTGTCTCGCCAATACCGTAGTGTGTCTTACCATTTACATCTTCGATTTTCAAAATGATGAAATGATGGTTTTCGCCTGGATACTGCTCATATCTTTGCATCAATTGAAGCTCAGGCAAGTGCTTGTTAACATAATCGAAACGGTCTACTTCTTTTACATAGTAATGGATTCCATGAAAAGCATAGAAATCAATACCTATGTAATCATAACTGAAACTTCTTTTAAATTCGGCGTAGTTAAACTTAAAGAAATCGTTGTGAGTCAGCTCCTGAATCATAATGTATGGGAAATCCCAATCCTTATGGTCTGGACTATCAAGTGTTGCCCAGTATCTTGGGAGAAGCCAGAAGCATACAATCAGATTATTCTCCAGTATTAAGACTTTGCCGCCAGTGGGGATGTCTTTTATCTGTACGTCCTTGTTATTCCCAAAGAGATCAATGTATGTATCAAGTACAGCTTCCAAAGATTGCTGAGGATTGTTTCTGGAAAGTGCCACATTTCTTGTGGGTTTTTCTTTCTTCTTTCTGCGGGATGCCTTTTTCGAAATATATTTTTTCTTAAGTTCTGTTGGAGTTTGTCGTTGAACCCTAGGACCGGAGAACTCTTCGTGATAATAATCGACAAAATAGAAGAAACCAGTATAGTCGATCTCAGAGCCGTTGGCTAAGGTGATCGTAGATTTCCACGACTTTGCAATGGCAAGGATGTCTGCTGCAGCTTGCAGGTATTCTCCTATCTGCACATCTTTGAGAGTGATACGAATGTTACTATTATCTACAATAAAAGTGTCATCCGGAAGAGTATCAAGTATCGCATATATTACAGGGCCATTCTTTGTCGAAGGGCTGATATTCAAACTAATAGAAAGAGTAAATGAATCTATTCTAGGGTAACCAAACAGCTTCGTTTCCAGATAACGATCTCTCGACTCTTTGTAATAGTTAATGCCAGTTGTGTCAGAGCAATCGAAGTGTATAGCCGAGGTGCCCGATTGATTAGGTGCCTCTATCGATACTCTGTTATTATCATTATTATCTTTCAAAACGGTTTCTACCTATTCGTTGCGATGCCTTCAGTTTTGTGTTGTGAACAATTCTTATATCTAATCGGTAACAAGCTTCCAATGGTAGCCGCCTGCAGTATTCCGTGTTCCTTTACAACACTGTCCAATATGTCCGGAAGAGTTTAACCCTACAGCAGCTGCCGCCTCTACCATAGAGTCGTAGACAACACCAGTTTCAATACATATGACTTTTCGCTTAGGCGGGTTCAAACTGCATTTAGGGCAACCATGGCCGTGTAACAAATTGTATGCTTTAGGATGCCATTCTCGTCCACAAATACGACATCTTGCATGTATGTACTCATCCGAGCCATTATAACCTCCGATTATTTCTACATTTGGGTTTACATTGCGCAACTCGCTAATGAATTCGTCTGTACTTTTACGAACAGCATTATCTCGGGCGGCTCTAATGAGAGAGTTTCTATTGGTTGCGATTTTTCCATAATCCAGATTGTACTGTTCACATATTTGTTTAAGAATACTAAAGACTGAGACCAATCCCGGTTCGCTGCCAATATTAAAAGGGAATGTTAAGATGTTTGAAAATCCATCGATTGTTTCTTGGCTGCAATTATCATAGATCTCAATCAAATTAATACCTTTTTCGTTACATAGTTCCTGCTTTTTCAAGTCGTTTTCGTAATGCTTCTTATGAAAGTAGTAAGAACCATACTCTATTGCCAGATGCAATTCCGGGCTATAAATATCAAGTTCTTTTCCAATTGTCTCTTGATCCCTGTTTACGATGTTGTTTTCACCAAGTACTGCAATTAAAGACACATATAGTAATTGTTCAACAAAAGAAGTCTGTGTTCGGTCACACTTTGGGCACCTTCTTCCGATTAACAACTTTGATGGAGTTGCCTTCCATTCATTTCCGCATCTTTTGCATTTGCATAGGATTTTAGCATTGGCATTTTTATAGTCGCCTGTTATTTCTATACTTGGAGAAATCTCGTGGATTTGTTGTTCAAAAGTTTCTTGCGTTTTTCTGAGTTTATTAGCAGCTTGCTTCTTTTTACATTCGGGACAGCCAGTTCCAATATTTATAATCATATTGGGTGTGGTTTTCCACTTACATCCACAAACCTTGCAACGAAAATACATGTGAGCATGGCCGCCTTGATATGGTTCCAGCGCTTCTATTAAAGGGCTTTTCTTTTCTAACGCTGCTATAAACTCTTCATTTGTTTTCTTTAATCGATTACTGCAACGAGGACAGCCATATCCTTTCAGCAAACTATTAGGAACAACCCTCCACTCGTATCCACAAGTTTTACATTTACAAAGGATTTTGGTTTTGCTAGTACTATATGGTTCCAATAATTCAATTGCCGTGTTTGTCTTTTTAATAGTTTCAGCAAACTCTTCTTTGTTAATCCGTCGCTTAAGCCCGTTGATTTTATGTGCACAAACTGGGCACCCGTGATTATTTAACAAGTGATCAGGTCTTGCGTCCCATTCAGTTCCACATTTTTTACAACGGCATTTTATCTTTGTATGCGAATTAATATACGATTCTAAAAGATCGATATTAGGGTTAATACTTGCTAATTTTATCCTGAAATCTTTGTCTGTTCTTCTGGTTGACATGGTTTCACTTTTTGCTACTTAATCATTGAATGTTTCTTGCTATGATTATAGCATATTAGACAGTGCATTCAGGTAAAATAGGCAATGTCACAAAGCAATCAACAGGCTCTTCAAGGCCTTGTGAAGATGGGGAAAACCTATCGAATGCAGAAACTATTATTCGCAAAAGGATGAAATCCACTTGACGAACGTATGTTCTTTTTGCTACAATGCACCTACAATCCAATAAATCATGAATCAGGGACTTTCCCTTTATCAGCGAGCATGTTGTGTATCTGTGCGAAGAGCCATCGAAGTGATCTACTGCAGAGGGTACGCATGAAAGCAGTTAGTGACTGAAAGAGTGCCACGACCTATAAAGGGGACAATGATACTCCCATCCGAAATCGGATGGCCCGGAACATCGGGAGGCTAGAAACCTGTGAGAGCCCGTTAACACGTGTGCCACCTGAATCATCGCCAGGGCAGCCTGGATAGAAGCGTTATGCTTCTCGGCTAACCAGATATGAGAGTCTGAAGCCGCTTTACATGGTCGATCAAAATACTCAATTAATGTGTATTTGACCGTCTATGTAAGGCGGCTTTTTTCGTTGGATTGAAAGACTCTAAGCATATGAACGAAAAGTGGGAACAGAAGAATAGCGGGGATTATCTCATAAAAGAATTCAATACGGGAACCGGAAGCCCGGTCGTTGATAGGATGTTCGGTTTTGATATCACTGGGAATGTGATTCCGCATAGCTGGTACAAGACGATCGTAAACAAAGATGGCAAGCCTATGGCTAACGCTATCCTCGTCTTGGCAGAAATCGTTTACTGGTATCGTCCGACGGTGGAGCGGGATCCCCAGGACTCCAAGAAGATTACCATCAAAAAACGGTTCCATGGTGATGTGCTGCAGATGGGATATGGGCAGTTGGAAGAAAAGTTTAATTTAACACACTATCAGCTCCGTTCCGCTATCGCTGTGTTGGAGAACCTCGGTGTTATCCGCAGAGACTTCCGCAGTCTTACTGTACGTGGCATAAAGCTCAGCAATGTTATGTACATAGAACTTGATCCTGACCGTCTCTATGAACTAACTTATCCGAACCGGCGAGATGAGCATGTTGAGGAAAATCAATATACCCCTATTAAAAAGATAACAGAGATCTATGGGAATGCCGACAAAGCCATATCGGAGAATCATATGACAAATACAAAGAATACTAAAGAGATTACTGACAAAGACTATCTGTCCATCTATCGTGATGCCGAGCAGAACTTCAAAACACAGATCGAATACGACATCCTGAAAATCGATCATCCGCGTGAGATGGATAGGATCGATGAGATAGTAGAAATTGCAGTGGATGTCTTAGTCTCCCCGAAAAAGAGCTATAAGGTGAACGGCGAAGAAGTTCCAAAGGAGCGCGTTCAGGAACGGTTTCGCAAGATCAATTTCTTCGTCATGAAGTACATCTTGGAGTCATTGGCAAACTCAACAACCGAAATAAAGAACGTTAGGGCAATGCTGATCACAACAATGTATAACGCGCCGGCTACGATGGAGACATATTACGATGCAAAAGCGAGACACGATTTGGCGAAAAACAATTGATTTCAGCGCTAAAAGTCACTTGCAGGATAAAGATATCACTGGCTGCAAAAATGCTTCTTAGGAAAAAGAAAAACCTCAAAAATGACACCGAAATGCGACAGTAAAACGAAGGGTCATACCCTCTCTCAGTACAGAAAGGAGGAACACCAATGTCAAGAGTGAGTCAAAAGAAAAAGGAGGAGTGGGCGTTCTTCCTGAATGCACGAAACCGCATCGAGTACAACGAAAAGTGCAAACGATGCCAGAAAGATTGTAAACAAAGCTGGCGGGCAGAACTCGTTTATTGCCCGGATTACAGGAGCAAACGAGCAGAGTCCTGATTGGAAAAGACTAAAGACTGTAATGTCAAATCGACATAGCAAGCAAAGCATTTTTCCGTAAGAACGTCAAAACGCTTGCTTGCTGATCCGCTCTTTCTGGCTCAGCAAGCAAAGCCATCGTACTCCCAAAGGTCATAACGATGGTTAGGGCGGACCCTAAGACCCTGGTTGAAAGAAAGGAGGTGTCACAGCGTGACAGGTATGAATAACGCACAACTGAATACTACCGCTATGACATCTCCCGATGCCGGTGCAATTCTTCCTGATCTCTCCCCGGATAAGGCGGTCGAATTATTGAAGCATCTCAGCACGCAGGGTATAATCGATCTGGGCAGTGCTGAAGAAGATATGAAGAAAAAGAAGCTTCAAGAGATATTGGAACAGCACCCATACGCGATCTATCAAGGTTCCGATGGGAAGTGGTATACACACATCCCAGATGAGAGCAGAAAGGAGAAACGTCGTAAAGTCGTAAAGACAACCTTAGAAAAAGTTCACGAAGAATTATACAAGCATTATACCGGAGAGAAAGAGCACGAACGCCTCATGAAGACCACGATTGAGGATCTGTTTCCAAAATGGCTGGACTTTAAAGCGCTGCACACAGATGCCTCAACTTATATCACCAGGCTGAAGTCGGATTGGAAACGTTACTATGAAGGCACCCCTATCGTGAAGATTCCGATTACAAAGCTGACCAGACTGCAGCTGGATGAATGGATCCACAGACTGATCAAAGAGAGGAATGTCTCTCAGAAACAGTACTCCAACTTTGTTACGATCATGAATCAGGTATTGGAGTATGCCGTGGATCTGGAAATCATCGAAAGCAATCCGTTCGCCCGTGTCAGAGTCGACGGAAGGCACTTGTTCAGACCGGAAAAGAAGAAGAGCAGCGAATCGGAGGTTTACTCTCTTGAGGAAGAAGCGGCACTTAAGGAACTTGCCTGGGCTGACTTTGAGAACCGGACGAAGACATACGTGCTGTCACCTTTGGCTGTACTGTTCCAGTTCGAGACGGGCGTAAGAATTGGCGAACTCTGTGTGCTCCGCTATGAAGATGTTCATGGTGATTACCTGAGAGTGCAACGCATGTACCGAAGAGATAACAAGGAAACCGTGCCATATACGAAAGGCTCCTATGGGGATCGTGATGTCATTCTGACTTCGGAAGCGAAGCGCATCATTAAGATCTGCCGCCGATTTCAGAAGGAGAATGGCGCACCGAAGGACGGCTATATCTTCTCGATAGATGACAATCCGTGCTCTTACTATGCGATTTCGGACCTGTACCGCAAGTACTGCAGTAAACTCGGGATCGAAATGAAGAGTTCACACAAGGTAAGGAAGACCGTGATCACGGCTCTGCTCGATGGTGATGTGAATGTCAACTCTGTGCGTGAGATGGCCGGTCATCGTGATGAGAAGACGACATACGCCAGTTACTATTATGACCGGACATCAGCCGAGGATAAGGTGAAAAAAGTGGAGGCTGCGCTGCATCGGGGATGACCTGATCGATGCAAGCACGGCCTACCCAGACCTACCCAAAGAAAACCGTTGTTTCAAAGGTCAGTTTAAGTCCAATAAGTCATTTCTGTTTTTTCGACACAACCCTGAAGAAACGCTAAAAAACCAACGTTTCTAAGGCATACGAAAAAACCTCCGAGATATTTCTCCCGGAGGCCTCTCTACTTGGTACACCATCAGGGGCTCGAACCCTGGACACCCTGATTAAGAGTCAGGTGCTCTGCCAGCTGAGCTAATGGTGCACATCTGGCGCTTAACTGCGCAAAAAGGATATTATCATTTTAGTGGGGCGGTGTCAACAAGAGATTTTGAAAAAGTGAAGTTTTTTATGGTCGGAACGTGTGCAGTTTTCGGGCACTTTCATTGCGTGCATTGTATTTATTGTGTATAATAAAACGGTATATGAGCATGGAGTAGTGTACCTGCTCGCATGTGGTGCTAAGCGATTCCATCTGGAGGTAGATAAGCAAACATGGAAGCGACGCTCGAGACGATCAGGCAGATCACGTATGAGTGTATCGACTATATCGAGGAAAACGCTGTATGGCTGGGCATTGTCGGTGTGGCAGTGCTGATCCTGATGCTGCTGTTCGGCGGTCTGGCTGCGGCCAGCCGGAGCCGGAAGCAGACGAGAGCGCTCAGGCGGATCGACAAGAAGATGGAAAAACTGCTGGCTGCGCAGGAAGAGAGCGCGGGCGTCAGAGCCGGTCTTGCGGAAGATGTGGCTGCGATGAGAGCGTCTTCGGAAGAAGCGGCGGCTGCGGCGGCACCGACATATGCACAGACCGTGGATAGTTTCTTTGCAGAGACGCAGATCGAGACATGCGAGATGGCAGCGGAAGAGAGTGCAGCAGAACCGGAAACTGTTGCAGCTGAGCCGGAAGAACCCGCGGAGGAACCGGCCCCGGAAGAGCCGGAAGAGGCCCCCGCATTTCCCGCACTGCAGGAGACCTTGCTGAACGGTGCGGCAGCACGCGGCAAAAGCGGTCGTCTTTACACACGTGAAGAACTGGAAAACCAGATCAGAAAATAAATGGAGGAAGCAAGCATGTATTGCAGAGAATGTGGAAAGCCGTTACTGGAAAGCGACAAATTCTGCAGTAATTGCGGGACACCCGTAAAAAAGATCGTTCCTGCCGATGAACCGATGTTCAAGACGGAAGGCGGAGACAGACCCATAAGGACGAAGACTGCACCGCTGCCCTCGTTCACTGCGCCAGAACCGGCGGAGGAGCCGAAGGGCGAGCGCATGATTTTTGAGGCGATCGGCGACAGCATCAAATGGGATACGGATATTTTCCCGGATAAGACCAAAGCACCGAAAAAGACGGAGGATGTGGATTTCCACTGGAACCTCAGTGAGGACGAATTCAGAAACCGTCCTGTGGCACCCCCCCGCAGCAATGCGCGCCGCGAGCCGTCTCTCTGGTCGGGTGCGGATACACCGGCAGATACTGAGAAAAAGAGCACCGGCCTGAAACCATCCGACACCAACTCCTGGGAGGAACTGTTCGAGGGAACGCGTGCGGACGAAAAGAACACCCGGCAGGCGCCCGGCGTCGGCCGCAGCAGCATTGAAGCCTATTGGGAAGACATGTTCCGCAGAGACGGGGCTGTGCAGAGAGAGTCCCGCGAACTGCCGGAAAGACGTGCGCACCGCACGTCGATCTCCCGCGATGATATCCACCGCGGCATCGGCGATGAAGGTTCCGAGCGGCTCGATCAGAACAAGCTCGAGGACACCATGACGCTTTCCCGCAGCGAGATGGAAGGCGCAATCCGTGAAGAACGCGAGGAGAAGACCGAGACGCGCGAAAACCGTGAAGTCGCGGAACTTGCCAGCCTGGCAGCGGCCGGGATCGGAGCAGGCCCGACGTTCGTACCGGAAGGCGTGGATGCGGTGACGCTGCCCGAAGACAAAGAGGCGGTCAAGCCGGCGGCGGAAGAAGAACCAGCGATCACCGGGGAAGAACTTGAAAAAGAGCTCTTTGCTGAAATGGAAGAGCCGATGACCGAAGCGCAGAAGATGCGTGCGCGTCAGACGGAGAAGATCGACAAGTTCTACACATTCAACAAAAAGAACGAGGAGTTCCAGAAGCTGCTCGATCAGGAATACGAGAGATTTAAGGCCAGCCGTGAAGAGGATGACTTCGCCGAGGACCTGTACAAACTCGGCGACGAGAACTTCTTTGAGGACTACAGCCGCGAGGGCAACAGCCAGGCAGAAGAGATGGCCAAAGCCAGACAGACACTGTTCCATACGGACGAGTTCGCTGCGCTGAAAGACCTGCAGAAAGAAGCGGCGGCTGAGGAAGCGGCGGAAGAGCCTGCAGTGCAGGCGGAGGAAACGCCTGTCGAGGAATCGCCCATCCCCGCCGAACCGGCGGCGGAAGAAGCCCCGGAAGAACCGGCGGCCGAAGAACCGGCAGAGGAACCGGCGCCGCGCCGCGAAAAGAAAAAGAAGTCCTTCCTGGGCAAACTGTTCGGTAAGGATGATGACGATGAAGCGGAAGAAGCGGCCGCCGAAGAAGAAGCCCCTGCGGAAGAAGCGGAAGCACCGACTGCGGAAGTGGTATCTGAAGCAGAAGAAAAGGCGGAAGAGACGCCCGAAGCACCTGCGGAAGAAGCGGCTCCTGCGGAGGAGGAAGAACCGGAGACAGCGAGCATCGTCTTCGAGCCCGAACAGGATGAGCCGGTCGTGAATACCGAGCCGGCCGAATCCGCTGAAGAAGCCGCTGCAGAAGAGGCACCTGCCGAAGCACCGGCCGAACCGGCAGCTGAAACAGCAGCAGAGCCGGAAGAAGAGACTGCACCGGCTGAAGAACCGGCAGACGGGAAAGAAGATGCGGACAGCGCCGATGAAGCACCGGCCGCGGAAAGCGGGGCCGGGGAGGCGGAGTCCGCAGAAGAGCCGGAAGAAGATATCGATATGACCAAGACGGCGAGCATCGTCTTCGAGCCTGAACAGGACGAGCCGGTCGTGAATACCGAGCCGGATGAGCCCTCTGAAGAAGCGGCTGCGGAAGAAGATGCGGCTGCGGAACAGCTCCCGCGTACGACAGAACCGACGCGTGTGTATGAGAAGGGAGATATTCCTTCGCCGACGACAGAGGAGGAACGTGCGAGCCAGTTTGAAGAAAGCCGCGCAGAAGCATGGGATGCGTTCTTCAGCGACGATGAAGATGTCAATGCCGGCAATACATTCGATGCCGAGATCGATGAAAGGCCGTATGAAGAAGATGGCGAAAAACGCGGCGGCAATATCGCGGTTTCCATCCTGGCGGTCATTCTGGTCTTCCTGCTGGCGCTCATCGTGATCCGGCTGGCGATGCCTGACAGCATCATCTCGATCAAGCTTGATCAAATCACAGAGAAGATCCTGCACCTGTTCAACAGCGGTCTGGCGGGATCCCTTCTGCAACATATCATGTAAAGGAGTTTAGTCATGGAAAACAATCGTACGTACCAGGAGACCAAAGGTCCTGATACCGAAGACCGTGCACCGAAGGGGCAGGGGAAAAAGAACAGAGGGATGTTCTTCATCCTGCTGGTCATCCTCGTCATTGCCCTCTTCCTCGGGCTGATCGGGTTCCTGACAGATTGGCTGTGGTTCAAAGAACTCGACTATGTCAGCGTCTTCTTTAAAAAGCTGTTCACGCAGCTGAAGATCGGCATCCCGGTGTTCGTCATCGTGACGCTGCTGACGTATGTCTACCTGAAGTTCATCAAGAACAACTACTACAAGAATATCGACAGCAACGACATCGACCGCAGTACGTCAGTCAACAAAGTGGCGTGGGGGTTGTCCGGCGTGTTTGGCGTCGCGGCGACGTATTTCTGCGTTACGACGCTGTGGTTTGAAGCACTGCAGTTTTTCCACAGTCAGGACTTCGGACTGACAGACCCGATCTTCGGGCTGGATATTTCCTTCTACGTATTCAAACTGGACTTCATCAATCATCTGAACTCCCTGGTCATCGGTGGTCTCGTACTGCTGCTGGTCATCACGATCTTCTACTACACGATCCTGCTCGGGACCCGCAAGCCGCAGATCTTCGAATCCGCTGAGACATCGGAAGGCGGCGATCCCTTTGCAGAGGAAGATGACTTTGAAGAAGAACCGGATGAGTACGAGGAGTTTGACGGCGCGACCGGCGAGACCATCAACCCCGACGACCCGATCTCCGCGCTGCTCAAGGGTCTCGGTGTCCGTTCACACGCGGAGCGCAAGGCCGGTGCGAAGAAAGCAAAGAAAAAGAGCGGCGGCAAAAAGCAGCTCGACAATGAGAATATCCGTGAGCTGCTGCAGATCGGCAAACATCAGCTCACCGTGGTCGGCGTGGTCTTCTTCATCATGCTGGCGGTCCATTACTTCCTGAAGCAGTTCACACTGCTGTACACGCACACCGGGGCTGTTTACGGCGCAGGCTTCACGGATGTCAATATCACGCTGTGGGTCTACCGCGTGCTGATGGTGCTGGCACTGGCCGGTGCCGTGGCGGTCGTCCTTTCGATGATGAAGAAAAAGCTCAAGCCCGTCCTGACCATTCCGGTCATCATGATCGCGGTCGGCATTCTGGGCACCGGTGCGGCGATGGTCGTACAGAATTTCGTCGTATCGCCGGATGAGATCGCCAAGGAGAGCAAGTACCTCGAACGCAACATCGAGTACACGCAGTATGCGTACGATCTGCAGGATGTCACGATCAAGCCCTTTGCCGCGAGCAATGACCTGAGCTCTGAAGACATCCAGAACAACGATCCGACGATCTCCAATATCCGTATCAACGACTATTCGCCGACGAATACCTTCTACAACCAGACACAGAGTATCCGTCAGTACTACACGTTCCCGGATGTAGACGTCGACAGATACATGATCAACGGCGATTACACGCAGACCTTCCTCGCGACCCGTGAGATCGATGAGGAAAAGATCAGCAACACCTGGATCAATACACATCTGAAATATACGCATGGCTACGGCATCACCCTGTCCCGCGTCGACAAGATCACGGCCAGCGGGCAGCCGGATATGCTGATCGACAGCATTCCGCCGGTGTCCAAGGTCGAAGAGATCGACATCGAACGTCCGGAAGTGTACTTCGGCGAACTGACCAATACGTACGTCATTGTCGGTACGAACGAGGACGAGTTCGACTTCCCGGACGGCGATTCCAATAAATACACCCGCTACGAAGGCACAGCGGGCATCAAGCTCAACCCGATCAACCGTCTGATGTTCGCGATCCGCGAGCACAGCATGAAGCTGCTGGTCTCCTCCAACATCAAGGGCGACAGCCGCATCATCATCAACCGCAACGTGGAAGAGCGTGTCAAGAAGATCATGCCGTACATCGGCTATGAGTCCGACCCGTATATGTGCACGGTAGACGGCAGACTGTACTGGATCATTGACGCCTACACGACGAGCGACAAGTTCCCGTACTCGGAGCCTTACTCCGAAGAGAGCACGACAAACTACGTCCGCAACTCCATCAAGGTCGTTGTGGATGCGTACAACGGCACCACGGATTACTACATCGTCGATCCGGATGATGCCATTGCGCAGACCTACGCGAAGATCTATCCGAAACTGTTCAAGACGATGGATCAGATGCCGGAAGGGCTGCAGGCGCACATCCGCTACCCGAACACCATGTTCGCGATCCAGGCGAATGTCTACCGCAGATACCACATGAACGACGTCAAGGTCTTCTATCAGAACGAGGACCTCTGGGATGTCTCCAATGAGATCTACGGCATGGAAGAGCAGGCTATGACGCCGAACTACTACATCATGAACCTGCCGGGCGAGACGACGGAAGAATTCGTCAACACGATCCCGTACACGCCGCGCGACAAGAAGAACATGACCGGTCTTCTGCTCGCACGCAACGACGGGGAGCACTACGGCGAACTGGTGCTGTTCCAGCTCCCGAAGAGCAAGATCGTCTACGGCCCGATGCAGATAGAAGCGCAGATCGACCAGAGCACGGAGATCTCGAAGGAATTCTCGCTGTGGAACTCCTCCGGATCGAAGTACAGCCGCGGCAATCTGTTCGTCATCCCGATCGAAGACTCGCTGCTCTACGTAGAGCCGGTCTATCTGGAAGCATCCAATTCCAGTATTCCGGAAGTCAAACGTGTCATCGTGGCATACGGCGATAAGATCGCGTATGAGGCGACGCTGTCGGAGGCGCTGGATTCGCTCTTCGGCGAGGGCAGCAGCGATACCTACCGCCAGAAGCTCGACGAGGATACGGAGAACGGCGGCGAGGCAACTGCACCGACGCAGGCTGAACTGATTGAACAGGCACAGGCGGCGTACGATGCGGCGCTCGAGGCGCAGAAGAACGGCGACTGGGCGGGCTATGGCCAGCATCTTGAAGAGCTCGGCGATATCCTGGAACAGTTGGAAAACCGTTAACAGAAAGTAACGTGAAGCGGTGCTCTGCGCACCGGTATGGAAAGAAAGAACCGACAAGGAGTATCTCGGCAAATGATGAGAAATTATGATTTCGATAAGATGTTGTTCTCGATCCCGGCAGACAAGCATAGCCTGCCGGAGATCAGACTGGCGCTGGAGGAACACCCGGAAGTCCGGTTTGTTTCCTTCGTAGGCGTCGACATCGGCGGTCACGACACGGATGAAAAAATCCCGACAAGGGCTTTCCTGGAAGACATGGAGAAGATGCTGCAGCACGGCGTCCAGACAGACGGCTCCAGCGTTGTGCTCCCTGGGATCGCGACCCTGAACAATGCCAAGATCGATATCATTCCGGATATGAACGTCAACTGGTACGTCGATCAGAACTATGGTCATGTAGACTATGAGACCGGCCTTCCCGTCGGCACGCTCCGGATCCCGTCCTTCCTCGTCCACAATGAAACCAAAGAAGTCGGCAGCCGCGTCATCCTGCGGGATGCCATCAAAGCGTTCAAGGCGGACCTGATGGAGCTGCTGCGCAAGTATCCGCACGTATGCGAAGAACTTGCGATTGACAGCCCGGACGACATCGAAGAACTCGTTCTGACGTCCGCGACAGAGCTCGAATTCTGGGTCAAGACCCCGGATGAAAAAGCGGACAGAAGAGAAGAACTCTCCACATCGCAGGTACTTAAGGAGCAGTACTGGAAGCGCACTGTCGGCCCGGTGCGGACGGCGCTGGAAGACGCACTTTTGCTGCTGGACGAGTACGGATTTGAGGTCGAGATGGGCCACAAGGAGGTCGGCGGCGTCAAGGCGAGCCTTGGCCATTCCGGCACCTTTGACCACGTCATGGAACAGCTCGAGATCGACTGGAAATTCACAGAAGCGCTGCAGGCAGCGGATAACGAAAACCAGGTCAAGTACATCGTCCGTGATATCTTCCGGCAGCACGGCCTGGAAGTCACCTATGCGGCGAAGCCGATCGATGGTGTCGCCGGCTCCGGCGAGCACACGCACCTCGGCGTGGCGGCAAGGCTGAAGGACGGCCGTATGGTCAACCTGTTCAGCCACAAGGATCCGACACAGGAATTCCTGAGCCCGCTCGGCTACGGCGCAATCATGGGCTTCCTCAAGAACTACGAAGTCATCAATCCGTTCGTCAGCTGCACGAACGATGCATTCAACCGCCTGAAGCCCGGCTTTGAAGCGCCTGTCTGCACAGTCACTTCGCTGGGACATGAGGTGGCGAGTCCCTCCCGTAACCGGACGATCCTGATCGGTCTGGTGCGCGATGTGAACTCCCCGATGGCGACGCGCTTTGAGATGCGTTCGCCGAACCCGAAGAGCAACACCTATCTGGTCATCGCCGGTGCGTATCTGGCCATGATCGACGGCATCGAAGCAGTCCTGGCGGCAGGCAAGACAAGCAGCGAACTCGAGAAGTCGCTTTCCAAAGAGTACGGCGAAGAAGACTTCTACCTCGAGAAGAACAGAGTCTACCGCACGGAAAAACACGTCTTTGACGATTATACGCAGGAAGAACGCGACAAGTTCTTCGGCAGGGCGCCGGCAACCGTCTGGGAGAACCTGAAGATCTTCATGTCGGACGACGAGAAGCTCAAGGTCCTCCAGAGAGATGATGTCATGCCGCTGCGTTCGATCGAGTCCTACTACGAAGCGGCCCTGTCGCAGTGGAAAAATGAACTGCACAACCGCATCCTGCCCAACTGCATGGATGTGATCCGCGACACCGTCAAGCTGCACGATGATGCAACGGCGGCGGATGTCGATGTGCTCAACTGGAAGCGCGTCGATACACTCCGGCGTGATCTTGGCAAGAACACGATGGAGTATACCTGCCTGCTCAAGCGCATCGGTCTGGCGCTCGACGAAGACCGGTACGACGAGGCGTCCGATATGCAGCTCGAATTACAGAAGAAAATGGCGGAGCTGGCTTCGCTGTATTCTACATATAAGAAAAACTTGTTCTAGGAGGCAAACATGTTAGATATCAAACGGATCAGAGAAGACCTTGCAGGCGTAAAGGCATCTGTCGAGTCCAGAGGCAAGGGGGACTTCGGCATTGAGGAATGTGCAGCGCTCGACGTCAAACGCAGAGAGATCCTCAAAGAGGTTGAGGAGATGAAGCACCGCCAGAGCGTCGTCAGCAAGGAGATCCCGAAGCTCAAGAAAGAGGGCAAGGATGCCAGCGGCATCATGGCGGAGATGAAGGAACTCTCCGGAAAGATCAAGGAACTCGACGGGCAGGTCCAGGAAGTGGAATCGCAGCTCCGCGACGCGATCCTGAGCATCCCGAACACCCCGAACAAGGATGTCCCGATCGGCAATGACGACAGCGACAACGTGGAACTCCGCAAGTGGGGCACCCCGCGTGTATTTGATTTTGACTATAAGGCGCACTGGGACATCGGTGAAGATCTCGATATCCTCGACTTCGAACGTGCCGCCAAGATCGCAGGCACCAGATTTACGGTCTACAAGGGCGCCGGCGCAAGACTCGAGCGTTCGGTCATCAACTTCATGCTCGACCTGCACACCGAAAAGCACGGCTTCAAAGAGATCCTGCCGCCCTTCATGGCGAACCGCTCAGCGATGACCGGCACCGGCCAGCTGCCGAAGTTTGAAGACGACATGTTCCATGTCCCGGCGAAGGACTTCTTCCTGATCCCGACGGCGGAAGTTCCGGTGACCAACCTGCTGATGAATGAGATCGTCGACGGCGACCAGCTGCCGATCTACTACACGGCATACACACCCTGCTTCCGTGCAGAGGCGGGCAGCGCCGGCCGTGACACCCGCGGCCTGATCCGCCAGCACCAGTTCCAGAAGGTCGAGATGGTCAAGTTCTCCAAGCCGGAGGATTCCTATGATGAACTCGAAAGCCTGATCGCAGCAGCGGAAGATGTCCTGAAGATCCTGGAGATCCCGTACCGCGTCGTGGTTCTGTCCACCGGCGACCTGGGCTTCTCCTCTGCAAAGACCTGTGACATCGAAGTCTGGATGCCGAGCTACGGCCGTTATGTCGAGATCAGCTCCTGCAGCAACTTCGAAGACTTCCAGGCGCGCCGTGCGAACATCCGCTTCCGCCGCGACCCGAAGAGCAAGCCGGAATTCGTCCACACCTTGAACGGCAGCGGTCTTGCGGTCGGCCGTACAGTGGCGGCGATCCTCGAGAACTACCAGCAGGCGGACGGCTCTGTCGTCATCCCGGAAGCGCTCCGTCAGTACATGGGATGTGACCGGATCACCAAATAAGCATCTGTCATAGAGGAATCGCAGGTGCCGGGCACTTGCAATGAATTCCAATATATGGTAATCTCAAAATGCAGCAAGTCACTCTGAAAGGAGCAACATGCTGCATTTTTTGTTTGTCTGCCTGCTCGTGCAGGCGTCGGTCTGCGACATCCGCACCAGAAAGATCCCCGACCGGCTGAACCTTGCCATCTTAGCGCTGGGTCTGATCCGGCAGGGGGCTGCTTTTGCGGCTGCTGGTGGTATTGCTGCAGGGACTGCTGCGGGGGCCGCAGGTGCGTTGGGGCAGCTTGCGTCGGCGTCAGCGGGCGGGCTGCTGGCGGCCGCGCTGCCGCTGTACTTGATTGCGGTCGCGTTCCCCGGCAGCATCGGCGGCGGAGACATCAAGTTCACCGCGGCGGCGGGCGTGTTCCTCGGGGCAGCGTCTGTCCTGATGGGGACCGCAGCGGGGCTGGTGCCGGCCGGTCTCTACGCGGCGCTGCTGCTTGCGGCGCGCAAAAAAACAGCCCGGCAGACGTTCGCGCTCGGGCCGTTCCTGGCAGCCGGCTTCCTGTTTGCGATGGCCGCCGGTCCGGTATGATGCTGTCAGATGATGTGCTCGTCGTAAGAGGCGATCAGCAGGCGGTTTAAGAACCGCTTCTTGTACTTGATCTTAGCGATCTTGCTGACCTTGTGGACCATGTGCAGGTTGATCGGTCCGCCGATCACGCCTGCAAAAGTAAATCCCTGCAGGAATTTGGCCACCAGCATGTCGGTCGCCAGCGTGTTGGAGACAAGCTCGATGTCCTCCTGATAGATCTGCGTGTCGAAGGATTCGCCGTGGTCGATCGCATCGCCGATCGCGTCGCATTCATCCGAGAACGCCATCTTGTCCTGCCCAGCCGCAAAGATCGTGTTGAACAGCGCCAGCGTATAGCGCTTTTCGCGTTCGTCGCGGAAGTCGATGCCGTAGCCGGCTGCGATCTCGTAGGATGTCTTGAGCAGCATGGCGAGAAAGATCGGGATATCCGGCAGACCGATGCCGAAGATGCCCAGCCCGGAGCCCTCCGCGGTCGAGATGCCTTTCGTGACGGCGGTGCGGCTGCCGGCGGTTTTGTCGACGGCTTTGAGCGTTTCCTCGTAGATCATCTTCTCCAGCGACGCCGCGTAGACCTCGTACTGACGGCGCGCTTTTTCGATGCCCATTTTGTCGATGAGTCCGTCGCCTTTGGTGAAGATCAGCGTAAATCCTTTTTCGAATGCCACCTCAAGAGAGGCCATGGCTTTTTCCGGGATCTTTTCACGGATCTTGCCGGTAAGGCCAAGCCCGCGGGGCTCGCGGCTCTCTTTTGCCAGGACCTTATGCTCGAGCTGCCGGGTCTTCGTCAGCTCTTTTTTGAGTGTACGGATCTCCTGCGCTGTTCGTTTCATAGCTACAGTATACCATAGGAATCGCGCCGGGGTCAGGCAATCTGCCAGGCGCGGAGAAGTGCCTGCATGGTTTTTTCGATGTCGGCCAGCGGCACGCGGGTGTAGTAGAGGTTGAGCAGGATGCCGTCCGGGGCGGACTCGATGTCTGTGACCGGGATGAGCTCGACGCCGGCATCTCTGGCAGCGGCGCACAGGGCGGCGGCAAGATCGCCGGTCTCTCCGCTGCGGGCGGTATCGAACAGGGGGCTGCTGCATTCTTCCGGCTGGATGCGCAGCAGCAGGCTGATGCCGGACCAGGTGTTGATCACATCCAGTCCCGGATGCCCCTCCAGCACGCGGATGACGGCGTTCAGCTTGGCGGCGTACATGCGGCGCAGGCGGTTGATGCCTTTCCGGTAGTAGCCGCGCTCCATGAAGAGGGCGAGCGCCAGCTGTTCGGCTTTGGAGCAGCTCTGGCTGTGTTCGCGGACGATCTCGGAGAGCGGCTCGGACAGGTGCTGCGGGACGACCATGTAACTGATCCTCGCCGATGGGAAAAGGGTCGAGGAGAAGGAACCGAGGTAGAAGACCCGGTCGTGTTCATCCAGCCCCTGCAGCGCCGGCACCGGGCGCCCGAAGTAGCGCAGTTCGCTGTCGTAGTCGTCTTCGATGATGTAGCTGCCGTTGGCGGCTGCCCAGTCGAGCAGGGCGTAGCGGCGGGAGGCAGGCATAATGGCGCCCGTTGGGAACTGGTTGGACGGGTTGACGTAGACGGCGGACGGGAGATTGACCGGCAGTTTCTCGATGCGGATGCCGTCGCTGGTGACGCCGACCGGCGTCATGCGGAATCCGCGGTCGCGGAAGATGCTGCGGACCGGCAGGTAGCCGGGCTGCTCGACCGAGACATTGGAGATGCCGCGGCGCTGGAGCAGGCTGCAGATCAATGCGGTGATCTGCTGGGTGCCTGCTGCGATGACGATGCGGTCCTTATCGCAGCGCACCCCGCGGGAGGCGAACACATACCGGGAGATCTCATGGCGCAGGGACTCCTCGCCGCGCGGATCGCTCTCAAAGAGCAGCTGCTGCGGCCAGTCGTTCAGAACGCTGTTGTAGCACTTCTTCCACTTTGCAAAGTCAAAGCAGGCCAGGTCGTAGGCGTAAGGCGGCGCAGGCACGGGGAGGTCGGCAGGCCCCAGCTGCAGATCGGTGCGGGCGGAGGCGCCGGTGCTGCCTGTCTCGGGGTCCCCGGCCTGCCCGTCGGCATCCGGTGCTGTCACGTCGCTGGCGGCAGGGAAGACGCCGCGGGTCACATAGTAGCCGGACTGCGGGCGGCTTTCCGCGTAGCCTTCGACGATGAGCTGTGCGTAGGCCTGCTCGACGGTCGTGATGCTCACAGAAAGAGAGGCCGACAGGCTGCGCAGCGAGGGCAGTTTTTCGCCGTCCTGCAGCTCGCCGCGCTGAACTGCACGCTTCAGATATTTGTATAACTGTTCATATAAGGGCTTCCCGGACGAACGGTCCAGAAGCGGCAAGATCTGCTTCATTGCAACATTTCTCCGCGTTATAAGCGATTCCGTGATATATACAGTTTTGAAACTGTATACTAAAAAGTAAACTGATTTGTATATTTCGATATTAACACTTTAAGCATAGAATGTATATAGAAAGAAAAGGAGGCGAAAGCCATGTCGGTCTATGAAAAAGAATCCAGAAAAATCCGGACGATGGTCCTGACAGCACTCTTGATGGCACTCATCCTGGTGCTGACGTTTGCGACGAAAATCCCGATCCCTGCCAGCCAGGGGTACATCCATCTGGGCGACTGCATGATCTTCATGGCAGTGATCGTCCTGGGCCGCAAGTACGGCACCATCGCCGCAGCGGTCGGCTCCGCGCTGGCGGATATCATGGGCGGCTACGCGTTCTACGCGCCGGTCTCGTTCCTCGTCAAAGGCGCCATGGCGTTCATCCTGGCGAGCTTCCTCGAGAAGGCGCTGGAAAAGAGCAAGGTGCACAGCATGATCCTGGCGGCGGCCGGGATGGTGATCGCGGGGGCGGTCATGGTGGCCGGGTATTACCTCGCGGAATCGCTCTTCTACGGCAACTTCCTCACACCGCTTGCCGGTGCCGGGATGAACACACTGCAGTTCATCGTCGGGATGGCGATCGCACTGCCGCTGGCCGGGGCGCTCAGCAAAACGCCTGCGGGGAAAGACTTTGCTTTCCGCATCAACCAGGGCGGACAGGGCGGACGTACGGCAACTGCATTGAAATAGCAGACTGCAGCAGCGGGATGAAAAACCGCCGCAGCGGGACTGCCAATCCGGTATTCAGCCTCCCGGCATCGCGCCGGGAGGTTTTTGCGTACCCGGATATCGTGTATAATGAAATAACCGGGCGCGGATCACAGCTGCCCGGGCAGGGAGGTGCACTATGAACGAACAACTGAAACAGATCATCGAAGACAGCAAGCGGATCGTCTTCTTCGGCGGTGCCGGCGTCAGCACGGAGAGCAATATCCCGGACTTCCGTTCCGAGACGGGGCTGTACAACGCACAGCGCGATTACGGCCACTCGCCCGAGGAGATGCTGTCGCACTCCTTCTTTATGCAGAAGACGCAAATCTTTTTTGATTACTATAAGAACAACCTGATCTACCGCGAAGCCATGCCAAACCGCGCTCATCTGGCGCTGGCAAAGCTCGAGGAGGAGGGCAAGCTCATCGGCGTCGTCACGCAGAACATCGACGGGCTGCACCAGAAGGCGGGCAGTAAAAACGTGTTCGAGCTCCACGGCTCGGTGATGCGCAATTTCTGCATGAAGTGCGGGAAGGCATTCGATCTTGACTATGTGCTCGACGAATCGCACTGCACGGTCGGCGTACCGAAATGCGACTGCTGCGGCGGGATCGTCAAGCCGGACGTCGTTCTCTACGAAGAACCGCTCGACAGCGATGTCATCGAAGGCGCAGTCGATGCGATCTCGCGGGCGGACACGCTCATCATCGGCGGCACGAGTCTGGCGGTCTATCCGGCGGCGAGTTTCATCCACTATTTCCGCGGGGATAAGGTCGTCCTGATCAACAAGAGCAAGACGATCAATCCGGTCCGCGTGGACCTTGAGATCAACGAGCCGATCGGGCAGGTGCTCGGGGACGTAACAGGCGTATAACAGCCGCCCGGCAGGAACGCAAAAGCAGGAAGAAAGAACGGTATGAACGACAGAAAGAAGATACTTGTTACCAACGATGACGGCATCGATGCACGCGGCATCCGGATGCTGGTCAGGACGCTGAGCGAAGCGGCGGACATATATGTGTGCGCGCCGGCGACCGAGCAGAGCGCGACGGGCCACGGCCTGACCATGGGGCCGGGGCGGTACATCGACTTCATCGAACGGCAGATCCCGCACACAAAACTGGCGTATGCGGTGACCGGCAAGCCGGCCGACTGCGTCAAGATGGGCCTTGGCTTCCTGGAATCGCAAAAGGGCGTCACCATCGACTACGTCTTCTCCGGGATCAACCACGGCGGCAATCTCGGCACCGACACGGTGTACTCGGGGACGGTCTCCGCGGCGCTGGAGGGCATGATCTGCGGCAAGTCCGCCGCGGCGGTGTCCCTTGGCAGCCACCAGGCGGAGCACTTTGAAGCCGTCTGCAAACTGGCGCTTCTTGCCTTCCGCATGCTGGCGCAGCGCAGCGACGACGATCTGACGGTGCTCAACGTGAACGTGCCGGACATTCCGGAGGAGGAAGTGAAGGGGATCCTTGTCACGCACCTCGGGCGCCGCGACTACGAGGACTTCATGGTCGAGAACGGCGGGGATCCGGACAACTTCTCGTGTATGTACCGCGGCACACCGGTGCAGTACGATTCTGATGATCTGTCCATCGACACCATCGCGCACCAAAAAGGCTATGCGACGATCACACCGCTGCACCACGATCTGACGGACAGGGCCCGCTATGCAGCGCTGGCAGCGGCCGGACAGGACCTGTCCGAGCGGTACGGGCTGTTCAGACGCGGAGAGTGAGATGGACCCCGGCAGCATGAACATCTGGATATGCTCATTGACAGAAAATAGAAACTTTTATATGATACTCCGTAAAATAGCTAAAAAGGCTTGTGGAATTACCATATTGTGATATTATTAACAAAGTAGGATACGTCATAAGTAATCCGCAGGTATTCCCCCTAACGAATGGATACAGAATACATGGGAAGCGATTCCTTAGGACGATCAGATAACTATGGATGATGATTAACTAAAGGAGGACATCACCTATGAGAGAAGTAGTAATCGTAAGTGCAGCGAGAACTCCCATCGGCAGCTTCGGCGGCTCCCTGAAGGATGTACCGGCAAGAACGCTCGGTGCGGTCGCGGCAAAGGCAGCGATCGAAAGAGCGGGCATTCAGCCTGACATGATCGACGAAGTCGTCATGGGCTGCGTCCTGCAGGGCGGCCTCGGGCAGAACGTTGCCCGCCAGATCTCCCTGGATGCCGGCGTTCCGAAGGAAGTTCCGTGCTTCACACTCAACAAGGTCTGCGGTTCCGGCCTGAGAGCGATCAGCCTGGCAGCCCAGATGATCAAGGCCGGCGACGTGGATGTCGTTCTGGCAGGCGGTGCGGAGAACATGTCCGCAACAGCGTATGCGATTCCTTCCGGCAGATGGGGCGCCAGAATGTTCGACAACAAGATCGTCGACATGATGGTCAACGACGGCCTGATGGATGTCTTCAACGGTTATCATATGGGCATCACCGCAGAGAACGTTGCGGATGAATTCGGTGTCACAAGAGAAGATATGGACAACTTTGCAGCGGCTTCCCAGCAGAAGGCGTGCGCAGCGATCGCATCCGGCAGATTCAAGGATGAGATCGTTCCGGTCGAAGTGCCCCAGAGAAAGGGTGATCCGAAGATCTTCGATACCGACGAGTTCCCGAGAGAAGGCGTTACCGCGGAAGGTATCTCCAAGCTCAAGCCCGCATTCAAGAAGGACGGCGGCAGAGTTACAGCAGCCAACGCGTCTGGCATCAACGACAGCGGCGCGGCCGTCATCGTCATGAGCAAGGAAAAGGCTGACGAACTCGGCATCAAGCCGCTCTGCAAGATCGCAGGCTATGCATCCGGCGGTGTTGATCCTAAGATCATGGGTGTCGGCCCCGTTCCTGCAACCAGAAAAGCGCTGGAGAAGGCTGGCTGGACCATCGATGATCTCGATCTGATCGAGGCCAACGAAGCGTTCGCAGCACAGTCCGTCGCAGTTGCAAGAGAGCTCAACTTCCCGATGGATAAAGTCAACGTCAACGGCGGCGCGATCGCGCTTGGCCACCCGATCGGTGCCAGCGGCTGCCGTATCTTCGTCACCCTGATCTACGAGATGATGAAGAGAGACGCAAAGAAGGGTCTGGCTACGCTGTGCATCGGCGGCGGCCAGGGCACATCCCTGCTGGTCGAGAGAGACTAGTTTCAAAGGAAAGAGACGGCGCAAAAGCGCCGATTGGATCTGCAGCAGGCTCTTTACAGAGACTCGCATAGATCATCATTCCATGAGAAAGAGGAACCCTTTGGGGTCCCTCTTTCTTTATCTTTATCGTGGTATTGCTATGCGGCGCTCTCCGTTCGCGGTGCGCTCTTCCGCTTATCGGAGGCGTTCCCGGAACCTGACCGTGAAGGTCGTTCCGTTTTCATCTGTGCTGGTGCACTGGATCGTGCCGTTGTGGTCCTCGGCAATCGACTTTGCGATGGCGAGTCCAAGTCCGTAGCCGCTGGTGTTTTCTTTATGCGTGCGGGCTTTGTCCGCCCGGTAAAACCGCTCGAAGATATGCGGCAGATCGTCGGCCGGGATAGCGGGTCCCGGATTGTGCACGGCGAGCGTGCATCCCTGCCGCTCCCGCTTGAGAGACACATCGATCGTGCCGTTTGCGGAGGCGTATTTGCAGGCATTGTCGAGCAGGATGTGGATCAGCTGCCGGATCATCGTGCTGTCGCCTTCGATGTGGATGTCCGGCTCCAGGTCGGGCTCGATCAGGATGTCGCGCTCAAAGGCGACCGGCTCGAACTGCAGCACATCGTCCATGACCATATCGCCGAGGTCCAGGTCGGACAGCAGCATCTTCTGGTCGCCGCTGTCGCTGCGCGCCAGGAAGAGGAGCTGGTCGACCAGCGTTTTCATATGTGCCGCTTCGTCCTGCGTGCTCTCCACCCATTTGCGGTCCTCTTCTGCAAGACCGCGCGCCGGGTCGAGCAGGATGTTGTTGTTCGCAAGGATCACCGTCAGCGGCGTCTTGAGTTCATGGGACGCATCCGCGACGAATTCCTGCTGGCGGTCCCAGGATTCCTTTACAGGTTTGACCGCCACACGGGCCATGAATACGCTGATCAGGAAGAACAGTGCCATGATGATCAGCCACATGACCCCTGCTTTCACAATGGTGCTCTGCAGATCTTCATGATAACTTGCGGCATCTGCGAATGCGAGGTAGCGGGTGCCGTCTCTTTCTGCAGTCTGGTAGAACAGGCCGAGTTCCTGCGATTCTTTCAGTTCAGCGGAGCCGCTTGCGGTGGCCAGAGAGACCGCCTCGTCCAGTTCTTCGTCAGACAGGCTGAACCCGTTAGAGTATGTTTCCAGATAGGCCCCATCGCTGCTGACCGCTACGGCGACGGTGCCGCTGGGCAGACTGCTGCTGTCGCGCTGCGGCCCGGCAGCCTGTGTGCTGCTGTCAGGTGCGCCAGGTATCTGCTTTTGTCCGTTCTCCTGCTGCATATCCTGTTGTACGTGCCAGACGGTGGCGTCTTCCGTGCGGTCATCGTCATCTTCTGACCTGGCGTCCAGATCAAAGTCATCCTCGTCGTAGGGGGTGAGGAAATAGTACTCTCCGTTGTCATCCTGCGGAAACATCTCGCGGAAATCCCGGAAGGGCGTCTGCTGCAGAAATCCGATCGACCGCGACAGATCGTCGCTGATCATCTGGCGGGAAAGCCGCGCTTCGTTATAACAAAAGACAGCAAGAACTGCCAGCAGGACGATGCCTACCAGCAGCATGTTAATGAATACGATCTTATGGTGCAGTTTTTTGAGCATGGGTGCCTCCCGGCGCAAGAGACGTTACTGTTCTTCGATGATGTAGCCGACTTTCCGCAGTGCGCTGATCTTTACAGACGAGCCCAGGAAGGCGATCTTCTTGCGCAGGAAAGAGATGTAGGCTTCTACATTGTTGTCCGACGCTTCGCTGTCATAGCCCCAGATCTTGGCGATCAGGGTGTCTTTGGTCATCGGGCTGCCCTGGTTGGCGATGAGCAGCTTGAGGAGCTCGAACTCCTTGAAGTTGAGGTGGGTCGACTTGGCGCCCTTGCTCAGCTGGCAGGTGGACAGATCGAGTTCCAGGTCTCCGAAGGTCAGTTTGTCAGTGATGACTTCGCCCTGTCTGCGGGTGACCGCACGGATGCGCGCCAGCAGTTCGGACGGGGCGAACGGTTTGGTCATATAGTCGTCCGCACCGGCGTCGAGTCCTCTGACGCGGTTGTTGATCTCGTTGCGGGCGGTGAGCATGATGATCGGCGTTTCCACCTTCGCTGCACGCGCCTCTTTGGCGACGGTAAAACCATCCTTGCCGGGGAGCATGACGTCCAGAACGATGACGTCGTAGATGCCGCTCAGGATATAGTCGAGGCCGCTGTCGCCGTCATGGACGACGTCGACCATGTATTTCTCTTTTTCGAGGATCTCTTTGAGTGCCGCTGCGAGGCGGACTTCGTCTTCTACGATGAGTACCTGCATGGTTGTCTCCTTGCCTGTTTGTGCGAAGCGCCGGACATAAAAGGGGGACTGTCCGGCGCCTGCTGTATTCCTATCATGCCTGCACTATACAGGGTTTTGCTGAAACAAAACTGAAACCGCTACAGCAGGGTGATGCCGCTGCGGAGTTCTCTTTCAAATTCCTTGCGGTGGACAGGTCCGTGGATGCCCGGCACGCCGCCGGTGTGGAAGAAGATGACGTTGCTGCCGGGCGCGATCACTTCGTCGTGCACCATCTTGCAGATCGCCAGGAACGTCTTGCCGGTGTAGCAGGGATCGAGGATGATGCCTTCGCGGCGGCCCATGTAGTAGATCGCCTTGCGGACGTCGCCGACCGGGTTGTTGTAAGCGCCGAAATCATAGTCTGTTTCGATGTCGAAATCCTCTTCCGAAGGATCTTCCTGCGACAGTCCCGCGAAGTCTTTCAGGCTGCGGAACAGGCCGGCGGCCGCTTCGCGGACCGGCGGGTCAAACGGTGCGATCGTGACCCCTTTGAGTGCGAACGGGGCACCGATCTCCCGCAGCCCGGCGAACAGGCCGGTATAGGTGCCGAGACTGCCGACGGTGGTGACAAAGGTGCCGCTTTCGAGCCCCATCGCCAGCGCCTGATCGGTGGTCTCTTTCGCAACGTCCACGTAGCCCATGGCGCCGATGGCGTTGCTGCCGCCCATCGGAATATAGTACACTTTTTCGCCTGCCGCTTCGTAGCGTTCGATGGTGAGTTGCACCATTTCTTCCAGCGGCTTTTTATCTTCCGCGCTGTGGTTGAGCACGACATCCGCGCCCATGATCCGGTCGAGCAGGATGTTCGAGCTGATCTCGCCGGGATATACATCTTCGGAGACGATCGCGCATTTCATGCCGTATTTTGCAGCTACAGCGGCTGTGAGCCGGCCGTGGTTGGTCTGCGCGCCGCCGACGGTGAGGAGCATGGTGGCGCCCTGCGCTTTGGCGTCCGCCAGCAGGTACTGGAGCTTTCGCAGCTTGTTGCCGCCTACGCCGAGCCCGGTCATATCTTCACGCTTAATATAAAAATGAACGCCCAGATCTTCCGAAACGCCTGCGAGGTACTCGAGAGGTGTGGGAGACGGTACGATGTCGATCTTGGGAATTGTATTCATAATCGCTCCTCCTTATATATAGAATAATACCACGGCGTATGGTATAATACCAAAGCAAAATAGCGATTCCTGTGCATTTATCAATGCTTGCTGAGAGACTTGCAGTATGCCGGAATCGCAACACGTCAAGGAGTAACAAGATGGCTGATAACGAAACCACCAAATCCAACTTTATACACAACTTTATCGACGAAGACCTGGCATCCGGCAGGTACACCGAGGTCTATACGCGTTTTCCGCCGGAACCCAACGGCTACCTGCACATCGGGCACGCCAAGTCGATCTGCCTGAACTTCGGCACGGCGCAGAAGTACGGCGGCCGCTGCAACCTGCGGTATGACGACACCAACCCGGTCAAGGAAGACACGGAGTATGTCGACAGCATTGAGGAAGATATCCGCTGGCTCGGATTCAAGTGGGACAAGCAGCTTTGGGCATCGGGTTATTTTGACAAGATGTACGAGGCGGCGATCAGCCTGATCGAACAGGGCAAAGCCTTCGTCTGCGATCTGACGGCCGACGAGATCCGTGAATACCGCGGCACGCTGACGGAGCCCGGCAAGGAGAGCCCTTACAGAAACCGCTCCGTGGAGGAGAACCTGACGCTCTTCCAGGAGATGAAGGAAGGCAAATACAAGGACGGCGAAAAGGTGCTGCGCGCCAAGATCGATATGGCCAGCCCCAACATCAACATGCGCGACCCGGTCATCTACCGCATTGCGCACGCCACCCACCACAACACAGGGGATAAATGGTGCATCTATCCGATGTACGACTTTGCACATCCGATCGAAGATGCGATCGAAGGCATCACGCACTCGATCTGCACGCTGGAGTTCGAGGATCATCGTCCGCTGTACGACTGGGTCCTCAACGAGCTCGGCTGGTGGGATCCTCAGCCCAGACAGATCGAATTCGCAAGGCTCAATGTGACCGACACGGTCATGAGTAAGCGATTCCTTAAGAAAATGGTGGACGACGGCATCGTGGACGGCTGGGATGACCCCCGCATGCCCACCATCGCCGGCCTGCGCCGCCGCGGCTATACACCGGAGTCGATCCGCGACTTCTGCGAACGCATCGGCGTGGCCAAGGCCAACAGCACGGTCGATGCCGCGCTGCTCGACTACTGCGTCCGCGAGGACCTCAAGAGCAAGGTCGAAAGCCGCAATGTCGTCTTCGATCCGATCAAGGTCGTCATCACCAACTACCCGGAAGATATGACCGAGGAGATGGAGATGGAGAACAACAGAGAGCGCGAGGATCTGGGCAGCCGCATGGTGCCGTTCTCCCGCGAACTGCTGGTCGACGGCGAGGACTTCATGGAAGTGCCGGTCAAGAAGTACTTCCGTCTGTTCCCGGGCAATGAGGTCCGCTTCAAGGGGGCGTACTTCATCACCTGCAACGAGGTCATCAAGAACGAGGACGGCAGCATCAAAGAGCTGCACTGCACCTACGATCCGGAGACGAGATCGGGCAGCGGCTTTGAGGGCCGCAAGGTCAAGGGGACCATCCACTGGGTCGACGCGAAGACAGCGGTGCCCGTCACGGTCCGGGACTACAAGTCCCTGATGATGACCGATGAGAACGGCGAGAGCGTGCAGCGTCCCGACAGCGTCGTGACCCGCACCGCCTATGCGGAGCCGCTCGTCAAAGAGGCGAAGCCCGGTGAAAGATACCAGTTCTTCCGCCACGGCTACTACATCGCGGACAGCAAGCTCTGCACGGAGGACGAGAAGGTCTTCAACCGCATCGTCGATCTGAAGAGTAGCTTCAAGATTAAATAGAAAGGATGCCGCCCACCGCGGCGGACGAGTATGATCACACCCAAACAGAGAAAATACCTGAAAGGTCTGGCGCAGGACCTGTCCCCGATCGTCATGATCGGCAAGGCGGGCCTCACCGACAACATCTACACGGAGATGCGCAATGCGCTGCGCACCCGCGAACTTGTCAAGGTCAAGCTGCAGGAAGGCTGCGACCTCGATCCCAAAGAGACCGCCAACAAGCTGGCGGCGGATCTTGGTGCGGAGTTCGTGCAGGCCATCGGCCGCAAGTTCGTCCTGTACAAAAAGACAGACGACGAGAAGTATAAGGCTAAGAGCATCGTGCTGCCGCGCGGATAACCGCACAGCGGCAGGGGCGCCGGGATCCGGCACAAGATAAAGGCAGTCGACATGCGCACCATTCTGCTGACAATCGCATATGACGGCACGGACTACTACGGCTGGCAGATCCAGCCTGACCTTCCGACTGTGCAGGGGGAGATCGAAAAAGCCCTGCACAGAGTGACGGGGAAGGAGATCCACATCAACGGGACCGGGCGGACCGACCGCGGTGTGCATGCGTACGGCCAGTGTGCGACCTTCCGGATCGGCGACGGCATTCCGACGGACCGCATCGCCTATGCGCTCAACAACAGCCTGCCGGGCGGGATCCGCATCGTCAGCGCGGAGGAAAAGCCGGAAGGCTTTCATGCGCGGTTTGACGCAAAAGGGAAGACCTACCGCTACAGACTGCTGCTGTGCGGCCCGCACGAGGACGCGGACGGCGCGCCGCAGGCGCAAAGACAGCTGCTGTATCTGCGCAACTACGTCTATCAGGTGAACCGGCCGCTTGACCTCGCAGCGATGCGCAAGGCGGCGGCAGCGATGGAAGGCACGCACGACTTTGCCTGTTTTCAGGCGGCCGGCGGCGAAGAAAGAGAAACGACCGTCCGGACCGTGTATCGGGTCGAGCTGACAGAACGATGCCTGGAAGAAGGATTCTTCCCTGAAGAGGAAAGCGCACACGTTCTGGACATCGATGTGACCGGAGACGGTTTTCTGTATAATATGGTCCGCATCATGGCGGGAACGCTTGTGGATGTGGGCAGCGGCCGGATCGGCGCGGCGGACGTTCCGGCAGTCATAGAAAGTGCGGACCGGGAAAAGGCCGGTCATACCGCACCGCCGCAGGGCCTGTATCTCATGCGCGTGTATTTTGAGGAGGATTTCGGACATGGCGAAGAGTGAACCCCTGGTCAAGCGTCCCACATGGGATGAGTATTTTATGCAGATGGCGGAACTCACCGCCCAGCGTTCCACCTGTCTGCGCCGGCATGTCGGCGCTGTCATCGTACAGGACAAGCACGTGGTGGCGACCGGGTATAACGGCGCCCCGAAAGGCGTCGCGCACTGTGCGGAGATCGGCGGCTGCCTGCGCGAAAAGATGGGCATCCCGTCGGGCGAACGCCACGAACTCTGCCGCGCACTGCATGCCGAGCAGAACGCGATCATCCAGGCGGCAACACTCGCCCAGAGCATTGAAGGCGCCAGCATCTACATCACCCATCAGCCCTGCATCATCTGCGCGAAGATGATCATCAATGCGGGCATCAAGCGGATCGTCGTCAAGGAAGGCTACCCCGACGAAATGTCCGTCAGGATGCTCGATGAAGCCGGCCTCAAGATCGTGATGTTCAACGAAGTCGAGGAGTACGGCGTACATCAGTGAGAAAGGCATAGGATGGAACCACGTCTTGCGGCTGTAGATTCCAAAACTTTATACAAGAATATGATTAAAGTGGCCCTGCCCATCTCGGTGCAGGGTCTTATCACGTCTTCATTGACGCTGGTCGACAACCTGATGGTCGGCAGTCTCGGCGAGAGCGAGCTGTCGGCGGTCGGTGTTGCGGGCAACGTCTTCTTTGTGTTCTTCCTGCTGATCTGGGGATTCTGCGCGGGCTGTTCCACCTTCCTGGCGCAGTTCTTCGGCGCGGGGGATATGAAGAACATCCGGAAGACGCTTGGGTTTATGGTCCTTGTCTGCGGCATCATCGCGGGGCTGTTCTTCCTCGTGACGTTCGGATTCCCGCGGACGGTGCTGCGTCTTTTTACGGATATCCCGGTCATGATCGACCTCGGCGCAAAGTATATGCGCATCGCTGCGTTCTCCACGCTCTTTCTGGTGCTGGCGATCCCCAGCAACACGGCACTCCGGTCCATTCAGAAACCGCACATCCCGCTGGTGACAGGGATCATTTCCTTTGCCACAAACACCATCCTGAACTACGTGTTGATCTTCGGCAAGTTCGGGGCGCCGCGCATGGGCGTGGAAGGGGCGGCGCTGGCCACCTGCATCGCAAGGGCGTTCGAGGCCTGCATCATCGCCTACCTGATCTTCGGCGGCAAGGTGCCGGTCTCCGGGAAACTCCGCGACTTTGTCGGGTGGCCCAGGGAGTTCATCGCGCGTATCCTGCGCAATGCGTTTCCTGTCACACTCAATGAATCGCTCTGGGGGCTCGGCGTCACCCTGTATGCGGCGGCGTTCGCCAGGATCAGCGTCACGGCGTATGCTTCCATACAGGCATCTTTGGCGATCAACGATCTGTTCCAGACGGCGGCGATGGGGGTCGGCGACGCCTCGCTCATCCTGCTCGGGCAGAAACTGGGCGAGAACAATATGGAGGAAGCGCGCATCTACGCAAAGAAATTCATCCGTGCGGGCCTGTTTGTCGGGATCGTGGTCGGGTTGCTGCTCATCCTGCTCGGGCGGCCGATCGTCGGCTTCTTCGACTTCACAGAGGAAGGCGCGATGTATACCCGGCATATCCTGACGATTTTCGGTGTCATGATGCCGGTGACCCTTCTCAATATGATCATCGTCACAGGCGTTCTGCGCTCGGGCGGTGATACGCGGTTTGCCATGATCGCCGATGCGGGCAGTGTGTGGATCCTCGGGATCCCGGCGGCCTTCCTTTCGGCGCTGGTATTCCACTGGCCGATCGATATGTGTGCCGCTGCGATCCAGCTCGAGGCGCTCGTCAAACTGGTGGTCATCTGGGTGCGCTACCGGCAGGAAAAGTGGGTGAAGAACGTCATCGCGGGCCTGTAAGCGGATGCCGCCGGCGGGGCGGTGCAGTTTGTGCAAAAAATGGAGAACAATCGATGCACGGATAAGGCCGTGCATCTTTACTTTTCGGACGGGCGGTTTATAATAAGTATTGTCGGGGGCTTTTTTTATACCTCTGACGAGAACCGACAACCGTTGCACCAGGAGACAAAAGAGTGGAGTATCTCATCGGCGCGATCGCGGGCCTCATCTATGGCGGCATCGTGGCTTTTTTAAAAGGAAGATTTCTCTGGAAAAGAAGCCTCGAGAGCGATACGCCTGAGCATCTGGGCGGCGTGATGGCGGCTTCGGCCATCAGTTTTGCCGTCAATGTACTGGCACTGGCACTGATCTTCTTCCTGCGCGGGGTGCTGCCGTTCCACTGGGCGGCGGCGCTGATCGCAGCAGCTGTTGCGGTGTCGGTGATCCAGCCGTATATGATCTCCCGGTACAAGCCGAAGGAGACAGCAGAAGAATAAGTTATTGCAGGAAGTTACCGTATTATGATCAGTGCATTGCATAACATCGGGATGACCGATGGTATGATCACCAGTTCCATCATCACGATCGTGCTGTCGATCCTCGCCATCGTGGCGGGGCGGCATTTGCGTATCGTCCCTTCGGGGCTGCAGAACGCAGTCGAGATGGCGGTCGAGGGGCTGCTCAACTTCTTCTCGGATATCATGGGCAGAAAACTCGCCCGGCAGTATCTGCCGCTGGTGGGTACACTGTTTATTTACATTTTGTGCTGCAACTACTCCGGCCTTCTGCCCGGAGCGGGTGAGATCAACGGCCTGTCGGCGCCGACCAACAGCATCAACTGCACGGCGGCGATGGCGATCACGGTCTTTATTATGACTCAGGTGGCCGGTATCAAGGCGGCACGCGGCCCGAAGTATTACCTGCATCTGTTCAAGCCGGTCGCGTTCATCGCACCGCTGATGGCGATCGAGATGCTGGTACGGCCGCTGTCCCTGTCGCTCCGACTTTACGGCAATGTGCTCGGCGAAGAGACGGCGACTCATGTATTCTTCCAGCTCATCCCGATCGGCGTACCGGTCATCATGCAGGCGCTGAGCATCCTGATGGGCCTCATTCAGGCGCTTGTCTTTTCCCTGCTGACAGCGATCTATCTGTCGGAAGCCTGCGAAACGGAAGAACTGGAGGCACACGAATAACGATGATCACAGCCGGACGGCAGAAGACACTGCCGTGCAGCAGCTGTTGAACATATTATTTTGAAAGATATTGCAACAAGAAAGGAGTATCACTCATGACTGGACTCATCGCAGTGGCAGCGGCGCTGGCTATCGGCATCGCAGCATTCGGCTCGGCTCTCGGACAGGGCAACGTCGCCAGCAAAGCACTGGAAGGTATGGCAAGACAGCCTGAAGCGGCTGGCATGCTCCGTACCAACATGATCCTGGCGCTCGCATTCATCGAATCGCTGAGCATCTATGCGCTGGTCATCGCGTTCCTTCTGGCCGCGAAGATCTGATCTTTGAAAGGTCGTTACCGTATCACGGAAGAAGGAAGACACTATGGTTGAAGCATTGGGGATCAGCCTCAAAGAATTCATCTTTTATCTGATCAACTTCGCGATTCTTGTCGGTGTTCTGGCCAAGTTCCTCTACAAGCCGTTTCTTGCGATTCTCGACGAGCGCAGGCAGAAGATCCAGGATGCTCTGGACAGCGCCGAGGCCGCAAACCGCAGGGCGGATGAGAAGATGGACGCTTATACCCGCCGGATCGCCAACGTGGAAAGCGAAGGCCGGGAGATCATCCGCGAAGCCAAAAGTAAGGCGGATGCGGAGGCGCGCGCCATCCTCGACGACGCAGGAGACCGCGCCAGCAAGATGATCACGGATGCCAGAGAAGAGATCGAACGGGACAAGGAACGGGCAAGAGAAGATATGAAAGGCGAGATCAGAGATCTGGCTTTGCTTGCCGCGTCCAGGATCCTGGAGCAGGAAGTGGCGGCTGACGGCCGTCAGGACGAGATCGTCGAGCAGATCCTGAAGGAACAGAGTGAGGGCAAATGGAACAACTGAGCGTTGACATGACATACGCGACCGCCCTCTTTGAAGCGGCGGGGGACGCAGGTATACAGGAACAGATCAGTGAGGAAGCGCACGGCATTCTTGATGTATTTCAGGAAGAGCCAGACTTCCACCGCTTTTTCTGTACCCCGGGCATCCCGGCCGACGAGAAGAAGGAAGTTTTGACAAACGTCCTCGCAGGAAAGATCAGCAGCGAACTGCTCAACTTCATGTGCATCCTTGTCGATAAAGGCAGGGTGCGGCATTTCGAGAGAATGGTCCGGGCGTACGATACGCTGCTGGATCAGGCAAACGGCATCGCATCGGGGGAGGTGTTCTCGGCAGCACCGCTTTCGGACGATCAGATCAGAAGACTGGAAGAACAAACAGGAAAACTCATCGGCGAGAACGTCCAGCTGGAAAACCACGTTGACAGAAGCCTGATCGGCGGCGTCCGTGTCCAGGTGGCCGGCAAGATCTTCGACGCCTCTTTGAAGAGAAAACTCGAAGACATGCGCAGCCGTATGCAGTAGGAGGAAATCAATGAACATCAGGCCGGAAGAAATCAGTGCTGTGATCCGTCAGCAGATCAAGCAGTACGAAAACCGGATGGAAATATCGGATTTCGGGACCGTCATCCAGGTCGGTGACGGCATCGCCCGCGTCTATGGACTGGACAACTGCATGGCCAGTGAACTGCTGGAGTTCCCGAACGGGGTCTACGGCATGGCCATGAACCTGGAAGAGGACAACGTGGGCTGCGTTATCCTGGGATCCGACAAAGGTATCAAAGAGGGAGACGTCGTCAAGCCGACCGGCTCCGTTGTTGAAGTGCCTGTCGGCGATGCGCTCATCGGACGCGTTGTCAATGCACTCGGACAGCCGATCGACGGCAAGGGCCCGATCGAGACGAAAGAGACCAGACCGGTCGAATATCCGGCGCCGGGCGTTCTGCAGAGACAGTCCGTCAAGGAGCCGCTGCAGACAGGTCTTAAGGCTGTCGACAGCATGATCCCGATCGGCCGCGGGCAGCGCGAGCTGATCATCGGCGACCGTCAGACCGGTAAGACCGCGATCGCAATCGACACCATCCTCAACCAGAAAGATACGGATGTCATCTGTATCTATGTTGCCATCGGGCAGAAGAAGTCCACTGTGGCACAGCTGGTCAAGACACTCGAAGACAAAGGCGTCATGGAGAAGACCATCGTCGTTTCGGCGACGGCTTCCGACGTAGCGCCTATCCAATATATCGCGCCGTACGCAGGCTGCGCGATGGGCGAGCACTTCATGTACCAGGGCAGACACGTGCTGATCGTCTACGACGATCTGTCCAAGCACGCGGTCGCCTACCGTACCATGTCGCTGCTGCTGAGAAGACCGCCGGGGCGTGAAGCGTATCCGGGCGACGTCTTCTATCTGCACAGCAGACTGCTCGAACGCGCGGCGAAACTCTCCGACGAACTGGGCGGCGGCAGCCTGACGGCGCTGCCGATCATCGAGACGCAGGCGGGCGACGTTTCAGCGTACATCCCGACCAACGTCATCTCGATCACCGACGGCCAGATCTACCTGGAGTCCGAGCTGTTCTTCCAGGGACAGCGCCCGGCGATCAACGCCGGCATCAGCGTCAGCCGCGTCGGCGGCAACGCGCAGATCAAGGCCATGAAGCAGGTCGCCAGCAAGATCAAACTGGAACTGGCGCAGTACAGAGAACTGGCGAGCTTCTCGCAGTTCGGCTCCGACGTCGACGCCGAGACAAAGGCCAGACTGGACCACGGCGCTATCCTGATGGAGATCATCAAGCAGCGGCAGTATTCGCCGATGCCTGTAGAGCATCAGGTCATGATCATCTATGCCGCGATCAACGGGTATCTGAAAGATATCGAGATCGAAAACATCCACGACTTTGAGCGTGATTTCCTCAAGTACATGGATGAGAACTACGCACAGGTCGGCAAGGATATCGTGGCCAAGGGGTCACTGACCGAAGACAATGAGGCTGATCTGAAAGAAGCGATCGCGAAATTCAAGGCGCAGTCCAAAGAGGAGTACATCCTGGACAGCCAGCAGGTCATGAACCCGCAGATCCCGGAACACGAACCGGAAGCACAGCAGGAAGAAAGCAAGTAAGAGGAAGAAGAACGCAAGATGTCACAGGCAGATACCCAAACCGTAAAACGGAGGATCAAGAGTGTCACAAGCATGGAACGCATCACGAACGCCATGCGTCTGTTGTCGTCTGCAAAACTCAACAAGGCGAAGGCACAGTACGAAAAGACGAATGCGAATTTCCATCTTATTGAGCACATGATCGCGGAGATTTTCCACGACGCCCAGGAGGACATCCCCAAGGACTTCCTGGAAGGGGAACGGGAGATCAATAAGGTCTGCTACATCGTCATCACCAGCAATAAGGGGCTGTGCGGCGGTTTCAACAGCAATGTTATCCGTGCGGTCGAGGAATCGCTGGCCGAAGAAGAAGCGGAGCCTGTCATGATCACCATCGGCACGAAAGGCCGGGATCATTTCATGCGGCAGGGAATCGAAGTGCTCGCACAGTACAACGCGCCGCCTGAGACGATCTCGTTCATCGAGACAAGAGAGGCCAGCCGGCCGATCGTCGAAGGCTACGCAAGGGGCGATTATGATAAGGTTGTCCTGATCTATAACGCCTATGTCAGCTCTCTGGAGCAGGAGGTCGTGAAGAAGACCCTGCTGCCTCTGGAGGTCACGCTGGAAGATGAATTCATGCATGAGTATCACCAGATCGACTATGAACCCTCCCTGGAGGAAGTGTTCAACGCGCTGGTGGGAAAGTGGGTCGAGACCACGCTTTACGGGGCGATCGTCAGCTCGGCAACGGGCGAACACGCGGCGCGGCGCACCGCTATGGAAGCAGCTACAGACAACGCCAGGGACATGCTGCGCGACCTGACGCTTTCCTTCAACAGAGCGCGGCAGTCTGCAATCACCGACGAGATCATCGAAGTCGTATCGGGCTCGGAGGCGCAGCATTAGTCAGTTAATAAAGGGCAACGGCCCTGCAAGGAGTATGACATGAACAAAGGAACGATCCATCAGATCATCGGACCAGTCATCGATATCAAATTCGATCCGGCGGAGCTGCCGGCACTGCTCAACGCGATCCGCATTGAGACAGAAGACCGGACGGTCGTGGCGGAAGTGGCACAGCATAACGGCGACGATATCGTCCGCTGCATTGCACTGTCCTCCACAGACGGCCTCAAGCGCGGCATGGATGCCTATGACACGGGCAACCCCATCCAGGTGCCGGTCGGCCGTGAGGTCCTCGGCAGACTGTTCAATGTTCTGGGGGAGACCATCGACGAGAAGGGACCGGTCGAGACAGAACGGCGGGCTTCCATCCACAGAGAAGCACCGGCGTTCGAAGAGCAGGATACCACCGCACAGATCTTTGAGACGGGCATCAAGGTCATCGACCTGATCGCACCGTACACAAGAGGCGGCAAGGTCGGTCTGTTCGGCGGCGCTGGCGTCGGCAAGACCGTTCTGATCCAGGAGCTGATCCGCAACATCGCGACCGAGCACGGCGGCCTGTCCGTCTTTGCGGGAGTCGGCGAACGTACGCGTGAAGGCAACGACCTCTATTATGAAATGACAGACAGCGGCGTCATCAACAATACCGCCATGGTCTTCGGTCAGATGAACGAACCGCCGGGGGCCAGAATGCGCGTTGCGCTGACAGGTCTGACGATGGCGGAGTACTTCCGTGATCAGGAAGGGCAGGACATCCTGCTGTTCATCGATAACATTTTCCGTTTCACACAGGCGGGCTCCGAAGTATCCGCACTGCTCGGCCGTGTGCCGTCCGCTGTAGGCTATCAGCCGACACTGGCGACGGAGATGGGCGCTCTGCAGGAGCGTATCACATCCACCAAGAAGGGCTCCATCACATCGGTCCAGGCGATTTACGTCCCTGCCGACGACCTGACGGACCCGGCGCCGGCGACGACATTCGCGCACCTCGATGCGACGACCGTTCTTTCGAGAAGCATCGCAGAGCTCGGTATCTATCCGGCTGTCGATCCGCTTGAGTCGACGTCGCGTATCATGGACCCGCTGATCCTCGGTGAGGAGCACTACAACGTCGCCAGAGGCGTACAGGAGATCCTCCAGAAGTACAAAGATCTGCAGGATATCATCGCGATTCTCGGTATGGACGAACTGTCCGACGCGGACAAACTGGTCGTCAACCGCGCCAGAAAGATCCAGCGTTTCATGAGCCAGCCGTTCGGCGTTGCAGAGCAGTTCACCGGCACACCCGGCGTCTACCTGCCGCTGTCCGAGACGGTCCGCAGCTTCAAGGAGATCCTGGAAGGCAAGCACGACGACATCCCGGAGAATCTGTTCCTGATGGCAGGCGGCATCGACGAAGTCGTCGAGCGCTGGGAAGCGCAGAAGAAAAAGTAACAGTCGTTCGGACTGACAGTTAAGAGGCACCACATGGCAAAAGCATTCCATCTGGAGATCATCACCCCATCCAAGACATTCTATCGCGGCCAGGCGGAACTGGTCATCGTTCCGACCCCCGAAGGGGAAGAAGGGTTCATGGCCGATCACGCCTGGGTCTGCGCGCTTCTTGATGTGGGCGAACTCTGGATCAGGGAACCCGGGAAGAAAGAGTTCAAGGCGGCATTCATCGCCGGCGGGTTCATCGACGTCAAAGGCGGGATCGTGATCTTCACCGACGCTGCCGAGTGGCGCGAAGAGATCGACCTGGAGCGCGCCAAAGCGCGGAAGGAAGACGCGGAGGCATGGCTCAAAGACGACAGCAACGGGGAACACGAAGAAAACGAAGTTGCACGCGCACAGGTGGCCATCCTGCGGGCGATTTCAAGAATGAAGGTCGCCAAGGGCGGTTCCTGGGATAATAAATAGCAATGCCAAAGGAAAGCGTATGGTAGCAAGCACACACAACTTGAACCAGAAAAAGAGAACACCGGCAGGAAAACGCGGGATACGTTTTCTTGCCGTCTTTTTGTCTGTCCTGCTTGCCGCTGCGGCACTCGCAGGCTGCGGCCATCAGCAGGAAGAGAAGCAGACGGCAGAACTGACGGTGCATCAGGAGACGGCAGATACTTTCTCCGGGACTGTCATGATCGGTGTCAGTGATGATACCCCGGATGTAACGGCACTGCTCGAAGCGCTGCCGGATACGTATTCGGTCGAGACCTATGACGGTGAGAAAGCGCTGCGGGAAGCGCTCACGGAAGGCCGTGTGGACATGGCTGTGCTGACGCCCGGCGGCGCTGCGACACAATACAAGAAAGAGGGCGGGATCACGATGGTCAGTCCGGTCTATCTGGGCGGCTACCGGCTTGTCGGTATCATGAGCCACCTGAAGATCCAGGATCCGTACCGGCCCACACCGGGAAAGACCACGGAGAGCAGCACAGAGACTGCCGAGGGGGACAGCGCCTCTTCCAGCAGCACAACGGCGGCATCCAGTGTGACTGTACCGCATGACCCGGTCGAAGCGGGGGAGATCAGCGCCGACAGCATTCTGCCGTCTCAGCTGCGCAGCTGCAAAGTCAACGTCTGGCACGACACCGACACCCTGATCGATCTGGCGAAAGCAGTCGGACTGATGGACGGTATGAGCGCCGCGCCGACGGTGATCAAACGGTATGAAGAGGAGACCCCGCAGGACTATCTGACGGAGTACAATCATTATGCGCTGACCAATATCTGCACCGTTTACGGCGGGCAGGAAGCGTTTGTGAATAAAGACGAACTGCTCGATGTGGATGCGTACTGGCAGGCGATGACGGGGGAACCTTTGCCCTCCGCTGTGCTGGTCGTTTCGAACGAGCTTCTCAATCAGGCAGCGCAGCAGGAACGCGATGCGGCGGGGATCCTGTCGCGCGACTTTGAAGCGGCGATGGCAGCCGTCGGGGAACAATCCGGCGATCTGATGCGGATCGTCTTCTATGGGACGAGCAACCGCGGGGCAGCCATTATGCGCACCTACTATGAACAGGTGTACAGCCTGATCGGCGCCGGGTCGTGGATCCCGGACGATGCGTTTTATCTGAAGTAGAATGGTTCCGGCGGCCCGTGCGGCTGCCGCAGTGATACCGGAAGGAGGAACAAAATGACGAAAGAAGTCCTGACCGACAACATGGGAAGACCGTATATCCCCTGGGAGATGATCGGGAATTTTATGGTGGATGCCTTCAAGGCGTACGGCGTCCCGGAAGAAGATGCGAAGATCTGCGCGGATGTCCTGATGGAAAGCGACCGCCGCGGGATCGAGAGCCACGGATGCAACCGCTTTAAGCCGATCTATCTGGACCGGATTGATAACGGCACCCTGCTGCCGGAGACGAAGATCGACATCCTCAAGGAAACGCCGACAACGGTCGTCATGGATGCCAACAACGGCATGGGCATGGTCGCGAGCTACAAGATGATGGAAATGCTCATCGAGAAGGCGAAGACCTACGGCATGGCGGGCGGTGCGATTACGAATTCCACCCACTACGGCATCGCCGGATACTGGACGACGATGGCAGAGAAGGCCGGCATGATCGGCATCACCGGCACCAATGCAAGACCTTCTGTGGCGCCGACGTTCGGCGTGGAGCCGATGATGGGCACCAACCCGATGACGTTCACGATGCCGACCGACGAAGACTTCCCGTACAACTTCGACTGCGCGACGTCCATCGTACAGAACGGCAAGATCGAGTACTATGAACGCATGGGCAAGGAAACGCCGGCAGGGCTGGTCGTCACGAAAGACGGCGGCACGATGACGGACTCCGGCAAGATCCTGAAAGACATGCGCAAGGGCGACTGTGCGCTGCTGTCGATCGGCGGCCTCGGCGAAGCGACCGGCGGATACAAAGGCTACGGCTTCACCACGATCGTGGAGATCCTCTCCGCGGCACTGGCTGGCGGCCCGTTCATGAAAGCGCTCTCCGGCAAGGATGAAGAGGGCAACAACCGGATGTACCGCCTCGGCCATTTCTTCTTCGTCATCAACCCCGAATTCTTCATGGGGCTCGACACATTTAAAAAGACCACCGGCGATATCCTCCGCGGCCTGCGCGCGTCCGAGAAGGCGCCCGGGGAAGACCGCATCTACACCGCCGGCGAGAAAGAATGGGATGCGTGGTGCGAGCGCAAAGACAAGGGTGTGCCTGTGAATGAGAGCGTGCAGAACGATCTGAAGACGATTCGCGACCGTTTCGGGCTGGACTACACATTCCCGTTTGAATAATGCACGAGAATAACTTATACTAGGAGTATAAAAATGACCAAGAAAGAATTGGCTGCGATGTATCACAGCCGCGGCTGCAACTGCTGCCAGTCCGTCGTCCTGGCGTTTGCCGACGATCTGGGGCTCGATAAGGAGATGGTCCAGAAGATGGGCGAAGCCTTCGGCGCCGGCATGGGCGGCATGCAGGGGACCTGCGGCGCACTGTCCGGTGCGCTGATGCTGGCAGGCATCAAAAACAGCGACGGCAGTGTAGAATCGCCAAAGACCAAAGGGTCGACCTATAAGATCGCCAAAGCCATGCATGCGCGATTCCGCGAAGAAGCTGGCTCCACGATCTGCAAGGAACTCAAGGGCATTGACACCGGCAAGGTGCTGATGCCATGCCCCGCTTGCATCGATCTCGCGGTCGAACTGGCGGAGGAAATGCTGTCGGAATAAGGACGGAAAGGGCCGCCATGGCACAGAAAAAAAGCGAAAGCCGGTACTTCTCCTCGGAGACCGAGATCGACTACACCTGCTGCAAGCAGATGTCGATGCACAATCAGACACAGACCAACATCCTCTTTCTGATCCTGCTGTTGCTGGCGACCTTGTACATGCTGTACAAGGTATTCGGCCCGAGCGAGGGAAGATGGCACGGGCTGTTCGCGGTCGTCATCGCGTGGGCCTGGTTTTTCAGGACGAGATCGCTGGGCTCCAAACTGTACGGCCGGATCGTGTCCCCGAGCGGACTGGACTATCTGCAGCGGTCCATGATGATCGACCGGACCGGCATCACAGAGGTCGAGAAGGAAACCGGCCGCACCAACAAGTATTCTTTCGAGCAGGTGGACAACCTGACCATGACGAAAGACTACCTGATGATTTTTCTGAAGGACGGCCAGATCAAGCCTGTGGAGCTGCGGTATCTGAAGGGCGGCACACCGACACAGCTCGAGGAGTATCTTATCCGGCGCTGCCCGGCGCTGGCAGGCGGTGAAAAGTCTACCGGCGGCGGTGTGTTCGTCTGCTGCGTGATCCTCACGGCGATCGATCTGTTCGCCTGGCTCGGACTCATCGCACTGGCGATCATCGGCATCTAGCGGTTGCCCGCGGCGGCATATGAGACAGAATAAAACAGCACCTCGCGGAGGTGCTGTTTTTCATTGCAATCTTTGAGGCGGATCGCCGGTGCATGCGATGCACTCCGGCAGATCAGGCGTCCTGATAGACGACTTTGCCGCTGCAGATGGTGTACTTCACTTTGCCGGTGAGTTCCGCTCCGACAAACGGGGAGTTGCAGGCCTTCGAGACGAACGTCTCGCCGACGGTCCACTTCTCTTCCGGGTCGAAGAGGACGATGTCGGCGGGGCCGCCCTCGATGAGGTGGCCGGCCGCCTTTTCCGGTGCTTCCTCGCAGCCTGCATCCAGGCGGAAGCATGCGGCGGGGTTGCAGGTCATCTTGGCGAGCAGTTCCGGCATGGTGAGGTGCTCCGGCTCGACCAGGTTGGTGATGCCGAGTGCCAGTGCGGTTTCAAGACCGATGATCCCGGACGGCGCGTCCTGGAACGGTCTTTCTTTTTCTTCTTTGGTATGCGGCGCGTGGTCGGTCGCGATCATGGCGATGGTGCCGTCCTTGAGCCCCTGAATGATGGCCTGCCGGTCAATCTCCGAGCGCAGCGGCGGATTCATCCGCGCGTTCGGACCGAACTTCGCGATCGCTTCCTCGGTGAGGGAGAAGTGGTGCGGGGTGGCCTCCGCCCAGATGTCCACGCCTTCTGCTTTGGCGTTGCGGATGATGTTGACGGAGAGCCCGCTGCTCACGTGCTGGATGTCAATGCGGGCACCTGCTGCCTGCGCAAACCGGGCGTCGCGCTGCACCATGATGGCTTCCGATCTTGCCGGCGCGCTGCCAAGTCCCAGCATCATCGCGGCCACGCCTTCGTTGATGCCCTGCTGGGTGATCATGCGGGGGTCTTCTTCGTGGAAGGAGAGGGCCATGCCGAGTTCTTTCGCTTTCCGCATGGCTGCAAGAACCAGTTCTGTATTCATGAGCGGCTTGCCGTCGTCGGTGAAGCAGGCGGCGCCGGCTTCTTTGAGCGCGGCGAGGTCAGCCAGTTCTTCGCCGGCCATGCCTTTGGTGATCGTCGATGCCTGCAGGACGTGGATGCCGGTCTGACTGCCTTTCTCCAGATTGGCGGTCAGGCGCTCCGGTGTATCGATCGGCGGCACGGTATTGGCCATGCAGATGACGGTCGTATAGCCGCCGGCTGCCGCCGCTGCGGCACCGGTCATGATGTCTTCTTTTTCGGTCTGCCCGGGATCGCGGAAGTGCACGTGCACGTCGATGAGACCGGGGGCTGCGATCAGGCCTTCCGCGTCGATGACCTGCGCTTCTTTCTCTTGGATAAGCGATTCCTCATCCATCCGCTCGATACTGTTTTCGCAGGCGGGGAGGATTGAAACAACCTTGCCGGCATCGGCCAGAATATGTGCTTTTTCGTCAAACCCGCTCGCCGGATCGATGACGCGGGCATTCTTTATTATGAGCATAAGGATTCCTTTCTGCTGTTCGTCTGGTTGCTTACAAAAATGATATAAGCACAATCTTTTCAAGTCAAGAATATGGTACAATCACAACATGGATAAGATGAAAGAAAGTCCGCAGAGTTCTGCGGGAGGGATGGCACGGGGCACGCGGCACATCCTCGAAAACAAAATGTACCTTTACCTGACCGAGTTCTTCGCGGGCATGGCCGTGATGGCGGTCGAACTGGGGGCGAACCGCCTGCTGGCGCCGTACTTCAGTTCCTCGCAGATCGTCTGGACCTTCATCATCGGCACCATCATGATCGCGATGGCGCTCGGCAATATCTACGGCGGACGCAAGGCGGATAAGGACCCCGACCCCGACAAGCTGTACGTGCGCATCCTCATCGCAGCGGTGTGGATCGCGGTGATCGCGGTGGTGGGCAAGTACATCATCCTCGGCATCGCGGCGGTGCTGGTCTTCTCGGTCAGCCATAACTTCCTGATCATCGCCGGGTTTGCGGCCTGCATGGTGCTGTTCGTCTTCCCGTGCTTCCTGCTCGGGACCGTCACGCCGTCACTGGTCAAATACACCACCGACAGCCTCGACGACAACGGCAAGGTCGTCGGCACGCTCGGCGCCTGCAACACGATTGGCAGCATCCTCGGCACCTTCCTGCCGACCTTTGTGACGATCCCCGCGGTGGGCACGACGATCTCGTTCCTGCTGTTCTCGGGCGTGCTGCTGCTCCTGGCGCTCGTGTATTTCGTCAGTATACGCGGACGCAAAAAGACGGCGATCGCCGGGGCAGCGATGTTCCTGGTCTGCTGCCTGTTCGGCGGGCAGGGGAGCTTCGCGTTCTGGGAGACCGATGTCGTCTACGAGGGAGAGTCCACCTACAACTATCTGCAGGTTAAGGAATCGCCCCGTTCGGTCATCCTGTCGACCAACGTGCTCTTCGGTGTGCAGTCCATCCTGCGCAAGGACCGCGATCTGACCGGCATGTACTACGACTACGCGATGGCGGCGCCGTATCTGGCGGGGTACTATGAAGAGGAAACGGACGACCCGTTTGAAATTCTGATCCTGGGGAACGGCTCCGGGACATATGCGTCGCAGTGCCTGAAATACTTCGGCCATGCGGACAGCAGCCAGCGGCCCGTGCATATAGAGGGTGTCGAGATCGATCAGAAGATCACCGATCTGGCGGAAGAGTACTTTGAAATGCCGGAGGAGATCGACGTCTATACCTACGACGGCCGCGCGTATCTCAATGCGGTCGACAAGGACTACGATGTCATCATGGTCGACGCGTACCAGGACATCACCATCCCGTTCCAGATGTCGTCGGTCGAGTTCTTTACGATGGTGCACGACCATCTGAAGGATGGCGGCGTCATGGTCGTCAACATGAACATGCGCAGCGACAAGGCGGGCAGCATCAACGAGTATCTGTCCGACACCATCGCCAGCGTTTTTGATGAAGTGATGACGGTCGATGTGCAGGGCGGCACCAATCGCGAACTGTTCGCGACGGACCGCCGGGACTGCCGGGAAACGCTGCGCACCAATATCGAGGCGGAGCAGAACGTCGACCTGAAGGCGATGATGTGGGATGTTGAAGGAGGGCTCACCGCCTACGAAGGCGGGGATCTCATCCTGACCGATGACAAGGCGCCAGTGGAGCTGCTCGGCATGAGCGTCATCGACGACCTCATTGGCGAAGAAACGGATTATTACCGCTCTGTGTATGAGGAGGGCGGGATCACCGCACTGCTCGAACTGCTGTAGCAGGGCGATCACTGTACGAACGAAAGGATTGGCTGCATGCTCCTGTGTGTATGCCTTGTCCTGCTGGTCATCTTCTGGCGTTCCAGACCGGCCGCGCGGGAACAGGGATGTTTTACCGACTATATGGATCCGGCCTATACCACAGCCATCAAGGGTGTGTTTATTTTGCTGATCATTCTGACCCACGGGGAGCAGTATCTCGCACTGTCCGACAGCCTGCCGGACAAAATCTACAGCATCATCCGCCTGGGGCTTGGGCAATCCGTTGTGACGGCCTTTTTCTTCTACAGCGGCTACGGCATGACGGTCTCGCTCCGGCGCAAAGGGGAGGCGTATCTGTCGGCCTTCCCGCGGATGCGCATCCTCAAGACGCTGCTGCACTTTGACATTGCCGTGCTGCTCTATCTGATCGCCGCACTGGCGATGCAGTGGCCCCTGACAAGCGGCGAGATCATCTGGTCCTTCATCGGATGGGAGAGCCTTGGCAACAGTTCCTGGTTCATCTTTGACATCCTGGTCGCCTACGTGATGTTCTACGCGTGTTTCCGCCTCTGCAGGGACCTGCACAAAAGCGCGGTCCTCTTCACGGCACTGTCCATTGTTTTCGTCGTGCTGATGGTGCTGTTCCAGGAGAGCCGCTACTACAACACCTTCCTGTCCGTGAGCATGGGCATCTGGTTCTGCCTGTACCAGGAGAAGATCGAGCGGGGCCTGCACAGCCGCGGCAAAGTACTGGCGCTGTTCGCCGTGCTGGCGGCTGCCTATGTGGCCGGCGGCGTACTGCTGATGCCGTTTTATGATACCTATGAGTATCTCTACATACCGCTCCCGCTGATTTTCATGACGGCGCTGTTGCTCCTGACGATGGTCTGGCGGTTTGACAACCCGGTGCTGCGGTATTTCGGGGAGCATCTGTTCTCGGTGTTCATCCTCATGCGCCTGCCGATGGAGCTGCTGGAGTTCGCAGGAGTAACGAATGTCTACGTGTTCATGGCGCTGTCGCTGCTCTGTACGGTCGCGCTGGCGCATGTCTTTGACCTGTTCCTGCAGAAGCTGGACCAGGTGCTGTTCAGGCCGCGGTGATCCCCATCGAGGAATCGCCCAGCTCGCAACCCTACGTATATGAAAACAGCCCCGGGGAGTGCCCGGGGCGTTGTGTTTTTTGGAAACGAATTTACAGATGTTCCGGCGCGCTTTTATTTCTGCGCGCGTCTTGCCATGATCTCGTCGAGGATGACGTCCGCCGTCTGTTCTTTTGTGAGACGCGGATAGGACTTTTCGCCGTCTTTGGTGATCATGGTGATGATGTTGGTGTCGCCGGCAAAGCCTGCTCCCTCCGTCCGGAGGCTGTTGGCGCAGATCATGTCGACGTTCTTTTTGGTCAGCTTTTTGCGGGAGTTCTCGATGACGTTCTCGGTCTCCATCGCAAAGCCGCAGAGGAACAGTCCCTCGTGGCGGTGTTCGCCGAGCCACTTCAGGATATCCTGGGTGCGTTCCAGCTTGATGACCGTGTCGTCTTCGCCGTCCTTTTTCTTGATCTTCTCGGTGGCGACGGTGGTCGGCCGGTAATCCGCCACAGCTGCAGCCTTGATGATGATGTCCATGTCATCCGCGCGGGAGCTGACTGCCTCGAACATCTCCTGGGCGCTGAGGATCCTGACGGTCTCCACGAACGGCTCTTCCGGCAGCGCCACCCGGCCGGAGACCAGCGTGACGTTCGCGCCGCGCCGTGCTGCCATGCGGGCGAGGGCATAGCCCATCTTGCCGCTGCTGTGGTTGGTGATGTAGCGGACCGGATCGATGGCTTCCTGTGTCGGACCTGCCGTGACGAGCACATTGAGACCGGCCATATCCTTTTCTTTGGCGATGACCTGTTCGGCGCAGCGGATCAGCACGTCCGGCTCCGGCATCTTGCCTTTGCCGACATCCCCGCAAGCGAGCAGTCCTTCCGCCGGGTCGACGACGAGCCAGCCGCGGTCCTTCAGGATCTGCAGGTTGACCTGCGTGGCGATGTTCTCGTACATGGCGGTGTTCATGGCCGGCGCGATGATCTTCGGGCAGGTGCATGCGAGCACGGTGGTCGTGAGCATGTCGTCCGCGATGCCGTTGGCGAGCTTGGCGATGACATTGGCGGTTGCCGGGGCGATCAGCACCAGATCCGCCACCTTGGCCAGCGAGATGTGCTGGGTCTTGAACTCGAAGTTGCGGTCGAACGTGTCGACGCAGACGCGGTTTTCCGTCAGCGTCTCAAAGGTCAGCGGGGTGATGAACTCGCACGCGTTCTTGGTCATGACGACATGAACGTTGTAGTCTTTCTTCTTCAGCCCGCTGGCAACGTATGCCGCTTTATAGGCGGCGATCCCGCCGGTGACACCCAGCAGGATGGTTTTTTTATTGTTTTCCATAGTTAAGATTCTGCAGGATCAGGGTGAGCACCTTCTCCCGTGCAGAGCGGCGGGAAGGGCGATTCCTGTAAAACAGCACGGTCTGCGTACTGTCAGAAAAAGTATACTCCAGCATGTGTACGAATTCAAGAAACCCGTTTGACGGCAGACGCAAATCGGTGCATTATCAAAGTACAGGGAGGTGCGCCATGATGTATCGCACAGAACGGCTGGAGGCTTCGACCGACATCGCGTCCTATATCGACGGATACGTGGATGTAGAGCGGTTTCTGGCCTGCTGCAGAGAATGCCCCAACTACGGGCAGCTTTGGTCCTGTCCGCCGTATGACTTCGACCCGCTCGATATCTGGCGGGCGTTTGATACACTGACGGTCCTTGCATACCGCGTGACGTGGAGCCGCGCGTACACCGAAGGGGAGATGGATATGGTTCACGACCGGATCAAGCAGAAGATCGCGGATGAACTCTATGTCATGGAATCGCACTCACCCGGCAGCCTGTCGCTTTCCGCGGGCAGCTGCCAGCTCTGCGAAGGCTGCACACGGCCATGCGGTCAGCCTTGCAGATATCCGAACCAGCTCCGGTACTCCATCGAGTCACTGGGCGGCAATGTGGGCAAGACGCTCACCGACCTGTGCGGGGTCCGGCTGGAATGGATCGAAGAGGGGAAACTGCCGACGCACATGGTGCTGGCCGGCGGGCTCCTGAAGAAAGAGGTAATTAAAGGAGGAAACTGATATGGACACAAAAGCAATGTACAAACTGTCTTACGGGCTGTTCGTCGTGACGACCGTGCATGACGGCAAGTTCAACGGCTGCATCTCCAATACGGCCATCCAGGTCGCCAACGACCCGACCAGGCTGGGGATCGCCATCAACAAGGCCAACCTGACGCACGACCTCGTCAAGGCAGCTGGCAAGTTCAACGTCTCCATCATCAGCGAAGAAGCGGATTTTGAACTCTTCAAGCACTTCGGCATGCAGTCCGGCCGCGACGTGGACAAGTTCCTCGGCTACAAGGACTGCGCCGGCGCAGCGAACGGCATCCCGTACATCACGAAGGGCATCAACGCCGTCATGTGCTGCACGGTCACGGAGATGTTCGATCTCGGTTCGCACACGTTCTTCGTCGCGACGATCGACGACATGAAGGTGCTCAGCGATGCGGACAGCGCAACGTATGCGTACTACCAGAGCAGCATCAAGCCGCAGCCCGGCAAACCGGCGGATCCGGCGGACGGTGCGGTCTGGCGCTGCAAGATCTGCGGGTATGAATACAAGGAAAAGGACGGCGATCCGGCGAACGGCATCGCACCGGGCACAAAGTTCGAAGACCTGCCGGAAGACTGGGTCTGCCCGCTGTGCAAGCACCCGAAGAGCGACTTTGAGAAAGTGCAGTAGGCGGCAGACCGCCGGAAGCGATTCCGTAAGGACAACGCGATTCCTTAAGGACAAGAAAAAAGGACCCGCAGCAAATGCTGCATGAACCTGTCAACAAAAGGTAGACACCAATAAAAAGCATCAGAAGCCCTGTTCCAGTTTGAACTGGACGGGGCTTTTGTATTGCAATGCAGCTGCTGGC
>CADATO010000012.1 GCA_902790905.1 uncultured Eubacteriales bacterium
GTAAAGAACTTCAAATAAAGCAGCAGATCACCGGCCGACATCCTTTTGCAGGAACGGCATGCTGAGTATAATGCAACCAAGGGTAATATCTGTTGTTTGGAAAGGAAGGTTATGGCAAGAACAAAACAACAGATAAGAATCACTGCATTATACTGCCGGTTAAGCCGGGATGATGAATACAGTGGTGACAGCGTCAGTATTCAGACGCAGAAAAGCATGCTTTCCCAGTATGCAAAGGAATATGGCTTTGAGAACTGCGAGTTCTTCGTTGACGACGGCTATTCGGGAACGAATTTCAACCGTCCGGATTTCCAGAGAATGATCACGCTTGTCGAGCAGGGCAAGGTTGGCACTGTAATTGTCAAAGACCTTTCCCGTCTGGGCAGGAATTATCTGGAGACAGGCAATTATACAGAGGTCATCTTTCCGGAATACAAGGTCCGGTTCATCGCGATCAACGACAGCGTGGATACGGATAAGGGCGACAATGAGTTCGCACCGTTTAAGAACATTATCAACGAGTGGTATGCAAAGGACTGCAGCCGGAAGGTCCGGTCCGCATTCAGGGTAAAGGCTCTGAAGGGAGAATACACCGGTCCGTTTCCTGCTTACGGCTATACCAGAGATCCGCAGGACAGGCATCATCTGATTCCGGATGAACATGCCCAGATCGTAAAGAGGATGTTTGAGATGTCTCTTCAGGGAGTGTGCTGCAACCGGATCGCGAAAACACTGGAGGACGAGGAAATCCCGACGCCGAGAGCATTCCTGATGGACCAGTATGGAAAGTATGTTGCCAATGAGCGGGTGAAGCATCCCTGTGCCTGGGCAAAGGTCACGGTGGCAAACATCCTGAAGAATCCGGTCTATCTCGGGCACACGGTAGCGCAGAGATACACCACCAGATCCTTTAAGGACAAGCGGATCGTGGAAAAACCGGAGGAACAGTGGATCATCGTGGAAAACACGCATGAAGCAATTATCGATCAGGCAACGTTTGATACGGTACAGCAGAGAGTCACTGTAAAGCAGCCCTGCACCTGGGAAAACAACAACAATATTTTCCGCGGACTGGTGTATTGCGGCGAGTGCGGTGGTAGAATGGTCTTCGGCGCAAGAGAAGGACGCAAGTCACTTGGCTCCTTCTGCTGCAACACACATCGCCGGTATCGCGGAAAAGAATGCTCAACGCATTACATCACACTGGAACAGCTGCAGGAGCTGATGCTGGAGGATATCCGCCGGCATGCCTGCCTGGCCGCAAAGGACAAGGATAAATACATCGACTACCTGATCTCCCTGTATCAGAAGAAGATGGATGAAGGTGCCTTTGTCAAGCAGAAGGAGCTGGATGCTGTTTCCAATCGTCTCAAAGAATTGGACCAGATCATAAAGCGGCTCTACGAAGACAGTGCCCTCGGAAGAATCTCTTTTGAGCGTTACACGGAGATGTCGAAAGGCTATATCGATGAGCAGAAGCAGCTGAAGTCAGATCTTGCTGTTCTCGAAGAGGCGCTTTACGGTAAGAAGCAGATGCTTTCCAGTATGAGACAGTTTGCTGACTTGGTGGAAAGGTACACCGACATCAGGGAAGTGAGCTCAGAGCTGCTGCACACGCTGATCGACCGCATCGTGATCCACGAGAAAGAGATGGAAGGCGATGAAATGATCATGCGGGTGGATGTGTATTACCGGTTCATCGGATATGTTGGCGACAAAACAGGCGACGACATGAAGGCTCCTCAGATCCGGCACCGGAGATGGGGAAAAAAGAATGAACTGGTCTATGAGAAAGGTGAAAACCCGGAAAACGAGTGATTTTCCGGGGAAATCGGGGAGTTTGGTGTGCAACGAATACATTACCCCGATGATCATCAAGTATCCGTTCTGGGTGATGACGTATGAGAACGAACTGGCAACGTACGCCTGCCTGAACTATGAAGAGGCGTGCTGTCCGGAAAAACTGAAAGAGCGGTCGATCCTCATCGGCGGCGATACCGGCGCGGTGTTCAGGGCCATGCTGCGCTGACTTGCAACAAAGGAAAAGACTTAGTATCCTAAAATAGAGCATTGTGTGACGGCCTGCTGACCGGGCCGGAAGTGCAGAGGAGCCCGCATTCATGGAAAAGAAGCAGAGAAAAACGGCGGCACAACCGGAAGATGCTTCTGTACTGGAGCATATCTGCCGGGAGTACACAGAATTAAAAGATGCGGACATCGATCTGCTGCGCGATCTGGCGGCAAAGCTGGAAGGGATGGGCAGAGACCGCAGCGCAGATGTCTTTATCGACTGCCTGTGCACCGACCGCGACGAAGCGATCGTGGTGGCAGAGTATTTGCGTGAAGATTCGCCGCACAAATTCAGTACCATAGGCTTCATCGCCCGTGAAGAAAATGAGGCAGGCGTCCTGCGTACCCTGCATTACGGAATTGATACGCGGGAAGTCCGTGCAGTCACAAGAGCGGAGCGCATGGTCGTCCAGACGGTCACACCTGTCAAAAGAGGGCGGCATACGATCGGTGCGCTGGTCTTTGAGAAGGAGCATACCGAGTCAGAGCAGATTCCTGCTTTGGAATCGCCCGCCGACATGACCTGGCATATGCCGCAGCCGGATGAGGTTTCCTATCTCACCAATCTGGAGTGGGCCGGCAACGCCATCGATGACATGCTCGTCATTGTTGACAATAAAGGACAGGTTGTCTACCGGAATCGCGCCGCGCTGAAGGTGTACCATGAACTGGGCTACGTCAAAGATATCATCGGGATGCCGTATCAGGAAATCTCGCTCAACGACCCACACTCGCTGAAGAGGATGAAGGGCGACTTTGCGAGCGAAGAGATCGTCTACGGCGGCCGCAGTTACATTCTTCGGCAGTACCGGATCACCGGGGATGAACAGTTCTTTGCGGTCAGTCTGCACGATATCACCCTGCAGAAGCAGAACGAGCAGCTGCAGCGCATGAAAGAAGCCATGCTGCGCGAGGTGCAGCACCGGACGAAAAACAATCTCAATATGATCTACAGCCTGCTGGCCATCCAGAAGCGCAAGATCAGCGATCCGGAGGCATCTCTTCTGCTCAATGAAGCCATGGGCATGATCCTCAGCCTTTCGGGCAGCTACGAGGACTCCCTGCGGCAGAAGGAAGAGGGTACTGCACGGCTGTTTTCCGTCATAGACAAAGCGAAGGACAACATCTTGACATTCGCGGAGAGTGCTGATCTGGATCTTTCCATCGAGATCCTGGGCGATGACCTGACAATCGATGTCGATCAGGTTGCCAGCATCGTGCTGGTCATCAATGAAGCACTCTTTAACAGTTACAAACACGCTTTCAACGGGAGAAAGGCGGGGCGCATCACCATCGAGGTGAAAGATGACCCCATCACACCGGAGATCACGATCAAGGATGACGGGACCGGTTTTCTGCCTGAAGAAATAGAAAAACGCCATACGAATGGCATGACCATCATGCGGAGCGTCGTCGAAGACAGCCTGCACGGAAAGTTCACGGTCGCAAGTTCCGACGAAGGTACTGCGGTCCGGTTCAATTTCATCTCGGAAAAGGGAGGCATGAAGTAAATGGATTGGACATTGCAGGGGAAAGCCATCGTCATCGCGGACGATGAGCCGATCGCACGCATCAATCTGCAGGATGCGCTCGAGAAAATCGGCTGTGAGGTAAAGGCGGCTGTATCAAACGGACTGGAGGCGGTCAGTGCATGCCGGCAGTACCAGCCGGATATTGTGCTGCTCGATGTCAAGATGCCGCTGATGGACGGTCTGGTTGCTGCGCGTGAGATCAATCGCGACGGGACAGCGGAGACGATCGTCATGATCACGGCTTACAATGATCTGACGTTCATCGAGGAAGCCGTGAAAAACGGTGCCAACGGGTATATCGTCAAACCTGTGAACGAGAACATCCTCGTGCCCAATCTGCTGGTCGCCCACGCCAAAAGCCAGGAGATCCAGGGACTGCACAAAGAGATCAGAAAGGCGGAGGAAGATTTGGCGGCAAGGCGGGTCATCGAACATGCCAAAGGGTATCTGATGGATACAGAGCACATGACGGAAGACAGTGCTTATGTGTATATCCGGACGCTGAGCCGTGAAAACCGCATGTCGATGAAGGAAGTCGCAGAGATGATCCTGGAGGCAAAAGACCGTCAATAAAGGATACGTCAATTTGTTTGCCAACAGGTGAAATCTCTGAAAATAATGATATTGACAATATAATAACAAGTGTGCTACTTTTTAGTTACAAGTAAATAGTGCCCTTGAGATGGATCAAGGACTGGTTGTGAAGGAATAACCAAAGCAAGGAATGCCGCAGGAGTATGCGGCCTCGGAGCTTTGGTTGTTTTGTTATCTAATGGTCAGGGGGGAAGTCTATGAAGAATACCCATATTGCAGTGTTAGGCGGAGGAAACGGCGCACACACCATGGCCGCAGACTTCGCCCTAAGAGGGTGGCAGGTGCGCCTCTGGGAGAGCGAAGACTTCTTCGAGAACATCCGCAAGGTCGCGGAGACGAAGAAGATCCAGATCACAGGGGTCATCGAAGGGACCGCCGAACTCGAACTGGTGACGTCGGACATGGCCGCGGCAATCGAAGGCTGCCGGTTTGTCTGCATCGTCACTCCTTCCTTCGCACATGAGAACATTGCAAAGGAACTTGCCAAGTGTGTAAAGAAAGACCAGATCATCATGATCTACCCAGGTGCGTTCAGTTCGCTGATGATCAAAAAGATGATGGGGGCGGATGCGCCGGTCATCTGCGAGATCAACAATCTGCCGTACGACACCAGACTGAAAGGGCCGGGCGTTGTCTACTGCTCCGGCAAGAACGCCACGAATGTAGCCTTCCTGCCCGCATCTGCAGGGGAAGAACTGCTGGAGGAGGTGCGTGAACTGCATCCCTTCGAAAAGGTCTACAACGACGTACTGGAATGCGGGTTATCCATCGTGAATCCGTCCCTTCATACAGGTGCCTGCTCGATCAACATCGGGCATATCGAACAGCAGGCGGTGCGCGGACAGTTCTGCATGTATGAACACTACACGCCGGCTGCAGCAAAGATCTCCATTGCCATCGACAAGGAGAGAAAAGCTGTGGGAAGGGCGCTGGGATATAACCTCCGTCCCATCGAAGACTTCGCCAAAAAACCGGCAGACTATGAGTGGACCTGGCAGGATCTGTACGCCACCATGCATGGTGACATCGGGCTGACACAGATCACAGGCCCGGACAGCATCTGGAACCGTTATCTCACAGAAGACTGCCCCAACGGACTGGTCCCGTGGATCTCCCTTGGCAAAGCAGTCGGTGTTGACTGTCCTGTCATGTCGGGCTTCGTCAATATGTACTCGATCGTTCACGAGAGAGACTGGTGGAAGATCGGCCGCAATGCGGAATGGATGGGCCTCGGCGGCATGGACAAAGAGCAGATCCTGGCTTATGTGAAGACAGGGGAAAAGTAACTTGTTTCTTAATAGCCATCCAACAGATGGGTATGAGATAATCATGGAAGGAAGATTGTGAAAGGAGATTATGAAGCTATGAGAAAGGTCGTAGGATTGTTAGTAGCGTTGCTCATGATCATGAGCCTGGTTGCCTGCGGCGGTGGCGGTGATGCCGGCTCCGGCGGCGGGGACGGCGCTTCGGCAGAGCCGATCACGCTCCGCGTAGCGGTCCAGTCGAACGAAGATCATGAGACCTGCAAGGCGGTCCGCCGCGTTGCAGAAAAAGTGGAAGCAGAGACCGACGGCGGTCTGATTCTTGAGATTTACTCCGACAGTGCACTCGGCGATTACTCGGCTGTATTTGATGAAGTCAGACAGGGCACCATCGACATCGCAGTCCAGTCCATCTCCGGTGAGTACGACCCGGCACTCGAGGTATTCTATCTGCCGTATCTGTTCACCAACTATGAGGAATCCGCCAAAGTTCTGAGCGAAGGCTCCAACACCTACAAGCTCATCCAGGATAAATTCGACAGCTATGGCATGGTCTACATGGGCTGCTACGTGGAAGGTTTCGTCCAGGTGGCTTCCAACACGTTCATCGACAACATGGCTGATCCGTCGGCTAAGAAAGATGTCCTGATCCGCTGCCCGGCGATCGAGTCCGGCCGCCTGCAGATGGATTGCCAGGGCTTCCCGACCGTTACCATTCCGTATGCGGACCTGTACACCTCCCTGCAGACCAAGGTCTGCGACGGCTGGATGGGCGGCACGGCTGAGCTGAACTACGTCAGCTTCCGCGATGTCATCAAGTATCTGTATGTCGTGAACTGCCAGATGGAGAACAACTCCGCGTTCATGAACAAGGAAACGTATGAATCGCTGCCGGAAGACTATCAGAAGATCCTGTATGATGCGTTCACAGAAGAAGCGGCTCTGTCCTTCGACCGTGCAGAAGCGACCGACAATGACAACATCCAGAAACTGAAGGATTATGGTATCGAAGTCGTCACCTACACACAGGACGAACTCGATGTGATCGCCAGCTGGGTCCGCGACAAGACATGGGACAAAGACTTTGAAATGATGGGCGACGATGTTAAGGACGCTGTCTATGCAGACATGGGCTGGTAGTCCGGCGTATTCCGAATCTGAACCATTACTTTAACATCTTCTAAAAACTAATAATGTATGCGGCCCGCCAGCCCTGTGCCGGCGGTCCGCATATCATCATATCTGTGTAGAATTGCAGCCTTCACTATGGTATCTCATCCGGAGAACTGTTATGGAAAGACTTGAAAACAATCTGATATGGAAGATCCTGCTCCGGATCCAGGAAATCATCATCTTTGCAACCGGTTGCCTCTGTGTGCTGATTTTTGTCACAGAGGTCATCTGCCGGTATGTCTTCAAGATCGATTTTCTCGGGTTTGATGAGTGGGTACTGCTGTTCGCCATCTGGCTCTATTTCATCGGCGGCGCGTACTGCATGTACAAAAGAGAACATATCAGTGCCGATATGATGAGCCTGTTCCTGAGCGGACGGAAGCTGGATATCGCGCATATGGTTGCATCCTGGCTCGTCCTGATCATCACAGTCATCATCAGTATCTGGGCGGTCGATTTCGTACAGTATGCGATGTCACGGCCGGCCAATACCACCGTCTGGAGGATCCCGAAACTGTGCGCACAGATCGCTGTCTGCATCGGGTATTTCCTGATGGCATTCTATGCACTTGTTTATGCGGTCAAAGATACCTTTACCGCATTTGGTAAAAAAACCGGGCCCTCCGCTCCGGAAGGCGATGCGGCAGCGGAAGGGGGTGACGCAGCATGAGTACGGGTATGGTGATCATCGTTGCGGTCATCCTGCTGGCTGCGCTGCTTGTAGGGGGCATTCCCGTTCCGTTCGCGTTTGCGGGCGTCACGATCGTCCTGGTGCTGATCCTGGGTGAGGATCCGGCATTCCTTGTCCCCGCAAGCTATAACAATCTGAACACACTGGTCCTGCTGTGTATCCCGCTATTTATGATCGCCGGCGCCATCATCCGGGAGGGCAAGATCGGCGATGCGCTGATCGCGTTTGTCGAACAGTTTGTCAGCCGGCTGCATACCGGGCTTGGGATCGTCACGGTCATTGTCTGCGGCATCTTTGGCGCGATCTCCGGCAGTTCCTCGGCAACCCTCGCATCGGTAGGTTCGATCATGGCGCCAAAGCTTCGTGAACGCGGCTATCCGGAGGGCAATATCGCTGCGCTGCTCGCAAGTTCGAGCGTGCTGGGTCTTCTGATCCCGCCGTCTGCAGCACAGATCCTGTATGCCTGGTCGTCCGGCAACTCCGTGCTTGCCTGCTTCCTCGCGACGATCGTGCCGGGCATCATTGTAGCGTTCCTGTTCTGCGTGGTGCAGCATTTCCAGGTCCGTCATCTGCCCAGCATCGAAGCAGGGCACCCGGGCAAGATGGATATGCACTTCGGTCCGGTCATGAAGCGCACCGGGCATGCGCTGCCCGCACTGTTCATGCCGGTCATCATTCTTGGCGGCATCTACGGCGGATTTATGACCACGATGGAGGCGGCTGCTGTCGCGGCGCTCTACTGCGTGCCGGTTGCCATCTTCTACTACAAAGGCATGAAGGCGAAGGACATCTGGCCGACGATGATCGATGCCGGCTACAACTGCGGCGCAATCGCGATGATGCTGATGGCGTGCGGACTGCTCAGCCGTCTGTTCACGGTGCAGAATGTGCCGCGCATGCTCGTTGAGGTCACGATGAACCTCACCACGAACAAGGTCGTGATCCTGCTGCTGATCAACCTTGTCATGATCATTCTGGGCATGCTGATGGATGACGGCAGTGCGATCGTTCTTTCGACGCCGCTGCTTCTGCCCATCGCGATGGCGATCGGTGTGGATCCGATCCATTATGCGGCGATCATGGGCGTCAACCTCGGCATGGGACTGGTCACACCGCCGTGCGCACCGATGCTGTATCTGGGTGCACAGGTTGCCAAGTCGCCTGCGAGTGCGGCCTTTAAGCCAACGATGCAATTCATATTATTTGCCTGGCTGCCGACGCTGGTTCTGACGACCTTTATTCCGAAACTGTCGTTATTCCTGCCGGGCCTTATTCTCGGGTACGGCGTATAGGCCTCACCAGCACGTGATCTGTGACTGCAGAGAACGATAAGAACTGCAGAAAAGCCGGAAGATGAATTCCGGCTTTTCTGTTGATGATACAGTGGGGTATTGTTTTTCGCGGCGGGTTTTTAAAAGCCTGCTGCGTATTCGTAATCGCTGAGGACCTGCCTGACAGCATCCTCGGCAAGTTCCTGCGGGTCGCGGGAGAGGGCGCCTTTTCTGACCGCGTCAAACTGCAGCGGCATGTATTGGTGGATCATGTTCATCGGGACCTTGCAGCTGCGAAGGTTGGCGAATAGTTTCGCGATGGCGTCCTGCACGCGGCTGTCCCCGATGTAGTAGCGCGTTCTGTCTGAAAAACTGTATTTTCGGGCCAGACGGCATTCTTGTTCCGTCCCGTGGTAGTGTTTCATCCAGTTACCGGGTGACTCCAGCATGACCTGTTCCAGCGATTCCATGACATGCGCCTGCTTCTCTTCAGGAAGCAGTTCTTTTTCGATCATACTCAGCGCAAAGATTGCCTCGCGCATCGCGTAGGTAAGAGCGGGACCGACCTTCAGGATGCCGACGCCGTCTTCGACCATCTGCCGCAGGCATTCTCTGCTCTGGTAGTCTGTCGAGTGACCCTCGAAAACAAGTCCCGGATAGTCCTGCAGTTTTGCCGTGAGTGCTGCCGCTTTGTCGTGGTCGTAGAGAAAGATCTGATCGTCGCCGAACTCGACGCCGGGCTGTACAACGACGGCGATGACGTCCTCCATGGCGTCGCCGAAGAATGTCAGGTATGTTTCGACGGTATCGGCAAAGTCTTCCGGCTTAGTGACCGCAAGGGTGTCTTCCGCTTCCTGTGCGCCGCCCGGAATCGGAACTTCGGAGCCGATGACGAAGACAGGGCGAGGGGCGTCGGGGACTTCCTTCAGCAGCTCGCGGTAGGCTTTCATGGCGACATCGTATAGCTCTTTGCCGCGCCTTGCAACGATACCGGTCGCAAGAGGCCCTGCGGGATCGTCCGCGACTTTCATGCTCGTATCGAGATGGATCTTGGTAAAGCCTGCGCGCGCGTACTCGTAGACGAGCTCTTTGGCTTTCTGCATCGCCTGCTCCTCAGGCAGATCCGCAAAGGTGAGGGGACCAAGGTGGTCGCCTGCCAGGATGACCAGATCCGGGTCAGCGCCGAGCTCCTCCGCGCGTGTTCGTACCCAGCGGTAGTAATCCGCCGGCCGCATGCCGGTGTAGCCGCCGTACTGGTTGACCTGATTGGCGGTCGCTTCGATGAGGACGGGCTGCTTCGTTTCCGCACATCGTTTCAGGATCGTTTCGAGTACCAGTTTATTAGCAGTACAGTAAGAGGGCATGCCGGTTTTCTCTCCGGCACGCCGTCTGTTCATCATAGTGCGCATGGGATTGGGTCTTGTTGTCATGGTCTATTCCTCCACACAGGGAAGCAGGTTTTCTTCCGTTTTACTGTCAAAGATATGCATGGCCGCCGGGTCAAACTGCAGCGCCATCTTTCTGCCTGCCTCAAACTGTGACAGATCCGCTTCTCTGGAGCTGACGATCGCGATGATGTCTTCGCCGTCCCTTGTCATGTGCAGGTGCACCTCGCTGCCCATCATTTCGGCGACTTCAATCACTGCATCGCCGTCTTCCGCAGCATGGCCTTTCATGTCGACCGGACGGACACCGATGGTGACGGTGCAGTCAGCAACATTCTTTTCGGCAAGCAGGTGGCTCTGCGCCGCGGAAAGAGCGTAGTCTTTCCCGAGCAGTGTGGCGGCATAGCCGCCGTCTTTTTTGCTGAGACGGCAGCCGTGGAAGAAGTTCATCTGCGGGACACCGATGAATCCTGCCACAAAGATGTTGGCCGGATGCATGAAAACTTCCTGCGGAGTGCCGATCTGCTGGATAAAACCGTCCTTCATGATGACAATGCGGTCGCCGAGTGTCATGGCTTCAGTCTGGTCATGCGTGACGTAGATGAAGGTCGTATCGATCTTGCTGCGCAGCTTGATGATCTCGGTGCGCATCTGGTTGCGCAGTTTGGCATCGAGGTTGCTGAGCGGCTCATCCATCAGGAAGACCTTCGGGTTGCGGACGAAGGCGCGGCCGATCGCAACACGCTGCTTCTGGCCGCCGGACAGCGCCTTGGGCTTGCGGTCCAGCAGGGGTGTGATATCAAGGATCTCTGCGGCTTCACGCACTTTGCGGTCGATCTCATCTTTCGGTGTTTTCTTGACTTTAAGGGAATACGCCATGTTGTCGTAGACAGACATGTGCGGATAGAGCGCATAGTTCTGGAAGACCATTGCGATATCTCTATCCTTCGGGGCCACATCGTTCATGCGTTCACCATCGATATAGAGATCGCCTTCGGTGATTTCCTCAAGCCCCGCGACCATGCGCAGGGTGGTGGACTTGCCGCAGCCGGACGGGCCGACCAGAACGATGAATTCCTTATCGTTGATGTCCAGACTGAACTGCTGGACTGCGACGACGCCGTCCTCCGTGATCTGCAGGTTGGACTTCTTTTCAGGAGGCTGTTTGGCCTTTTTCTTTTTCTTGTCTTTCTCCGCTGTGTGCGGATAGACTTTCTTGATGTTTTTCAGAACAACTTCTGCCATTAGTCTTCCCTCCAGGACTCATAGATCTTGACGTATTCTTCAGCCGGCACGAAGGAGGAGCCGCGACCCTCTATACGGGAGGTCCATCCGGTAAGCAATTCATCCGTGCTCTTGTATGTTTTGCCATATCCTGCCTGCCAGGAGTCTTTCTCCTCAAGGCCTGCAGCAACATTGTCATGAATCGCATTGCCGCTGAGGTCCTCCGGCCGGCAATCTTCGTTGTACTCCACGCCGGTGCTGCCGCCGGCAAGCAGGTTGCCGTAGATCTCGTTATCTCTGCTGCGCTGGACACCGATTTGCGTATCGTTGTCTATAAAAGTATTCTTGTAGAATTTACAGTTCTCCGTATATCCGAGGTCCGCATCGTATCCGCCAAAGCACAGACCGCACCAGCCTTCGCAGCCGGCAACCACATTATCATGCACATCGATGCCGGAAACTTTGAACAGCGGATTGTCATCCGGGCTGTGCTCGGTGGCGACTTCGATGCCGATGTCACAGCAGAACACGAAGTTGTTGTAGATCTCGATATCCTGTCCGCCGTCCACGTAGATGCCGTCCGCACAGAGGTCGTACTCGCCATCTTCGAGGTAGGCGTCGTTGCCTTCGGCGCTGATGCCGTAGACCACATTGTCGTGGCAGGTGCCGTTGCGGACGTAATCGGCGTCGTAGAGGTTATCAAAGCCTTCGCCTTCCGGGTGCGCCGCATTGCCTTCAAAGCCGATCATATCGATGCCGATGTTGTTGTTCTCGTGGATCAGATTGCCGCTGATCTCAAAGCCGTCGATATTGCCGTTGAAGACAGTGGATTCGCTGTCGCCGCACTCGCAGTCGTAGACCTCACAGCCGGTCATTGTCAGATCCTTGACCGGAGCCAGGTCGTTGCATGCATAAACGCAGATGCCATGAGTGCCGCGAACCCCGTGGACGGTGCAGTCTTTGATGGTGATGTCCGTAAGAGGCATCTCGCCGCGGTCTCTGGTGCTCTCATAGTAGATGCCGTGGGTGCCGCCTTCCACTTCGAGGCCTTCGATCGTGATGTGTTCTGCGTTCACAATGTGGATACCGATGACTTCATCTCCGTCACCGGTGGGTTTGATGACCGGGGATTCGCCTTCGGCCGCTTTGATCGTGACCGGAGCGTCTTCCGTACCGCTGGCGGTCTCGGTGAGCGTGAATGCATCGTAGGTGCCGTCATGGACGATGATTGTCCTGCCAGGTGCCAGACTTGCCGCTGCGCAGGGCAGTGTGGCAAAGGGACTGTCTTCTGTGCCGCAGCCATCTGTGTCGCTGCCGCTTTCAGCGGAGACGTGGATCATGCCGTCTGTACCGGCATAGTCGCCGTAATCTGCGGGGTCAGTGGCTGTGCTGCCAGATTGGCCGCACCCGGTGCCAAGTGCCGCTGCGGCGATGAGAAATGACAGGGTCAGTTTCAGTATCGCTTGTTTTTTCATGTCTTTTTCCTTGCTGCTAGAGTTCATATAATGTTACTCCCTGCACGACGCGGTTGACCTCGCCGGTGGGGCATGGATTGTCAGGGGTGTGTCCGGTAAGCAGGGAACAGAGCAATGCCAGTGTTTGCGCCACTGTGATATACGCAGGTGCAAGGCACTGGTTTTCAGTTTCCTTCCCGAACGGCATCGTGATGGTCAGATCTGCCAGTTGGCTGACCTTCGTGTCTTCTGTTGCTGTCACAGCGATGATCGTGCTGCCCTGGCGGTCCCTTGCGAGCTCCGCAAGTACATCCATCTCGTAGCGCCGTGTATACGGCTCATCTGACAGATAGAGAACCGTCAGGTTGTCTTCATTGACGACAGACTTCGGGCCATGCCGGAAGCCCATCGGCGTGTCGTAGATCGCGATGACATCACCGCCGGTGATCTCCATGATCTTGAGTGCAGATTCCTGCGCAATGCCCTTGAGAATATCAGAACCCAGAAAGACCGCCCGCCGTGGTGCTTTCTTTTCAAGTAGATCGCGCAGTAGCTGCCAGTCGTTATCCATAAAGTCTGCAGCGGCGCGGACCGTTCCGTCTAAGTCCATTTCTTTTTCCCCGGAGAGGGCCATGAGTGCCGCGATATACATGTTGGTGAAACTGCTGGTCATGACGAAGCTCCGGTCGTTGGTCTCTTCAGTGAGGACAATGCCGAAGCAGTGATCACTTTCCTTCGCCCACTGCGCGAGGTGACCTTCTTTGTTGCAGGTGAAGACGAGGTGCTTTACCTTGCCCGAGAGTTTATCGGCCGCCCTTACTGTGCCGACGGACTCCGGACTGTTGCCGGAGCGCGCGAACGAAACGAGCAGGGTGGGTACATCCGGGTCGATGAAGACCGCAGGACTCGCTGTGATGTCCGTGGTCGCGATGGACTGAACATGCCCGTGGTGTGTGCGGAGCAAAGCAGGTCGCAGGGCGTTGCCGACGTATTCGCTCGTGCCGGCGCCGGTGAGGATGATCTCATAGTCCGGCTGGTCCGTTACGGTATGGATGAATGTCTGCAGGGCATCCCAGTTATCCCGGATCTGCATGACCGTTTTCTGCCAGGTGGCAGGCTGCTGGAAGATTTCGACCGCAGTATCAGCTGCTTTGAGTTCTTTAAGTTGCTCTTCTGTATATCCGAATATCACTTGGTTCTCCTTTACTATTTCATGCCGGTCAGTGCCAGCCCCTTGATGAACTGCTTCTGGAAGATGATGAACACGATCGCTGCCGGGATCATGATGAGCGCAGAGGCCGCCATGGTCGCGGACAGGTCTGTCGAGTGCTGGGTCGAGAAGTAACTCAGCGCCAGCGGCAGGGTCATGTTGTCCGTGCTCGACAGGTAGATCAGGGGGTTTAAGTAGTCGTTCCAGTATTCGAGGAACGTGAAGATGGCGAGCGCACCGAGCGCCGGGCGGATCTGCGGGATGACGATGTTCCAGTAGATCCGGAAGTTGCCGGCACCATCTATTTTGGCGCTCTCGATAAGTTCTTTCGGGATCTCCTCGCAGTACTGTTTGCAGAGGTAGATGCCAAAGACATTGACAAACGAGGGGATGATGAGGGCCCATACGCTGTTGTAGAGCCCGACCCCGTCGATGATGATGAAGGTCGTGATCATCGTGACCTGCGCAGGCACCATCATGGTGAAGAGCAGCATCGCGAAGAGGAAATTGCGGCCTTTGAAGTTAAAACGTGCAAATATATAGCCCACGATCGAGCTGGTGAACAGGATGACGATCGTGTTGATGCCGGTGACAAAGCAGGAATTCCACAGCCATCTGAAGAAGGGGGACTTTGTGAGGACCTTCTCATAGCCCGCTGTGGTCGGCTCCTGCGGGATGATGTGCATCGGGTCGGTGAGCGTTTCCATGGTCGTCTTGAAACTGTTGGACAGCATCCAGACGTATGGAAGCACGATGATGATCGACACGATGAGCAGTATGCAGAATATGAGCAGCCTTTTCTTGAAATCGCTGCCTCCAATGATCTCTTTCATGACTAATACTCCCAATCCACTTTATTGACGCGCTGCTGGATAAGGCTCACCACAAGGATGAGCAGGAAGAGGACGACAGAGATCGCCGCGGCGTATCCCATCTCCTTGTACACGAAAGCGGTCTTATAGATATAACTTGTCAGGACCAGACCGGAATTCTGCGGCCCGTCTTTGAAAAGCAGGACACTGAACTGGGCGAACATCTGGAAGTAGGAAATCAGTGTCATGAGGACGACAAAGGTCGTCGTTCTGCCAAGAAGCGGCAGGGTGATGCCGCGGAACTTCTGCCAGCCGGTGCAGCCGTCGAGATCGGCCGCCTCGTAGACGTCACCCGGGATGCTGTCAATGCCGGCGCAGAAGAGGATGATATTGTAACCAAGATCCGCCCACAGGGTGAAGATGATCACGGAGAGCATGACGTACTGGGCGTCACCGGTCCAGGCGATGCCGTGACCGCCGAACATCCTGATGATCTCATTGAGCAGGCCTGTTTTGGTATTCATGATACTGCGGCCCCATACAACAGCCGAAGCGACCATCGGGGCGATGCAGGGCAGGAATACGATCATGCGGAAAAAGCTCCTTGTCTTGTTGCTCTTCAGCTGGCAGATCATGGATGCTGTTGTCAGTGAGATGATGATGTTAAGTCCCACAGCCACAATGGTGAACACCAAGGTGTTCTTGAAGGCAATCACGAACTTGGGGTCATCAAAGAGACCTTTGTAGTTCGCAAGGCCAACGGGATCCATTTTGTGGGCAATGGGGTTGTAGTCTGTAAAGGAAATGCCGATCGTGCCGAGGATCGGGATCACCAGGAAGATCATGGCTTCGATGAAGATCGGGATCAGCACGAGGAGCAGGAATTTCCGGTCACTCTTGATCACAGGAAGCTCTCCTATCTGTGTGCGTTATGAAAGTCGGTGTTCAAATGCCTGAGATATGATGATAAGCAGGGCAGAGAGGGGTCTCCCTGTCCTGCTTATAGTCAGTGATTACATGTTGTTGAGCTGCTCCTCCAGATCCTGCAGGGCTGCATCGGTGCTGTCGTACTGGCCTTTGCAGTAGGCGCTGAAGACATTGTTGACGATCTCTTTGAAGACGTCTGTGTTGAATTCGCCGATGAACTGGCCGCCGTCGAGGATGCCGACGAGAGGTTCAGCGTACGGGAACTGCGCAAGGTATTCCGGACTCTGTGCGACCGCTTCCTTGGCCGGGATCTGACCGCATGCCAGATTGTGCTGCATGATCACATCGTCCGAGAAGAAGTACTCGAGGAAGTCAAATGCCTGCTGCTGCTTCTCTTCGGAGAGGCCTGCCGCAACGCCCATGGACCAGCCGGTCTCGGTCGCAAACTTTTCTTCGGGACCGTAGAAGGGCATTTTCTCATAGCTGAAGTCTTTGCCGTATTCAAGGCCAAAATCATTCATGCCTTCTGCCAGGCACCATGGGCCGCGGGGGACCATCATAGCCTGTCCTGCGTACAGTTCCTGATAGCCCTCGATATCGCTGCCGTCGTCAAGCCCGGACAGGGTGGTGACTTTATCATCGGTAACAAGCTTGGCCAGTTCTTCCCAGGCTTTCTTTGCTTCGTCGCTGGTGACGTTGAATGTGCCGTCCTCGTTAAGGTAGCTGCCGCCCTGCGAGAGGATCATGGAAGTCCACAGATACATGACGCCGTCCCAGTTGACGAAGTCAAATCCCTTGACAACCACTTCGCCGTCCGCTGTGACAGTGCCTTTCTTCGCTGCCGCCACGAGTTCATCCCACGTAGCCGGCAGTTTGACACCTGCTTCATCCATGAGCGCTTTGTTGACAACAAGACCGCCGCACTCGATATTGTATTCCATCGGGATGCCGTAGAGGACGCCGTCCGCTTCGAGCGCACCGTAGGTGTTCGGGTAGCACTCGTCTCTGACTTCGGCTTCCATCTCTTCGGGGAGCTGCTGCAGTGCGCCGGAGGGTGCATAGTCGACGCCCCAGCCGCCCCACAGTTCGTAGATGTCCGCGCCGCCTTCTTTGGACATCAGCGCGGTCTGGACTTTGGATTCATATTCATCATACGGGAAGGACTCGATGTTGATCTTGACATCCGGATGTTCTTCCATATAGGCATCGACGATGCTCTGGTAGGATTCGTTCCAGCTGTCTTCATCATTGTGGGTCCAGATGGTCAGCGTTGCTTCGTCCGAACTGCTGCTGCCGCCGCAGCCGGTCATCGTGCAGACCACCCCGAGTGTCATGGCAAGTACCAGGACAACAGCCAAGATCTTCTTACTCATTTTCTCCTCCTTGACATACATTAGATAAAAGAATCGCTTAGCTATAACTTATATTTTCAGGGATTTGAAATATCCGAGATAAGCTGCGTTCTGTTCGAACATCTCCTGCACCATGTTGTGGATCTCTTCCATGCTGCAGACGCTCGCGGTGAGCGGATCCTGCAGGATCGCCTGAAAGACGAGGTCGGGGTCACCCTGGATCGCCGCCTGCACCGCCAGCTCTTCCAGCTTGGCAGAGTGGGAGACGAGCGCATCAATGTGTGCGGGCAGGGTGTAACTGCCGAGCACGTGAATGCCGTCTTTATCTGCAACGGCGGGGACTTCCACGCAGGCACCTTCGTCAATGTTCGTAATGTAGCCTTTGTTTCTTACGTTCGCGTTGAAGTGGTAGGGCTCGTGATCGCCGTAGATCGCGTTGAAGATATTTGCTGCGTATTCTTCGCCGCGCTCCAGATTGATCTTGTCAGAGGCAAGCCAGTCCGTGTATTCTTTTTCCCAGGTGTCTTCGCGGTCCATGTACTCTTTGAGAATGTACGCATATTCGCCCGGGTTCCAGCCCGTGCCGTGCGTGCAGTACTTCTCAATCAGGTCGGGCCGCTTGCGGAACCACGGATTGTATTCCGAATTGTGCCCGGAGGATTCGGTGGGGAAGTACTTTAGGTACTTGAACATCTCGATACGTACGGGTTCTTCGTTTGCCACCTCCGGACGTTTGATCGCCTCGAAGAGGGCGGGGTACATATCTTTGCCGTCGTGCAGCAGTTTGAGATAGAATGCCTGGTGGTTGATGCCGGCACATTCGTACTGCAGCTCTTCGGGCTTGAGACCGAGCCAGCCCGCCAGCATGGCCGCCGTGCCCTGCACGCTGTGGCAGAGACCTGTCACCTGCAGATCTGTCTGCGCCTGCAGGTAGCTGACCAGCATGGCCATCGGGTTGGAATAGTTGAGGATGACCGCGTTCGGGCAGAGTTCCTCGATGTCGCGGATGATATCGAGCATCACCGGCGCCGTGCGGAGGAACCGGAAGATCCCCGAAGGGCCTCTGGTGTCACCGACGCAGATGTCAACGCCGTATTTCTTCGGGATCTCCACGTCGTATCTCCAGACATCGACGCCGCCCTGCAGGATCGTTGTCAGGACGCCGTCGGCGCCTTTGAGTGCCTCTCTTCTGTCTGTTGTCGCTTTGACGACCGCGTGGTGGCCGCCTGCCTGCACGACTTTCTCCACACCCTTTTTCGCATAGGCGAGGCGCTTTTCATCGATGTCCATGAGCATCAGCTCACAGTCATCAAATGCGGGAAAGGTCATCAGGTCTGTGACCAGGTCTCTTGTAAAATCAAGAGAACCGGCACCGATAAAAGTGAATTTTTTCATGTTCGTTGATGCGCTGTCCTTTCTTACTGTGTGAGTTGTATGTCTGTTCTGGAAAAGGAATCGCTTTGCTGAATGTTTAGTAAACAAATTGGCAAATTGAACTCTTTTTTTCATTATATCGTCCTGATAATCGTTTGTAAACGGAAACGTTGACAGTATGGAGCGATTCCTGTATAATGTTTACTAAACAAACGAGAAGCAGGAGGAGATGAAATGGCTACGATCAGACAGGTGGCGAAAGCTGCCGGCGTATCGATCGCGACGGTATCACGCGTTCTATCGAATGACCCTGGATTTCATGTCAAAGAGGATACCCGGACAAAGGTCCTGCAGGCAGCCGGGGAACTGGGATATGATATCCCGGACAGAACGGATAAGCAGTACCGGTTTGGATGTGTGCTGGCGCACACCACGGACAAGTACGCGGATCCGTATTTTTCGGATATCATCCATGCGATGGAACGGGAATGCGCGGTCAGCGGCGCTAAGATCGTCGTTTCCAGATCCTATCAGGATCTGGAGGAGCAGCAGGGGCTTGGTGAATTCCTCGCAGGACAGCTGGACGGCATATTCCTGATGGAGCAGGTGAGCCAGGAGGCACTCGGACAACTGCGCGCCCATACGCCGCATCTGCTCTTTATCGACGAGAACCAGCCGGATTATGTGTTTGATAACGTCGGCTATGATCAGAGCGTTGCAAACTGGCAGGTCATGCACAGGCTGCTCGGCGGCGGGTACCGCAGGATCGCGATGATCAGCGGCGCATCTCCGGAGGAGCCGATGGCGCATGCGATCCGGTTTGGCATTTATTCGGAAGCGCTCCGGCAGGCGGATATCCCGTACGATCCGGCACTGGTCAAGGACTGCAGCTGGGATCTTGATACGTGTTCGGATCAGACCAGGGAACTGATGGCGATGGAATCGCCGCCTGATGTGATCTTTGCAGGAAGCGACTCGCTGGCACAGGTGGTGCTCGGCACGCTCTTTTCGCTCGGCATCCGCTGTCCGGATGATGTGGGGGTCATCGGCTTTAATAATGTAGAGCTTAGCTCCCATATGGTCCCGCCGCTTACGACGATCGATATCCCGACAGTCGATATCGGACGGACGGCAGTGCGGAGGATGATCCAGATGATCAGCGGAGATGACCCGCATGTGCGGCGAACGCTTTTCCCGACGAGGCTGATCGAGCGCGGTTCGCTGCGCAAAGCGGCAGCATTGTCGGAAGGTAATCAGGAAAGGTAGAAAGGATGAAGAGATACTATATCGGTGTGGATGGCGGCGGCACGAAGACGAAGTTCCTGCTCTGCGGAGAGGACGGGAGCGTTCTTGGAACGCATGTGACCGGGACCAGCCATTACCTGCAGTGCGGGTACGAAGGCGCCGCGGGGGTGATCCTGGACGGATTGCATGAAGTGGTGAAAAAGGCAAACGGCAATGCCGGCGCTGATGCAGACTGCCCGATAGCGCTGACAGACATCAGCCGTGTGTTCATCGGCTGCGCCGGATACGGCGATGTGCAGGCGGACACCGCGCGCCTTGATCAGGTTCTAAAGACAGTAATGCCGGTGCCTTTTGATGCCGGCAACGACTGCGAGAATGCGCACGCGGGTGCGCTGGCCGGCAAGCCTGGCATCAATCTCATCGCGGGGACAGGCTCGATGGGCTACGGTGTCAATGCGCGTGGTGAATCTGCCCGTTGCGGCGGCTGGCATCATGCGCTTGGCAGCGATGAAGGCGGCGGCTACTGGATCGGCTGGCGGCTGATCAAGGAGTTCATGCGGCAAAGCGACGGCAGGGATGCGAAGACGGCGCTGTATGAACAAGTAAAAGAGGCGCTGGGCATCGTCCGCGATGATCAGCTGATCAGTCTGGTCGTCGAAAAGTGGGGGCTTGACAGGACGAAGATCGCCTCCCTGGCGCCGGTGTGCAGCGCACTTCTTGAAGAGAATGATCCGTATGCGGACATCATCGTGCGTGATGCGGCGAAGGAACTGTCTGACATCGCAGCCGCACTGAAGGTGCGCCTTAGATTTGAAGGAGAGGTGACGGTCAGCGGGACAGGCAGCATTTTCCGCATTGGCGAGCCGCTGCTTGGTCCGCTTACAGAGAGGCTCCGCGAATCGGGGATGATCTATGCTCCGCCGGTCTATGAGCCGGACTATGGCGCTGCTCTGCTGGCGATGAAAAAGGATGGTATCAGGGGATAATAAAAAACAGCGCTGTGCGGTGTGACCGTCCATGCGCTGTTTTTTGATGCGTGCAGCGGGATTTTCCGTGTTGCTTTCTACTTGTTCTGGAAGTGCTTGTCGCGCTTTTCCTGGAAGGCTGTCATGCCTTCGGTTTTGTCTTCGGTGGAGAAGGCGACGGTCTCGAGTTCGATCTCCAGGCTGGTCGCTTCGCGCAGCGGCAGGTCATAGCCCTTGTTGACAGCCTTCTTGACGAGCCCGACCGCGATGGGGCCGTTCGCCATGATCCGGCGGGCGACCTTCTCAGCTTCTTCCATCAGCGCGCCGACCGGGACGACTTTCTCGACGAGACCGATCTGCTCCGCTCTTTCGGCGTCGATCACATCGCTGGTGAACAGCAGATACTTCGCCATGGACTTGCCGACCAGGCGGGGCAGTCTCTGCGTGCCGCCAAAGCCGGGGATGATGCCGAGGCCTGTCTCCGGCTGGCCGAACTTCGCCTTTTCGCTGGCGATGCGGATGTCGCACGCCATGGACAGCTCACAGCCGCCACCGAGGGCAAAGCCGTTGACCGCTGCGATGACCGGTTTTTCCATGTCTTCGATGAGGTCCATCAGGCTGTGGCCGAGGATCATCATCTCGCGTCCCTCGATGGGAGTCATGGCGTTCATGGCTGCGATGTCTGCACCTGCGACGAACGCTTTGCCTGCACCGGTCAGGATGATGGCGCGGACCTCCTCATCGTCCCGCAGTTCGGTGAACATGTCCTTAAGCTCCTGCAGCAGGGCGTTGTTCAGCGCGTTCAGCGCTTCGGGGCGGTCGATGGTGACGATGGCCAGGCCTTCATTGACTTCTTTTTTCAGCATTGTGTACATGGCGATTCCTTTCTATTCGTATGGAAGGCGATTCGCTCTGACGAACCGCCTTGCTTGTTAAATTTATCACAACATTATTACTATAGCATGCTTATTCTTTATCGTCCAGTCCCATCATGACGAGCAGGGCGCCGCGTTCGACTTTGATGTAGACCTCGTCTTCTACGGCGGAGTTGCCGACGCCGAGCGGGAAGTCGTTGTCGAGCACGTGGTCCTCGAGCGGGTAGAGCGCGCCCCTGATCGTGACGCCGTAGCTCTTTTCGGTGTGTGAGAAGACGGAGATCGTCCAGCCCTTGCGCTCGGGGATCAGGATGTCGCTGTCAATGAGCGGGAAGGCGACGTTCTGTTTGTCGATCATCATGATGAGGGCGCCGTTCTTCGCGTAGTAGAACAGGTTTTGCAGGTTGGCGACGGTGTGATCCTCGCGCCCGCCGAATCCGCCCAGGATCATGATGTTGCGGTAGCCTTTCTCGATGGCGTACTCCAGGCACAGGCCGGTGTCAGTCAGGTCTTTCATGACCGGGTGCGTCTCGACAGGGATGTCGTCCGGGATATCTTCGCGCTTTATGTTCTGGTTGCTGTCGAAGTCACCGATGACCAGCGAGGGGACGATGCCTTCGTCTTTTGCAACTTTGTAACCGCCGTCCGCACAGAGGATGAAGTCGTCCTCCATGATGTCGACGAGGTCGCGGATCCTGCCGTTCAGATATGATGTGATGATGATGCAGCGTTGCATAGTGTTCTCCTTTTGCTGAGCGATTCCAATACACATCCATTATACTCTGTCCCTGTGCCGAGTGCAAAATTATGTCAGCCATACAGCATCCTGAAGCCATGCATTTGCTTGTATGAAGGCGTGCTTTTATTGTATAATAATTATTCGTAAGGATAAGGGAGGAACATCATGAGTGATGCAACTGAAAAAATGATCCGGAACGTCCTCGAAGAGAAGGTCAATCCGATCCTGAGCGAGCACTTTGGCGGTGCCGTTCTCAATGAATATACAGAAGACGGAATCGCCTACATCGGCCTCACCGGCGACTGCGCATCCTGCATGGCGGCGGAAGTGACGATGGAAGAAGTGGTCAAGCCGACGATCATGGCGGCCATCCCGGCGGTCAAGGACGTCGAGCTGGATCAGCGGATCGATGAGGATCTTCTGGAGATGGTCCGCGGCATCCTGCGCAAGGAGAAGAAGCTTCCCGGCATGGACGAGTGATCGCCGGATATCAGTTACAGTGAATGGAATGATGAAGATTTGAGGAATCGCTATGCAGAACGACGGTAACAACAACTTTAACAATCAGAACGGACAGCCCGGCCCCGGCGGGTACGAGTACAACCCGAACGAATTCCAGGGCGGACAGAACAACTACCAGAACTACAACAACGGACAGGGCGGCTACGATCCGAACGGTTTCAACAACGGCGGATTCGGTCAGCCCCCGCAGAACAGGATCATCCTGGAGAGCTGCTACAACCTGCGCCGCATGGCCAGAGAAGCCCTGCGCGGCAAATGGCTGATGGCTTCCGTGGCAGCCTACATCATCGTGCTGCTGCTTTCGATCCCGAACGGCATCATCGACGGACTCTTCGGCATCTCCATGCCGCTCACAGACTATATGAGCAGCCTCGGCTACACAGACCTTGGTCCGGAGTTCGACGCCGTCATGATCAAGGCGTCGCCGCTGTCCGGTATTTACTCACTGCTGGTGACCGGCCCGCTGACATTCGGTATGACGGCGTATTTCCTGATCCTGTTCCGCCGCGGCAAGGAGACACTGGGTGATCTGTTCAGCGGCTTTGAGTTCTTTGGCAAGACGCTGGGTCTGTTCCTGTGGATGTGCCTCTGGATCTTCCTGTGGGCGCTCATCCCGATCGCAGGCCCCGTCCTCGCGATCATCGCGGGCTTCCGCTATGCGATGGCATTCATGATCCAGGTCGACAATCCGTCGCTGCCCATCCGCGACTGCCTCAACCGCAGCAAGTTCATGATGAAGGGCAACAAGGGCAAGCTGTTCCTGCTGACGCTTTCCTTCATCGGCTGGCTCATTCTGGCAGCCATCCCCGGCGCGATCCTTGGTGCGATCTTCGGTATGTTCACATCCAGCATCGTGGTGCTGCAGATCGTCAGCTACATCGCCAGCTTTGCCACCTCTGTCGTGGTCGCGTATATCACGACTGCGCAGATGGCGTTCTACGACATGCTCACAGGCCGCATCTACGGCGAGAGCTACGTGCCCGGCAGATACTAAGAAACCCACGGCAGCAGAGATGAAGCGTCTCTGCTGTCTTTTATTGACTGTACCGCCTGCCGCGAAGGCACCGGTACGATAGAGAAGAAGGTCTGATCATGCAGGAATTCTACACACTCAAAAGATACGAAGACGCTTTTGAAAAGGCGGGCATCCTCAAAGCTTCGCTCTGCCCGGACAATGCACCGGACGACAGCACCGTGCGTCTTGTGACATTCGACTCGCGCGAGGCGGCCGAGGAAACGCTCTTCTTCTGCAAGGGCGCCCATTTCAAGGCGGACTTTCTGGCGGACGCCGTCATCGCCGGCGCGCACTGCTACGTGTCGGAGACGGTCTACGATCTGCCGGCTGAAAAGGACGGCAGGGAGATCCCGCCGGTCCGTGCGCTGATCGTCTCGGACATCCGCAAGGCGATGGCGATCGCGGGCTGCCTGTTCTACAACGACGCCTGGAAGCGCCTGCACGTGGTCGGTCTGACCGGCACGAAGGGCAAGTCCACCACGGCGTACTTCATCAAGAGCATTCTGGATACGCACCTTGCAAAGACCATGCGTCCGGAGAGCGCGATCCTCTCGAGCATCGACAACTACGACGGCGTGATCCGTGAAGAGTCTCATCTGACGACCCCGGAGGCGATCGTGCTGCAGAGGAGATTTTTCAATGCGGCGGAGCACGGCATCTCCCACATGACCATGGAGGTCTCCAGCCAGGCGCTCAAGTACGACCGCACCTATGGTGTGCTCTTCGGCATCGGCGTCTTCCTCAACATGGGCAAGGACCACATCAGCGCGGTCGAGCACCCCAGCGTGGAAGACTATGTGAACGCCAAGATGAAGCTCTTTGCGCAGACGCGGTATGCGGTCATCAACATGGACCAGACGCACTGGAAGCGGGCGCTGGAAGAGGCAGAGAAGAGCGAGACCGTCGAGCGGATCTACACCTTCACGATCGAGGAATCGCAGACCGATGCGGCAGATGCTGCAGAAACCGGCGGTGCGGCGCTTGGTGCGAAGGCAAAGGCCACCGCGGAAGCAGCTGCAAAGAAGGCGGTGCTGGCATCTCTGACCAAGCCGCACGCCATGATCACCGGCTACGACATTCATGCCGGCAAGAAGGACATCACGTTCCGCGTGCGCGGCGGCGGGATGGACGAGGAGTTCGTGATCTGCCTGCCGGGCGTGTTCAATGTGCAGAATGCGCTGGCTGCCGTCACGGTGTCCATGATCCTGGATATCCCGGTCTCTGCGGTCCGCGAAGGTCTGCTCAAGGCGCGCGTGGCAGGCCGCATGGAGGTCTTCACCGACAAGGCGGAGAAGAAGATCGTCCTCGTCGACTATGCGCACAATGCGATGAGTTACAATGCATTGTTCGATGCGGTGGAGCGCGATTATAAAGGCCTCCCGGTCTACGTCGTCTTCGGCTGCCCGGGCGGCAAGGCGTACGACCGCCGCGAGGAGCTCGGCCTCATCGCAGGACGGAGAGCGGACTTCACGATCCTGACGGAAGAAGATCCCGGGGAAGAGGACGTTGTGAAGATCAGCGAAGAGATCGCGGTCTATGTAGAGAAAGAGGGCGGACAATACGAGATCATTCCGGACAGGGAAGAGGCCATCCGCCATTCCATCTTTGACACGGAGGAAGAAGCGGTCATCCTGGTGCTGGCAAAGGGCAGAGAGACCCGGCAGAAGCGCGGGCTCGAGTACGTGCCTGTTACCTCGGATGTGGAGCTTGTTGAGCGATTCCTTAAGGATTACGACGAACAGCATTAACGCTGCAAATCAACAGATGTCACAGAAAAGTCCGGCTTTTCGTGCCGGACTTTTCTTTTTGTGCCGCAAAGTGCGATTTTTGTTGAAAGTACAACGCTTTCCCGCTATAATATTTGTGTTTATAGTCTAAAATGGCGCAGAAGGCGGGAAATTGCCGGACAAACAAGCGCCATCGCATAAGAATACAACAAGTACGGAGGAAACAATGAGCAAAGTCAAGATCACCGAAACGGTACTGCGCGACGGTCATCAGTCGCTGATCGCGACCAGGATGAGAACGGATGAGATGATCCCGATCCTGGAGACCATGGACGAAGTCGGCTACAACGCCCTCGAGATGTGGGGCGGTGCGACCTACGACGCATGCATCCGTTTCCTGGATGAGGATCCGTGGGACAGACTGCGTGAGATCAGAAAGCGCGTCAAGAAGACCAAGCTGCAGATGCTGCTGAGAGGCCAGAACCTGCTGGGCTACAAGCACTACGCAGACGATGTCGTCGAAGAGTTCGTCGACAGAGCGATCGCCAACGGCATGGACATCATCCGTATCTTCGATGCGCTGAACGATACCCGCAACCTGGAAGCTGCGATCAGAGCGACCAAGAAGCACGGCGCCCATGCACAGGGCTGCGTCAGCTTCACCATCAGCCCGGTCCACACACCGGAGATGTTCGTCCAGCTCGGTAAGGAAATCGAGCAGATGGGTGCGGACAGTTTCTGCATCAAGGACATGGCAGGCCTGCTCGATCCGTACGGCACATACGAACTGGTCAAGGCTCTGAAAGCCAACCTGTCCATTCCGATCGAACTGCACACCCATGCGACCAGCGGTCTTGGCAGCATGACTTACATGAAGGCTGCAGAGGCGGGCGTTGACATCGTCGACACCGCGATCTCCCCGTTCGCAGAAGGTACCAGCCAGCCGCCGACAGAGCCGATCGTTGCTGCATTCGCAGGCACCGAGTACGACACCGGCCTCGACATGGGCATGCTCAACAAAGTGGCTGAACACTTCAAGCCGATCCGCGAGAAGTACATCGAGAACGGCCTGATGTCCACCAAGCTGATGGGCGTTGACATCAACACCCTGCTGTATCAGGTGCCGGGCGGCATGCTGTCCAACCTGGTTTCCCAGCTGACCGAAGCAAACGCGATGGACAAGTTCGAAGAAGTACTCAAGGAAGTTCCCAGAGTCCGCGAAGACTTTGGTTATCCGCCGCTCGTCACACCGAGCAGCCAGATCGTCGGCACACAGGCCGTTCTGAACGTCCTGACCGGCGAGCGCTACAAGATGGTCCCGAAGGAAGCAAGAGACCTCGTTCAGGGCAAGTACGGCCGCACGACTGTGCCGATCTCCGATGAACTGTTCCACCAGATCCTCGGCGATGAAGAGCGCATCACCTGCAGACCGGCTGACCTGCTCGAACCCGAGATGGAAGAAGCGCGCCGTGAATGCGCAGGCTTCATGAAGCAGGAAGAGGATGCCCTGACCCAGGCGTTCTTCCCGCAGGTTGCTCCGGACTTCTTCAAGAAGAGAGCAGAGCGCGACTACAAGCTGGACTTCAGCCTGCTGGACGAAGAAGACTCCGTCTATCCGGTATAGGAAGACAGCGAGGAATCGCTCCGCACGCAGCGTCGACAAGACAAAACAGGACCCGCACAGCTGTGCGGGTCTTTTTGATGCTATGTGCTTATAGAGGGGAATCGCTCAGTCAACCGTCAGATCTGCAGTCTGATAGCGGACTGCTTTCCCGATGTCGGCAACTGATACTTCCACCTGGAAGCCGACCCGCCCGCCGGAGAAGAAGATCTTCTCAAGCCCGAGGATCGTCTCGTCAAAGAAAGTGGGGAAGGCCTTTTTCATCCCGACCGGTGAGCAGCCGCCGTGGATGTATCCCGTCAGCGGCAGGAGCTCTTTGGACTTGATCATGGCGATGTTCTTTTCACCGGCGGCTTTGGCCGCTTTTTTCAGGTCCAGTTCATCCGCGACCGGGATGACGAAGACGTAGTGTTCGCCGGTCTTGCCGACGGTCACGAGGGTCTTATAGACCTGCTCGACAGGCTCGCCGAGCGCATTCGCCACATCGACGCCAGCTACCGCGCCGGTGTCTTCGTAGAAGTGCGGCGTGTAGGGAACTTTTTTCTGTTCCAGAATGCGCATGGCATTCGTCTTTTTCTCTTTTGACATACTGGTTTCTCCTTAACGACGCCTGTGCGTTACGCCCGTCTTTGCCGCAGCTGTTCGAGCAGCTGCACCATGTCGTCCGGCAGCGGGGCGGTTACTTCAATGCGCTCGCCGCTGACCGGATGATCAAAGGCGGTGAAATAGGAATGCAGTGCCTGCCGGCCGATCAGCGGGGCGTCCACGGAGATGCGGGGCGGCAGATCGCGGTAGTTGATTTCCTGTTCGCCGCTCTCTTCCGTTGTTTCTGCCTTGGGTGGCAACTCGTGCTGCTCCGGGTTCAGGATCTCGCCGTAGAGGCTGTCTCCTGCGACCGGGCATCCGATGTGCGCCATGTGGACGCGGATCTGGTGGGTGCGGCCGGTCTTGAGATCCAGCTCCACCAGAGAAAACGCCTGCGCCAGTGCATCCGCTGCGTCCGCACCGGGAACGGCAGGGAAAGTTTCGATGACGCGGTAGTGCGTTTCCGAGGGTTTGCCGTCGTCTTCCACGACGCGCTTTAAGCTCCCGTCACGGTGGTAGGCGAGGGCTTCATTGATGACGCCCTGCGATTCTTCAGGGATGCCGTGCACGATGGCACGGTACAGCTTGGTCACCGTGTCCGCTTTCATCTGCTTCATCACTTCGCCCTGCGCGAGCTGGTTCTTGCCGAGCAGCAGTACGCCGCTTGTCTCCATGTCGAGGCGGTTGATAAAGCGGATCTTAAAGCTCTGGTCCGTGTCGAGCATGTATTTGGCGACGCCGTTCGCGATGGTGCCGCTCTTGTGCCCGCGGGTGGGGTGGACCGTGTAGCCCGCCGGTTTGTTGATGATCAGCAGATCTTCATCCTCAAAAAGCGGATAGATCGGGACATCCTCCGGCTCGAAGTAGCTCGTCTCGTCCGGGATCGCGACCATGATCTCATCGCCCTCATCAGGCTTGATCCACACCGCCGTCTGCTCGCCGTTGCGGTAGACCGTGCGGTTTCTCTTGATCTTGGAGCGGAGCCTTGCGGAGAAGGTAAAGCGCCTCCGCAGGATGGTCCGGATGTCGAGTCCCTCCGCGATATCTTCAGCTGTAACTATGTATTTGAATTCTCGCATGAAATGTTAATAAATGGATATTGATTTCCAATTAATGTCAGATTATAATAAGCGTGTGCTGTCACAGACGGCAGGCGGTTGGCCCTCTCCGGAGGGACTGCGACCCCCCGTTCATATAGATATCCCTCTGAGGAAATCTATAAGAAAGGAGGCTATACCCATGGATGTACTCACTATGATCCAGGTGCTCGGCTTTGCCTTGACTTGCCTCGCGGTAGGGTACGACCTCGGCAAACGCAGATAACCGCCCCCCGAAAAGGAGACGGTTATCAATAACCAAATCTTATTTCGGGCTAACCGTCTGCCGGCAGCACTTTTTCTATGCGTAATATATCACATCGTTATCTTTGTGTAAAGAAGGAGTCCCTGTCAAGAGGGCACATCCTTCAAGCAGGACGATACCGCAACGCCGGCACTTGGCGATTGCCGAGTTTTACGAAGGCAGAGCTTAGTGCCGCTGCGTGAGGACTCAGCGAGAGCGTGTACTGCGAAAGGATGTGACCTCTTAAAGGAACTTCGTCTTGACCTTATTCCAGAAGTCGTAGCTCTCAAACCGCACCAGCTTCGTCACCGTATCCGACAGCTCGACCCGGATGCGTTTGACATCGATGAACATGTGCTCATTCCCGTCATTGATGATCCTGGTCTCGTGATGCCGCTCGTTCTCCGGCTCGATGACCAGCTCCAGATCGGGCGGGAGCAGGATGCTCGAGGTGAACGACCGGTACGCCGTTGTGTTCATCGGTGCGATCGGCGTCGCCTGCAGAAGCTTGAGCCGCGGGTCGACGATGCTGCCGCCCAGGGAGTAGTTGTACGCCGTACTGCCGGTCGAGGTCGCGATCAGGACACCGTCTCCGCTGAACTTCTCGATGAAACTGTCACCGATGGAGATGTTGAGGTGCGTGGAGTACGCGTTGCTGCCGCGCACGACGATTTCGTTGATGCCTTTGTAGAGGAATCGCTCATCCGCCGTCTCCACCTCAGCCTGCACCGCTGTGATCGGCTGCAGGGTATAACGGCCGGCCTTGAAATCTTCGATAAAGTCTTCGACCTGATCCGGCCGGATCTCCTGGAAAAAGCCGAGATGTCCGGTGTTGATCCCGACGATCGGCACCTCCGGGAAGTCGTAGCTGTGGATCGCCCGCAGCGTCGTCCCGTCGCCGCCGATGCAGATCAGGAGGACGACGTCTTCCGTCAGTTCGCGGGTGACTGCATAGCCGGCAGCCTCCAGTTTCGCAATCAGGTTGGAAGTGGTCTCCTCGGAATACCGGTCTTCATTTGTATAGATCGCAATGGAACGCTTGTCCATGGGGGATTCCTTTCTTAAATCAGAGCATCCAGTTCGTCCACCAGCGCGGAGAATGTACGCATCGCGGACTCGATCGGCGCCGGCTGGCTCATATCCACACCTGCGATCTTCAGCAGTTCGACCGGGTAGTCGTTCTCGCCGCAGGCCAGGAACTTGAGATAGTCGTCCGGCCCGTTCTGCAGGATCAGATCGGAGATCGCTGCCGCCGCGGAGTAGCCGGTCGCATATTTATATACGTAGAATGCGCTGTAGAAGTGGGGGATGCGTGCCCATTCGTACTGGATGAAGTCATCGTGCACGAGGGACGGCCCGAAGTACTTGCTGTTAAGTTTGTCGTATTCCGCGCACAGCCAGGACGGGGTCAGGCTGCCGCCGTCTTCCACGTGTTTGTGGACGATGTGCTCGAACTCGGCGAACATCGTCTGGCGGAACACGGTCGTGCGGAAGCCTTCCAGCTGGAAGTTGATCAGGTACTTGCGCATCTCCGGATCTTTCTCCGTGGCGAGCAGGTGCTTGATCAGCAGGTTCTCGTTGACGGTGCTGGCGACCTCCGCCGTGAAGATCGAGTGCCCGCCATAGACGAACGGCTGCGTTTTGCGCGTGTAGTACGAGTTCATGCTGTGGCCCATCTCGTGGATCACCGTGAAGACATCCTGGAGCGTTTCCTTATAGTTCAGCAGCACGAACGGCTTGCTGTCGTAACTGCCAAAGCTGTAGGCGCCGCTGGTCTTGCCGGGTGTCTCGTAGACGTCGACCCAGCCGTCTGCAAAGCCGTGCTTCAGATCCGCAAGATACTGTTCGCCCATGGGCTGGAGCGCTTCCATGACCATGGCCTGCGCTTCCTCATAGGGGATGGTCCGCTGCGGGATCTTCACGAGCGGGGCATACATATCCCACATTCTCAGGTCCTCGACGCCGAGCGCACGTTTTCTGATCTCCAGATACTTGTGCAGGGCGGGGAGGTTCTCATTAATGACTTTAATAAGATTATCGTAAACATCCTCGGAGACGTTGTCCGCGAAGCAGGCCGCGCCTCTTGCGGAAGGATAGTGCCGGATCTCCGCACCGATGACGTCCGTCTTGACGCTGGTCGCGTAGGTCGCGCCGATGGTGTTGATCTGGCTCTTGTATTTCGCGTAGAGTTTTTCAAAGGCTGCCTGCCGGACCTTGCGGTCGTGGCTCTGCAGGAAGGTGATGTAGCTGCCGTGCGTGAGTTTTGCCGGCTCGCCGTCTTCGCCTTCGATCTCGCCGAAGTCCATATCGGCGTTGTTGAGCATGGTGAAGATGTCGTCCGCACCGCCCAGCACTTCGCTGAGCCGCGCCAGCAGGGCCTCTTCACTGTCGGAGAGGACGTGCTCCTTTTCGCGCAGGACGCATTCCAGATAGAACCTGTATACGGCAAGGCCGGGTTCTTCTTCGAGGAATCGCCTGATCGTCTCTTCGCCGAGCCCGATCAGTTCAGGGGTGAAGAACGCCAGCTTTGCGCCGAGTGCGGCTGCCGCTGCCATGACTTTATCGGTCATGGCCTGCGCCTCTTCATTGGCGTTGTCCTCGTCGCGCTTCATCCGCGCATAGACGAAGACCTTCTCGAGCAGACGGTTCATGTCGTCTTTTTTGCTGAGCGATTCCAATAAAACGGCGCCGCTTTCGCCGAGTCTGCCGGCATAGCCGGTCATCTCTTCCGCCAGCGCCTTTACCTTTGCAAGGTCTGCCTCCCATGCCGCGCTATCCGCGTACATGCTGGCCAGATCCCATTTGTATTTCGGGTCGATCTCGTTTCTTGATGTGATGGTCTGCACCTTGTGCCTCCTTGTTTACACCTCATGTGGATTGATGTAAAATATTATAGCATTTTATGCGCAAGGAGAGAATATATGGACAACCGACCCATTGGATTTTTTGACAGCGGCCTGGGCGGCCTGACAAGCATTCCGTACCTGAGAAAGCACCTGCCCAACGAGAAGGTGATTTACTTCGGCGACACCGCCAGGACCCCGTACGGCAGCAAGAGCCCCAAGACCATCACGAACTTCGCGTGCCAGATCTCGGACTTTCTGGTCGAGCAGGACGTCAAGATGATCGTCATCGCCTGCAACACCATCAGTGCGACGTGCCTGGATGTACTGCGTGAGCGCCATCCGCATATCCCGATCGTCGGGATCATCGAGCCGGCGGCGACGCGCACTGCACGTATCTGCGCGCTGGACAACGTGGTCGGGGTCATCGGCACCAAGGCGACGATCAGAAGCCATGCCTACGAATCGCTCATCCATGCCCATGATGCCGAGATCGAGGTGCACGAGCTGGCGTGTCCGGCGTTCGTGCCGCTGATCGAAGAGGGCATCATCAACAGCGATATCATGGATCTGACCATCCATCACTATCTGGATGACTTCATCCTTGAAAACCGCGTGGATACGCTGATCCTCGGCTGTACGCACTACCCGCTTGTGGAGTCCCACATCCGGCGCATGCACCCGAACCTCCGGATCATCAACCCGTCCGAGGTGGTCGTGGATACGGTCGAAGAGATCCTGAAGGACCGCAACGCCTTTGCGGACGGCAGCGCCGCAGAGATCGAAAACTGCTTCTACGCGAGCGACCTGTCGGACAACTTCGTCGCGATGATCGACCGGATCTTTGAAGGGCAGGCCGAGAAGGTCGCGTTCAAGAATCTGGACGTCTAGACAGCGGCGCAGCTGAAGCAATAAGAAAGGAACACGACTATGGAACTGGACGAACTGATGGCACTGCTGGAACTGGATGACCCGTCCGAGTTCGAGTACTTTGAGAACTTCGCCGAGATCGCGGAGACCGACGAGGAGCTTCCCGAGGAAACGCTCTATGCGCTGTTCTCGCAGACGGATCCGCACACGGTCAGCGAACTGATCGGCAACTATTTTGATGAGGTGCAGCGCGCCATGCCGGACGACGGCACGGATGCCTATATCCTGCTCGACAACATCAGCCGCTCGCTGGCCGGTCTGATCGTGAGCGAAGAGGAGCGCGCCAAGGTGTACTTCTCCGAGGAACTGGCGCGGTTTCACCGCTGGTACACGAAAGACTCGGAAGTCTCCTGCATCAGCCAGGAAACGGGCCATGAAAAGATCCTGCCGCTGCGCGATGCACTGACGCTGGCAAGACTGGAAAAACTCGACGGCGAGCCGCACGGCTACGACTTCACCGGGTGCCTGGACTACGAGATCGACGAGTTCATCATGCACTTCGCGGTCGACAGAGAAGAGGAATAAGAAAGAAAGATACCTATGACTGACAGCAAAGCCCCTTCGGGCAGCATCAACCAGACCACACAAGCGACCGCAGATGACGGCCGCTTTGATTTCCCGGAAAACATCTACCGGGTCACCGGCGGCAACGGCGGGGAAAACTACCTCATCGTCGGCACCGAGAAAACGGCCCTGTACGATGCGGGGATGCCCTTCAACGGGGAAAAACTCGTCCGCAATATCAAGGCGGTCCTTGGTGACCGGCCGCTCGACTACTGCCTTGTGACGCATTCGCATTTCGACCATGCGGGCGGGGTGCCGTATCTGCGCCAGGCGTGGCCGGATCTGGAAGTCGTGGGCTCGGAATACGCGGCCTACGTCTTCACAAGGGAGAGCGCCCTGCGCCGGATGAAGGAACTGGCCGAAGTCTCTTCCGCGGCGTTCGGCGGGGAAGACGCCTGCGCGGTAACGGTCGACGGCCTCGCCATCACAAAGCCTGTGCAGGACGGCGAGACGATCAGTCTCGGGGAAGAAACCATCGTTTGCATGGAGGCGAAAGGGCACACCAAGTGCTCCATGATGTTCGCGCTCGAGCCGCAGCACTACCTGTTCGCCTGCGAATCGACGGGCGTCATGAGCGGCATCGGAGAGAACGAACCCGCGATCCTGACAAGCTACGAGGACGCGATGGCGGCCTCTGCAAGGGGCCGTGCCTATCAGGCAAACCGCATCTTCTCCCCGCATTACGGCATCGCCCCGGCGGACTACATAGACGGCTACTGGGATGCCTTTGAGAATGCCGCCAACGACGAGCGGGCGTTCATCGAATCCATGTATGCGGAAGGGCTCAGCGAAGCGCAGATGCTGGAGCGATTCACTCAGCGGTACTGGAGCGAGGAACGCGGGCAGGAGCAGTCCTACGAGGCGTTCTCCGTCAACGCCCTGGCGACGTTCCATCTGTATGCGCCGCAGGAAGCGTAAGGAGCGATTCCTGGCCGGACAAAACAGCACAGAAAGAAAGCCATTTCATAAGAGGGAAATACAGCACATGATCGAGATCAAAAAACTGAACGGACACATCACACTTGTCACGGAGCAGATGCCGCAGATGCGCTCGGCAGCCATCGGCATCTGGGTGCGCACCGGCGCGGTCAACGAGACCCCCGAGATCGCCGGCATCTCGCACTTCATCGAGCACATGACCTTCAAGGGCACGAAGACCCGCAGCGTGGCGAAGCTCGCGGAGGACATGGAGAGCATCGGGGCGCAGATGAACGCGTTCACCGGAAAGGAGATGACCTGCTACTACTTCAAGTCCCTTGAGTCCAACTTTAAAGAGGGGCTGGAGATCCTGCTCGATATGTTCACGGCATCCGTGTTCGACCCGCAGGAGATGGAGCGCGAAAAGCAGGTGATCTATGAGGAAATGAAGATGACCCGCGACACGCCGGACGAAGACGCGCACGACACGATGGGCGAGCTTCTGTTCCGCAACTCGCCGTACGGCAACAGCATCATCGGCACGGAAGACATCCTGGCGAAGATCGACCGCGACACCCTGACCGGCTACCTCGCGGACCAGTATGTGCAGGACAGCATCGTCATCTCGGTGGCGGGCAAGTTCGACGAGAAGATGGTCGAGGAGATGATCGAGGGTAAACTGGCGCACCTCAAGGAGACCAAGGAATCGCCCATCCTCACGAGCGAAGAGCTCGAGCCGGCGTTCACCGTCAAGGCGCGCGACATCGAGCAGACGCACATCTGCATGGCGGCGAGGACCGTCAAACTCAGCGACCCGGATTACTACGCGCACCGCGTGCTTTCGTGCATCATGGGCGGCGGCATGAGCTCGCGCCTGTTCCAGCACGTGCGGGAGCAGAAGGGACTCGCGTACAGCGTCTATTCGTCCTGCAACCCGTTCTCTGAGGACGGCTACTACAACATCTACGCGGGCGTCAGCCACGACCGGATCGCCGAGGCCATCGAGGCGATCAGAGGCGAGCTGCTCCTGCTTGGCGAAAAGGGCGTCTCGGATGAAGAGATCGCCAAGGCGAAGACGCAGATCAAGTCTTCGTACATCTTCGGGCAGGAGAGCGTCAACGGGCGCATGGTCGGCATCGGGCAGACCTGCATCCTGCTCGGCAAAGTGAGAACACAGGATGAGGTCCTGGCGTCCATCGACGCCGTGGACCAGCAGGCGGTGGCAAGAGCGATCGCGAAGATCGCGGACCCGGGCCGCTACAGCGCCGTCGCCGTGACGAACGAGGAGTTCGATCTCGGCGCCATGGTACAGGGGTAATAATATGAACGTACGCATCATCAGCAAATCCGGCATCCTGCCGGCATATGAAACCGAAGGCTCCGCGGGCATGGATCTCAGGGCGTATCTCGATGCGCCTGTGACGCTGGCGCCGATGGAACGCGCGCTGATCCCGACGGGGATCTTTCTTGCAGTCCCGCGCGGCTATGAAGCGCAGGTGCGCGCAAGGAGCGGGCTTGCCGTCAAACACGGCATCGGTCTTGTGAACGGCATCGGCACCATCGACAGCGATTACAGAGGCGAAGTCAAGGTGGCCCTCATCAACTGGGGCAGCGAGCCCTTCACGATCGAAAACGGCGACCGCATCGCGCAGCTTGTCATCGCGGCGTACGAACGCGTCGACTGGGAAGAGACAGACACACTCGACGAGACGGAACGCGGTGCAGGCGGATTTGGCCACACCGGCGTCTGATCCCGGCAGTATGACGAACGAATCAGGAAGAAAGAATGATCATCAGAGAACTACGTGAACAACAGGAATACGAGATCCTCTCTCCCTACGCCTGCAAGGCGGCGGAGAGCAGGGGGCGCGCCCGTGAAGAGGAGCCCTGCGAGCTCAGGACAGCGTTTCAGCGCGACCGCGACCGCATCATCCACTCCAAGGCGTTCCGCCGGCTGATGCACAAGACGCAGGTCTTCCTCGCACCGGAAGGCGACCACTTCAGAACGCGCCTGACGCACACACTCGAGGTCTCGCAGATCGCACGGACCATCGCCCGTGCACTCGCCCTCAACGAAGACCTGACCGAGGCCATCGCGCTCGGGCACGATCTGGGGCACACCCCGTTCGGGCACAACGGTGAGAAGATCCTCAACGACATTTATCCGGGCGGGTTCAAGCACAACGAGCAGAGCCTGCGCGTTGTTGACCTGCTGGAGGAGCACCACGGCGAGCGCGGCATGAACCTCACCATGGAGGTGCGGGACGGCATCCTGCACCACAACGGCAAAGGCGTGCCGTTCACCCTGGAAGGGCAGATCGTCAAGACGGCGGACCGCATCGCATATATCAACCACGATATCGACGATGCCATCCGCGGCGGCGTCATCACCGCCGGCATGCTGCCAAGAGAATGCGTCAAAGAGCTCGGCAAGAGCCACGGCGCGCGCATCGACTATCTCGTCAAGGACATGATCCGCGAAAGCGACGGCAAAGATGCCATCCACATGAGCGAAGCGGCGATCTCCGCGATGGGGGAACTGCGGAAGTTCATGTTTGAAAACGTGTATCTCAACGAGAATGTCAAGAAGGCGTCCGATCTGCAGTACGTGGAAAACATCATTTCCTCGCTCTACAACTATTTCTGCGAATATCCCTCAAAACTGCCGCAGGACCTTTATGAACTGACTGCGGAATACTCCGTCGAGGAGATGGTCAAGGACCATGTGGCCGGGATGACCGACCGCTTCGCGATCAATCTGTACAACGATCTGTTCATGCCCAAGGGCTGGTAGGATTTTGCGATTCCATAAAAAAGAAAAAAGTAAATTGCTTTTTTCTGTCGTATAAGACTTATGGAAGGGTGAATGGAAAGAAAAGGGAATGATGACCTTTCATGAGCAGAACTGTTGACGAGATCAAGGAAAAAGTGAATATCGTCGATGTGGTGGGCCAGGTGGTCCAGCTCAAGCGCACCGGCATCAACTACAAGGGGCTCTGTCCTTTTCACCAGGAAAAGACGCCCTCCTTTGTGGTGTCCGACCAGCGGCAGAACTTCCACTGCTTCGGGTGCGGCGAAGGCGGCGATGTGATCGAGTTCGTCAAGAAGTACTACAACCTTGATTTCACCGAGGCCGTGGAAAAGCTGGCGAGCCAGTACAATATCCCCGTCGAGTGGGGCAAGGGCGACCACGGCGAGCGCGAGGAGCTCTACAAGATCAACCGCGAGGCGGCGGCGTACTTCTACCGGCAGCTGCGCAAAGGACCCAACCCGGGCCTGACCTATGCGGCGGGCAGAGGGCTTACCAAGGAAACGCTCCATACGTTCGGCATCGGCTATGCGCCGGACGAATGGACGGGCCTGTACGACACCCTGAAAGCAAAGGGCATCACGGAAGACAAGATGATGAAGCTTGGGCTCATCTCCCAGTCCGGCAAACGGTACTACGATAAGTTCAGGAATCGCCTCATCTTCCCGATCCAGAACACCGCCGGCAAGATCATCGGCTTCGGCGGCCGGATCCTGGGGGACGGGCAGCCCAAGTATCTGAACTCGCAGGAAACGCCGGTCTTCCAGAAGAAGAACAACCTGTACGGCCTCTACCAGAGCAAGGCGGAAGCCGTCAAAGAAGATAAGATCGTCCTCGTGGAGGGCTACATGGATGCGGTCTCGCTGTATCAGGGCGGTATCCACAATGTGGCGGCTTCGCTCGGGACGGCGCTGACAGAAAACCAGGTCCGCCTGCTCAAGCGCTATACGAAGAACGCGTATCTGTGCTACGACAGCGACGAGGCCGGCATCCGGGCGGCGCTGCGCGGCATGGACATCTTCCAGGCGGAAGGCATGGACGTACGCGTGCTGCATGTCACAGAAGGCAAGGATCCGGATGACTTCATCAAGCAGCGCGGCAAGGAGGCGTTCCTCGACCTGATGGATGCGGCCCTGCCGTATGCGGACTACAAGATCAAGTACCTGGAAGGGCAGCACGATCTTTCCACAGACCGCGGCAGAGTCGCCTTCCTCGTGGATGCGGCAGGCGTGCTCGCAAGGCTCGGACCGGTTGAGGCAGACATGTATACGAAGGAACTGTCCGACCGCTACGGCATCTCCCGGGATGCGATCCGAAGGGAGATGGAGGGAAGCCGCAAAGAGCGTGCACCGGTCCCGCGCAGACAGGACCCCGAGGAGCAGACGGTCAGGACGCCGATGGATCTGACCGAGAAGCTGCTCATCAAGGTGTTCCTCACGCAGCAGGAGTACCTCGACCGGGAGGCGGAATGGAAAGACGCCATCCAGAGCGACAGCGGGCAGCTGATCGCAGCGGCGATGCAGAAAGCACGTGCCGGGAATGCCGGGGCTGCAGGCAGCACGCCTGATACGCCGGCACCGGGGCAGCTCGATGAACGGGCCGTTCTTGAACAGCTCGACGAACAGGACCAGCAGGTGTTCCTCTCGATCCGGGACGGGATGCCCGCACCGGCGGACCCGCAGGGAGCTTACCGGGACTGCCTGATCAAAGCAAAGAAAGCCTTGCTCCGCAAAAGGGAGCAGGATCTGATCGACCGTCTGGCACTGGCAGACGGAACGGTGAATAAGGAAGAAGTCGACCGGATCACAGCAGAACTGATCGACGTGCAGATGAAGTTAAAGAGTTAGGGGGGCCAACCAATGGCTGAGAAAAAGAGAACGAAGAAAGAACAGGACGAGCTTGCAAAGCTGATCGCCGAGCAGGAAGCGGACATGAAGGCGGACGGCGCCGATGACGGCGAGGAGGACACCCGCAAGACCAAAGAGGAATACATCCGCGAACTCAAGGCGCTGGCCAAGAAAAAGACGCTGACCTACGGTGAGATCGGCGAACACCTCGAAGCGGTCGACATGGACAAGGACGAGATGGAAGAGATCTACGAAGCGCTGATGAGCGGCGGCATCGAGATCGTCTCCGAGGAATCCCCGGACGACTACGAACTCAACGAGATCGAAGAAGAGGAAGACGAGTCCGTGCCGGATGACGCGATCGAAGTCGATGAGAGCGGCAAGAAGGAAGTGGACCTTGAGAGCACGCTGCCCAAGACCGTTCCGGTCGACGATCCTGTCCGTATGTACCTGAAGGAGATCGGCAAGGTGCCGCTCCTGACCGGTGAAGAGGAAGTAGAACTCGCCCAGCGCATGGAAGAGGGCGATGAAGAAGCCAAGCAGAAACTGTGCGAAGCCAACCTGCGTCTTGTCGTCAGCATCGCCAAGCGCTACGTCGGCCGCGGCATGCTGTTCCTCGACCTGATCCAGGAAGGCAACCTCGGTCTGATCAAGGCGGTCGACAAGTTCAACTGGAGAAAAGGCTTTAAATTCTCTACCTACGCGACATGGTGGATCCGCCAGGCGATCACCAGATCTATCGCGGACCAGGCGCGTACCATCCGTATCCCGGTCCATATGGTCGAGACCATCAACAAACTGATGCGCGTCCAGCGCCAACTGATCCAGGAGTACGGCCGTGAGCCCACCCCGGAAGAGATCGCGGCGGAGATGGATCTGTCGGTCGAGAAGGTCCGCGAGATCATCAAGATTGCACAGGAACCCGTCTCTTTAGAGACCCCGATCGGTGAAGAGGAAGACAGCCACCTCGGCGACTTCATCCCGGATGACGATGTCCCGGCGCCGGCGGATGCAGCGGCCAGATCCATGCTGCGCGAACAGCTGATGGAAGTCCTCGACACGCTGACAGAAAGAGAGCAGAAAGTCCTCAAGCTGCGCTTCGGCCTCGAAGACGGCCGGACCCGCACACTGGAGGAAGTCGGCAAGCAGTTTGACGTCACGCGTGAGCGTATCCGCCAGATCGAGGCGAAGGCGCTCAGAAAGCTGCGTCATCCGAGCCGCAGCAAAAAGCTCAAGGATTTCCTCGAGTAATCGCAGAAAGGAACCATACGATGCGCCGGCCGGTCAACGGGCGGCGCACTTACCATTATGAAGCTGAGCATCAGACTACAGACCATCGCGGATATGATCAAAGACGGCGAGCGGGTGGCGGACATCGGTACCGACCACGGCCAGCTCCCGGTCTTTCTGTGCGACGAAGGGCGGTGCCCGAAGGTCATCATGACGGATGTCAGCGAAGGGTCGCTCGCCAAGGCGAAGGTGACCGGCTACAGATACCTGGAGGCACAGGCGGCTGAGAATGCGGATGCGGCAGTCCCGCACGGCGTACAGCTCGATGCACGCCTCGGAGACGGCCTCGCGCCGCTCGAAAGCGGCGAGGCGGACGTTGTCGTCATGGCCGGCATCGGCGGCGGTCTGATGGAGCGTATCCTGCGGGCAGACCCGGCGAAGAGCGCGAGCATGGGCAGGTATATCCTGCAGCCCAGGCGTTCGCCCGGGGAGCTTCGGCGATTCCTCGCCTCTGCGGGGTACCGGATCCTGGACGAAAAGCTGATCCCCGAGAGCAAGTTCATCTGGGAGATCATCGTGGCGGCACCGGCGGAACAGACGGCAGATACGATACTGGTCAACACAGCGCCTGAGGGCGAACTCGCGAATAGCATTCCCGGTGCAGATACGACGCTGTTCTGGGAGATCCCATCGTATTATGGGACGCTGGAAGACCCGCTCATGGATGAGTACCTGCGGCGCAAGCTCGCCCGCGAAAAGCGAAATCTTGCCGGCAAACAGAAGGCTGACGTGACCGACGAGACGGACATCGCGGTCAGCCATAGGAATATCCGTTATATCGAATCTCTGATCAGCGAACGAGGCATGTTATGAGATATGAAGAACTCCTGACGAAGATCGAAGAGATCGCATCCGGCGCCCCTGAGGAATGGGACAACAGCGGGGTGCAGATCCGTACAGACAAAGAGGACATCGAGCGGGTGCTCGTGTGTCTCGAGGTGACCCCGGCGGTCGTCGAAGAGGCGAAAGAGCAGGAAGCGGATCTGATCATCTCGCATCATCCGCTGATCTTCGGCGGCGTGGACCATCTATGCGCGGACGATGTGCATGAAAAGATGCTGCTCGATCTGGTGACGGCGGGCATCGACGTGTATTCCGCCCACCTGACATTTGATAAAGCGCCGCTCGGGAACAGCTTCTTCCTGGCAGACCTGCTCGGAATGGACAACATCCGTGAATGCGAGGGGCTGCCGATGGTGGCGGGGGACTTCAGCCCGGCCATGAACCTGGAGGAACTGTTGCTCCACACGGCGGATATGATGGACCTGCGCAAGGGACAGATTCGCGCAGCCGGCGACCCCGGACAGGTGATCTACAGGGCGGCGGTTTGCACGGGCGCGGGCAGTGAATTCATGGAAGAGGCAAAGGCGGCCGGCTGCCAGGCGCTCATCACGGGTGACGTAAAATACCACGAGGCGATGCGGGCAAAAGAGCTCGGCATCGCGGTGATCGACGCCGGTCACTATGGCACGGAGAAGTACTTCGCAGAGAACTTCGCGGCGCAGCTGCGCGATCTGGCGGGGGAGGAACTGGACGTTCTGGAGAGCGCTCTTAACGTCGATCCGTTCATCGTTTAAAAAAATAGTGTCACACGGCGTGAACTGTGTTATAATGCTCGTTGCAGTTTCGGGCAGGCTGGATGGTCGCGTGCCTTTTCGGAAGGCATGAGGAAAGTCCGGGCTCCACAGGGCAAGGGTGCCGGATAACGTCCGGCGTAGGTAACTATAGGGAAAGTGCAACAGAAACACACCGCCGAAACAGTACGGCTGTGGCAAGGGTGAAATGGCGAGGTAAGAGCTCACCGGCGTCATGGAGACATGGCGGCCGTGTAAACCCCACCTGGAGCAAGACCAAACAGGGAGCAAGGCCTGTTGCCCGCAGGCCCCCGGAAGGTAGGTCGCTGGAGGCCGTCAGCAATGGCGGTCCAAGATAGATGATCATCCTCGACAGAACCCGGCTTACAGGCTTGTCCCGGCTGCATCTCACGAGAACGAAGGCTTTACCAATATCTCGTATATTTGCAAAGTCTTTTTTATTTCCGCAAAGTCGCTCTGCACCGGCAGGGCGAAGTATTGAGTGAAAAACAGAAAAGGTAACCAGAAAGAATGACAGACGAACTCGAACTTGAACAGAACGGCGGGGCTCCCATGCGCCCGCGTGAAAACCGCATGGGGACAGCACCGGTCACCCGGCTCATCCTGAGCATGTCCTGGCCGGCGATGCTGTCGATGCTGATCCAGGCGCTGTACAACATCGTAGACAGCGCATTTGTGGCACGTATCAGCGAGGATGCCCTGACGGCGCTGACACTGGTCTTCCCGGTGCAGATGCTGCTCGTGGCGGTCGGCGTCGGTACCGGCATCGGTATCAACTCGCTCGTCTCCCGCAGACTCGGCGCGCGCAGATATGAAGAAGCCAGCCAGGCGGCCTCGGCCGGCATCAAACTGGCGGTCATCAGCTGGATCTTCTTCGCGCTGATCGGCGGATTCCTGTCCGGCCCGATCGTGCACCTTTTCAGCGATGATCCGGTGATCTGCAGGATGGGTGTCCAGTATCTGACCATTGTCTTTGTCTTCAGCATCTCCAGTATGGTCCAGATGATCCTGGAGAAGACGATCCAGTCGGTCGGCAATATGGTGTGGCCGATGATCTCCTCCATCTGCGGCTGTGTGACGAATATTATCCTCGACCCGATCCTGATCTTCGGCCTGCTCGGAGCGCCAAAACTGGGCGTCATCGGCGCGGCCATCGCGACGATCATCGGACAGACGGTCAGCGTACTTATCTCGCTGTACGTCGTGACGCACAAGGTGCATGACATCCATATCGACATGCACGCCAAACTCGATAAATACACGGTGGGAAAAATTTATGCGGTCGGCATCCCGTCGATCCTGATGCAGACGGTCATCTCGATCGCCAACGCACTGATGAACCTGATCCTCGTTGGTCTGTCCACGACGGCGGTCGCTGTCATGGGCGTTTACGGCAGACTGCAGTCGTTCATCTTCATGCCGGTCTTCGGGCTCAACCAGGGCACGACGCCGATTTTCGGCTTTAACTATGGTGCCGGCAACAAAGAACGCCTGGTCAAGGCGCTCAAGACGGCGTGGGTCATGGCGTTCTGCATCATGCTGTGCGGGTTCATTCTGTTCCAGACGGTGCCGGAAGTGCTGCTCGGGTTCTTCGATGCCTCCCCGCAGATGCTCGAGATCGGCGTGCACGCCTTCCGCATCATCAGCATCTGCTTCCTGCCGGCTTCGATTGGCATCATCGGTGGCAGCATGTTCGCAGCGACAGGCCACGGTGTGATTAGTCTCGTGTCCGCTGTTGTGCGTCAGCTCGTCTTCATCGTGCCGTCGGCGTTCATCCTGTCCCGCATCGGCGGGCTCGACATGGTCTGGTGGGCATTCCCAATCTCCGAGATCTTCGGTCTGGCGTACGTGCTGATCATGCTGAAATGGCTGTTCAAACACGACATCAACAAACTGCGCCGCTTTGACGATATTGACAGCGGCATCCTGTAAATCGATTTTTGCATCATCCACCGCAGCCAGGTGCACGTTGCATCTGGCTGCGTTTTTGGTATGTGTCTAAAGATTGACAGTCAAGTTGCAAGCGATTATAGTTAATTTATAGTTATAAATCAGTAACTATAAATTGCGGGGAATCGATAATATAGTTAATCTGAGGTGACGCATGAGTTTTACGAAAGAAAAGCGGGAAACAATAAAGCGATATCTTTTGGAGAAAGTGAGCGGCGGAGAGGTCAGCTTTGTTAAAAAAACAGCTGACACCTTTGGTATTACAGCAAATACGGTCTATCGGTATATCAGGGAGTTGATTGCTGAAGATGTCCTGTGCAAAGAGGGAAGGAACTACCGGCTTGCTGCAGTAAACAGCTTCTTTTCATTAGATCTTGCAGGTCAGAAGATTCATGAGGATCAGGTTTTCAGCAGGGATATCAGCCCTTTACTGGCGGGGTTGCCGGAGAACGTTCTGCACATCTGGGAATATGGCTTTACAGAAATGATGAATAATGTCACGGAGCATGCCTATGCAAAAGCGGCTGATATATATGTGACACGCAACTATTTGCACACATCCATGGTCATAGCTGATGACGGGGTCGGTATTTTCAACAAAATCAAAGATTGTTACGGGCTGGATAGTCTGGATGATGCGATCCTGGAGCTTTTTAAAGGGAAACTGACAACAGATAAAGAACATCACTCAGGAGAGGGAATCTTTTTCACATCAAGAGTTATGGATATGTATGCGGCTGTTTCAAGCGGTAAGATCTTTTCCCACAGTGAATACGCAGAAGTTTTAAAAGACATCAAAGAGATCCCGGTGCTTTCAGAGATGTCAGGAACCGGGACAATGATCATGATGACACTTGCAAACAACTCCGGCAAAGTACTGTCTGAGGTATTCGATCAATATGCAGATGTGGATGGTGGCTTCATAAGGACACGGCTTCCGATCAAAAACATTTTCCCCAACGCCCCCGTATCCCGTTCGCAGGCAAAGAGGCTTGCGAACAGGATGGAAGAGTTCAAAGAAATTGAGCTTGATTTTGATGGGGTCAAAACGATCGGACAGGCATTCGCCCATGAATTGTTTGTTGTTTACCAGAGAAGCCATCCGGATGTGCAGCTGATCCCATATAACACCAGCCTGGAAGTGCAGAAGATGATTTACCACGTCAGCCGTCAGACAGATCAGTAGGGAAAGATGCGCATCGCATCTTCGTCAAAGTCTGGATCCTCGCGGCGCCAGGCGCTGTCGAAGAGGAAGAGGTCATAAATCTGCGGATCGCGCATCAGGTGCCGGCAGACTGTATAGGTCGCCTGCAGGAAGTCCCTGTTGAGAGGCCGGCGCTGCTCGATGAGCGGGCACTGGTAGGGGACTTCGTCCGCCCCGGCAGCGGCACCGGGGAACCAGATCAGCGTGAGCTCGCCGCGCTTGTTGATATGCGGTGCGGCGGGATAAAAGCGGCACTGCAGCGGGCGCGTGGCGCGGTTGCAGTGCGGGGCACACAGGCAATGTGCGAACCAGATGCTGCCGGTCCAGCTGTCCGGATACTCGTATTCCTCCGCATCTTCTGCTTCAAAGAGGAAGTCCGGCGTGCCGGACGCAAAGAGCGATTCCTCGCCGGGGTACAGATAGATGCCAAGCACCTGCTCATCTTCCTCAGCCGTTGCAATATCACGATTTGCGGTAACATCATCCGACATCTTATAGTGGTTGTGTTTGTTGACATCCTCTATATCTTGTAGCAAAATATTATCGGAGGATTTTGGTATTTCAGGCGCATTATCTATCGTACAGCAAATGCTGCCGCACAGGCGCCCGCAGTCTCCGTCGATGGGGCTGACGCGGTCCAGAAGGCGGTACATCGCCCGGTATGTGCGTTGTGAAATGATCTGTCTCATGGGGCAAGTATACCACATGAACAGATCAAATTCTCCGGACCTGCATGAAAACACGTGCACTAACAGTTAATGAGGTAAGAAAGGCATGAAATTAGGCATCGACGTCGGATCGACCACCGTAAAGCTGGTTGTTCTGAACGACGAAGATCAGATCATCTACAGCAGATACGAGCGGCACATGTCCGACGTATTCGACAAGGTTCAGGAACTCATCATCCAGATGAAAGAGGAGATGGGGGATCTTAACGTGCGTCCTGTCATCACCGGCAGCGGCGGTCTTGCGCTGGCTAACTTGATGGGCGTGCATTTTGAGCAGGAGGTCATTGCGTGCAGCAAGGCCGTAGAGTCTCTCATCCCCGAGACCGATGTCGCCATCGAGCTCGGCGGTGAGGACGCCAAGATCACCTTCTACGGGCAGACCATCGAGCAGCGCATGAACGGTACCTGCGCCGGCGGCACGGGCGCGTTCATCGACCAGATGGCGATCCTGCTGAACACAGACGCAGGCGGCCTGAATGAGGCGGCCAAGAACTACAAGCTGATCTACCCGATCGCAGCGCGCTGCGGCGTATTTGCCAAGACGGATATCCAGCCGCTCATCAATGAAGGCGCTTCGGTCGAAGACCTGTCGGCCTCCATTTTCCAGGCGGTCGTCAACCAGACCATCAGCGGACTGGCCTGCGGACACCGGATCCAGGGACACGTGGCGTTCCTGGGCGGCCCGCTGTCGTTCCTGTCCGAACTGAGAAAAAGGTTCATCGAGACGCTCGAGCTCACCGACGACGAGATCATCTTCCCCGAAGACGGCAAGTTCTTCGTCGCCATCGGCGCGGCGCTTCTTGCGGAGAAGCAGGAAGAGACGACCATCAATCAGCTGATCAACCGGCTGTCCGAGCTCGACCCCAACATGATGAACGACACCAAGCACATCGAGGCGCTGTTCGAAGACGAAGCGGACTACGCCCGGTTTGTCGCGCGTCACGATAAAGACAAGATCAAGCGCAAGGACTTCGCGAAGGCGAGGGGCAAGCTGTTCCTCGGCATCGACGCGGGCTCCACGACCACCAAGGCGGCCCTGATCGACGACGAGAAGAACCTGCTCTATTCGTTCTACCGCAGCAACGAAGGCAACCCGATCGACGCCACGATGGTCATGATGCGCGAACTGTACCGGCAGATGCCGGAAGGCGCTTTCATTGCCAACACCTGCGTCACCGGCTACGGCGAAGGCCTCATCAAGGCGGCGTTCAAGGCGGACCTCGGCGAGATCGAGACCATGGCGCACTACAAGGGCGCGGAGGAGTTCCTGCCCGGCGTCGACTTCATCCTGGACATCGGCGGCCAGGACATGAAGTGCATGAAGATCAAGAACGGCGCGATCTACAACATCATGCTCAACGAAGCGTGTTCGTCCGGCTGCGGCTCGTTCATCGAGACGTATGCGAAGTCGGTCAACATGGATGCGAAGACGTTTGCCAAGGAAGCGCTCTTTTCCCAGGCGCCGGTCGACCTCGGCACGCGCTGCACGGTCTTCATGAACTCGAAGGTCAAGCAGGCGCAGAAAGAGGGCGCCTCGATCGGCGACATCAGCGCGGGCCTTTCGTATTCGGTCATTAAGAACGCACTGTATAAAGTCATCAAACTGCGCAACTCTGATGAGACGGGCGACAAGATCGTCGTCCAGGGCGGCACGTTCCTCAACGATGCGGTCCTGCGCAGCATCGAGAAGATCGTCGGCAAGGACGTTGTCCGGCCCGACATCGCCGGCATCATGGGCGCGTACGGCGCGGCCATCATCGCCAGAGAAAACTACGTGGAGGATACCCGTTCGTCCATCATTTCCCTCGAGGAGATGGACAACTTCAGCGTCGAGAACAGCCATGCCCGCTGCGGCGGCTGCGAGAACCGCTGCCTCCTGACGATCAATAAATTCAACGACGGCACGAAGTTCATCACCGGCAACCGCTGCGAGAAGGGTGCGGGCGGTGAAAAGAAGAGCTCCGACCTGCCGGATCTGTTCGCCTGGAAGTACAAGAGACTGTTCGCGTACACGCCGCTTTCGATGGAGGCGTGCACCCGCGGCGAGATCGGTATCCCGCGCGTTCTGAACATGCATGAGAACTATCCGTTCTGGTTCACGTTCTTCACGAAGCTCGGCTTCCGCGTGGTGCTGTCGCCGCAGTCCAACAAGAAGCTCTACGAGTCCGGCATGGAGTCGATCTCTTCCGATACGGCCTGCTACCCGGCGAAGCTCGTCCACGGCCACATCCAGTGGCTCGTCGACCACGGTCAGAAGCTGATCTTCTATCCGAGCATCAACTACGAGCGCATCGAGGACAAGACGGCGCCAAACCACTACAACTGCCCGATCGTCGCGACGTATCCGGAAGTCATCGGCAACAACATGGACGATGTCTTTGAAGAGAACGATGTGCGGTTCATGCATCCGTTCCTGCCGTACGACGATGATACCCGTCTGGTCCGTGAGCTCTCCCGCGTTTTCGCGCACCTGGGGATCACCGAGAAGGAGATCCGGGACGCTGTGACGGCAGCGAGGGAAGAGGATAAGCGATTCCATGACGACGTGAAAAAGCAGGGCGAGTACGCCCTCAAATACGCCCGCGACAACAAGAAAAAGGCTATCGTGCTGGCGGGCCGTCCGTACCACCTCGATCCGGAGATCAACCACGGCATCAACAAGCTCATTGGCAGCTTTGACATGGTCGTCCTCACGGAAGACTCCGTGGCGCATCTGGGGCATCTCGACCGCCCGGTGCGCGTGCTCGACCAGTGGATGTACCACTCGCGTCTGTACAAGGCGGCGGAGTTCGTCGGTACGACGGACGATGTGGAACTCGTGCAGCTCAACTCGTTCGGCTGCGGACTCGATGCGGTCACGACCGACGAAGTCGAGGAGATCACGAGAAAGCACAACAAGCTCTATACGGTCCTCAAGATTGACGAAGGCTCCAATCTCGGCGCGGCGAAGATCCGCGTGCGTTCGCTGAAGGCGGCCATGGAGGAGCGTGACAAGAACGAGATCCATCACGTGGACAGCGACGAAGCCTACCAGCGCCAGATCTTCACCAAGGAGATGAGAAAGGACTACACGATCCTCATCCCGCAGATGGCGCCGATGCAGTTCCAGTTCCTCGAGACGGCGCTCGGCATGGAAGGCTACCACGCGGTGCTGCTGCCGCCGGTGAATACGGAAGCGGTCGACGAAGGGCTGCGCTACATCAACAACGACGCTTGCTATCCGACGATCGTATCGCTGGGGCAGATCATCTCGTACCTCAAGTCGGGCAACCTCGACCTCGATAAGACAGCGATCTTCATGAGCCAGACCGGCGGTCCGTGCCGCGCGAGCAACTACGTGGCGCTGCTGAGAAAGGCTCTGAAGGATCTCAATATGCCGCAGATCCCGGTCATTTCGGTCAACTGGGCTGGCCTTGAGACCAACCCCGGCTTTAAGATCACGCTGCCGCTGGCCAAGCGCATCGGCATGGGCTTCGTCTACGGCGATGTCCTGATGAAGTGCCTGTATGCGACCCGCCCGTACGAGCGGATCCCGGGCTCGGCCGAGAAGCTTTACAGAAAGTATTCGCGCCTGGCGCGTCTCAATATCCGTGCAGGCAGCCTGCGTAAGTTCGGGCAGATCATTCATCAGATCGTTGAGGATTTTGACAAGCTGCCCATCAATGAAGATATCAAGAAGCCGAAGGTCGGCGTGGTCGGCGAGATCCTCGTCAAGTACCATCCGACGGCGAACAACGACATCGTCGGCGTCATCGAGAACGAAGGCGGCGAGGCGGTCGTGCTGGAGCTGATCGACTTCTTCCTGTACGGCATGTACAGCAAAGAGTTCAACTACAAGCATCTGTCCGGCGACCGCAAGACGATGATGATCAACAAGGCGGCCATCGCCGTCATCGAGCGGTTGAGAAAACCCGCCCGCGATGCCCTCATGGCGAGCAAGCGCTTCAAGCCGCCGGCATTCATCAGCGAGACGGCCGAGAAGGCGCAGGAGATCCTGTCCCTTGGCAGCCAGTGCGGCGAAGGGTGGCTCCTGACCGGCGAGATGGTCGAGCTCATCGACAGTGGCGTGGAGAACATTGCGTGCCTGCAGCCGTTCGCCTGCCTGCCGAATCACGTCACCGGCAAGGGTATGATGAAGGCGCTCAGAAAGCGCAATCCGCGTGCGAACATCGTCGCAGTCGACTACGACCCCGGCGCCAGCAACGTCAACCAGCTCAACCGCATCAAGCTCATGATGTCCACCGCGTACCGCAACATGGAGCTCAAGGAAGAAGAGGAGCGCCAGGCTGCGAAGGAAGCGGCAGTTGCGGAGCGCAAGGCGGCGGAAGACGCCAAAATTGCAGGCGAGATCCGTCCGGCATCGCTGTCCGGCAGCAAGGATGAGCGCGGGGAGGACGATCTGGCATAGCGATTCCGATACCCCGGCAATGATCGGCATTTCAAAAGCAAAAAGGTGTCTTTGACCTTAAAATGAGTCAAAGACACCTTTTTTTCAATGCTTTCAAACCTTCTTTCTTTCCGGCAAAGGAGATGCGAGTGAAATGGGCCCTGAAAACGTTGAAATTATGGTGTCTTTGCTTTGATTTTGAGGCGGAGGAACGAAGTTGCCAGTGGCTAATCGCCAGCATGCCAGAGTGCGTGAGGCTAATCGCTAGAAACTGAGGATGCTATCGATCACGGCTTTGATATCCCGGTACTGGAGCGGATGTTCCTGCGTTTCCATTGTATAAAAGAAGGTATCTCCGAGCGTGAAGCCGCACTTCGTATAAAACAGGATCTTTTGCAGCGTATCCTCGGGATAGCCTGGGATGTGCAGCCCGCCGAAGTGCTCCCAGATAATCAGTGCACCATCTTTCGGCCTGATGATTTGAAAGTCTGGGTAGACCGTTTTGCCATATCGCGTGAATGCACTTTCATATCGGTAAAACAGCGCATTGTCATAGATTGTGTTTGCAATCCAGGCTTCACTTTTTGAGCGCGTAAAGTCCTTCTTCTTTGTCTCATAAATGCAGTGTTCCCGTGCTTTCGGGTTTGTGGGATAAGGGCCGTTTGCCCAGGCGGCAGGGTCGCTGATGCCGTAAGGAAACAGATTCGATGATGCGTAAATGCTGTTCGGACTCTGATGCGGGTTTGGAATGGATACTGTTTGAAGTGTCTTTTGGATTGCTTTGATGTTTTGCCGCAATAAGGGCCGGATTTTACGAATGACACTTTTATCTGCCAACTCGTTGATCAGAGCATTGCCATCTTCATAAGCGCGCGGAATCGCTATCCGTGTCTTGTGGTTGTCTTTCTGAAATACATGGTAGAACTGGGGCGTGGCTTTATCATGCAGCACAGATAAATGCCCCTCGGGCAACTCCGGAATCGCCTGTTCCATGCTTGCAAGCAAGTGTTGCTCGTATGCCAACTCTTCGGCAAGGGATTCTAGTGTATAGAGCAGGGTAGTCATATCTAAAACCTTCCTTTAAAAATGTCAATTATTGCCATCACTATAATGTAAAAATATGGTAAATGCAATAATCGATTGATAAACTGATAGTTTTTCGTTCCGTTGACGCATGCTATAATACAAATAATTACTGACTTCCCCAGTTGCAGGCAGGTGGAAGAGTATATGTGAAATAGAGAGAATCTGCGGAATAAGGAGAAAACATGTCTATTGAAAGAGGAAGAGCGTATTTCAGAGAACTTGGGATGGAAGACCGGGTCATGGAATTCCCGGTGTCCAGCGCGACGGTCGAACTGGCGGCGATCGCGGTCGGCACGGAGCCGGACAAGATCTGCAAGACGCTTTCGTTTATTCTGAAGGACGGCACCCCGGTGCTGATCCTCGTATCCGGCGAGGCGAAGATCGCGAACCCGAAGTACAAGGCGTTCTTCCATGAGAAGGCGAAGATGATCCCCGGCGATCAGGTAGAATCGCTGATCGGACACGACATCGGCGGCGTCTGCCCGTTCGGCATCAACGACGGCGTGAAGGTCTATCTGGACGTTTCGCTGAAGAAGCACGAAATGGTCTGGCCGGCGGTCGGCAGCGAAAACAGCGCCATCGGGCTCACCATCGAAGAACTGGAGAACGTATCCGGGTACATCGAATGGATCGATGTGTGCAAGGAGCCGGAAGCAGAATAAGTAAAGCGAATCAAATCAGAAAGAAAGAACAGACAATGCCGGAACTGACAATCAGAAAAACCAGACTTGAAGATCTTGAAACAGTCATGAAGATCTATGAGCGCGCCCGTGCGTTCATGGCGGCCAACGGCAATCCGCGCCAGTGGGCAAACAACAACTGGCCGCCGGAGTCTCTTATCCGCCAGGATATCGCAGAAGGCCACAGCTACGTCGCCGTCACGGAAGAAGGCGAGATCGCAGCGACGTTCTTCTATAAGTATGGCGAGAACGCAGAGCCCGGTTACCAGGCCATCGAAGACGGCGAATGGATCGGGGAAGATACGTACGGCGTTCTGCACCGTATGGCGGCAAGCGGCACGGTGAAGGGGGCAGCGACATTCTGCATGGACTGGTGCTACCAGCAGAGCGGCCATATGCGCGGCGACACGCACCCGGACAACAAGCCGATGCAGGGCGTGTTCAAGAAGATGGGTTTCCAGTACTGCGGCATCATTCACGTCGTGGAAGACAACGATCCGCGGTATGCGTATGAGAGACTGTAGAACAGGAATCGCAGATAATCAGCGATTCGCCTGACAATGTAATGAATAATAAAAGTAATTATGTAAATATGCATATTGAACTCCCAAAGCCGGTCACAAAAGCGATCGGCCTTTTGGAATCCGCCGGGTTTGAAGCCTGGGTCGTAGGCGGCGCCGTTCGTGATGCGATGGCAGCGGAGATGGCGCGCGCAAGCATGCAGGCGAAGCAGGGAAACCCTGCAGCAGATGCAAAAGAGCAACCAGCTCCGCAGGACTGGGACCTCACCACCAACGCGCTGCCGGAGCAGATGCAGGTGGTGTTCGCCGGCGAGCGCGTCATCGAGACAGGCCTTAAGCACGGCACACTCACCGTCCTGATGGATGGCCTGCCGCTTGAGATCACGACGTACCGCTTGGACGGCACGTACACGGATAACAGACGGCCGGACAGCGTGCAGTTCACGGGCAGACTCGAAGAAGATTTCGCCCGCCGCGACTTTACGGTCAATGCGATGGCCTATCATCCGGTACGAGGACTCTGCGACCCGTACGGCGGGGCGGAAGACCTGACAGCCGGTATCATCCGCTGCGTCGGCGAGCTGGGAAAAGAGGGCGAGCCCGTGCGGCGATTCTCGGAAGATGCGCTCCGCATATTAAGGGCGCTGCGTTTTGCTGCCGTGCGCGGCATGCAGATCGAGCCAGAGACAAAGGCGGCCGTCTTCTCTGAGAAAGAGCGATTACTCAACATCTCTGCGGAGCGGATCTGCGAGGAACTGGATAAACTCCTCCACGGAGACCACTGCGCACAGATCCTGATCGACTATGCGGAAGTCATCGCGGTCGTGATCCCGGAGATGCGGGCGTGCATCGGTTTTGACCAGCACACGCCGTACCACAAGTACAACGTCTGGGACCATTGCGCGCATGCGGCGGAGAATGCGAAGATGTCCATGGCGACGGCAACGGCGCTGCAGGAGGCGGCTATAGAAGAGGTAAAGGCAGAAGTGCGCAACAACGAAGCGCACAGCAGTGAGGCAGCCAGCGCAGAAGCAAAGAATGCAGAAATGCGCGATGCGGCTGTGCAGATGCGCTGGATCAGCAGCGTCCGGCAGGGCATCTCGTGCCTGAAGTGGGCGGCGATGCTGCACGACATCGAAAAGCCGGCCTGCTTTTTCCAGACGGACGACGGGAACGGCCATTTTTACGGGCATTCCGAAAAGAGCGCAGAAACAGCAGACCGGATCCTGGAGCGCCTCAAGTTCGACAACGCGCGCCGCGAGAAGATCCTCATGCTGATCGCCAACCACGACCGGCAGTTCGTGCTGGATGTCAAACCAGTCAAGCGGGCCATCCGCAAATTCGGCAAGCAGGACCTGTTGCTGCTAATGGATCTCTACTCGGCGGACGTCAGCGCGCAGAGCGAACTCGCCTTTGACAGACTCCGCGGCCACGACATCATGCGGGCGGCGGTCATGCAGCTGTCCAAGGAGCCCGAGGCGGCCTTTTCGCGCAAAGACCTCGCGGTGAACGGCCGGGACATGATGGCGCTAGGCTATGAAGGGGAGGCGATCGGCGACATTCTGGAATCGCTCCTCGACGCCGTGATCGAAGAATCGCTCCCCAACGAGCGGGAGGCGCTGCTCGCGTTTGCGGAGCAGAAGAAGGAAAACTGAGCAGTTTACAACAGGACCGGCAGAAGCGTGCCGGTCTTTCTGTATTGCCTGATTGCAGTGTAAAACCGCATTTTTTCGAAAAATGGTGTTGACAACACCAGCGCAAATCTATATCGTAGTACCATAAAGTTGATAGAGGCGCGGTCGATATCAGTACTTCGCGGAGGCGGCAGCCAGCGAAACGAAGGAAAGGAGAGATCGCCGAAGGGCTCATCCGGGCGCGGATAGCTTCTGGGGCAGTATAGAAGATATGCTGCACTCCTGCCGATGAGGCAGAGGCGCTATTAATGACAACGAGGATATTCTTTTTTCCGGAGTTGCATTAATAGAAATGCAACTTTTTTCGTATTTCACGGCATCGCATACGAATATGCGGAAAGGAGAAAAGGATATGGCTATTTTCGAAGGATGTGCAACCGCGATTGCGACCCCGATGTTCGCCGATGGGACGGTTGATTTTGATGCGTACACCCAGCTGATCGAGTTCAACCTCGCAGGCGGCGTCGATGCGATCGTTGCAGCAGGCACGACCGGCGAAGCGTCCACCCTCGACAACGAAGAACACATCGCTGTCGTCGAGCACTGCGTCAAGGTTGTCAACGGCAGAGTCCCGGTCATCGGCGGCGCTGGTTCCAACGACACCCGCCACGGCGTGGACCTCGCGAAGAGAATCGAAGCAGTCGGCGCAGACGCACTGCTGCTGGTCACCCCGTACTATAACAAGTGCTCCCAGAGAGGTCTGGTCGAACACTTCAAGGCAACCACCAGAGAGCTGTCCATCCCGAGCATCCTGTACTCGGTCCCGAGCCGCACCGGCGTCAACATCCTGCCGGCAACCGCTGCGGAGCTCGCACAGGAGACCAACATCGTCGCCATCAAGGAAGCGACCGGCGACATCTCTCAGGTTGCTGAGATGTGCCGTGTGGTCCCGGAAGACTTTGCCGTCTACTCCGGCAACGACGACATGGTCGTACCGCTCATGTCTCTTGGCGGCAAGGGCGTTATCTCCGTCACCGCGAACGTGATCCCGGCTGACATCACCGCGATGACGCACTACGCGCTGGAAGGCGATTACGCGAACGCTGCAAGAATCCAGCTGGCCACCAAGCCGCTGACCGACGCGCTCTTCGCGGACGTCAACCCGATCCCGGTCAAGGCCGCACTTGCGATGATGGGCAAGATGGAAATGACCTACCGCCTGCCGCTGTGCGCACCGAACGAAGCAGTCCAGGCAAGACTCAGAACGGAAATGGAAGCTTACGGACTTCTTTAGTATCTGAAATGTGAGATCCAGGAATCGCCTGATGCGGCGGCAGGGTGCAGCCGCAGGATGGGGATACCAAACAAATAGAATAAGAAAGATAAGAAATAAGAAAGAAATAAAACAGGAGCGGCGGCTGCCAGAAGGTGACCGCCGTTCGCGCAGAATGAATGAGGTGACAACTATGATCAATGTGATCATCCACGGCTATCTTGGCAAAATGGGACAGACTTTGAAGAGACTGATCGACCAGCGGGACGACATGCAGATCGTCTGCGGCATCGACATCGGGCTGGCAGGAAAAGAAGACCTGACCGGCGAGAGCGGCACGGTGCTGTGCAGCAAGCCGGAGCAGTTCAAAGGGGAGGCGGATGCCATCATCGACTTCTCCAACCACGCTGCGGTAAAGGAGATCCTGTACTACGCCAAGGAGTGGCAGATTCCGTGCATTGTCGCAACGACCGGCCTGACCGAGGACGAGCTCGCTTTCCTGAACGAGACTTCCGAGAACGTCGCGGTCTTCCGTTCCGCGAACATGTCTCTTGGCATCAACCTGATGGCCAAGGCGCTGCAGCTGATGACCCCGTTCGTAGAGAAGGACTTCGACATGGAGATCGTCGAGATGCATCACAACATGAAGAAGGATGCACCGAGCGGCACCGCACTGCTGCTTGCGGACAAGATCAATGAAGTCTGCGAGGAGAAGAAGGAGTACATCTACGGCAGAGAGGGCGGCAATCTCGCGTTCGACAGAAAGCAGATGGGCATCCATGCGCTGCGCGGCGGCACGGTCGCGGGCGAGCACAAGGTCATCTTCGCAGGACCGGATGAGATCATCGAAGTGCGTCATCTGGCGCTCTCCAGAGAGATCTTCGCGCACGGCGCGCTGGCAGCAGCGGAGTTCATGGCTGGCAAGGGACCTGGCCTGTACTCGATGGACGATCTGATCGGGTAATCTTCCAGACACACAGATTTCACGAAGGCGGTTTTGATAACCGCCTTTTTTATTCGCAAAGATGCATTTCGCGGAATCGCCATGACTGCCATTTTTATCGGCTATACTAAAAGAGGGAGGACATCGATGGAAAAGAAACTGTTTTATGGACAAATAGTATCTGTGGTGTTGCTGACCTGTTTGGTTATCTATCTAACACCTCTACATTTTGCATTTACGGTTCTGTGTATTGTGATTTCGTCTGCATTCATTCTTGCCGATGAGTTCTGGTTGGTGGAAAAAGCAGGAACAGCAAGGAAAAGTGCAGTGGTTGCATGCATCCTGGTATTGAACATGACGTTCCTCCTGCTTCTCAGGTGCATGATTGAGGTGTTGTCTTAGATAGGAGGGGACTATGACAGAAAAAAACGGCAGCAAGGTAAAAGGGATCCTGATCACGCTTACAATCATTCTGATCCTGGTTGTGGTGCTTATCGCAGCCTGCCAGAGTTATATGATCTGGCATCCAGCCGAAAAGGCGTTCCATTCGACATTCGATCTGCACGACGGGGAAGCGCCGAACGGCATCCAATACGAGTGTGAACTGGAAGGGGAAACGTACGAGGTATATGTGAAGTATCAGGACGACTTCAGCATTGTCACACTGGGAACCTCCGGCGCTGTGGAGCGCGAAGCGGATGACATTGAGAAGTATGATCTGCCGTTTGAAGAAAAAGACCTTGATGCGCATAATGAAGGCGTTAAAGAGGCCAATGCTTTTATGGATGAACTGATCGATATACATATTACCGAAGAACCGGATGCCAAGGAAATCGATGCCATGCTTCGGGAGTATTTTGAAAGCCGCGGTGGAACGGTGACCATCGCCGAACAGGTCGGCAGCCCGTTGCCGGAGGAATAGAGCGTAGGTCCTGCGTTTTCACGCAGGGCTTATTTATTTGTTGGCGGTCTGATGGTATAATCATACTGGTTTTTTATGTGCCCGCAAAAGGAGAATTATGGACAACAGACTGATTATCATAGACGGCAACAGCCTCATCAACCGCGCCTACTACGCAATGCAGCGGCCGATGATCACCAAGGATGGCATCTACACGCAGGGAATCTTCGGGTTCCTTAGGATGCTGCAGAAGATCGAAAAAGAGCACCCGGCCGGGTACATCGCGGTGGCGTTCGACATGAAGGCGCCGACGTTCCGCCACAAGGAGTACGACGAGTACAAAGCGGGCCGCAAGAAGATGCCGCCGGAACTGGCGATGCAGATGCCGCTTTTAAAGGACATCCTGGATGCGATGAAGATCAAGCGCGTTGAGCTCGAGGGCTACGAGGCGGATGACCTCATCGGCACCATCGCGAAGTGGGGTGAAGAGGAAGGCCTCGCGCCGCTCATCATCACCGGCGACCGCGACGAACTGCAGCTCGCCAGCGACATCACGACCGTCATGATCACCCGCAAGGGCATCAGCCAGTTCGACCTCTTTGACCGGCAGGCGATGGTGGACAAGTACGGCTTCGGTCCGGACCAGTTCATCGACCTCAAAGGTCTCATGGGCGATACCTCGGACAACATCCCGGGGCTGCCCGGCGTCGGCGAGAAGACGGCGACCAAGCTGATCCTCGAGTACGGCAGCGTCGAAGGGTTGCTCGAGAACACGGACAAACTCAAGGGCAAACTGAAGACCAACGTCGAGGACAACGCGCAGCTCGCCATCATGAGCAAGCGCCTCGCCACGATCGACACCCACGCGCCAATCGAACTCAATAAAGAAGACTTAAGGTGGGAAGAGCCGGACTATGCGGCGCTTCTTGCAATCTATAAAAAACTGGAATTCACAAGCTTCATCCGCGACCTGCATGCGGACGGTGCGCCCATTGCTGAGGAATCGCAGGGTGCGGCAGCCGATCTGCCGAAACCGTCTGAAGCGCTGGAGAAAGTATCGGTGCACCGCATCGACGCGGCGGATGATGCTGCCTTTGCCGCACTGGAAAAGGCACTCAAAGAGCACGCAGAAGACGGCATTGGCCTCAAGACCTTCGGCGATACCGCCGCCATCGGCATGGCAGCGGAGAAGACCGATGCGCTGACCGCGGCGGCATTCCTGGCCGGTGAGGATCTGTACTATGTGGCCCTCGACGGGACGGACAGCGCAGCACTGAAAGAAAAACTGGCGGTGCTTTTGAAAGAGGCGATCCGGTTTGGCGGCGACGATCTTAAGCAGGATTACCTGCGGCTGATGAGCCTTGGGCTGGAAGCGTTTGAGACGGCCTATGATACGTCGATCGCAGAGTATGTGCTCGACCCGTCGAAGAGCGATTACAGCATCCCGGTGCTCGCGAAAGAGTACTTCAGCTTCGACCTGGAAGACGAGAAGACCTTTGCGGCATCCAATGCGCAGCTCGACCTGTTCACCGACCCGCACACGGCCATGATGGAACGCGCCAAAGCCTGGTGCGTCCTTTGCAAACTGGTGGCGGCCGCACAGGAAGAGAAGATCAGCGCAGAAGGGCTCACGAAAGTTTACCGCGATGTGGAGCTGCCGCTGATCCCGGTCATGGCGTCGATGGAGTACTTCGGCTTCACGGCGGATGCGGATACGCTCAAGACGATCGGCGACGGCATCAGTGCGCGTGTCGATGAACTCACGCAGCAGATCTATGACCTGGCGGGCGAGGAGTTCAACATCAAGTCGACGCAGCAGCTCGGCCCGATCCTCTTTGAGAAGCTGGGTCTGCCCGCAGGAAAGAAGACCAAGAAGGGCTACAGCACGAGCGCGTCCATCCTGGAAGGGCTCGTGGACCAGCACCCGATCATCCCGGCGATCCTCGAGTACCGGTCGCTGACCAAGCTGATGGGCACCTACATCGACGGCCTGCTTCCGCTGATCCGCGATGACGGCCGCATCCATGCTCACTTCAACCAGACCATCACGGCGACGGGCCGCATCTCGAGCAGCGACCCCAACCTGCAGAATATCCCGGTCCGCAACGAACTCGGACGGACCATCCGCAAGGCGTTCGTACCGGGCGGAGAGGACCGCATCCTCATGGGGGCCGACTACTCGCAGATCGAGCTGCGCGTCCTTGCGCACATGAGCGGCGATCCGGCACTGATCGATTCCTTTAACAAAGGAGAAGACATCCACCGGGCGACGGCTGCACGCGTGCTGGGCATCCCGGAAGATCAGATCACCCCGAACGAGAGAAGCCGCGCCAAAGCGGTCAACTTCGGCGTCATCTACGGTATGAGTTCGTTCGGCCTTTCGAGCAACCTGCACATCACCCGCAAAGAAGCGGACCAGTACATCAAGGACTACTTTGCCAAGCACGAAAAGGTCAAGGAATACATGGACCAGCAGGTGGCGCTCGCCAAAGACCAGGGCTACGTCACGACCATCCTCGGCAGAAAGCGCTACATCAAAGAGATCCATGCCTCGCAGTTCATGGTGCGCCAGATGGGCGAACGCCTCGCGATGAACAGCCCGATCCAGGGCAGCGCGGCCGACATCATCAAGATCGCCATGGTCAACATCTATAAGGCGCTCATGCCGTATAAATCCCGCCTCATCCTGCAGGTACACGACGAGCTCATCATCGAGACCTATAAGGACGAGGAGCCGGTCATCAAGGAGCTTCTCAGGGAGACGATGGAAGGCGCGATGGACCTCGCGGTAAAGATGTCTGTCGATCTCAACGAAGGGGACAACTGGTACGTACTCAAGTAGCGTACGCGGATATGATAAGATAAGGAATCGCATATGAAAGTCATCGGACTCACCGGCGGCATCGGCAGCGGCAAATCGACCGTCTCGCGCCGCCTCATAGAAAAAGGCTATCAGATCTTCGACGCCGACCTGATCTCCCACCAGATCGTAGAGCCGGGCATGCCCGCACTCGAACAGATCCGGGAGACCTTCGGAGAGGCATTCCTCGATGAAGAAGGACGTCTCAGAAGAAAGGCCATGGCGGCGCACATCACAGCGGACCCCGCCGAGCGCGCCAGACTCAACGCCATCATGCACACAGCCATTGTCGGCGCGATCGAAGAGGGCATTAAGCAGGCGCGTAAAGACGCCGCAGCGGCCGGGGAAGAAGAAAATACGATCGTCTTTATCGATGCGCCGCTGCTTTTTGAGGCGGGCCTTGACCGCCTCTGCGACGAGGTATGGCTTGTCACAGCACCGGAGGAGGTGCGCATCCGCCGCGTCATGGAACGCGACGGCATCAGCGAGGAGCTCGTGCGCGGGTATATGGCGAGCCAGATGCCCGAAGAAGAAAAACGCGCCCGCTCGCAGCGCCTTCTTGACAACGGCGGCACGAGAGAGCACCTCTACGAGGATCTCGAGGAAGCGCTCGCAGCCATCACCAAAGAGACGGCGGAAGCGGGCGGACAGGGCGATTCCTGTAACTAATTAAAACCAACCTATTACTACAGCAGGACAGACTTATGAATCACAGATTTGGCCGGCCAACGGCCAGGCAGATCATCCTTTATACACTACTCATGGCGGCAGCGTTGGCTGTCGTGGTCTTGTATTTGGCCGGCGGCAACAAGGTCTTTGAAGGCGGCGGGGACGAGCCGGAATACACCTATCAGGATACAGTGACGCTGCCGATGCACAGCGTGCGCACGCTCAACCCGGCGACATCCACAGACGCGGATACGTACTACATCGCACCGTTGCTGTACGGCAGCCTGTTCAAGCTCGATCCGTCCATGACCCCGCAGCTCGATCTTGCGGAGAGTTATGAGTACGACCCGGATACAAGCAGCATCACAGTGACCATTAAAGAAAACGCCGTCTGGCAGGACGGGGAGCCTGTACGCGGCTATGATGTCGTGTTTGCGATCGAGGTGTACAAGCTTGCAGGCAGCAAGTGCAACTACAAGGGTCTGGTCGACAGCATCGGCTATGTGCAGTCGGAGGGAAAGACCGTCACGATCTATTTCAATGAAGATGAGAACATGGGGCTCGATCTTCTGACCTTCCCGGTCCTTCCGTCTCACAAGTACGACTACTACGGCGAGGCGATGAGCGACAGCGAGACATTCAAGCCGCTCAGCTGCGGTCCGTACAAGGTGAAGAGTTACGACCCGAACGACAGACTGATCCTGGAGCCTAACGAAACGTATTATGGAACGGTGCCGACGAATACGCTGACATTTGATACAGAGGGCATGAAGGGCGATCCGTACCAGCGTCTGCAGGCAGGGGGCGTCAGCCTGATGGTCTCGCAGGACGCAGACAGAGAGACCTATATCACCAAGAAGGATGTCACCGTGACGGATTTCCCGGCCAATACCGTCGAGTTCATCGGCTTTAACTGCAAGAGCGGGGCGTTTTCTGACCGCAATGTGCGGCGTGCCATCTGCTATGCCATCGACTGTGACAGCATCATCGACATGCAGTATTACGGCAGCGGGATGAAGAACGACGGCTTGTTCTTCCCCGGGTATATGGGCATCGACAGCAGCGAACTGACGTATCCGTTTGATACGAAGAAAGCGCAGGAAGCACTGGAGGAGGCCGGCTACGATGAGACCGATGAGAACGGCAATGTCGTCGACGGAGCGGGCAATGTCCTCACTGTGCGGATTCCGGTCAATGCGGACGATGCGGAGAAGAGCGGCAGCGCAGAGATCGTCGCCGAGTCGCTGGAAGAACTCGGCATCGTCGTCACGGTGAGCCCGCTGTCTTCTGACGAGTATTACGCGGCACTGCAGGCGGGTGAGTTCGACCTGTATTTCGGCAGCTATACATTCGACTCCAGGATGGACATGCGGGCGCTGTTCGGATATGACTCCACCAACTACGCCGGGTACGACAACGACGGCCTGGTGGCGCTGCTGCAGGAACTGCGCGGCGGCAGCTCGATCGAGGAAATGACGGATCTTGTTTCCAGAATCCGCGAGATCACCATCAGCGATGTGCCGTATTTCTGCATCATGTACCATACATACGGTGCGATCGGCGCCAGCACGTTCGACGGTACGCCGACGCCGGTCTGGAACAACTACTATTACAATGCTCCGGAATGGAGGAGCAAATTCCTGAAGAACGAAGAGGAAACCCAGGCCGAGGAAGAAACCGAAGACGGGGAGAGTGAAGAGTCCGGGGATGAAGAGGAAGGCGAGTGATCGCTGTTTCTCCTGCATTAAAACAAAGAAGGCAGATACATTACGTATCTGTCAGACTGTAGACAAAGTCCTGGACTTGGCGATCCGCCAAGCCGGGGCTTTTCTCATTAACAACCGGATAAATCGTTGGAATTTCAACATTTACAGCC
>CADATO010000013.1 GCA_902790905.1 uncultured Eubacteriales bacterium
GCTGTAAATGTTGAAATTCCAACGATTTATCCGGTTGTTAATGAGAAAAGCCCCGGCTTGGCGGATCGCCAAGTCCAGGACTTTGTCTACAGTCTGAGAAGCTCTCCCTTGCGGGAGAGCTTCTTTAGTGCATCTTGTTTTCCGGGACAGAGGACACCTCAGACCCGTGCGGCAGAGCGATTACTCGACGATAAAGTTGTCGATCAGGCGCGTTTTGCCGATGTAGACGGCCATCGCGACCAGTGTGCCGGGCTCGAGCCCTTCAACCGGCTGCAGGTTATACCCGTCGACCGCGGAGACATAGTCGATCTTTGCGAGCGGCTCTTCCTCGATCAGCGCGCGCATCGCGGTCAGAACGACTTCCGCATTGCGGTTGCCGTCGGCAATCAGCTTCTTTGCGAGCGCGATGGATCTGGACAGGACGAGCGCCGCCTGGCGTTCCTCCGCATTCAGGTAGGTGTTGCGGGAGGACTTGGCCAGACCGTCTTCTTCGCGGATGATCGGGCAGCCGACGATCTCGATGCCGTAGGACATGTCGCGGACCATGCGGCGGATGACGACCAGCTGCTGGGCGTCCTTCTGTCCGAAGAAGGCTTTGTCGGGAGTGACAATGTTGAACAGCTTGGAAACGACGGTGCACACGCCGCGGAAATGGATCGGGCGGGTCTTGCCGCACAGTTGCTTGGGCATATCATCCAGGATCTCGACGTACGTCGCCGCATCCGGTGCGTACATCTCTTCGACAGACGGATGGAAGACGAGGCTGCAGCCGTGTTCTTCGAGCAGCCCGCAGTCCCTGTCAAAGTCGCGCGGATAGGCTTCGAGGTCTTCGCCGGGGCCGAACTGGGTCGGGTTGACAAAGACGGATGCAACTACTTTGTCGCACTGCGCCGCGGCGGCATCCACCAGGCTGGTGTGCCCCTCGTGCAGGTATCCCATTGTGGGGACAAGACCGACGGTCAGGCCGGCGGCCTTCCATTCACGTACCTGGGCACGGACGTCTGCGATCGTTTCGGCAATCAGCATATTCTTATAGGTGTTCATAGATTGTTCATTCCCTTTCTTTTATCTGTCTTCGTATTCTGCATCGAGAGCTGCCAGGAACTCGTCCGAGCAGTCGCTCTTGGCGTAGGTGTTCTCCGGTGCGGGGAAGGCGCCTGCCTTGACTTCGCTGTCATAAGCGCGGAAGGCTTCCTTCATGGTCTCGCCGACCTCGGCAAAGTGTTTGCAGAACTTCGGCGTGAAGCCGGACATGCCGAGCATATCCTGATAGACGAGGACCTGTGCATCGCAGGCTGCGCTCGCGCCGATGCCGATGGTGATGGCTCTGCACTTTTTGGTGATCAGTGCGGCGAGTTTGGGCGGGACAGCTTCCAGCGTGATCGCGAAAGCGCCGGCTTCTTCGACCGCCAGCGCATCTTCGAGGATGCGGCGGGCATTCGCTTCGCCCTTGCCCTGGACCTTGAATCCGCCGAATGCGTTGACGGACTGCGGTGTCAGACCGACATGGCCGACGACCGGGATGCCGGCACCGGTGATCGCCTTGATCTGCGGCGCCATATCCTTGCCGCCTTCGAGCTTAACAGCCTGGCAGCCGGTTTCCTTCATGATGCGGCCGGCGTTCTCCAGCGCCTGGGCGGGGGAGATCTGGTAGCTCATGAAAGGCATGTCCACGACAACGAACGTGGATTCGCAGCCGCGAACCACGCTTTTACCGTACGTGATCATGTCGTCGACTGTGACCGGCAGGGTGTCGCTGTACCCGAGCATTGTCATGCCAAGGCTGTCGCCGACCAGAATCATGTTGATGCCCGCTTCGTCGATCAGTCTTGCGGTGGAGTAATCGTAGCAGGTCAGCTGCGTGATCTTCTCCCCGTTGTTTTTCATTTCTGCAAGAGTGGCTACTGTGTTTTTGGCCATGGATCTGTACCTCCTTTTAGTCCATCCATGAGCGCGCTGTAGTCCTCCTCCGGGTGGCGGCGGCTCGCCATTTCCACCAGTTTCGCGGAGGCTGCGCGGTAGAGGGCCTGCTCTGTCCCTTCGGGGATGCAGGCCAGATGCTTTTTCACGGTTCCTGCGTCGTTGCGTTCCACCGGCCCGGTGAGGGCGTCCTGGGGACCCACTTGCAGGATACGCTGCAGGTTGCTGCGCACCAGAGGTGCGAGGGCTTCCAGTGCGAGGGCATGCGTGAATCCGCACTCTTCGAGTAGTTCGACGCTGGTCTGCACCAGAGCGCAGTACAGATTGCTGGCGATCGCGCAGGCCGCGTGGTAGCGGACTTTGGCGTCCCCGGGAATGATCTGCACCCTAAGATGGAGCGATTCCAGAAATGTCTTCCACTGCGAAAGATGTGCATCATCGCCTTCTACACAAAAGAAAGCACCCTCCAATTCAAGATAGGACTCGTCTTTGCTGCTTACGGGAAAAAGCGGATGGATGGAATAGCCGGAGGCGCCGGTTTGCTCGATCGCGGGGAATGCTTCCCGGGCGGTCATGGCGCCGCTGCAGTGACACAGCATTTTACCGGCGAGACCATACTGCCGTAGCCCTTCATAGACCGTCGTGATCATGCGGTCGGGTACCGTGAGGAAGAGCGCATCGCTTTCCTCGATCAGAGCGGCAGGATCATCGTACGCCTTCGTTCCGGTGAACGCGGCGGCCTCCTGTGCGGACGCAAAGGTCCGGCTGTAATAGCCGGTCACTTCAATGCCCCTTTCGGCAAAGTACTTGCCCAGGGTGCATCCGACTTTCCCTGCTCCGATCAGTCCGATCTTCATGGTATCATGCGGTCCTTCTGAGAGTGTGTGCAATATCTCGCGACGATATTGTAGCACCGAAGAGAATGCAATACAAGAAACAGGAATATAAAAAAACGCCCGCAGGCGCTGCGGGCAGGATCATTCGAACGCGCAGGGGTATTTTCGTTTGATCTCAGGGAACTGTTCGATCATCGCACCGCCGTCGCCCCAGCCGATGAAGTACAGGGTGACGGGGCTCATGTCTTTTGTGATCTCCTCGAAATTGGAGGTATTGTCGTCCTCGTACGTGTAGTACATGATCTCGTCCGGATAGGTGTCCGCCACGTAGTCGGACAGTTCCTGCGAAATGTTATCCACCTTGGTTTCCTGGTACAGGTCGCACGCCCCGAAGAGGTGCAGGATCTCGTGCGCGTAGGTGGCCGGGTTTTCGTACTCGTCCGGCGCGCTCTCGTCGTACATGTAGAGATTGGCGAACTCATGGTAGCTGATGGTATCCCAGCCCGCGTTGCCGGTCGGCGTGTAGGGGTAGGCGAACGACGTCCCCTCGCCGGGCAGGAAGATCAGGAACCCGACCGAGTCGGTGTCGTATGTCTCCTTGATCGCGTTCAGATCGAGGGTGTACAGGAATTCGCCGATCGTATCCGCATAGGTCAGAGAGATCTCTTTGCGGCTCTCTTTGAGCATGCCTTCCGCTTCAAATTCGTATGTCAGCGAGGGCTCGTTGCAGATGACGTTGAGCGATACGCCGTTCTCGGCAGCCTTCTGCTCCATCCATTCCGCGGCGATGTCCACCGCCTCCTTCGTGTAGGAGATCTCGTCGTCGGTGAAGTCATTGCTGCCGTCGATGAGGTACACGCTGACCAGCACGACATCGTCCTGCAGAAATCTGGCGCTGCCCTGCGGCGAGAGGCCGTTCTGCCAGCCTTCGTCCGTGCCTTTGCGGATGCCGCCTGTCCCGCTGGTGTCGGTGCGGTCCTTGTCGCCGTCCGCATAGTAAATAAGATCGTCGTTGCCGAGCAGCTCCCCGAAGCCGCGGTTGAGCGCCTCGAAGAAAGACTCGATCTGCCGGACGCCGGGCAGGTCGGAGAATCGCTCCAGCCCCACCGGATCGCCGGAGAAAATGCCGCACCCGGACAGAGAGAGCGCCATGAGCAGGCACAGCAAGAGCGCCGCTGCGCGTTTCCCTGCGCTGCTGCGGATACCGTGCTGTGCGATTCTATGATCGGATGCGGAAAAACGTTCTGTTTTCATGGGGATATTGTACCGCATTCTGTTGAAAAAGACAGCATCATGGAGTACAATAAATCATTACAATAAAATGGCGTAAAAGGACCTGCAACGCAGGCGATTCAGATACAACACCCCGCACCGTGAGGAGGAGACAATGGCAACATACTTCAACGAACCGTCCCGTACTTTCAATGAATATCTGCTGATCCCGGGGTATTCCTCGTCGGAGTGCCGCACAGAGAACGTTTCTCTGAAGACACCGCTGGCGAAATACCGCAAGGGCGAAGAGGAGTCGCCGGTCTCCATCAACATCCCGCTGGTTTCGGCGGTCATGCAGGCGGTCTCCGATGACAATCTGGCCATCGCACTCGCTAAGGAAGGCGGCATTTCCTTCATCTTCGGCTCCCAGTCCATCGAGAGCCAGGCGGCCATGGTCAAGCGCGTCAAGGACTACAAGGCGGGCTTCGTCAAGAGCGACAGCAACGTGCGTCCCGACCAGACACTGGCGGACATCATCGCACTGAAAGAAAAATACGGTCACAGCACCATCGCGGTCACCGAGGACGGCACTGCAGAGGGCAAGATGGTCGGTCTGGTCACGAGCCGCGACTACCGCGTCAGCCGCATGGATCTCTCCACACCGGTCAGCGAGTTCATGACACCGTTCGAAAAACTGGTCGTTGCAGAGGACGGCGTTTCCCTGAAGGAAGCGAACGACATCCTCTGGGACAACAAACTGAATGCGCTGCCTGTCGTGGACAAGGAACAGCGTCTGCAGGCATTTGTCTTCCGCAAGGACTACGACAGCCACAAGACCAATCCGCTGGAAGTGCTCGACGAGCATAAGAGATACCTCGTCGGCGCAGGCATCAACACCCGTGACTATGAACAGCGCGTGCCGGCACTCGTAGAGGCGGGTGCGGACATCTTCACCATCGACAGCTCCGAGGGCTACTCCGAATGGCAGTCCCGCACGATCGCGTGGATCCGCGAGAAGTACGGCGACACCGTCAAGGTCGGCGCAGGCAACGTTGTCGACGCGGAAGGGTTCCGTTTCCTCGCAGACGCAGGTGCGGACTTCGTCAAGATCGGTATCGGCGGCGGTTCCATCTGCATCACCAGAGAGCAGAAGGGCATCGGCCGCGGCCAGGCATCCGCGGTACAGGATGTCGCAGAAGCGCGCAACAAGTACTTTGAAGAGACCGGCATCTACATTCCGATCTGCTCCGACGGCGGCATCGTCTACGACTACCACATGACGCTGGCGCTGGCGATGGGTGCGGACTTCCTGATGCTCGGCAGATACTTTGCAAGATTTGATGAGGCGCCGGGCGCAAGACTCAGCGTCAACGGCAACTACGTCAAGGAGTACTGGGGCGAAGGTTCCAACAGAGCCCGCAACTGGCAGCGCTACGACATGGGCGGCGACAGCAAGCTGTCCTTCGAGGAAGGCGTCGACAGCTACGTCCCGTACGCCGGCAGCCTCTCCGACAACGTCCGCCAGTCCCTGCAGAAGGTCAAGTCGACCATGTGCAACTGCGGTGCGCTCTCCATCGAAGAGCTCCAGAAGAACGCCAAACTGACGCTCGTCTCCGCGACCTCCATCGTCGAGGGCGGTGCGCACGACGTCATCAAGAAAGATACGTCCACCGTCGTGAACAGATAGCGGGGCGGCAGAATATGCAAGCCTATCCGCCGGTATCCTGCCGGCGGATTCTCATTTGAAAGGAATCCTTATGTCCAACGAAACAGCAAGATCCAACGAAACCATTCTGGTCCTCGACTTCGGCGGCCAGTATAACCAACTGATCGCCCGCCGCGTGCGCGAATGCCACGTCTACGCGGAGGTGCATCCGTACACGATGCCGGTCGAGGAGATCCGCGCGATGGCGCCGAAGGGCATCATCTTCACGGGCGGCCCGAACAGCGTGTTCGGCGAGAGCGCGCTGAAATACGATCCGGCGCTCTTCGAGCTCGGTGTGCCGATCCTCGGCATCTGCTACGGCGCACAGCTGATGGCGCATGCGCTGGGCGGTGTCGTCCAGACGGCGGAGACCAGCGAGTACGGCAAGACGGATGTGGTCATCAGAGATGGTTACTATGGTGCATCGGCCGTCAACTCGGCGGAAGGCGGCAGCCTCCTGTTCAAGGATGTGCCGAAGAAGTCTGTTGTGTGGATGAGCCACACCGACCGCATCGTGCAGGCGCCGGAAGGATTTGTTGTGACGGCGGAGACAGCGGACTGCCCGGTCGCGGCGATGGAAGACGCGGCGCGCGGATTCTACGCGGTCCAGTTCCATCCGGAGGTCATGCACAGCCAGTACGGCAAGCACATGCTGCGCTCGTTCGTGCTCGATGTCTGCCAGTGCGCCGGCGACTGGGAGATGGGCTCCTTCGTCGAGAAGTCCATCCAGGCGATCCGCGAGAAGGTCGGCGACGGCAAGGTGCTCTGCGCCCTGTCCGGCGGCGTCGACAGCTCGGTCGCGGCGGTCCTGCTCAGCAAGGCGGTCGGCAAGCAGCTGACCTGCGTATTCGTCGACCAGGGTCTTCTGCGCAAGGACGAGGGCGACCAGGTTGAGGCGGTCTTCGGTCCCGACGGTCCGTACGACCTCAACTTCGTGCGCGCCAACGTGCAGGAGCGATTCTATGAAAAACTGGCCGGTGTCGAAGAGCCGGAACAGAAGAGAAAGATCATCGGCGAGGAGTTCATCCGCGTCTTTGAGGAAGAGGCAAAGAAGATCGGTGCGGTCGATTACCTCGTGCAGGGGACGATCTACCCGGACGTCATCGAGAGCGGTCTCGGCGACAGCGCGGTCATCAAGTCCCACCATAACGTCGGCGGTCTGCCGGACCATGTCGACTTCAAGGAGATCATCGAGCCGCTGCGCATGCTCTTTAAAGACGAAGTGCGCCAGGCCGGTCTTGAGCTCGGCATTCCGGAGAACCTCGTATTCAGACAGCCGTTCCCCGGCCCCGGTCTTGCGATCCGCATCATCGGCGAGGTGACGGCGGAGAAGGTGAAGATGGTCCAGGAAGCGGATGCGATCTTCCGTGAAGAGGTCGAGAGCTACCAGGACGGCAGATATGCGAAGACGCTGGGGCAGTACTTCGCGGCCCTGACCAACATGCGGTCGGTCGGCGTCATGGGCGATTTCAGAACCTACGACTATGCCGTCGCGCTCCGCGCGGTCCAGACCTCGGACTTCATGACGGCCGAGGCGGCGCAGATCCCGTGGGAGATCCTCATGCGGGTCACCACGCGCATCGTCAACGAAGTGCCGCACGTCAGCCGCGTCATGTACGACTGCACGACCAAACCGCCGGCGACGATCGAGATGGAATAAGCAAATCGCCTGAAACAGCAAATAAATCACGCAGCCAGCAGCATTGCCGGCTGTTTTTTTGCTCAAAAAGTGGTATAGTAATCGCTGTACGTTTTTACCAATTGATGTATAGAAAGGGCAATGAGCGGCGACCGCGCAATGGAAGGAAACTCGATTTCATATCAGAAAAAGCCGCGCATTATGTGGATCGACATCATGCGCGGTCTTTTGATGTTCTGGGTCATCTTCGGCCACATCACCGAGGATAAGGCACAGATCGTCTATATCTATTCGTTCCACATGCCGGCGTACTTTTTCCTGACCGGCATGACGCTGGCGTTCCGGAAAGACCAGCAGCTCGGAGCCTTCGTGCTGGATAAGTTCCTGGGGCTGATGGTGCCGTACTTTGTGCTCAACCTCTACGCGGCGCCGTTCCGGGAATGGCTGGAGGTCGTGGGTGAGGCGAACTCGCAGAGCTTCCCGGATCTGCTGTTCGGCATTATGTATTCCAATGCGGACAGCGGGTACAAGATGGCCTCCAATACGTTGTGGTTCATCCCGTGCCTGTTCCTGGCGTCGGTGCTGTTTTTCTGCATCAAAAAACTGTGCAGCGGAGACATGCGCATGATGACCGCCTTCACGGCTGCGCTGGTGTTCTCCTGCTGGGTGGCCAATCTGAACCATGGCGGGGGCGGCCCGTCGCACTACCGCGGGGCGATCTTCTCGGTTGTCTTCGTGCTGGCGGGGTATCTGTTCTCGCAGCACCGCGTTCAGATAGATGCAGCAGTCAGCCATTATAAAGGAATCGCTCTGGCGGCGGTGCCGGCACTGCTGGTCATCGGCTGGCGCCTTGCTGTGCGCAACGGCTATGTCAGCATCATCCACAACGAATACAAGTCGCTGCTGTTGTTTTACGCATCCGCGCTGGTGACAACACTGGCGCTGGCCATCTTCCTGATGCTCGCGGCAAAGAGCAAAGCGATTCTTAAAGTATGCAAGCCAATCGACTTCATCGGCCGCAAGACACTTCCGTATATTGCCTTTCAGGTGCCTTTTATGAAACTGATGTGGCACTACATGCCGGGCACATTCGGAACAAAGGCGATGCCTTGGCTTTTGCTTCAGACAGTCATCCTGTATTTCGGTATGATGCCGTTTGCGTGGGCGGTGGATCGCTACGTTCCGCGGGCGTCTGTGCTGAAAACCTGGATCGGAGCGGGAAGAAAAAGACTTGGATCTGGTAATGTCCAATATCAAGAGGAATACCGGAAATGATGAAACAAAATAGAAGTGATGAGCACTCAATACAGTCGCAGTTTTTAGAGAAACTCTACGGCGAACTGCCAATGGGATGGCCTGTGGTGATTCTGCTGGCGGTGGGGGCGGCGGTCCTAACTGCGGCAGTCCTGATCCTGCCGGTTTTTAAGGACACTTCCTTTGAACGGATCGGCGTGTATCTGGAGTTCTGGTTTGTGCCGGCAATCCTGATCATGGCGAACTGCGAAAAGCCGCTCGAGTCGGCCTTGAAGGTATTTGTGTTTTTCCTGATCAGTCAGCCGCTCATCTACCTGTTGCAGGTCCCGTTCACGATGTTTGGCTGGGGCATCTTCATGTTCTACAAACGCTGGTTCATCATGACGCTTGCGACCTTCCCGATGGCATTCATCGGCTGGTACATCACAAAGCGGAACTGGCTGAGCGTGCTGATCTTTGCCCCGGTGCTGGCGTATCTGGGGTATGTGGCTTATGGGTGCGCGGCGGGCAATCCCACATATATTCTGGCGGCGGTGTTCTGCGCGATACAGATCATCGTCTATGTCCTGGCCTTTTTCCCGGGCGTGCTGCAGAAGATTGCCGGCCTGGCGATCCCTGTCATCGTGGCTGTTGTGCTTTCGTTCACGACGACGCATGTGGATCTGACAGGCGAGGAATCGCTGCCGGAGGCTCCGTCTTTCTCTGAAGAGGCGGTGATGCTGATGGACTGGAATGAAACGTTCAACGTCCAGCTGATCGATCCGCAGACAGGCAAGGTTTACTTCCATGCCAGTGACTACGGTACGACCTCCTTCGCGGTACAGGACGGAGATACGGTTTATCATTACACGCTGGAGGTCTACGACGACAACGGCGAGGACCGGGCTAAGTTCACCTTTGACGGAACGGACAAAGAGTAGCGCCTGCGCGCAGCGAAGTAACTGCCCTGCGGCCTTAAGAACCACATAACGGACATAAAAACACCGCGTCCCGATTGCCGGGAGGCGGTGTTTTTCATGCTTTTTCGGTCTTTTGGCTGCGGCTATTTCTTCAGCATCTGAACCGCGTTCTTGAGGAAGCCGAGGTAGAGGATGTAGCCGATGACGGCGCACAGCGCGGCCGCAATGCCCAGCACACTGACCATGTTCTCCGAAATGGAGGAACTGAACACGCGGGGGGTGATCTCCAGCAGGAAAGAAGCGAGCAGGCAGAACAGGATGATGGTGTTGAGGCGGTTGCCTTTGCTGACCATCTTCTTGTTGTCAAGCAGCTCAGCAAGACGGATGAGGCTTGCGATGACGAATACGACAACCAGGAAGTTGAACAGGCCGCCCAGGTCGGTGACCATGTTGCCGAGCGTGGAAGTGCCGTTCGCATTGATTGCTTCGCCGGCAACGCTGCTGACGAGTGCGAGGACCGCCATGATGAATGCATACCGCATGCCGGGCTCATCCTTGCCGCCCTGCCGCAGGCCGACCAGATTGATGATCAGGGAAACGAGGCCCAGGACGCCGGCAGTCAGGACCAGCGCACCGCCGCCGATCAGTGTGCCGGTGACGGCTTCTTCCGAGAGGGTCCCTTGCGCTTCGATACCGACTGCTGCAGTGACAGCGCCGATCAGTGCAAGGACAGAGACCAGCAGTGTCAGGATCTCAGCTATAAATACTTTTTTCACGCCCGCCTGGGCATTCGGATAACGCATAGTAAAACTCCCTTTTGTTGTAGAAGGTCTCTGGTTGATATTAGTTTTCGAATAAAACAAGTATAGGGGACGAAGCAATGCATGTCAAACAGATGCGGGATGCCATCTTGTCATAGACAACAGGCAGGAAAAAAGAGTAATATTATACTTGGGACAAAATATTTTGTAAGAACCCGAAAGGCGGCGGGCAACCATGAAAAAAGCGCATTACATCATCATAGGAATCGCTCTTCTGGCCCTTTGTGCGGTCGTTCTTTCCGTGACCGGAAAAACCGCCGTTTCGCATGTGCCTTTCTATGGAAATGCGCCGCAGAGCATCGAGGAACTGAATATTACCGTCGATCCGGAAGAGGGTGTCATTTCGCTGGAAGAGGCATCTCTGGAGGATGGTGTGCTGACGCTGTAGGTACGCGGCGTGGGCCGCGGCCGTGCGTATGTGGATGTGATGGCAGAAGACGGGATAGGTACATCAAAAGTATTTTACGTGCACCGCGGCGGTATCGTTACGGCGGACAGCTACTTCGGCGTCTGCCGGGGCGGGATCATCGTCCCGGTGGCGGCGCTTCTGTATCTGCTCCTGCTGTTCTTCGGCGCCTACCGCAAGTACCGCAGCGGACTCAGGCAGAGCCTGTACCAGTACAGGAACGTGCTGTATCTGGGCCTGCTGATTTTCCTGGGATTCTGGATCCTGCAGTCCGTGATCAATGTGATCCAGTTCAACAGCATTGGAGAAACCGTGCATTCGGTCACTGCCACAGCACGGCTCCTGGCATTGCTGTCGCTGCCAATCGCGCTGCTTGTATCGATCCTGGTCACGGCGAGCAATGTGAACCTGATGCGGCATGAAGGCCGGAACTGGCGCAACATGCTGGGAGCGATCCTGGGGATCTTCTTCTGCGTGTGCATTGTCTTCCCGGAAGTGATGGAATACTACCTGCAGTGGCACGCAACGTCGATCGACGTACACAACATGGGCGGAGCCGCGCTGTATATCACGACCTTCATCGAGAACGCCATCTACATGATGACGGCGTACCTCGAATGTATCCTGATCGCAACCATTGCGCTCAGCGTCAAGGCAGCCAGACATATCCCCGCATTCGATAAAGACTACATCCTCATTCTGGGCTGCCAGATCGGCAAGGATGGATCCCTGACCAAACTGCTGCAGGGACGCACCGACCGCGCTGTCGAATTCGCAGCGATGCAGAAGGAAAAGACCGGCAGGGACATCGTCTTTGTGCCGTCCGGCGGGCAGGGGGCCGACGAGATCATGGCCGAAGCGGCGGCGGTCCGCAACTATCTGCTCGCGCAGGGGATTCCGGAGGAGCAGATTCTGGCAGAAGATCAGTCTGTCAACACCTATGAAAACTTCCGCAACTCCATGGCATTGATCCGTGAAAGAGAAGGAATCGCACAGGCAGAACCGCCGGCAGATCCGGCAGCCGCGCCGAAGATCGCTTTCTCGACGACCAACTACCACGTCTTCCGCTCCGGTATGTTCGCCTTTGCGCAGGGCATTGCGGCGGAGGGCATCGGCAGCCCGACCAAGCGGTACTTCTGGATCAACGCCTTCGTCCGCGAATTCATCGCGGCGCTGGTATCGGAGAAAAAGAAACATATCGTGATCATCGCGCTGCTGGTCCTTCTGACCGCGCTGATGATCATCCCGCTGTACGTGGATTTTGCCATGTAGGCAGCCCGGCAGCAGAAGAGTACAAGAAAGAGTTGAGCATGACGGAACAGACTTCCCTGCAGTTACATATGGATCAGGACGGCTACGGCATCACGGCGGCGATCATCACAGCGGTACCGGTCGAAGCGGACAGCGTCAGCCGTCTGTTTGACGGATGGGTCACGGTCAAAGTGCCCGGCGATCCGCAGGTCTACCGTCAGGCTGCGTACGAGGCCGGCGGCAAAGAACAGATCGTCATCACGGCGCAGCAGCCGTATATGGGGATGGCCTCTGCATCCATGCTGGCGGCCAAGATGATTTACTCCTTCAGACCCAGATATCTCATCATGTGCGGCATCGCAGCCGGCATCGGCGAAGAGTCGGCACAGCTGTACGGCGATGTACTGGTCCCGGACATGATCTGGGACTATTCGACCGGCAAATTCGTCGGCAAGGACGAGTCGGAGATCGCCTTCGGATCCATCGGCTTCCAGCCGCGCCCGGTATCGGTCCGCATCGACCCGAAGATGCTCGCCTCCGTGATGGCGACCGTCGGCAGCGCGGACAACGAATTCCACGTCCATGTGGGCCCGATGGCCTGCGGCACGTCCGTGGTCGCCAACCGGGAGATCGTAGACAAGCGGATCCACGCGCTGTTCCCGCACACGGTGGGGCTCGACATGGAGTCGTACAGCATCTACTACGCGGCAGAGCACTGCGCAGGGCCAAGACCCCTGGCGCTCGTCGCCAAGAGTATCTGCGACTTCGCGGACAGCACGAAGTCCGACCAGTATCAGAAATTCGCCGCTTACACCAGCAGCGGCTACGTGAAATATTTATTGGATCATTACCTCTTTTAGGATTAGGAATCGCTATGTCACCGGCACCGGCAGCAGACTGCAAAACCAGATATCCCATCGTGCTCGTGCACGGCATCGGGTATACAGATGAAGACTACCCGGACTACTGGGGCCGGGTGCCGGCGGCGCTGACACACTGCGGCGCCGAGGTGTACTTCGGCGGGCAGGACAGCTACGCGTCCGTGACGGTCAATGCGCAGCAGCTCAAAGACCGGATCCTCGCGATCTGTGCGGGGGAAGGCGACGCGGCCCGCGCCGGCGAAGACGCGCCGGGCAAGGTGAATATCATCGCGCATTCCAAAGGCGGGCTCGACGCGAGATACATGATCTCCTGCCTCGATATGGCGGAGCACGTCGCGTCGCTCACCACGATCGCGACCCCGCACCGGGGCATCGGCGCGATCGATACTTTGAAGCAGAAAGCGCCGGCGGTGCTGGCGCAGCTGTACGGGCTGTTCGCCCTGATGGTCCGCATCGACGGCGGAGACAAACCCGACAGCCTGGCGGTCTTCGACCAGCTGAGCGAGGATTACCTGCACGTGTTCAACGAACTCGTGCCGGACGCAGCGGGCGTCTATTACCAGAGCTGGGCCTGCGACATGGCGGACAGAAAAACCGATCCGCCGCTCGGCCTGTTCTATGACATGGTGCACAGACTGCAGGGCGACAACGACGGATTCGTGCCGGTGGAGTCGGCAAAATGGGGCACCTTCCGCGGCGTATACCGCGGGGAAGACGGCGCCGGCATCTCGCACCCGATGGCCTGCGACGGGCGCGTCAGACAGATGGAAAAGCAGGGCCGGGGGGATCTCTCCTCCTGGTACGTACAGATCGTCAGCGAACTGAGGGAAATGGGATACTGACCGCGGAGGCTCCGGTGCGGCGTGCTGCCGGAGCCCGGCGGATATGACAACACTGGCATTGGCAGAACGTAAGAAAGGAACGAATCAACACCTATGAGGCTTGCAGTCATCCTGATCATCTATATCGCGATCTGCGCGGCGGCGCTCGGCATTCTGTACGGGCCGCTGCGGCGGGCACTGAGTCCGGAGAGAAGATCCGCTTTCGGGGGCGCGGCCGGCCGTTCCCGCACGAAAAAGTGGCCTGTGCGGCTGGTCATGGGTATCCTGTTCGTATTACTCAGTTTTCCGGCGCTCGGCGCGATGCTGCCGGACGGAGAGGCGGGGTACTTCTTCCAGCGCTGGGGGAATGTATTCATCGGGTACGTTCTGTACTTCTTTGTCCCGCTGCTTCTGGTATGGCTTGCCCTGCTGATCTGGCGCGCCATACATAGACACAGAAAGCGGGAAAAATGGCGGCCGAAGAGACTGCACTCGGCAGCGCTCATAGCCGTCCTGCTCGTTGCGAGTGTGATCATCAATCTCTGCGGGGTGCAGACAGCACACGACGTCAAGGTGACTTCGTATGAGATCCCCAAGGAGCAGCTGGGACAGACGGAGCCACTCCGGATCGTTCTGATCGCAGACCTGCACATCGGGGTCAACTCCGACATCAGTCTGTATGAAGATATGGTGGAACGCATCAACGAACAGGATCCGGATCTGGTCCTGGTGGCGGGCGACCTCGTGACGAGCGCCTTCGGAGCGATGGAAGACCCGGACGCCTATGCGGCGGTGATGCGTAAGATCGACGCGACGTACGGCACATATGTGGTCTACGGCAACCACGATGTCGATGAACCGCTCTTCGGCGGATTCACATACCAGAAAGCGGAGGACGCAGTCCGCAACCCCGGCATGCAGCCGTGGCTTGACGCTTGCGGGTGGACGCTCCTCACCGATGAAACGACGGTCCTGCCCGAACTGAACGGGCTGATCCTCGCCGGCAGGCGCGATGAAAAGCGGCCGGGCGACGGCGTGAAGGAGCGCAAGAGCCTCGATGAACTCTTCGCAGACATCGATCCGGAAGCACCAATCCTGATGCTGGAACACGAGCCGGTCGAACTCGAAGAGCTGCAGGACTACGGGATCGACCTGACGGTCTGCGGCCACACGCACGGCGGGCAGATTTTCCCCGGCAATGTCTGGGGCCGGATCCACGATCCGCAGTCGTATGGGATGAAGAACTGGGGCGATACCACGGTGGTCGTCACCTCGGGCGTGGGCTACTACGGCCCGCCGATCCGCGTCGGGACCATCAGCGAGATCGTCGTGATAGACGCCAAGTGACCGCCCGGTGATAAGACCGGCAACAAGCGATTGCATATCGATCAGCAACTAAGGAGAAACAGATATGGCTACAGCAAAGGAAAGACCGACAGGGACCCGCAAAGAATGGAAAGCGGCGGGCCGGAAAATGCTCAGGAAAAACTACCTCATGATCATCTTGCTCTGCCTGATCTCCATTTACTTCACCGGCGAGTTCGGGTATATCCAGTCGCAGGCAGAGAACCTGAACGCCGTCATCACGAAACAGGAGGTTCCCATCGGCGGTATCACCTTCAAGCTGAACGCCGGCGGTGAAACGCGGGGAGATGTCCTGGAAGATATCATCAACGAGGACGTCGATGCAGGCGAAGTCAAGGCGGAAGAGCAGATGCAGGAGTACAAGGACCAGGGCGTCAAGCGGGAGATCCAGGGCAGACAGGCCGGGATCTTTGCAGGGATTGCCAACAATTTCTCGTCCGGCCACATGTACATCCAGATCTACCGCAGCCTGAACGCAGTGATCCACTCCAAGCGTGTGATCTCTGTGATCTTCCTGATCTGGAACATCCTCTTTGCGGTGTTCATCTGGGTGTTCGTCAAGAATATGTACCGCGGCGCGATGCGGCGCATGCTGCTCGAGGCGCGGATGTATCCGACGGTGCCGGCCGGACACCTGCTGCACTTCAAACTGGTCAAATGCTGGAAGCGGGCATCCATCACCCTGTCCCTGCAGGCGATTCTCCAGGCGCTCTGGGATATCACGATCATCGGCGGGATCATCAAGCACTATTCCTACATGCTGGTCCCGTACATCGTAGCAGAAAATCCGTATATCAAACCGCTGGAGGCGATCAACCTGTCGCGCCGTATGATGAACGGTTACAAGTGGGAAGCATGTAAATTCGAGCTTTCCTTCATGGGCTGGCATCTCCTGAGTGCGGTCACGTTCGGTCTTGTCGACGCGCTCTGGGGCATCCCCTATGAAGTGTGTGCGACGACCGAGTACTACGCCAAGCGGCGTCAGATGGCGATCGAAGACGGCGTCGAAGGGACTGAACAGCTGAACGATACCTATCTGTACGAACTGGACGACGAACAGCACCTCCGCAAGGTCTACTCGGATATCGAGGAGTCCAAGCACTTCATCGATACCCACCGCATCGAACTGTACGGTGCCAAGCTCTTCTTCGCGAAGAACCTCGGCCTGTGGATCGGCAGCACCGAGTCCAAGAAGCAGTATGATGAGGTGGACAACGTCCGCCAGCAGATCGTCGAGGACCGCGCGGTCATCAAACACAAGATTTACCCGCAGCGACTCAACCCGCGCTGGTTTGAGGACAACAAGCGTATCGTCCGCAGTACGCGGTATCTCAGAAGCTACACGATCTGGTCGATCATCATGGTGTTCTTCGTCTTCTCGTTCGGCGGCTGGTGCTACGAAGTCGGCATCCATCTCGTGCAGGACGGCGTGTTCGTCAACCGCGGCGCGTTCCACGGCCCGTGGCTGCCGATCTACGGCGGCGGTGTGGCGATGATCATGATGGTGCTCGCCCGATTCCGCGCGAAGGTCCACCAGGAGATCATTGCCATCATTATCCTCTGCGGGATCGTCGAATACTTTACTTCGTATTTCATCGAGATGACGTCCGGTCTGCGGTACTGGGACTACACCGGCTACTTCCTCAACCTGAACGGCCGTATCTGCGGCGAAGGTCTGACGGTCTTCGCGATCGGCGGCGCCGCGGCAGTCTACCTGCTCGTCCCGGTGCTGGATACGATGCTGTCGAAGATCAACGTGAAGATCCTGGCACCGATCTGCATCGTGCTCGTGGCGATCTTCTGCGCGGACGTGGTGTACTCGCTCTTCGTGCCGAACACCGGCAAGGGCATCACGGACTACGATTCATACAAGAAGGTCGGCGCGGCATCGCACTTGCTGCTCAGCGAGGTGCAGCCACCCGGCGATGCACACCACCTGTTGCAGGGGCAGCGGTCGTAGATATGGCTATTCTGTAACCGCTGCGAATATGCTACAATGGGAATGGCGGGGCCGTCATGAAAACGCCCGGCCGGACACAACAGAAGGTATATGAAATCACTGCTCTTGTGCGGCACGAAAGCCGCACATCCACAGAAAGGAAGCATATATGGAAATCATCAAAACTGCAGAAGACAAGAAGCTGGCTGTAGAAGTCAAAGGCCGTCTTGATACCACCACGGCACCGGAACTGGAAGCGGCGCTCAAAGAGTCCATGGAAGGCATCGAGGAACTGACCCTCAACTTCGCGGAACTCGAGTACATCTCTTCCGCCGGCCTGCGCGTACTGCTCGCTACACAGAAGGCGATGCAGGGCAAGGGCGAGATGATCGTCACGGGTGTCAACGACATCGTGATGGAGGTCTTTGAAGTCACCGGATTCTGCGATATTCTGAACATCGCGAAGTAGGGGCTGACGGACGATCAGCAGGAGGGCTGCCACTGCACAGCAGGCGGCATGCCCGCTTTTGGCTATGCTCTATTGGAGGAATTGGACATGGAAGAAATCCGTGGACAGGTAAAAGAGGACAAAGTAGAACTGGTTGTTTCGGGGCGTATTGACTCGACGAATGCGGCAGCGGCCGGGGAAGAATTCGACAGAATCCTCGAAGGGGTAACCCCCAGACCGCTCTATATCGACGCATCCGAACTGGAGTACATCTCCAGCGCGGGGCTGCGGCTGATCCTGCGGCTGCGCAAGAGTTTTGAGGACATCACCATCACAGGGACCAGTTCGGAGATCTACGAGATCCTCGACATGACCGGCTTCACGCAGATGATGACCGTCGAGAAAGCCTACAAGGTCGTTTCGATCGAGGGCTGCGAGGTCATCGGGCGCGGCGCCAACGGCACGGTCTACCGCATCGACGGGGACAATGTCGTCAAGGTCTACAACAACCCGGATGCGCTGGATGAGATCCAGCACGAACGCGAGGTCGCCAGACTGGCGATGATCCTGGGCGTGCCGACGGCCATCTCGTACGACGTCGTCCGCGTCGGGAACAGCTACGGCTCGGTCTTCGAACTGCTCGACGCGAAGTCGTTCTCGAAGATCCTGGCGCAGCACCCGGAGAAGATGGACTGGTGCGTCGAGGAGTACGTCGAGATGCTCAAGACCATCCACGGGACCGTGGTGCCGGAGGGCAAGCTCCCGGATATGCGGGAGACGGCCATCGGCTGGGCGCATTTCGTAAAAGACTACCTGCCGGAAGAGGCCGGGGAAAAGCTGGTGTCGATGGTGGAAGCGATTCCGCACGACGACCATATGATCCACGGCGATTACCATACCAAGAACCTGGAACTCGTCGGCGACGAAGTCCTGCTCATCGACATGGACACCCTGGCGGTGGGCCACCCGATCTTTGAGCTCGGCTCGATGTTCAACGCGTACATTGGCTTCTCGGAGCTCGATCCGCAGATCATCCTGGACTTCCAGGGATTTGACCACGAGACGGCGCAGGAATTCTGGGCGAAGACGCTCGTAGAGTATCTGGGAACGGACAACAAGGCGGTCGTACGCAGCGTCGAGGACAAGGCGCGCATCATCGGCTACACCCGGTTGATCCGCCGCTCGATCCGGCGCAACGGGCTCGAGACGGAAGAAGGCCGCCGCCTGATCGACCACTGGAAGGCGGAGCTCCTGCAGCTGCTGTCCCATACGGAAAGCCTCGAGTTCACGCGCAATGAACTCGACATCGAGGCGGACACGGAGAACCTGGATGCGGTTCTTGCTTTTGTGGATGAACGGCTGGAGGCAGCGAACTGCCCGATGAAGGCCAAGATGCAGATCGACCTCGCCGTCGAGGAGATCTTCGTCAACATCGCCAACTACGCCTACAGACCGAACAAGGGCAGGGCGGTCATCCGCACGGAAGTCCGCGAAAATCCGCTCGAAGTCACGCTGACATTCCTGGACAGCGGCGCCCCGTACGATCCGCTGGCCAAAGAAGACCCCGACATCACCCTGGCCGTGCAGGACAGACAGATCGGCGGTCTGGGCATCTTCCTGGTCAAGCAGACCATGGACGATGTCAAATACGAATATAAAAACGGCAGGAACATCCTGACGCTTACCAAAAACCTGTGAAAGTCGAGAGCTACTACCAGACATACCCCCTGAACGGGGCCGGGATCGACGAACTCTCTGCTGCCATTGACAGCAGGCTGGAGCCGATCGGCATTGAACGAGAGAATCGCCTCCGCATCCGTCTTTCGATGGAAGAGGCGCTTCTTCGCATGCGCGATCATTTCGGCGAGAACAAGGAAGTCACCCTGATCATCGCCGGCAAGATGGCGCGCCCGTATGTCCAGATCGCACTCGAAGGGCCGATCTTCAACCCGCTCAGCAAGACCGCCGTCGAACTCGAAGACTGGAGCGGCTCGCTGCTGACAGCCGTCGGTCTGTCGCCGCAGTACAGCTACAGCGGCGGCGTCAACACGCTGCGCCTGACCCTGCCGCGGCAGGGCATGAACCCGGTGCTCAAGATGTTCGCGGCGCTGGTGGCCGGCATCTTCTGCGGGGTGATGCTCTCTTATGCGCTGCCGGAAGAGACCGGCGATGCGATCATATCGGCATTGTTTGATCCGCTCTACGGCGCCTGGTACAACATCCTGACCGTCTCGGCGGGACCTGTCATCTTCTTCATGACGATCACCACGATCATCAACACCGGAAAGATCGCCGAACAGGGCGGGGACAGCCGGCGGATGCTGGCGCGGTACATCGCGATGAGTGTCCTGCTCTCTGTGCTGGCGCTCGCGATCGGCGCGCTGCTGTTCCGCGGCGGCCAGATGACGGACGAGATCAGCGGGATGTCTGTGCGCGAGTTCCTGAAGGGCCTGCTTTCGGTCTTCCCGACGGACGTTTTCTCGCCGCTCATCTCTGTCAATACGCCGCAGATCCTGCTGCTGGCATTCGTGCTTGGCAATCTGCTCTTTGCAGCCGGCGAGCGGGCCGGTGCGCTCAGCGCGCTGTGCCGCCAGTTCAATACGATCGGCCTGTACCTGGCCGACTGGATCAGCCGGCTCGTTCCGTATATGATCTTTATCTTCGTGACGCTGCAGATCCTGCGCCGGGAGACCAGGCTGCTGGCCGGTCTCTGGCAGCCGCTGCTCCTCGCGCTGCTGCTGGCTGTTCTGATCTGCGCGCTGATCCTGCTGTATGTGAGCAGGCAGATGCATGTCAGCGCCGCGCTCCTGTGGGCCAAGGTGAAGCCGGTGTTCCTGCAGACGATCCGCAAAGGGTCGCTGGATGCCTCCTTCGGTATGAGTGAGAAGATGTGCACCCGGGAACTCGGGATCGAGCGGTACTTCGTCACGGTGGGCCTGCCGCACGGGCTGGTCCTGTATATGCCGATCAGCGCCCTCGGGACGCTGGTCTTCACGATCTACACAGCGGCGGCGTATGACATCCCGATGACGCCGGTCGAGTACGGCATCGTGCTTGTGCTGGCGACGATGCTGTTCGTCGCGACGCCGCCGGTGCCAGGCGCCAACCTGTTGGCCTACGCGGCGGTCTTCCTGCAGATGGGCTTTTCGTCCACGGCGCTGATCGATGCGATGATCTTCGATATTTTCTTCGGCATCTTCGCGGCGGCGGCCAACCAGCTGCTGCTCGAACTCGACCTGGTGCTGCAGGCGAGCCGGCTCGGATTGCTGGACGAGGAAGTGCTGCAGCAGGCGGCGGTGGAGTGATCTTTCGCAGAATGATATAGCCATACAAAAACCCGGAGTCGCACCTCCGGGTTCTTTCATTTCTGCAATCAGGGCTGCATGTTTGATGCGCGCAGCTGGATGCACGCAGCAGAACACTATTTCTCGAAGAAGTTCTTGTGGATCAGGTAGCGGTCCTTGCCGCCGTACAGATCTCTGCGGTCGACGATCTCCCAGCCGAGGATCAGGAAGTTGTTGTAGCTGTACGGGTTTTCCGGGGAGATGGACGTGTAGCCTTCGGTCGCGCCGAGGTCGATCGCTTCGCCGATGCGGATCTTGTTGAAGAGCCGCTGCAGGCCGTGCCCGCGCCACTTCGGGGTGACCATGGTCAGGTCGAGCGAGCAGGTTTTGGCGAGCTGCTCGTCTGTGTAGTCGAAGTAGTGCCCGTAGTTCTTCTCTTTGGTCGGCGTGGTGTTCGCGATCAGCACCGAGTAGCCGGCGAGTTCACCGTTGTCCGCAAAAGCGATGTAGCAGTAGTCGGTCTCGAGCGCGTCGAGGGAGTCCTCGCGCGAGTAGGTCGCGTAGATGTCTTTGTTGGGCAGCGCTTCCATGATGGTGTCCTGCAGCTGCATCACGTAATCAACGTCGTCGGGCGTTGCGCGGCGGATGTGAAAAACGGTCGGCTCACCTCTGCCGTTCATGAGTTCGATATCGAGGGGTAACTGGATCATGGGAGTTCCTCCTTGCTGTATATTTGTACGGCAGGTCGTTCTAGTGATTTTCAATACGCTACTGTGTTAAAGATGTAAATACTGTACCATGAAAAGGACGGGAGGACAATTCACAATCATGCGTGACAGGTGATGACAGATTGCGTTGGAGCAAGGTGTGGATGCGTTTGAATAACAGGAATCGCTTTGCTAAAATTAATATGGAATCATGTGCACCTGCCATCAGTGGTGCAAGCCGCGCCTGCGCATCAGTGGTGCGGCGGATGAGAGAATGCAATACGAATCTATCGCAAAATGAGTCTGAATCTGAACGAGATCTTCGCCATGCTGTCCGACAAGGTCCCCGCCTGGGGGCCTCTCATCGGGATGCTGGAGTTCCGGGAGTCGAAGGATGCCGCTCCGGTGGCAAGCGACGGCAGGGTGATCTACTACAATACGAAAAAGATGCAGTACTACACGCCGTCGACGCAGATGTTCTATTTCGCGCAGCAGCTTTTGCACATCCAGCTGGCCCACCAGCAGCGCGGGGAGGGGCGCGACCCCGACCTGTGGCGGCGGGCGACGGACGACGTGGTGAGCGAGATGCTGATCGCGGACGGCTTTCAGCAGCCCGAGGACCGGCGCCGAAGGCCGGAGGCCGCAGGCGTGTCCGCCGAGGAGCTGTACGTGCGGTACTACCGGCAGGCCGAAGAGGATGAAGAGGCCGAGGAAGCGCCGCCCGAACTCGAGAAGCCGCCGCAGAAAAAGGCCGACCCGAAGGGCAAGCGCCAGGGAAGCGAACACGGCGCGAAGGACCGGGAGATCGAAGACCCGGGCCTGGCGAAGGCGGTCGAAGGGCTGGCGGAGCTGCTGGAGCCATCGATGCAGATGGATTTCGACTGGTTCCCGGGGGATACCATCCGGGACGGGATGCTGAGGGAGCGATTCCGCCCGTACCCTGTGCCGCACGCCGAGATCCTGCTCGACACCAGCGCCAGCATCGACGCGGAGCTGCTCCGGACGTTCGTGCGGGGCGTCAAGGGATTGCTTGCGGAGGACGCTGTGGTGCGGGTCGGGTGCTTTGACACCAAGTTCTACGGCTGGCAGGAAGTGCGCACCATGCAGGATATCGAATCGCTCGAGCTCATCGGCGCCGGCGGGACGAACTTCGAAACCGCCATCCACGCCTTTACGGGCGATGCGGAAACGCGCATTATATTTACAGACGGCTATGCGGAAATGCCGCAGGAGCGGTGCGACGCCATCTGGCTCGTGTACAGCTCCACGCCCATCCACCCGGTGGGCGGCCGCGTGATCTATGTTGAAAAACCGGAGGAGACCGAACAGGATGAAATCGATTTTCTTATCACATAAACAGGTATTCGAGAGCCCGCTGCCGCTGTTCCGCGCGTCGGCGAAGACCGCGGCGGCGACAGACCTCGCACTGCTCACCGTGCCGGATGACGGCTTTGCGCTGCACGACGGCGACATCAGCTGGTATCTGGCGGACGGCATGTGCGTGGACAGAGGCGGCAGAGATGAGCCGGCCGGCGTTTGCGCGGTGCGGCCGGTGCTGGAGCTCGGGCCGGGCGAGGCGTCCCTGCTGAAGGGTATCCGCGAGACGGCGGGCATCGCCGCGGCGGAGTTCGGCGCGTATCCGATGACGATCCTCGCTCCCACTTTGCGGGACATGGCGGAGAAGGAATACAAAGACGGCACGCTGCCGCTGACCGACCTGACCTTTACGGTCGCGGGTTCGGACGGCCTCGAAAGCTTGCCGGTCTACCGGCTCGGCGCCAAGCAGATCGTCCGCGTCACGGCAAGCGAAGACAATGTATCCGGCTATGTGCAGCTGTCCGACGGGACGGCGCTGTCCGCGGGGAGCGAAGTGTTCCTCGAGGTGCGGCCGGTTCGCTGGTACTACGATGCGGCGAATCATCTGTTGATCTGCGGCCGCGCGCTGTTCGCGGGGATGGAGTCTGAAGAGGCGAAGCGGTATCTGGCTGAGCGATTCCTCGAAGAACTGACCGCCGTGGACGAAAAAACAGCCGCGGAGGAAGAAACAGCCGGGGCCGGCGAAAGCGGGCAGAGAAAGCCATTCCATATCGGCTCGCACGACGAACTCGCGCTGATCCGCGCTTACGTGGAAGCGGACATCCCGGTCTTCATCCACGGGCTCGCGGGCGACGGCAAGAGTGACCGCATCCGGCAGATCGACCCGCAGGCGCTCGACATTGAGCTCGTCAACGAAACGCCGGAGACCATCAACGGGCGCGCGATCTACAACGAGACCAAGGACGAGATCATCGACGTCAAGCCGACGTGGCTGGTCAAGATGGAGCGCCTTTGTGAGGACGGGGAAACGCACATCCTCTTCTTCGACGAACTGACCAACGCGACCAAGCAGACCCAGTCGGTCATCTTCAAGATCGTGCTGGAGCGCGTCGTGAACAACCGCTGGCCGCTGCCTCCGAACGCACGCATCGTCGCGGCAGGCAACGACCGCAGCGAATCCACCGTGTCGCACGACCTGGCGGAACCGCTGTTCGGCAGATTTGCGCACATCTACATCCGCACGACCGTCGAGAACTGGATGCCGTGGGCGGTCGGCGAAGGCATCAACCCGTACGTCATGGAGTTCCTCGCGAACAACGACCTCTATCTGCGCACGGCGTACACCGGCACGGAAGGGTACGCGGATCCGCGGCGCTGGGAGATGGTGTCGCGGGTGCTCGATCACTCCGGCAACGACTTTGCGCTGCTCGAGCCGATCGTGGGGCATGAGACGGCGGAGGCGTTCATCCGGTTCTTCAAGGCGCAGGAGCAGCTGAAGGACCTCGGGACATACACAGACGAAGAACTCGCGCACTTCACCATCGCGCGCCGGTATCAGCTCGCGCAGCAGTGCTTGTACGCGGCGGACACCAAGCCGGAAGAGGCGCGGGCGCTCGTGACGCGGCTCGGCGCGGAGTATCTGGCGTGGTACGACTACGTGCTCGCGCGCAAGAAGGGACTGTGAGCCTGGCGGCGGGGTTTTGCAACGGATAGAGGCGCTGCAACGCGCAGTTGCAACCGCTGGTTGCGGGATTTCCAAGCGCGCTTGATAGCCTGCAACCGCACAGAATTGTAAGATCGAGACAAGAAAAGGGCAAGGCCGCAGGGCTGCCGGAGAACCGGCGGGCGGCGAAAGAAGGAATCATAAGAAACGCGCGCAAGGAGCGATTCCACGGAAGCCCGGAAGGAGCAAGAAATGATCTTAGCAGATAAAATCATCGAACTGAGAAAGAAAAACGGCTGGTCCCAGGAGGACCTCGCAGAGAAGATGGACGTCAGCAGACAGTCGATCTCCAAGTGGGAAGGCGCCCAGTCGGTGCCGGACATGAACCGCATCCTGCGCCTGTCCGAGATCTTCGGCGTGAGCACGGACTTCTTATTAAAAGATGATATGGAATTCGAAGATACGCCGGCGGGATACACGTCGACGGCGGATGCGGGGGCGTCGGCGAGCGGCTCCGGCAGAGGGGCTTACGAGGCGGCCTGCGAACTGGAGATGCGGACGGTCTCCATGGAAGAAGCGCAGGGGTTTATGGATTATAAGGCGTTCGCGGCAGGAAGAATCGCTATCGGCGTGCTGCTGTGCATCCTGTCGCCGATCCTGCTGATCGTGCTGAGCTCCGCGGCAGAGGCTGGCCGCATCGGTGTCACGGAAGGCCAGGCAGCCGGATTTGGACTGGCGGTCCTGATCATCCTGGTCGGTGCGGCGGTGGCGCTGTTCGTCACCACGGGTCTGCGCGGCAAGCGCTATGAGTACTTTGAAAAAGAAGCCATCGAAACACTGTACGGTGTGGACGGCGCTGTGAAAGACCGGCGCGAAAAGTACCGCAGCACCTACACCTGGCAGCTGGTCAGCGGTATCGTGCTGTGCGTGCTGGCGGTCATCCCGCTGTTCGTCACGATGATGATCTTCGGCGACGAGGACACTCCGTACAACGACTACCGGTATGCGGCTGCGGTCGGCGTGCTGCTCCTGCTGGTGGCGATCGGCGTCTTCCTGATCGTGCGGGCATGCACCGTGTGGGGCGGATTCCAGATGCTGCTCGAGACCGGCGATTACACCCGTGCGCACAAGATTGAAAACAAGAAGAACGAGCACATCGATGCGATCTACTGGGGTGCTGCGATCGTGATCTACCTCGCATGGAGCTTTATCACCATGCAGTGGCAGATGACCTGGATCGTCTGGCCGATCGCCGGTGTTGGCTACGGCCTGCTGGTTGCAATCCTGCGCGCGATGCGGAGCAGAGGATAATCTGTCACAGAGAATCGAAAACCAGACCCGGCGGAGAAAACCTGCCGGGTCTTTTTTCTGCATTTGATTGATGTATTTTGAGTGTATTTAGGCGAGTTTGATTGACTTTGCGCTAGTTTGCGTATAGGATGGTGGCAACAGAGTCATGCTGTGACAAAAGATCAATAGAATATAGGAACAGCACCGCGGTGGATGCAAAGAGATCAGAGGAACGCACCGCCGGGAAGGGGGAACCGCCATGCTGCAGCAGGAAAGGCACACGATCATCAGGGAACAGCTCCAGAGACACGGGGCAGTGGAAGTCCATGAACTTGCTGTGCTCATGCAGGTGAGCGATTCCACGGTAAGAAGAGACATTCAGGATCTGGCGGACGCCGGTGTTCTGAAGAAGGTTTTCGGCGGCGCTGTTCTGCCCGACAAGTCAAAGAGGATCATCGCCAGAGAGCAGGAGATGACGGAAAAAGCAGCGATTCACGTGGATGAAAAACGTGCCATCGCCACCTACGCCGCCACCCTGGTCAACGACGATGATTTTGTTTATATTGACGCCGGCACATCGACCGGCCTGCTCGTTGAATGCCTGGAGAACGACAAGGCGACCTATGTCACGAACGGCATCCGCCACGCCATGCGGCTGGCCGAGCGCGGCTTCCGGGTCATCATCCTCTCCGGCCGGCCCAAGCCCACGACCGAGGCGGTCTCGGGCATCGTCGCCGCAGAGAACATGAAGCAGTATCACTTCACCAAGGCGTTCCTCGGCACCAATGGCATCACGGAAGACGCCGGCCTGACCACACCGGACCTGGATGAAGCCATCGTCAAGACCGAGGCCATCCGGCACGCCTACATCACGTACATCCTCGCGGACAGCAGCAAATTCGGTGTTGAGACCGCGGTGACGTTCGGGCAGATCAAGGACTGCTGCCTGCTCACCGACCGCTGTCCCGAAGAAAAATACAAAGCCATGACCATCGTCAAGGAGGTGATCGATTGATCTATACCGTGACATTCAACCCGGCCATCGATTATCTGGTCTTCATGGATCAGCTGAAGATCGGGGCCACGAACAGGACCGCCAGCGAAGAGTACTTCTACGGCGGCAAGGGGATCAACGTGTCGACGATCCTGAGTACGCTCGGGGTGGAAAACACCGCGCTCGGGTTTGTCAGCGGCTGGACCGGCAAGGCGCTCGTCGAGGGCCTGCAGGAGAAAGGCATCCGCACCGATTTCATCGAACTCGACCCGGCGGGCGGCATCACGCGCGTCAACGTCAAGATCAAAGGTGAGACCGACCCGGCGACGGGCAGACGCGAAGAAACCGAGATCAACGGGCAGGGGCCGCACATCACCGAAGAGGCCGTGGAATCGCTCTTCGGGAAGATCGACGCCCTGACCGCCGACGACATCTTGGTCATCTCCGGGTCCGTGCCCAAAACGATGCCGGAAGATACCTACGAACAGATCCTGGCCCGGCTGAGCGTTGCGCGGGAAGGCGGCGCTGCGGGCAGTGACGGCACGCGGCTTCCGGTCGTGGTCGACGCGACAGGGGACCTGCTGCTCAAGGTGCTGCCGTATCATCCGTTCCTCATCAAACCCAACAACGACGAACTGGGTGAGATGCTGGGAAGAGAAACGCAGACGACCGAAGAGATCATCGAAGGGGCGAAAGAGCTCCGGGCAAGAGGCGCGCGCAATGTCATCATCTCGCGCGGCGCGAAGGGAGCGGTGCTCGTGAGCGAGCAGGGCGACATCATCGTCCAGGATCCGATCCCCGGCAACACAGTGAATTCCGTCGGTGCCGGCGACAGTATGGTCGCGGGCTTCCTGGCTGGATATATCAAAACACAGGATTATCAATACGCCATGCTGCTCGGCACAGCTGCGGGCTCCGCAACAGCCTGCTCGCCGGGACTGGCCACCAGAGAAGAGATCGAAAGGAGAATGTCCGAATGAAGATCCAAGATCTGCTCAAACCGGCCTCGATCATCATCAATGCAGAAGTCGAGACCAAGGAACAGGCGATCGCCGCTTTGATCGACAAGCACGATGAAGCCGGCAATCTAACCGACAAAGAAGTGTATACCCAGGGGATCCTGAAGCGCGAGAGCGAAGGGACGACAGCGATCGGCGAAGGCATTGCCATCCCGCACTGCAAGAGCGACGCCGTCTGCAATCCCGGCCTGGCTGCCATGACCGTGCCCGGCGGCATCGATTACAATGCGCCCGACGGCCAGCCCTCCAACCTGGTCTTCATGATCGCGGCGCCGATGGACGGCGACCTGCACCTCGAAGTGCTCGCGCGCCTGATGACCCTGCTGATGGATCTGAACCTGCGCAAGGAACTGCTTGCGGCCAAGACCGGGGAAGAGTTCCTCGAGATCCTCAACAAGGCCGAGGCGGCGAAGTTCCCCGAAGAGGCGGAGGCTCCTGCGGAATCGCCTGCTGAAGCAGCGGAGAGCAGCTTCCCACGCGTCCTCGCGGTCACCGCGTGCCCGACCGGCATCGCCCACACCTACATGGCAGCCGAAGCCCTCAACCAGAAGGCGGAGGAAATGGGCATCTCCATCAAAGTCGAAACCAACGGTTCCGGCGGTGCGAAGAACCTGCTGACAGCAGAAGAAATCGCGGCGGCGGAAGGCATCATCGTCGCGGCGGACAAGCAGGTCGCCATGGCGAGATTCGCCGGCAAGAAAGTCTACAAGACCAAGGTCGCGGACGGCATCAACAAGCCGGAAGAACTGATCAACAAGGCGCTGAGCGACAGCTGCCCGGTCTATGAAGCTTCTGCAGAGGCGGCAGCGGAAGAGGCCGCAGGCGACAACGAGAGCTTTGGCCGCAAGATCTACAAGTCCCTGATGAACGGCGTCAGCTACATGCTACCCTTCGTCATCGGCGGCGGCATCATGATCGCGCTGGCGTTCCTGATCGATACGATCGCAGGCGCCCCGCGCGACGGCGACTTCGGAACCTACACCGCAGCGGCGGCCTTCTTCAAAGGCGCCGGCGGCATCGCATTCAACTTCATGCTGCCCGTCCTGGCAGGCTTCATCGCGCAGAGCATCGGCGACCGGCCTGCGATCGCGGTCGGCTTCACCGGCGGCTCCATGGCAGCCATTGGCTGCACCTTCGCGGCACCAGGCGGCGACGGCGCGGCGGTATCCGGCTTCCTCGGCGCGCTGCTGGCCGGCTTTGTGGGCGGCCTCATCGTCAAGATGCTGCAGAAAGCCTTTGAGAAAGCACCCGACTTCGTGCAGCGCATGATGCCGGTCCTGATCATTCCGCTCCTTGGCATCACCCTCATGGCGGTCGTGATGTTCGCGGTCAACCCGATCATCGGCATTCTCAACAACGGCCTGACCAACGGTCTGGCCAGCATGGGCGACAGCTCCGCGGTCCTGCTCGGCATGATCGTTGCCGGCATGATGGCCGTCGATATGGGCGGCCCGTTCAACAAGGCGGCATACGTCTTCGGCGTCGGCATGCTCGCGTCCGGCAACTACAGCATCATGGCGGCGGTCATGATCGGCGGTATGATCCCCCCGATCGCCATCGCCCTTGCGACCACGTTCTTCAAGAACCGCTGGACCGACACCGAGCTCAAGTCCGGCCCGGTCAACTACATCATGGGTCTGTGCTTCATCACAGAAGGCGCGATCCCGTATGCGGCGGCTGACCCGCTCCGCGTCATTCCGTCCTGCATCGTCGGTTCGGCGCTCGGCGGCGCGCTGTCCATGCTGTTCGGCTGTGAACTGATGGCTCCGCACGGCGGCATCTTCGTCTTCCCGGTCGTCACGAACGTCCTCGGTTACCTCATCGCCCTCGTGGCAGGTGCGGCAGCCGGGATGCTCATGCTGATGGTCCTGAAGAAAAAGCAACCGCAGGCGTAACGCGGCACCGCAAGACGGTGCATCCGCGCACGAAAGCGTATATAATAAGAGTGTCCGGCAGAGCGATTCCCTGAGGAATCGCCCCGGCCGCTCAGATAACGATAAGGAGGATCACTATGGTATCTCAGAAAACAAAAGTCGTGAATTCCCAGGGTTTTCATATGCGTCCGGCGTCGGTCTTCGTCGCGGAGATGGCGAAGTTCGACAGCGACATTTACCTCGTCGCAGGGGATAAGGAAGTCAACGCCAAGAGCCTGATGAACATCATCGCAGCGGCGCTCAAGTGCGGCACCGAGCTCGAAGTCCGCGCGGAAGGGCCGGATGAAGAGGCTGCGATGGCGAAGGCGGTCGAGATGATCGACAACGGCCTCGGTGAAGAATAGGCAGAGCCAGGGAGGTATCCGCTATGCTGAAAGGAATCGCTGCGTCTGAGGGCATCGGCATCGGCAAGGTCGTGACCGTTAGCCAGCAGCAGATCACCTATGAACAGCGCCCCGTCATCGGGGTGCACAAAGAGCTCGACCGTCTCCATGACGCGATCGACACGCTCAAGGAAAAGACCCGCCAGCTGGCAGAGGAAATGGAAGCTTCGGTCAATCCGAAGGAAGCCAAGATCATCCGGGCGCACGAGACGATGCTCAGCGACCCGTTCATGATCAGCCAGATGGACGATCTGGTCAAGAACGACAACAAGTGCGCCGAGGCTGCGGCGGAGACCGTGCTCGACATGTTTGCGAGCATGTTCTCCATGGCGGAGGATGAACTCACCCGCCAGCGCGCCACGGACGTCAACGACATCAAGAGCCGGCTGCTCAAGATCCTGCTCGGGATCGAGGAAACGGACCTCCGGCACCTGCCTGCGGGCACGGTCCTCGTGGTCAACGACCTCACTCCGTCCATGACGGCAGGCCTCAACAAGGAGAATGTCGTCGCCATCGTCACCGAGAGCGGCGGCATGACCAGCCACTCGGCGATCCTGGCGCGTGCGCTGGAGATCCCGGCTGTGCTCAGCGTGCAGCAGGCGGTCGCTACGCTCAAGGACGGCAGCTTTGTCATCGTCGACGGCATCAACGGCCAGGTCATCAACGACCCGACCATGGACCAGCAGGCAGAGTATGAAGCCAAACGCGCCGCGTACTTCGAGGAGAAGGAACGCCTGCGCGCCTTCGTCGGCAAGCCGACCCTCACTGCGGACGGTGAGAAGAAGGAAGTCTTCTGCAATATCGGCAACCCGAAGGACGGTATCCAGGCCAGAGACCGCGACGGCGAAGGCGTCGGCCTGTACCGGACCGAGTTCCTGTTCATGGACCGTTCAAGCATGCCGGGCGAAGACGAACAGTACGAGGGGTACAAGAAGGTCTGCGACACGCTCGAGGGCAAGACGGTCATCATCCGTACGCTCGACGTGGGCGGGGACAAAGAGATCCCGTACATGAATCTCGTCAAGGAAGAGAATCCGTTCCTCGGCTACCGGGCGATCCGGTACTGCCTGAAGAACAAAGACTCGTACCGCCTGCAGCTGCGCGCGATGATCCGCGCGAACGCGGACACGACCGGCAACCTCTGGATCATGCTGCCCATGATCACCACCATCTCCGAGTTCAAGGAGGCGAAGGCGATGGTCGCGGAACTCGCGGAAGAGCTCGGCATGCCCATGCCCAGGGTCGGCACGATGATCGAGACGCCGGCGGCCTTCATCATGGCGCCTGTGCTCGCGAAGTACTGCGATTTCTTCAGCATCGGCACGAACGATCTGACGCAGTACATCATGGCGGCGGACCGCGGCAACAGCAATGTCGCCTATCTGTACAACACGTATGACCCGGCGGTCCTGCATGCCCTCGAGGCCATTATCAAGGCAGGCAAAGAGGCCGGGATCCCGGTCGGGATGTGCGGCGAAGCGGCGGCAGACCCGATGCTCATCCCGCTGCTGATCAGCTACGGGCTCGATGAGTTCTCGGTGGCGCCGACATCGGTGCTGAAGACCCGCTACGAGATCAGCCGCTGGAGCAAGGCGGAGGCGGACGCCATCGCGGCGGACGTGGCAGCGCTCGAGACGGCGGAGGAAGTCAGCGCGTATCTCGCGGAGAGGGTGAAGCGCTAAGCTGACAGATCACAAGTAAGGAATCGCTCGTCCTGCGGGGCGGGCGGTTTTTTCGTGCGGCGGCGGGGGTCCCTCTTGGATTTTCGCGGGCGGGGCGGTATCATAAAAGGCAGATAGACGAATAGGCTGGCAGCAGGAAATGTAAGGCTGTCAGAATAAAGATAAGAAAGACCGGGAGCAACTATGACAGACATCAATAAAGCAACGGATACGGTATCGAATGCGGCGGATGAAGCCCTGCTGGCGGAGGAAAAAGAGATCCTGAAGAAGGCGGCGATCCGCCAGATCGAGGAAGGGCTCGACAAGGACGGCGAACTGATGCGTCTCGCAAAGGCGCTCGACCGCTGCGTCGAGGAGAACGACGACCTTTCGGACATCCTGGACGATCCGCTCCTGATGGAGCGCATCGAAGATGCGGTGATGAGCGGCAAGACGGCGGAAGCAGCGGCCGTGGAGGCGTGCAATGCGTTCGCGGTGATGTTCGCCGAAACGCCGGCCGAGATTTCCGGGCCGCAGGTCGCGGCGTATAAAGCGGCAAAGATGGCGGTGCTGCGGGCGCTGCAGGGATAGAGGAAACAGAGTATGAACGCAAAAATGAACAAACTTCCGGACGGCAGAGTAGAGCTGACTTTCGAGAACGGGGACTTTTACCGCGGCGATCTTACCAATCACGAGATCACCGGCCAGGGCTATATGAAGTATGCGGACGGGCGCACGTATGAAGGCGCGTTCCTGCAGGACCAGTGGCATGGCTACGGCAAGGCGACCTTCCCAAGCAACAACAGCTCCTACGAAGGCATGTGGTCGCACAATGTGCGCGTCGGCCCGGGCACGACCAAATATTACAACGACGACGGCACGGTCAGCGTGACGTATATCGCCGACTATTTCAATGATGTGATCGACGGGCACTGCCGCACCGAATTCGCCAACAGTGATGTCATGGAAGCGACGCAGAAGGGCTACGATACGATTGGTAACGTAGAGTACTGGTACGGTCTTCAGCGCGACAACCAAGCGCTTGCCGGCTGGAAATACGAAGGCCCGATGCCGATCGTGGACAACACCTACAACAGGCAGGGGCACGGCCGGATGATCTCGCCGGACGGTGTTGTCTACGAAGGCGAATTCGCAAATGACATGATGAACGGGCGCTTTACGGTCACGTATCCGGACGGCCGTGTCAAAGAGGTGCAGTATGCGAACGATCAGCCGGTCGGTTCGTTCTTTGATAACGCGACGCACAGCGAAGCGGTCGAGAAGAAGATAGAAGAGTACCGCGAGCAGGAAAAGGCGAACGCGGAGTATGCGGCTGAGTTCGGGGATCAAGGAGACGGAATCGCCAATGCAGGCGCAGATGGCGATGCGAGCGGCAGCGCAGGGGCTGGCGCGGGCAACGGCGCAGACGGCAGCGCCGGGCTTTTTGGTGCGGGCGGAAGCAGCGACGGCGCTGCGGCCAGTGAAGAGGCCGCGCCCGCGTGGAGCGTGGATCCGGAGGATGAGCGATTCCTTCAGGTGACATACAAAGACGGCGGCAGCTACGCCCCGGAAGTCGCCCGGTACTTTGACGGCGTCATCGGCATGGAGCCCGTCAAAGCCCAGCTCGACAAGATGTACAAAAGATTTAAGATCGACGCGATGCGGCAGCAGGCGCTCGGCGTGAAGCAGGCCAAACAGGGGTACTACTTCATCATCACCGGCAACCCCGGCACGGGCAAGACCACGGTCGCGCGGATCATCGGCAGGATGCTGCACGACATGAAGTTCCTCCCCGGCGACGTGTTCGTCGAGGTGGACCGCGGCAGGCTCGTCGGCGAGTACATCGGCCAGACGGCCAAACTCACGGCGGGCGTCATCGAAGCGGCGCGCGGCGGCACGCTGTTCATCGACGAGGCGTATACGCTCTTTAAGAAGGGCGACGAGAAGGATTTCGGGACCGAGGCGATCGACACGCTCCTCAAGGACATGGAAGACCACCGCGGCGAGTACTGCTGCATCCTCGCAGGGTATGCGGACCGCATGAACGAGATGATCCTGCACGCCAACCCCGGCCTTGCGTCGCGGTTTGACCACAAGATCCACATCGGGGACTACCGGACGGAAGAGCTCGCGGACATCCTCGTGAGCATGGCAAGGGCGAAGCAGTTTGTCATTGAGAAAGAGGCGCGCCCCGTGATCCTCGCGAAGATCGACAAAGAGAAAGTGGATGAGACATTTGACAACGCCCGCTGCGCCAGACGGCTGCTGGATGAGGCGATCGAGCGGCAGGCATTGCGTCTGTCCGAGAATATAGAAGGAATCGCTACCGAAGATCTCCAGATCCTCGCGGCGGAGGACTTCGGCGAGATGACCGGCGACCTGTCGACCCTCGACACCTGCATGGCGGAGCTCAATGCGCTCACCGGTCTGGCGGAAGTGAAGGACGAAGTGAACGGCTTCGTGCAGGCGGTGAAGGTCCAGAACGAAAGCAAAAAGCGGGGCCTTGCCATCGCGGCCAATCCCATCCCGCTCAACATGATCTTCACCGGCAACCCGGGCACGGGCAAGACGACCGTCGCCAGACTGCTCTCGAAGATCTATTATCACCTGGGGCTTCTCAAGAGGCCGGACGTGTTCGTCGAATGCGTGCGCGCGGACCTCGTGGGCCGCTACCAGGGCGAGACCGCGATGAAGGTCAAGGATGTGGTGCGCTCGGCGCTCGGCGGCATTCTCTTTATCGACGAGGCGTACTCGCTCGTGAACGGCGAGGGGGACACTTTCGGCATCGAAGCGATCAACACGCTGGTCAGCGAGATCGAGAACAACCGCGACAACCTCGCCGTCGTGCTGGCGGGGTACACGGAGGAGATGAACGATTTCCTGGACAGCAACCCGGGCCTGCGCAGCCGGCTCCCGCGCGTGCTGGAGTTCCCGGATTATACATTGGACGAGCTCATGCAGATCTTCAACCGCGATCTTGAAAAGCGCGGCTACGAGGCGGAGATGAGCGATGCGGTGGTGCGCGGCCTCATCGAGCGCGAGATGGCCAAGAAAGACTTCGGCAACGCCCGCGGCGTGCGCAACCTCGTGGATGAGGTCATCGAGCAGCACAACGAGCGGATGAATCGCACCGACCTCGCGCTGCTGAGCAACGACGACATCCTGAGCATCACCGACGAGGATGCTCAGATATAACACGTTAAAGAAGGAGACTACAACAATGAAAAAGAAACTTTTGGCAATCGTACTGATGATGACACTTGCTGCGGCGTTCTGTCTGAGCGGCTGCGGCGGCGGTGACAGCGCAGCATCTGCGGAAGGAGCGGACACATCCGCGGCCGAAGAAGCGGAGAGCCCGGTCATGGATGGCGCTGCGTACGGCTATGGCGGCGATGATCCGGTCGAGATCGCTGCGTACAAGTACATGTGCGAAGAAGTGACGAAGAACTTTGATGCGGCGGATGTCAGCATCCCGGTCGTGACGATCTTCGCGGAAGATCTCACCAACCCGGACGACGTGCTCGTCTACGGGAGCTTTGAGGTCTACAACTACACCATCGACGGCGATACGCTCAAGTGCGTTTCCGGCGGGGAGTTCCCGGGCGTCATGCATATGAGCGGGGATCAGGAGAACGGCTACACAGTCACTGCGTTCGAGGAAGTCGCGTCCGGCGGAGACTTTGACGACAGCGCGAAGGCCCTGTTCGGCGACTACTACGAGAACTTCATGACGGTCTACAGTGACGATGCGGCCCGCGCGGAGAACAGAAAGATCACCGTTTCGGACTACGTTAACCTGAACGGTCTGGACATCAATTACTTCCAGGACGAGGGCTGGGATCCGGTCGAACTGTACAAGAAGTAAGTGCCGGTCTGAACGAGCAGCAATGGAGCATGGTATGAAGAAGAACGATCTTGTCGGTTATCTGATGGGACTTGTGATGTTCATGCTGCTGATTCCCGGCATTATGTGGTGGGTCAGCGGCGGTACGCATGGCGGCGTGCATCCCGGTGCGGGGCGGATCGCCTGCTTTGCCGTACTGGCGGTCCTCGGAATCGGGCTCAGCGTCTGGTCGATCGTTTACATGCGTCTTGTCGGCCGCGGCAATCCGATGGATGCGTTCAACCACGAAGTCGCCCCGCGCACGAGCGCGCTGATGACGGACGGCCCGTACAGGATCTGCCGCAATCCTATGCTGCTCGGCGTATTTCTTTACTATCTGGGCGTACTGGTCCTGCTGTGGTCGTGGAAGGCGGCGGTCGTTTTTGTCTGCTACTTCGCAGTCATGATGGTCCAGGTGCACAGCGAGGAGCAGCGCCTCGAGAAGGACTTCGGCGAGGCGTACCGGCAGTATAAAGCACGGACCAGGAAACTGATCCCGTTTATCTGGTAGAGAAGGCTATGGCAGGCTGATACTGCCGAAAGGAAATCATGCGTGAAAAGATAAGACTGATCCTGAATATCCTGATCGTGCTCGCCGTGGCGGCGGCCTGAGTTTGCAGGAGCAGAAGAATCTGCCCGCTGTGCAAATAGATTGGCGCGGCGGGCAGTGTTTTTTTGCGTTGATTATGTACGGTTCCGAAAAGTTAGCAACGGTACAAACCTGTGCGTTTTAAAATATCCATTCGCAGCTGGAATTGGTTGTTTTATTGATAAAAACAGGGTAAAATTATCAATAAACCGCAGGATAACGGTACTTTGTTGATAAAAACAGCCGATTCATAGATACCATGACATACGAACCACTAACGAAAATCTACTATAAAGACAGAGCGGCCTACGAGGCTGTTTATGAGGCGCGAAAAGAAGAGGGCGTTACCCTGCCTGTTATGATTGGCGAGCACGAGGCTTTCTTTACCGAGAGCGCCGAAATCCTGCACGACATCATCGCCATCTCGCGCATGAGCGGGGAAATCTCAAAGATCGCGCGGGAGCTGCCTGAGACAGCGGTGCAGCAGTATATGTTTCGCTGCCTGATCGATGAAGTCCTTTTGAACAATGAGATCGAAGGCGTTTACAGCACCAGGAAGGAGATCAACTCGCTCATTGCAGGCCTTGAGGCAAGGACAACCGGCGGCAGCAAACGCTTTGTCGGCATGGTCGAGAAATATCTTCTGATCAGCCGCGGAGAAAAGATCCGTCTGGATACGCCGCAGGACGTGCGATACCTGTACGATGAATCTTTCCGGTATGAAATTGCTGCAGAGGACAGCCAGGATCTTCCGGATGGACAGATCTTCCGCGCCGGGCCGGTGGATGTGATCGACGGTACGCAGCGGGTGCTCCATCACGGCGTCATGCCTGAAGAAGCCATCATCGATATGATGGAACAGGCGCTGCTGATCCTGCAGGATGACTCGATCGATATCCTGATCCGCATCGCCGTATTTCACTACCTTTTCGGATACATCCATCCGTTCTATGAAGGCAACGGCCGCATGAGCCGGCTGATCAGCAGTTACCTTCTTGCGGGCGCACTGCATCCGCTGGCAGGGCTCAGGCTGTCTTATGAGGTGCGCAATGATCTGAGCAAGTATTATAAGGCCTTCCGCACCTGCAATGATCCGAAGAACAAAGGTGATTTGACACCGTTTATCACTGTGTTTATCAGCATCATCCGCAGCGCCTGTGAGCAGCTGCTCGATGATCTTGTCTGGCGGCAGGATGCACTGCAGCGGGCAGAAGATAAGACCGCGTCGCTGGCTGCGAATGCGAAAATGAAAGAACTCTACGGCTATCTTGCCGAGGCGGCCCTGTTCTCAGAGACCGGCATCTCGACGCAGGACCTCCTGCGGCTGACAGGCGTGACGCGGGCCACTTTGAAGAAAAGACTGCGCGAGGTCGAACGCCGGGGCCTTCTGGTGACGGCACGCTTCGGGCACGAAAACTACTACAGCCTTGTGATGGAAGAGATGGAGTAATGGCAATATAGGAGGCATTACCGGTGAGAGAAAAAATCCGTTTTGTACTGAATATCCTGATCGTGCTCGCCGTGGCGGCGGCATGGACCGGCATGATCCTGCGCTGGGGCGAGGGCAATCTTCTGACCACCTCCGGCCTTGCCAACCTCAAATACTTCACCGTGCTGTCCAACCTGCTCGAAGGGCTGGCGGCGCTGGTGTTCGTGATCTATTCGCTCAACGGCAAAAGGCGGGCCAGCCACCGCCACTCCTTTACTGCCAAGCGCCAGGCCTCGGCCATCCCGGACAGCCTGGAGATCTTCAAGTACGTCGCAGCTGTGGCGGTCGGCGTGACGCTGCTGGTGGTCATGGGGATGTTCGGACCGCTCTACGGCTACATGGCCATGCTGGGCGGGGCGAACCTGTTCTTCCATCTGCTCGTGCCTGTGGCTGCGATCCTCGAGGTCCTGCTCCTCGCACCGTTCAAAGCGACGGCGGGGGACAACGCGCTCGCACTCATCCCGACCATCCTCTACGCCGTCTACTACGTCGTGAACATGGTCTTGAACGGTGTTGGCGAATGGCCTGATACCAACGACTGGTACGGCTTCCTCAACTGGGGGATCCCCGGGGCTGTCGGTATCGCAGTCGGCATCTTCGCTGTCACCTATGTGATCGGCCTCATCCTGCGCAAAGCTGCGCGGGGATAGGGGCATCATTCTGTAACTTACGGGCCGGCGCTGCGCCGGCCCTATTTTAGTACCAGCGGCGGATTGGCCAGCAGATCTTTGACCATCTCTTTATATCCATCCACATCCTTGAGCTGCGTGATCGTCGTGATCCGCCTGCCCGCATCCTTGCTCGATGCGCCGCAGTGGTAGACTTTCATGTCTTTTGTGTTGTGATCGAGGATGATGTAGCGGTCATGTGCCTTGTTCATGCTCCGTGTGAGCGTGACGACCCGGCCGGGGTACTCGGTCAGAAAGTCCTGGTACTCCCGGAATCGCAGTGGCTTCCCGCCTTTGTTATCGCTGATGATGGTTACCTTTACGGCAGACTTGGCATGCGCGAGGTGCTGCAGCGTCTTTGTGTTGATGTAGTCGTCAATCACGATCATCTTACGCTTTGCCCGCCGGTAGATCTTCTGGTAGGCGAGGTCGGCTTTGAAGGGTTGTCCGTCCAGAACCAGAATCTCCTCCTGCGACTTGGCGTCATCGAACAATTTCATAAAGTCATGCAAGTCAGTATGGGTAACCATGTTGTCTTTTATTTCAGTCATGCTCTCTTCGATACTGCGAATCTCATTTTCATGGCTTGCAACTTGCTCCAGAAGGGCTGTGTAACCGTGCTCTCCGGGAAGGCTTACTGTAGAACTATTATCGGTCAGATAGTCCTTCATCTCTTTAAAGAGCATGATGAGAGTTCTGCTTTGAGTGATTGCCAAATCACCTTTTAATACGGTCATAAGCATATAAATGCCCTGTTCGGTGAAAGCATAAGGAGGTTTTCTCCGACCACCTCGATTTGATGTGAAAAAATTGCACATCAAATGCGAAAACTCGGATTGTGATAAACGAAACATGAACGCATCCCCGCTAAAGCGATCAATGTTGTTTTGAACTTGCCGGTTGAAGTATCGTGTTTCATATCCATATATTTCAGCCAGATCAAAGTCCAGCATCACCTTTTGCCCGCGGATGGTGTATACCTAATCCCGCAGGGTTTGCTCGTCGTGGTATACTCATCGTATACAGGAGGAATCGCTATGCCCCTTACCACCACCCAATTAAAAGACAAAGCCCGCGCCTGCCTGCTCGCAGGTGCAGCAGGGGACGCCCTTGGCTATCAGGTCGAGTTTTATGACCTTGAAAGCATCCGGGAGGAGTACGGTCCTCTGGGCATCACAGCATACCGGCTGGGCCCGAAAGGGAAAGCCCTGATCTCGGACGATACCCAGATGACGCTCTTCACCGCCGCCGGACTGCTGTATGGCAAGTCCCAGAGCGCGAAGGGCAAAGACCTGCTTGATGCGGTCCGCTGCTCGTACTACGACTGGCTGCGCACACAGCAGGACGTGTTCGAAGAAGAGGAAGTCCTCGCAAAATTAAAGAATCGCCCTGCCGTCAGCCGGCTGGCAGATGTGCAAGAGCTGTACGCTTTGCGTGCGCCGGGCAATACCTGCCTCAATGCGCTCGCAGCATTTGAAGCATACGATACGGAACGCCGCGCCAATACACGCAAAGGCTGCGGCGGGATCATGCGCGTGGCGCCGGCAGGGATCTTCTTCCCGCCGGAAGGCGAGGGCGATTACACAATGAGCGACGCAGAACTGCTCCGGTTTGGCGCAGACATCGCCGCGATCACCCACGGCCACCCGCTCGGATACATCCCCGCGGGCATCGCCGCACTGCTCGTTCGCAAAGCCATCTATGAAGGCCCGGAGAAGGACCTCGGAACGCTCCTGGATGAGACCATGGCCGCCGCCCGCCGTACATTCAAAGAGGAGGCCGCTTCGCATCAGAAGGACGAGGCCGCCGCGATGGATTACGTGGAGGAGCTTGTGTCCATGGCGCGGATGCTGGCCATGAACGACCACAGCGACACGGACAACATCCTGCTGCTCGGAGAAGGCTGGGTCGCCGAGGAAACGCTCGCCATCGCCGTCTACTGCGCGCTGCGCTATGAACGCGACCTTTCCGCCGCTCTTATCGCAGCGGTCAATCACGACGGGGACAGCGACTCTACCGGCGCCGTGACCGGCAACATCCTCGGGGCATACCTTGGCACCGCCGGACTCGGTGAGCAGTGGACGAAGGACCTGGAACTCGCGGACCTGATCAGCGAGATGGCCGGGGAGCTGTGTGATTAGGAATCGCTCAGCCAGCGAGTTATCAAGTTTTCATTGATTTGATTTGTTGTCGTGTTCCAAATACAGTATCAGCCTAACTCTTTTTTATTGTGTCCTGTGCTCATTATCACTCACCTATTCATAGTTTGAGACAACCACCGTTGGGAATGATATAATCAATTGGAAAAAGCGATACTACTCTTATCGCCAGGCATTCGTTGACCAAATCACCTAAGGAGGCATGTAAGAATGGTTTTATCAATTGTTGTAGCCGTTATCGGATTGATAGTTGGCGTTTTTGGATGGGCACAAATCATAGGAAGCATTCAGCACGCATCTGAACGCGGAGCAGGAAAGACTCTTGTCACTATCATTATTTGGGCGGTCATCTTCGGTGTGGTTACAATTTTGTTCACGAACGTTGTCTTGACAGGGCACGTCAAAGCATTGCTGGTTGGTTACGCAATCAGTCTGATCCTAGTGCTCGCGCAGGGCAAAGTGGAGTAATTCTGCGGCTCAAAGGCATATTTGCTATTCGTTCGGCAAGCAAATCATATCAAATGAATACTAAACCGCTAAGGAAAAATATCAGATATCATTTATCGATCAGACGGAGAGTAAAACATGAAAAGAAAGAATAGAAAAACTATCATCGCACTTTGCTTATCCCTGGCACTTGTTCTTACAGCTTGCGGTGGGAGCGCGACTGAAGCAAATGAGTCTTTATCAGCAGGGAAGGAAGAAGCCGTAAGTGCTGCAGTGACCAATGAAGAGGCAGGAGATGCTGTCAAAAGCGCGTTGGAATCCCGCTGGGCATACCAGGATAGTCTTGATGAATCTGCTTATGATAGTGCTTCTGTGCTGATAGACATCGTTGCTAAAGAGCTCGAACCTGTAGCAAAATACTATGACGCGGAGTTTGAAGATGAGGCAGTAAAGACCGCAATGATTGAATACATTGATGCTCTGAATGAGATGAAGAGCGTTTATGAAAAGAGTGGTGAGGATCTGGCAACAATTTGGTACGACAGCCTCATCCTCAAGAAAGACAGACGAGAAGCTCTTAGAACGCTTGCTGATCTGACAGGGTTCACATTCGAAGGCCAAGCTGCCAAAGACTTCGAGAGTGTTTTAAATGATACTGAACCCGATATGCTTCCTGAAGATGCAGTCGTTGTAGATAGCGCGTTCACCATATACGGTGACGAAGCAACTGTAGATTACGGCGATGACAACCCGAACGGGGCTAGTGTGAAGGTGAGGATTAAGAATAACTGTAAGTTTACATTCCCGGATTTTGAGTTTGTTTATCGCGTAAAAGATTCGAACGGTGTTATGACTAGCAGCCAAGAATTCTGCGATATTAGTAACTTTACAGCTGAAAGTGAGGCTTACGCTGAAGCTTATGTTGAACGCCCCTGCACTGTAGAATTCTACGGGTTTATATATGGAACTGATGACTTATATGTGTCACCGGTTATCGAACTTGATGAGCCTATCGTTTTGAATGTGGAATAACGGGGGATTATTGGTCCAACTGTTGGTTCGCGACCTCTGCATACTCTTGAGTTAAGAAGAATACTGGTCTTTGAAGGAGCATCAGGTGTAACATACGTGTTATCAAGTTTTCCAATCTATGCCACAGGTTTTCTGGCCTGTGGTATACTTTTTGTATTAGTAAGTTCATCCATTTGATGAGGTAGTGAAATGGTCAAGGATCTGCGAACGCATGTATTTGAGGAGTACCCTCAGCAACTTGATGAGTTATTAATTGAGGCGGAAGAGAGGTATGAATCTCCGAGGAAAAAGGTCTCTCGATTTGGCCAAAGAAGATACTTAGCCGAAGATGAAGATTCCGGAGCAGAATATGTTCAGGCTTTCATCAATAATATCTCTTTCCCAAAGAGTTTAGATGAATTGGAAGACTATATTTATAATGCTGGTCATTATGATATAGAGGGTTTATTAGTTTCTTCTTGCACTGAATGGACTGCGCCTCGTTGGGCAAAAGCTGGAGATACTGTGTTCTTTATGCATGCGAAATATGCGGATTCTGATAAGGTTGATAAGATCTTCTGTTTGGATGAGTTGAAGAATATAAGACAAGTAGATGTTTTGCGTTCTGAAATAGTAAAGCATTAATAAGAAACGAGATTTGATTAGGCTTAAGCGATGCGAGAAAAACATGAAATAAAAGAGCGCTTGTTAAGTGGCTTTCAAACAGCTTTTATTGATTCATCGGTAAAGACTAACTTGGCGTATTTACCAGGCTTTGTTTCTAATAATCCAAATCAGGGAAGCAAAGTGATCTCAACCATTGAGTACGAATTGCTGCATTGCGATGCATTTGCAATCAGTGTTGCTTTTGTTACGATGGGTGGCATTACACCGTTGCTTTCTACACTAAAGGAACTTGAGCGAAAGCATGTTCCTGGTCGAATCCTGACTACCGATTACCTGACATTTACACAACCAGAGGCGCTGACGAAATTAGCATCACTTGAAAATATTGATCTTCGCATGTATGAGACGTTTGGCGAAGGCGAGGGTTTTCATACTAAGGGATATATCTTCAAGGATGGTGAGATCTATCGCATTGTTGTAGGCAGTTCAAATATGACATTGTCTGCTTTAACAACAAATAAAGAGTGGAATACAAAACTTGTCTCAACAGAAGAAGGCGCCTTTGCGCAGTCAATCTTAGATGAGTTTGATGATCTTTGGAATTCACCGAAGACGAAATCTTATGCAGAAGTAATAAGTAATTACGAGGAGCGGTATCGGATTTCCAAAGAACAACGGAAGATTGCAGCTCAGAGTAGAGTAGTTGATATGCAGCAGTATAAGCTGCAACCAAATGATATGCAGGTGCAGTTCACGCGCAACCTTAAAATGCTTCAAGCAGAAGGGGCTACTCGCGCTCTCCTGATCTCGGCAACAGGAACAGGGAAAACCTATGCGTCCGCCTTTGCCATGAGAGACAACAATCCGAGAAAAATGCTGTTTGTTGTTCACAGAGAACTGATCGCCAAGCAAGCCAAGGCAAGTTACGAGCGGGTCTTTGGGAAGAATAAAAAGTTTGGTTTGCTCTCTGGGAGTTCTAAAGACTACGATGCTGACTACCTGTTCTCGACAATGAATATGATGGCTCGTGAAGACGTGCTCGAGAGATTCCGGCCTGACGAATTCGACACCATCGTTATAGATGAAGTTCATCGCGCTGGTGCTTCCAGTTATGAGCGAATCATTAACCATTTTAAACCTCGTTTGTTACTGGGGATGACAGCAAGCCCGGAGCGTACAGACGGGTTTGATATTTTTTCGTTGTTTGACCACAATATTGCGCATGAAATCCGGTTGCAGCAGGCAATGGAAAATGATCTACTTTGCCCATTTCACTATTTTGGGATTACCGATCTTATGGTCGATGGGAAGGTTATCGACGAAGAGACAGGGTTCTCTAGACTTGTATCGGATGCTCGAGTTGACCATGTAATTGAGCAAGCGGAATATTTCGGACACAGTGGCAATCGTGTGAAGGGGCTTGTCTTCTGCAGCAGGAAAGATGAGGCAAGAGAACTTTCCGAGAAGTTCAACGAACGAGGATATAGAACGGTTGCTTTGACAGGCGAAGACTCGCCCGAGCGCCGCGAAGAAATGTTGGATCGTCTTGCTAGTGACACTCGACCAGCGCATGAGCAACTCGACTATGTGTTCGCTGTTGATATTCTAAATGAAGGTATCGATATTGTTGAACTGAACCAAATCATTATGCTCCGCCCGACGCAGAGCCCGATCATCTTTGTTCAGCAGCTTGGGCGTGGCTTGCGTAAAGCAAAAGATAAAGAGTATGTTGTCATTCTGGACTTCATCGGCAATTATACGAATAACTTTATGATCCCGGTGGCGTTATCCGGGGATAGGTCCTATAACAAGGACAACATGAGAAAATTTTTGTCGGATGGCACGCGGGTGTTGGCTGGCAGCTCCAGTATTCATTTTGACGAGATTTCTCGAAAGCGTATATATGCTTCAATTGATGCAGCAAAGACAAACGATATGAAACTGTTGAAGGATTCGTATCGGAATTTGAAATACAAACTTGGCCATATTCCTTCACTCCAAGATTTTGTTGAACATGGTGAGATTGATGCCACGAAGATCTTCGAGAAGTGTGGATCGTATTACGAATTCTTGGTGAAGTACGAGGATGATTACACCGAAAGGCTGACTGCTGAAGAGGCTGAGATTATCAAGTTTATCTCCACAAAACTCGCAAAAGGGAAGCGCGTGCACGAATTAGAACTGCTCCGTATGATTATTGAAGAGGGCGGCAAGGCACCTTTGCTTGCGCGTTTTAGAGACGTGTTGTCATCAAAATATGGGATAGGATTAACTTTCCTTGAGGTCGAATCTGTAGCGCGTGTATTGATGAACGAATTTGGCAAAGAGCAAGAAAAGAAAGATCGTAGGCACTGTGTGTTTATTGAACGTGTTACGCCGGAAGAGTATGTGCCAGCGGAGCGATTCTTGGAGCTCTTAAAGAATCCTGTGTTTAAGGAAATGATTGCCGAAGTCGTACAGTTTGGAATCGGGCAGTATGAATTGCATTATTCACATCGCTATAAAGATATGAACTTGCAACTCTATCAGAAGTACACATATGAGGATGTTTGCAGACTGCTCAACTGGAACACCAATGTGAATGCACAAAACATCGGCGGTTATAAGTATGACGCAGCGACAAAGACATTGCCGGTCTTTATCAATTATGACAAGGAAGAGGATGCTATAGCATACGAAGATAGATTTGTTTCAAGCAGCCAGCTGATTGCCTTATCTAAGCACCCGAGAAAAGTAGACTCAGCGGATGCTGATCACATTTACAAACGGACTCCTGCTGATAAAGATAATAGGATCTTCTTGTTTGTAAGAAAGAATAAAGATGATCAGGAAGCAAAAGAATTTTACTTCCTTGGTGAAATGGAGGCCAAAGGAGAGCCACACCAGATCTTTATGGAAAGCACAGGCGATAATGCATTCGAAATCGATTATAATTTAGACAGAATTGTACGCGAGGACCTGTACGAATACATTACAGAAGGATAGATATATGGAGTTGAAAACAATAGAAGTTGTTGCAGCCATCATACAAGATGGGGAACGCTACTTTGCAACACAGCGAGGGTACGGCGATTATAAGGATTGGTGGGAGTTCCCTGGCGGGAAAGTTGAAGCTGGAGAGACTCCTGAAGAGGCACTAGTTAGAGAGATCCAGGAGGAGCTGGATACAACGATCAAAGTAGAGCGGTTCCTTACAACAGTGGACTGGGATTATCCTAAGTTCCATTTGACGATGCATTGCTATCTTTGCACCGTGGCTGAAGGGGATCTGACATTGCGCGAGCACGAAGCAGCAAAGTGGCTCACGATGGAAGATATCGATAGCGTGAATTGGTTGCCTGCGGATGTATTGGTTGTTAATGCGTTGAAAGAGCAATGCTAATGCAGATTGTAGAATGTGAGAAGAAAGATGTGTTACAAACTAACCACAAAAGAAAACAGCTGCGCTGAGGCGGCGGGGCGATTCCTCGCCTATACAGATAGCGCCGAGGATCTGCGGATTGCGGAAGAGGCGGCTGCAAACTGGCACATGGTGTTCCGGTGGATCTTCGAGTGCACGGCGGAGTCGGACGGCGGGATTGATACGCGGGATGTGAAAAGCCATGCCAGCTGGGATATCCCGGCGCGGTGGATCGTGCTGGAGGACGGCAAGGCAGCAGGCGTGTATATGCACCAGCACCTGTTCCTCTTCGATGATCCCGAGACCTGCGAACTCACCATCGAGCACAACGGCGGCTTTGTCGGCGGTTGGGGCGACATCACGGAGTACGAAGAGTACACGCTGATGGAAGGCCCGGGGCCGGGCACCGGCAAGGATGTCCTCGAGGTCGCGGCGGCCATCATGGTGGATGAGCAGGATAGGGTTTTCGTGACGCAGCGCGGTTACGGCAACTACAAAGACTGGTGGGAATTCCCGGGTGGCAAACTGGAGCCCGGTGAGTCCCCGGAAGCGGCTGCGGTCAGGGAGATCCGGGAGGAACTCGGGGCAGAGGTGAAGGCTGAGCGATTCCTTAAGACGACGGTTCACGAATACGAGGAATACCACGTCATCCTGCACTGCTGGCTGTGCACCATCACGGGCGGCGAGCTCACCCTGAAGGAACACGAGGCGGCGAAGTGGCTGGCGGAGGATGAATACGGCAAGATCCGGTGGCTGCCTTCCGATCTGGCGGTGCTGGATGAGATCCGCGGCGAGATCAGAAAGCGGGAGTTTTACAGAAAGTACCCGGACGGGATCGTACGGTAATCTGGCGGAACCAGGTGCGGAAAGAGGAAGAGTGGCTGGCAAAGCAGGACTTTTCGAACAGCGCGGAGGACGCGTATACGGGTTAGCAGGCAGTGATGCCATATAGTACAAAAATACTAGAAGCCATCCTTTCGGGTGGCTTTTTTGGTGTTTCCAGATAATTTACGGAGTGTTCAAAAGGCGCGATACTTAAAGAGGGGATGGGATTGCGAAAGCGATGCCATTTTTAATTCCCCATTGAAATTATGGGATTTGTTATAGCTTGCAGAACTACTTTTTGTCAGAAAGGAGAGTCGCAATGGAAAAGAAGAGTTTTCGAACTATGATAGAACCTAAGATTTTCTATCCGGCTGTTGTACTGGTCGCTCTGATGGTACTTTGGGCGGCGCTGAGTCTGGACTCGCTGGCGAGTTTCTCTGCGGCGTTCATCAATGTCGTCAAGTATGACTTCGGCTGGTATCTGAACCTGCTGACTACGGTCTGCCTTGTCATCCTGTTCTACTTCGCGCTGAGTAAAAAAGGCAATATCGTCATCGGCGGTAAAGATGCCAAGCCCGACGTAGGGTTCTTCACCTACTGCACGATCGTCCTGACCGGCGGCATCGGTGTCGGCATCGTTTTCTGGTGCATCGCAGAGCCTCTGATGCATTACGCCTACACACCTGCGACATGGGGTGTGGATCCCGAAAGTCCGGGTGCCGGCGTACTGGCGCTGGCATATTCGTTCGGCGACTGGGCGTTCCATCCGTATGCGCTGTTCACCATCATTGGTGTTGCAATCGCTGTTGCAGTCTACAACTACAGACTGCCGTTCCGCACCAGTTCGGTCCTCTACCCGCTCGCAGGAGAGAAAGTTAACGGCGGCCTGGGCTATGTGGTCGACGTTGTGATCGTCGTCGCATTCGTCCTTGGTTTCAGCACCACCTTCTCGCTGTCCGCAGCGCAGATCGCAAGAGGCCTCGCATACGTCTTCGGTCTTCCGGCGACCTCGGGTGTGCAGATGCTGATCGTTGTCATCATGGGTGTGCTTTGCACGTTCACCTGCATTTCCGGTATCAAGCGCGCCATCTCGTTCGTCAGTAACCTGAACTTTGGCGTTTACATGTACATTCTGGCCTTCATCGTGATCGTCGGCCCGACGCTCTTCATCCTCAACATCATGAACGACGCGTCTTCGTACTACTTCGACCATCTGATCACCTTCGGGCTGTTCACCGATGCGTTCGGCACCAGCGAAGGCTGGTACCAGAGCTGGCCGATCTTCTACTGGACATGGTTTATCTCCACGTCCCTGATCCTCGGCACGTTCACGGCTAAGATCGCAAGAGGCCGCACGATCCGTCAGGTCATCCTGGTCAACATGATCATCCCGTCGCTGTTCGCGATCGTCTGGTTCTCCGTCCTCGGCGGCGATGCGATTTATGAAGAGTTCTACAACAACGCGGGCATCGTGGATGACATCAACAACTACGGTCTTGAGTATGCGGTCTTCGGCACACTCGAAAAACTCCCGCTCAGCGGGCTGAATATCCCGGTCTTCCTGATCGCGGTCATCCTCTCTATGATGACCTGCATCAACGGCATGTCCACAGCGATCTCCCAGCTCTTCCAGAAGACGGAGTACACGCTGGACGGCATGGACGAACCGCACAACGGCGCCAAGATCGCAGCCATCGCGCTGCTCACAGGTGTTGCGCTCATCATGATCGCACTCGGCGGTGCAAGTGAGATGCAGACCGGCGCTGTAGCAGCCGGCCTGCCCGCATCGATCATCACAATCATCTGCATCATCTCGCTCTTCAAGCTGACCTCGAAGAAGTATATCGAGCAGTCTGAAGAAAAGAGTCTGCAGGAGATCATGGCGGCGGACAAGGCGGAAAAGAAGAACTAAAAGGAGGAACGGGCTTCAGTATAACTCCTTACCCGCAGAAGGAAAGCGGGCGGCCGGGCGGCTGCCCGTTTTCTTTGTTAGAGAGCGTTACCGTATCATATACAGAGTTCTTAACAGGTACATTAAGCAGGGGATACATTCCCCTGCTTTTAAGATAATTTGATTGTTCCGACAGACGCAAAGGGAGTAATATAAAGAAAACAATCCCACTGCAATGAGGGCACGCATATGCGGCTGGCAGGAGGCATACATGAACACATTATATGATACCCTTGGCGTCCGCGTGATGGCGAACAAGGACGAGATCGAGCACGCTTTTACCAACCGGATAGAGGCGATCAGCAAGAAGGCTGGCAGGATGGCTGCGGCGGACGCGGAGATGGTCAACGCGGCCGGTGCTTATGCGATTCTGAAAGAGCCGGACTGCAAGGCGGAGTACGACCGCATGCTGCAATCCGGGCAGCCGGTCCTGTACCACCAGCAGAACATCACGCAGCTCGGCATGCAGTGCGCGGGCATCATCGACCAGGCGAACATCGGGCTGCGGCAGCTCACCACGAAGAAGGATATCCTCATCGGACTGCTGCTCCTGCTGCTTGGCGTGGGCATCACCGGCGGGTCGTACCTGCTGGCGGTCGCGCGCGGGGGCGGTACGTATATCATCAGCTACGGGCTCATCATCGCGGGCTGTGTCGGCTTTTTCGGGCAGCTCTTCAAGGCGATGAAGGGACGCGGGAAAGGCAAGCAGATCAAGGCGGCGATGTGGGGACAGCTGCATGGCAGATTTGTCACCGGGCCGCTGTCGGATCTGATCCGGCTGGGGTGATCCCCGGGGGAGGTGCTGGTATGAGCGATCTCATGAGAGTACAGGAGGCGGCAGAGAAGCTGCAGGCAGCCATCGATTCGCACAAACGGGTTGTGTTCTTCGGCGGGGCGGGCGTCTCGACCGAAAGCGGCATTCCGGACTACCGCGGCAAGGACGGCATCGACAAAGAAGGCCCGGATGAAGAGGGCTATACGCCCGAGGAGCGGCGCTACCACGACTACTTCCTCACGCATCCGGACAAGTTCCACGACGAGTTCATCGTGCGGTTTCGCGCGCTTTCGGCGGTGGAGCCAAATGCGACCCACTACAAACTCGCGGAGCTCGAACGCGCGGGCAAACTCCGGGCGGTCATCACACAGAACATCGACGGGCTGCATCACCGGGGCGGCAGTCAGTACGTCATCGAGCTGCACGGGAACATGCGCACGTGCCACTGCGAGAAGTGCGGCACGACGTACGATATTAAGCGATTCCTCGACGATGGGGTGCGCTGCGACTGCGGCGGGCTGATTCGGCCGGACATCGTGATGTTCGGGGAGAGCCTGGACGACGGGGCCATCACGGCGGCGGTGAACGAGATCGCCAATGCGGACATGCTGATCATCGCGGGCACGAGCCTGGCGGTGTACCCGGCGGCAGGGCTTGTGGACTATTTCCGCGGGGACTGCCTGGTGCTGATGGACAGACAGAAAACACCCCGTGACGGGGCGGCGGACATCCTGATCCGCGAACCCATCGCGGAAGTGTTCGGGAAGATCAAGGTGTGAGCGGTATATTGTATACCGCTTCTTTTTTTGCCAAAAGGGGGAGCGATTCCTGTATACTATAGATGCGCGGTCAGGCGTTCAACCGGTCGCGTGATTTGTCCAGCTAGTTAACACAGACCAATCGGAAAGGCGGACATCATGCCTAATACAAAAGTGAATAAAATACTCGAAGAAGCGTACGCGCGCGGCGCGGAGGCGGCGAAGAACGGCAAGGTGGCGACGTATATCCCCGAGCTCGGCAAGGCGGACCCGGCGGACCTTGGCATCTGCCTGTGCCTGCCGGACGGCACGCGCTACGAGATCGGCGACACGGACAAGAGATTTACCATGCAGTCCATCTCCAAGGTGGTCTCTCTTGCGCTGGCGCTGGAACACTGCGGCCCGAAGGAAGTCTTCAGCAAGGTCAACATGGAGCCCTCAGCGGAAGCGTTCGACTCGTTCGTGGAGCTCGACCTGCGCTCAAACCGCCCGTACAATCCAATGATCAACTCGGGCGCCATCACGGTGGCGAGCATCCTGAAGGAGAAGATCACGATCAACGCACTGCTGGAGTATACGCGCAAGGTGTGTCTCGACCCGGACATCGACTTTAATGAGGCGGTGTACAAGTCCGAGAAAGACCACATGTCGCGGAATCGCTCCATCGGCTACCTCCTCGAGTCCAAAGGCATCATCACCACCGGCGTCGAGGAGAGCCTCGACTTCTACACCCGCGCCTGCTCGATGAATGTCACGGCGCGCGGCCTTGCGAATCTGGGCGTTGTCCTCGCGATGGACGGCATCGATCCCTTCACCGGCGAGCAGCTCATGCCGCGCCGCATCGCAGAGGTGGTCAAGACGATCATGCTGACCTGCGGGATGTACGACGGCAGCGGTGAGTTCGCGGTCATGGTCGGGATCCCCACCAAATCCGGGGTCGGCGGCGGGCTGCTGTCCGCATCGGACGACCGGCTCGGGATCGGCATCTACGGACCGGCGCTCGACGAAAAGGGCAACTGCATCGCGGGGCGGCCGGTGCTCGAATATCTCTCGGAGCAGCTCGAACTGTCGCTGTTTGATAAGGCGGATATCGTGGATGCACTGCGCAAAGCCGAAGCGAATGAGCGTAAGAAGGCAGAAAAGGAGAGCCTGCGGGTGCTGCGGCACCGCGGCGTGAAGACCTTCCTGCCGTTCAATGTGAAGAAAGACAAGTAGTTAGATAACGAACATATGGCAATCAAAAAGGCCGCGCTATGCGCGGTCTTTGATTTTCTGGTAGCGGATCATGTACAGAAGCAGCATCACGCACCAGGAGAATCCTTCAGCGTAGGCGATGACCATGTTGTAGAACAGGCCGACGAGCGCATACGACAGGATGATGCGGACGATCAGCGCGCCGATGCCGTTGAGCCCGGAGAAAAGCACATCGCCGCGGCCTTCGAGGTAGCCGCGGAAGGCGTTTGCAAGACCAAAGATCACATAGAAGGCGGCGAGCCGGGTGAAGAAGGCGCCGCCGAGTTCAGCTGTCTCGGCGCTGACACCGAACAGCAGGATCAGGTATTTGCCGAGGAAGAAGATGACGGCTGTGAGCGCGAGCGAGATCGCCGCCATGAGTTTGCTGCCCGAAAACAGCACCTTGCGCGCGCGGTCCGGCCGGCCTGCGCCGATGTTCTGCGAGGTCAGGGTGGAAATGCCCGTCGTGAGATTGATAACAGGCAGGAGCAGCACCATGTCGATGCGGTACGCCGTCGTGATGGCGGCCACCGTCGTGCTGCCGAAGGTGTTCATAAAGCCCTGCAGCACCAGGCAGCCTAGCGCGTTGATGATCTGCTGGATGGTGATTGGGGTGGCGAGCGTCAAGCCTTCGCGGAGGATGTCCTTGCGGAACTTAGGGGAGAGGGCTGCGTCGCGCGCGGGGCGGAAGGTGCCGTCTTTGTCCTGCTGCCAGAGATCGCGTCCCGTGTAGATGCGTTCGCTGCGGGTATTGCGCCCGGAATCCGTTGCATCATCGGGATTGCTGGCGCCGGATGCGCCTTCATAGGCGAATCGCAGATACGGATATTTGCTGAGCGAGCGCAGGACGGTGAAGCCGGTCATGGCGGCCTGCGCGATGAAGGTCGCAGCGGCTGCGCCGGCGACGCCCCAGTGGAACGCCCAGACAAAGAGCAGGTCGAGCACGAGATTGACCGCCGAGCTGACCACGATGGAATACAGCGGCAGCGTACTGTCCCCGAGGCCACGCAAAACGGCGCAGTAGACGTTGTAAAGAGCGAGGAACGGCATGCCGCACAGGATGATCCGCAGGTAGACAGAGGCGTCAGTGAAAATGTCCTGCGGGGTGCTGAGCAGTGTAAGAATCGCATCCGCCGCGCCGCCGCACGAGACGGCGAGCAGCAGGACGGCTGTGGTCAGGACGATAGAGAATGTATAAAGGATATGCTTCTGGATCCTCGTATTGCCGGCGCCGTAGTAGCGGGCGGCAAGGATGTTGATGCCGGCGGTGAAGCCGGTGATCCCGAAGATGAACAGCTGATTCACAGCATTGGTCGAGCCGATGGCGGCGAGGGCGCTTTCGCCGACGACATTGCCCACGATAAAAGCGTCCACCCAGCTGTAGAGCTGCTGGAGCAGGCCGCTTAAGATCAGCGGGACACTGAAAGAGATCAGTTCCCGGGTGATGCTGCGCTCGTGGTTGAGGGAAGGCCCTTCCGGCGGGGCGCTTTTGATGTTGTTCTCGCCAGATGTTTTCGCCATGACGCTATGATACATGAAGGAAGGGCGATGTGCAAACGGACGATGCACTGCGGGGGCGGCGCCGGCTGGCGCTGCCGGGCGGCTGAGCGATTCCTTGCCCGAGGGCATGGCCTGGCGGCGGATCGTTACTTCGCAAAAACATTTTTTGCAAAGATGGCCAATGATTCTTTTTTAGAATATTCATGATATAATACCTATAGAGTGACCCGCTGTGCGCATGACGCAGGCGGGAATCCGATATTGTATTCACCAAAGGAGCGATGTATGGCAGGGCATAGAGCAAGCAGCGGTCACAGGGTCGGCCATTCCAGCGGCGGACACAGAGTCAGCGGCGGGTCGTTCCGAAGCAGCAGCGGCAGTTCGTACAGGAGCAGCAGTTCGCACAGCAGTTCCTACGGCAGTTCGCGCAGCTCGGGTTACGGCGGCTACTCCAGCCGCAGAGAGTCCGGCGGCGGTTTTGGCGGCGGCAGCCTGTGGGGTCCGGGGATGTATATGCTCGGACGCAAGTCTGCCCACCGCGAAATGGAACGCCGCGGTGGGTATTACGGCGGTTACAACCAGGGGTACGGCAATGAGCCTTATTACGGATCTTCCGGCCCTACCTATACGCAACAGAGGCAACAGATGCAGCGTCAACAACAGCAAACATCGGCGAATGCCGGTCAGCCGGCTCAGGCGGGCACCAAACGCAGCGGCTGCGGCACAGTCGTTCTTGTGTTCCTTATCTTCCTGCTGGTCTTCATGCTCTTATCTACCTTCCTCGGGCAGTCGGGCAGCACGGTGGAGAGGCACAAGCTCGAAGGTGTTGCGCAGTTCAACACGGATTGTGTGGCTGACCAGATCGGTGTGTTCGAGAGCGGCAGCACCGTCAAGAGCGGGCTGAAAGATTTCTACGATCAGACCGGCATCCAGCCGTATGTTGTATTCCTGACACCGGATGCATCTCTTGTCAGTGACGCCGACAAGGAACAATGGGCGAACGACTTCTATGATCAGAACATCAAAGAAGAGAATGGATTCCTGTTCGTCTACTTCGGCGAATCGCCTGAAGACGGCTCCGGCTACATCTCGTACGTCAGCGGCAGCCAGACCAACTCGATCATGGACGACGAGGCGATCGACCTCTTCTGGGGGCGCATCGACAATGCGTGGTCGGAGTTTGGCAGAAGCGGCTTTGACAGCGCATTCTCCCAGGCGTACAGCAACACGGCCAGCACGATCATGCGGGTCAGCACGACGGGCAATGATGTCCTGAAGTGGCTGCTCATCGTCATCCTCGCAGCGGTCATCCTCGGATGGGTCCTGCGCATGCGCAAGGAAAAGAACCGCCGCGAGAAGGAACGTGCCGAAGAGACCGAGCGTATCCTCAACACGCCGGTTGAAAAGTTCGGCGACAACAGCGACGAGCTGATCGGCAAGTACAAGGACAAGACCGACGCGGAAAAGGCGGCCGAGAAGGCGCAGGCGGAAAAGGAAGCCGCGGAGAAGGCAGCCAAAGATGCAGCGGCAGCGGCGGATGCGGCGGATGACGCACGGATCAAAGCCGAGATGGAAGCGGCCGAAAAGGCAGCAGCGGCGGAGATCGCAGCGGAGAAAGCGGCGGCCGAAAAGGCGGCGGCTGAGGCGCAGCGCGAAGCGGATATCGCAGCGAAGGTCGGCTCGAGCGAGCCGACGAACGGGGAAGACCCGATGCTGAAGACCTTCGCGGACGCCGAGACGGACGACCTGATCAATAAGTACAAGGATCCTCAGTAGGGGTTCAGATAAAAAGTCAACTATTTTCACGTTTATCACCAGAAGGAGAAAAACATGAACATTATTGAAAGAATCGACAAAATCCTGAAAGCCAACATCAACGCACTGCTCGACAAGGCAGAAGATCCGGCAAAGATGATCGACGAGACCCTGCGTGAGCTGTACGAGGATCTGGCGGAAGTCAAAGAGAGCACCGCGGCTGTCATGGCTGACGAGCAGGCGGCTCTGAGAGAGAAGCAGAACTGCGAACTGGCTGTCGCAGAGGCTGACAACGCGGCGCGCAATGCTCTGGCAAGCGGCCACGAAGATGATGCCAGAAAGATCCTCGAGAAGAAGCAGCAGCTCATGGCGAACTGCGAAGTCCTCAACCAGCGTTACGAGATCGCAAAAGCCAACAGCGAGAAGATGCGTGCTGCGCATGACAAGCTGGTCAACGACATCCAGGATCTGAACAGCCGCAAGGAATTCATCAAGGCGAAGATCAAGACTGCAGAAGCGCAGGAGAAGATCAACAGCATGACCGCCGGCAGCACTGTCGACACCTCCGCCAGCATCGAAGCATTCGAGCGTTGGGAAGCGAAGGCTGACAAGATGCTCGACATGGCAATGGCCAAGGCTGAGCTCAACGAAGACGCCGGCGTCGACACACCGGAAGATCTCGTGAAGAAGTACAGCAAGGGCAGCAGCGCTGAGATCGACGCTGAGATCGCGAAGATGAAGGAGGAAATGGGCCTGTAATCGCATAGCGGCTATGCTATAATAGGTACGACCACGAAGGCCGTCGCATCCTGGTGGTGCGGCGGCTTTTTCATAAAAGGAGGAAATACCAATGGCCAAATGCCGTGTTGCGGCTGTGCAGATGTCCACAGTCGAGAAGAAAAGCCAGAATGTCGAGAACGCAGCGAAGTACATCAACGACCTGATGAACGAAGTCTACGGGCCGAAGCCGGACTTCATCGTGTTGCCGGAGATGTTCAACTGCCCGTACGAAACGCAGAATTTCCCGTTCTACGCGGAGGAGCGCGGCGAGCTCACCTGGAAGCATATGTCGCAGCTGGCGGCGCATTTCGGGGTGTACATCATCGCGGGCTCGGTGCCGGAGTACGATGAGAACGATTGCGTGTACAATACGTCCTACGTCTTCGACCGTGAGGGCAAGGAGATCGCGTGCCACCGCAAGGTGCATCTGTTCGACATCGACGTGAAGGGCGGACAGTCCTTCAAGGAATCGGAAACGCTCACTCCCGGTGACCATTTCACGACTTTTGAGACCGAGTTCGGCACAATGGGACTTTGCATCTGCTTTGACATCCGCTTTGTCGAGACCTACCGGATCATGGCAGAGCGCGGCGCCAAAATGGTATTCGTACCGGCGGCCTTCAATATGACCACCGGCCCCGCGCACTGGGAACTCACCCACCGCGCCCGTGCGCTGGACAACCAGATGTACGTCCTGGCGTGCGCACCGGCGCGCAACGAAGAGGCATCGTATGTCTCTTACGGGCACAGCATGCTGACCGATCCATGGGGGCGCGTCGTGGCGTCGCTCGATGAGAAGGAAGGCGTGCTCAATGAAGAGGTGGATCTGGACTACGTCGATGATATCCGTGCGCAGCTGCCGATCCTGAGCGCGCGCCGGAAAGATCTGTATGAGCTGAACGAGAAATAGCGATTCTCGGTGAATCGGGATGCTTCCCCTTAACTTTCGCAAAAGGTGAGAACTTTTTTCAACGGTTGCAGGGTGTGAAAATGCCGCGGAATGGAGCTGCTCATTTTCAGGGCTGATAAACGTTGAAAAAAAGGATGCTTATCGTCGAGAAAGAGGAAGAAGCATCACAAAATGATGCTGATTGCCAGAAAAAGGGATAAAGCATCACAAAAGTGCGCGGAATGTGTAGTGTCTGGAGCGCCATGCAGAGCGTGGGGCTCGGGGAGCGATGCCGCGGACAAAATGGCGCAGAGAAAAGCGCGGATAAAAGACGGACAAAAGTGCGCATATAAATAAGTAAGGAAGACCCGCAAAAGTGAACTGACCCCCAAAAGTTGGACCTGAAAAGTTTAACTTTGGGAGGTCAGTTTTTCTTATGGCAAAATACAGTTATGAATTCAAGTTGGAAATCGTG
>CADATO010000014.1 GCA_902790905.1 uncultured Eubacteriales bacterium
ATGTGGGGTGATGCTATTGTCTGGAATGAGCTCCACACTTCCACGGAATATCCTTCTTATTGGGATTAAGGACCAACACGTTTTGTCCTATAACCCTTTACCGCGGAATCGCTGCGCGATGCGCTTGCGCAGCACGGGCTGCTATTCCTGATACGGCGGGCGCCACTCGCAGAACGCCGCGACGCGCTGCTCCTTCGCGTTGGCTTTGAAGAACCGCCAGATCAGCAGCAGGATGCCGAACACCATCACCACCGTGATGGCTGCACCGATCGCGGGGCGGTCGTGGAGCACCAGCATCAGGGCGCACCCGAGTGCGAAGACGCCGATGATGGAATACCCCAGCCATGGCTTCTTTGCGTTCTTAAACTGGAACTCCGGCTTGTGGTAGGCGGCCAGGCCCCAGAAGCCCGCCATGTAGATCAGCATGCTGATGACAAGATATACCGTCTTCGGCAGGGTGCCTGCCTCGGAGGTGAGCATTGCCTCGAGCGCCATCGTGATGTTGTTGGCGCCGAAGATCAGCGGGATGTTGAGCAGGGTGTAGCCGATGCCGGAGGTTTTGATCTCGCGGTCCAGGTAGTTGTAGTAGTCAAAGACGTAGATCAGGAACAGCCCGAAGACGACCAGAAAAACCATCATGCCGAAAAACGGCTTGGAAGATGTCGTAAAGTACCCGGTGATGCCGACGACCATCTCGCCGAAGGTGATGACCACGAGCAGCGAGATGCGCTCTGCCAGGTGATCGAAGTGGACCGGACGCTTGCCGAACAGCGGCGCGGACCAGGCGACAAGGCCGATGCCGACCGCCAGCGGGATGATGGCCAGCAGTTTGCCGGTGGACAGGAAGACCGGAATGCACAGCGCCGCCAGCGTTCCTTCTGTGAGGAGGATCGCCATGTAGCGTTTGATGATTTTTTCATCCAGTTTGTCCATGCACTCGTGACGGTGCAGTTTGTAGCCAAACTGCAGGGCGAGGTTGAGCATGATCAGGGCCCAGGCGACGTGAAACCGCAGGAAGGTGTCATTGGTCCAGTCCTCCCGGATGCCGTCCGCCATGAAGAACAGGAAGAACATATTGATGAAGATGCAGGCGTAGTCGGTCGCGTGCCGGTAGCCGTAGCGGTTCATCAGGAATGTGGTCAGGATCCAGATCTGCAGCAGGATCATGAACATCAGCAGGTAGTACGGCAGCGGGCTGAAGTCGTCAAAGCGCTCGGTCATCGGCTCCAGGAATGCGGTCAGTTTGCTGATGCAGAATACAAATATCAGGTCGTAAAAGAGCTCGATGTGCTCTACTTTCTTTTCTTCCATGGTGCTTGGTTTGCTTTGGTCGGGCAGTGTGCTCTGCCATTGCGGTGCTGCTTACTCGTGTACGATCAGTTCCAGGACGTCGGGCCGCGCGTAGTGGCCTACGGCGTCGTGCTCCATTTTGCAGGCGGCGGGCAGCGTCATGTCGAGGTCGGCGATGATGAGCGATTCCTCGTCCCAGACGGGCTCGGTCACGTAATGCCCGTACGGGTCGATGATGCAGCTGCCGCCCCGGCAGACCATCTCCGGCAGGTCTTTGATGTCTTCGCCGGTCGCGAGATCCGCGGGGTAAGACGCTTTGCGGATGAGCATGTCGCTGTTGATGAAGTAGCACTTGCCCTCAATGGCGATGTGCTGGATGGTCGCCTGCCATTCCGGGTTGTCGTTGGTGTTCGGTGAGATGTAGATCGTGATGCCCTTCTGGTAGAGCGCAACGCGTGCGAGCGGCATGTAGCTCTCCCAGCAGATCAGGCTGCCGATGGGGCCGAAGGGTGTCTCGGTTACCGGGAAGTAATCGCGGTTGGCGTCGCCCCAGACGACGCGTTCGGTGCCGGTGGGCTTGAGTTTTCTGTGGATCTTGTACGTGCCGTCCGGCGCGAAGATGGCGTTGCTGTTGTACAGCGTCCCGCCCACGGCGTCGCGTTCCGAGAAGCCGATGCTGATATAGGAATCGCTCTTTCGCGCGGCTTCTGCCAGCGCGGCAAAGGCGGCGTCGCCGGCGACCAGCGAGGCGTCGTAGTAGCGTTTCCAGTCCTTGCGACCGGCCTCGGTGCGCTTGCCCATCGAAAACCCGAAGTGCATGCCCACGGGATACCCGGGGATGAACAGCTCGGGGAACACGATGAGGTCCGGGTTCTCTCCGGCGGCTTTGTCAATCCATGCGAGCGTCTGCGCCAGCCCGGATTCTCTGTCGAACATCACCGGCTCTGCCTGCACGAGTGCGATGCGGCAGGTGCTTTTTTCGAGATCTTTCATAATGACTTCCTTTTCTTAATCATTCTTAATCACTTTTTCTGCGCCCCGGCGATCAGGACTTCCTTCTGGGCACGGGTGAGTTTTTTGATGGCGCATTCCCTGGCCAGCGCCTCTCCCTTGTCGCCGTATTCCTCGTAGTAGACGAGCTCGACCGGGCGGCGCGGCTTGGTGTACTTGGCGCCCTTGCCTGCGTTGTGCGTGGCCACTCTCGCTTCGAGGTCTGTGGTCCAGCCGGTGTAGAGCGTGCCGTCGGCGCATTTGAGGATGTAGACGTACTGTGGCTTTGGCGATTCCATGGGCGCCCCCTACAGCTTTTTGACGGTGTCTACGTATTTATAGACCAGCCCGGCATTCACAAAGTAGTAGGTTGCTTTGTCCTTTTTCATCGACTCGACGAGCCCGGACTTCACCAGCGTCTTCATGTGCTGGGAGACGGTGGCCTGCGCGTATCCGAACGCCGCTACGAGGTCCTTGTTGCAGACCGGCGTGCGGGTCTTGTTCTGCTCCATGATGTAGCGGAGCATGCGGATCCTGGCGGGGTGCGCCAGCGCGTCCGACGCCGTGGCGAGGAACTCGATCTCCTCGTCCATGATCTCTTCGCTTTTTGTATAGGCATTGCGTATGCGCATAAAACAGTCCTTTCTTTTTGTCCATGTAACCAGCTGCGGTTTATAAATCGCCTAATTACGATACATTTTATGAGGAATCGCTCCCTCAGTCAAGGACGCAATAGTTGTATAACGAGTATCTGAATGGGATATCAGACGGCGGCGCAGACGCATGCCCTGAGGCGAACGTATCCAGTTCGCCGAAGGATGTGCGTCTGACAGCCGCCGCATACATAACGCATGCTGATATAGTTGTAAAATGCGGGGATTTGTGGGATAATACCACAGGAATATAAAGGGGGAGTATGCACCGTGAGTAAATCCAAAAGCGGAGTTTCCAATATCCGGATCGTCGTAGACGGTTATGCGATCATGATCGTCGTGCTGCTGCTGCTCCAGCTGGCACGCCTTCTGTTTACAAATACTGCGATCGAGCTCACAGCGGTCGGCGCAACACTGGTTGCCTGGCTGCTGCTGATGCTGGGCTTTCATAAGATGTCGCCGAAAGGGGCAGAGTTCAAGCGCGGCCGCGCAGCCTGTCTGTTCGGCATCCTGATGGTCGTGCTGCAGGCGGTGTTCATCATGCGCGATCTGAAGGCCGGGATGGATACCGGGACGTTCATTGATTTCTACGTTCTGTTCTGCTGGTTCATGTCGATCTGCGCGCTGCTGTACACGTATGCGAAGGCGCTGAAGGGCATGCAGCCCATCGTCGAGATGACCGACGAACGTCTGGCGGCCAAGTATCCGCGTACGGCGCTTCTGGTCGGCACGATCGTGGTCCTGACGCTGGTGTTCATGCCGATCATGCAGATGCTCCCGAAAGTGACCGGGTATGTCGGCACGCTGATCCTCGGCGTTGTCGCAGCGCTTGCGCAGGGATACATCTGCAAGCTGCTGCTGGACGGCTACCATGCGGTGCGGGCCAATACGGACGAGGCCAGAGAAGCGGCCAGACGGGATAGATAGAGTATATAGAAAGAATGGCGAAAGAAGATAAGCGGTACAAAGGAATGCAGAGTTTTGGCATCGGTGTGCTCCTGCTGGGGGCCACCGCTGTCTTGTCGTTGCTGCGTTCCAGTACGCTGATGATGTCGGTGACATGTGCAGCCGCGGCCGTCGGGGAATTCCTGATGGCGTACGGCGCGCTTGCGGCGGCGAAATACGGCAAGCCCTTCCGCAGCGGCGGCGTTCTGCTGCTTCTGGCGGCGTTCCTCAGAACGGTAGGACCTGCCCTGCACATGATGGAGATCGCCGGCACAAGCGAGTCCATGGCGCTGCTCGAGGGCAGCGCGGCAACGCTGGCAATGCTGCTCGATGCAGCCGGCGTCGTCATGGTGATGCGCGGCTGTCTGGCAGTGGACAAAGAGCGCGGGATCGGCAAGAGCCTTGCCGTGATCGCCATGGGGGTGTATCCGGTCGTGGCGGTCTGCGGACAGGCGGTGCCCATCATCGTGGCGCTGTGGTTCAGCGGCGCGCGGACGATCGTCCTGGGCGGCATCACGATCGCAGCGATCCTGGTCTTCCTGGCAGCCTATCTGGCGGCGGCGGCGAGCCAGAGCTCCTTTGGCAAGATCGATGTCGACTATGAACAGGAACCGGGAACCCGGCGGCATGTGCAGCGGCCGGAAGCGGGCGGCGGCACCCGGAAGAAGCGGCGCAGCCGCGGCAGGGTCGCCAGACACAGAGAAGCAAACAAAAGTGCAGATGAGAGCGGTGCAAGATAATTTGCACCGCTTTTTTATACATGGTACAATAGGGGGCGGAGGAACCCCCTATGGATTATAAAAAACTACTCACCAGCCTGATCCCGGAGATGGACGAAGGCATCCATGTCGTGGACCGCGACGGCGTCAATGTGATCTACAGCCAGAAGATGGCTGACATGGAGAAGATCCGCCGTGAGGATGTCATCGGAAAGAACTTCCGGGAGGTGTTTTCGTATATTCCTGAGAATGAGAGTACGCTGCTCCAGGCGCTGAAGGGGCACACCACAGAGGCGCAGCAGCAGACGTTCCTCAATGTCTACGGCAAGGAGATCACGACGATCAACACGACGGTGCCGATCTGGGACAACGGGGAAGTCATTGCGGCGATGGAGCTGGCCCGTGATATCACGGAGATCAAGTCCATGGCGGACAGGATCCTGGCGCTGCAGGAAGAAAAGATCGCGCCGCCGAAGATGTCCCAGCCGAAGATCCGTCACTATACGTTCTACGATCTGATCGGCAGTGCGCCGGCCTTTGAAGAAGCGGTCTCTGTCGCAAGGCGCGCCGCGCGCAGCGAAGCGCCGGTCTTCATTTACGGCGAAACCGGCACCGGCAAGGAGCTGTTCGCGCAGAGCATCCACTATGACGGGGCGCGCAAAAGCCGCCCGTTCCTGGCGCAGAACTGCGCAGCCATTCCGGAGAGTCTGCTGGAGGGCATTCTGTTCGGAACGGTCAAGGGCAGTTTTACCGGCGCCGTGGACAGAGCGGGGCTGTTCGAACAGGCGAACGGCGGCACGCTGCTGCTCGATGAGATCAGCGCGATGCCGTACGATCTGCAGAGCAAGCTGCTGCGCGTCCTGCAGGAAAAATACATCCGCCGTGTCGGCGGGACACGGGACATCCCGGTGGATGTCCGCATCATCGGAACGGTCAACGAGCCGCCTGAAGAGCTGATCGCGCGCAATGCGCTGCGCAGCGACCTGTTCTACCGTCTGGCGGTCATCAATATCGAGCTGCCGCCGCTGCGTGACCGCAAGGAGGACATCCGGGCGCTGGCGGAGCGATTCCTCGACAAGCACGGCCGCGACGGCCGGTACAACCGCTACAGCATGACGATGGAAGCGCTGGAAAAACTGCGCGGATACGACTACCCGGGCAATGTGCGTGAACTGGAGAATATCATCATAGCGGCGACTGCCATGGCTGAAGACGGGGAGATCCTCTCGGCGCATATCCGGTTCCCGTTTGAGGTGACGGCGCGCAGGCAGGCGCAGAGCAGAAAGGCGGAAACAGCCGGGCAGACAGAGCCGGGCGGGGATGCAGCGGCCTGGCCGGAGGCGGTCAACCCTACAGCACTGACGGAAGAAGGCCTGTCGCTGCCGGAACGGCTCCGCCGCATCGAAGCGGACCTGATTGACGAAGCGATGGAGCGCAACGGGGGCAATATTTCCCGGGCGGCCGCAGAGCTGGGGATCAAGCGGCAGGGTCTGCAGTACAAGCTGAGAGAGCGTGAGAAGAAATGAAAGAGATCAAAGGGCACAGACTGCCGAAGACAGGCGGGCATCCGTCGCTGGAGGAGTTCCTCCTGTCGAACATGCGCCGCGGCATGACCCGGCTCCATATGCCGGGACACAAAGGCAGAGATGTTTTTATCAAGACCGGGCACGGCAGGCTTCTTGACCATCTGGCCGAGGTGGACATCACAGAGATCCCTGGGGCGGATGATCTGTTCAACCCAGATCCGGAAGGGCCGCTCGGCTCGATGATGGCCTGGTATGCGGCGCTGTATCAGGTCAAACGGAGTTACCTGATGGTCAACGGCGCCAGCGGCGGTATTCTGGCGGCGGTCCTCGCGGTCTGCGGCAGAGGGGATACCCTGATCGTTGCGCGCAACTGCCACAAAGCGGTCACCAACGCGATGGCGCTGGGGCAGATCCGGCCGGTCTATGTCTATCCGGATATCATGGAGGAATACGGCATCTGCGGGCCGGTGCGCGCTGCACAGATCGAAGAGGCGATCCTGCAGCACGAGGAGGCGAAAGCGGTCCTCGTGACCAGCCCGAACTATTACGGCGTGCTCAGCGATATCAGAGCGATCGCAGAGGTCTGCCATCGGCACGGAAAGGTGCTGATCGTTGACCAGGCGCACGGGGCGCACCTCGCGTTTTTCGACGAAGCGGAGGGAACGTGCCGCTCGGCTGAGCGCGGCGGGGCCGACCTGATCGTGAACAGCATCCACAAAACGCTGGCCGGGTTCGGGCAGACGGCGGTGCTCAACGTGCAGGGGAAAACCGCGTACGGTCCCTGCGAGGGCGGCGTCGATCTGCTGGCGCTGGAGGACCGGCTGCAGCAGGTGCAGACATCCAGCCCGTCCTATATCCTGCTGGCGAGCCTGGATGCGAACGCGGAGATCCTGGAGAACAACCGCGGGGAGCTGGTCTATGAATGGGGCAAGGACATCCGGCGGTTTTATGAAGAGGCGGACAGGATCCACGGCGTGCATCTGATCCCCGCAGAGCCCTGGATGGATCCGACGAAGATCAACCTGTCAGTCACCGATCCGGCGCTCAGCGGCGCGGAACTTGCGCACAGGCTGCGGGAGGAATACGGTGTCCAGGTGGAGCTCTGCACGCACCGCATGGTCATGTGCCTGACGGGCCTCGGCACGCGGTGGGGCGATCTGTCCAAACTGCTGCAGGCGCTGCACCGCATCACCGAAACACACCGCGAAGAAGAAATGCTCCGGGATGCAGCCGCGGAAAAGCTGCCCGTAGGAGCCGGCGTCGCTGCTGCGGCGGGCGCGGCTGCCGGTGCGGCCGGTCTTTTGGATGAGAGCAGCGCCCAGGCGGTATTTACCAAAGAGGCATACGGGGAAGTCTGGGTCACCCCGCATGAAGTGAACGCGATCCCGGAGGAAAAGGAGTGGGTCCCGCTTGTGCAGGCGGCAGGCAGAACGGCAGCATCCGCTGTTACGCCATATCCGCCGGGCGTGCCCGCACTCTGCCCCGGCGAGATCTATACGGAAAGTGACATTCAGTATATCGTGCGCCTTGCGGAAGAGGGCGGCACGGTCATGGGGGTCTCAGAGAACGGACAGGTGCTGGTCGGCAAATAGCGTGCAAAATATTTTGCGCGCCCTTGTATACAAGGCCTGTATTCCCCTGTTTGCAACGTTTTTCTGGAATCGCATCCAAATATGCAAATATTTTTGCGCCACCAGAGCAAAATATTTTGCGATAGTTGGTATTTTCTAACAGTAAAAATGCTTATTGGTTGTTGTCCGCACAACGGAGAGGGTATGCCTCCCGCAGGACCATGAAAAACACAAAAAGGACAAAAGTGTGCAGTATTTTGACATTTCCGGTGCCGCCGTGCGCCGGTTTTGTTTTTGCACGCGGAAATCGGCTGACCATGCAGATCTGAGCGTTCTGGAAAGGTTCAGGTTGCGCGCACGGCGCGAAAATTGCACGCGTCCGTTTGAAAATAATTTGGCGATTCCTTGCCCTGCAGAGCGAAATCGCTTGTTTTGGCACGGTATTTGCTATACTATTGAACGTGTTCGCATTGCGAACCTTTCCTGGTAAATCAGGATAGTTAGGGGGCTTGGTGTCTGGCGGCAGTGCTGTTTGACCGCTGCCGTCCGGCACCATATCAAACCAAGTTACTTAATTGCTGCATATACTACAGAAAAGGAGAACAGCATGAAAAGAGATGACGATTTTGCAGAACGCAGAAAGCACATCGCGGATCTCTCCGACGATGAACTGTATGCGCGTTTCTGGGACCTCACGACCCAGGTCGTGACTCCGCTGTACGAGCTTGGACGCAACAACACGACTCCGTCCGTTGAGCGTTCCGTACTGCTCCGCATGGGCGTTTCCTCCCTGGATGCGAAACCCATCGTTGACCAGTGCATGGACAGAGGCCTGATGGGCAAAGGCGCAGGCCATGTTGTCTACAAGTTCGCTAAAGCAAAGGATATGTCCATCCGTGATGCCAGCATCATGCTCGCCAAGGGCGAAGGATGGGACGAAGTTGCTGCACTGTTCAAAGGAGGGAAATAAGGATGGAACCGCTGAAGAAGAATGAAAAACTGGACATCGAAGAACTCCTGAAGGACCTCGATAAATATGAACCCAGAAGAAAAGGCTGGACCTGGAGAACCCCGGCACCGGGCGTCCAGATCGGACCGTTCACTTACAGAGATGCTTCCAAACCGCTCAAGCAGGGTGTTCCGCTTCCGCCGGCGAAGTATTTTGAAGGCGCGGACCCGCAGCCGCTGCCCGTTATCACCACCGAGATCGCATCCGGCCGTTTCGAAGACGATATCCGTCGTATGAGAATGGCTGCATGGCACGGCGCTGACCACCTCATGGTCATTCGTACTGCCGGCCAGTCTCACATGGATGGTCTGATCGAAGGTACCCCCCAGGGTATCGGTGGTATCCCGGTCACCCGTAAGGTTGTCCGTGCACAGAGAAAAGCCATCGACCTGATCGAGGATGAAGTTGGCCGTCCGATCAACTACCATTCCTACGTATCCGGCGTTGCTGGTCCTGACATCGCTGTCATGTTCGCTGAAGAAGGCGTCAACGGCGTTCACCAGGATCCCCAGTACAACGTACTGTACAGAAACATCAACTGCGTCCGTTCCTTCGTCGACGCCTGCGAGTCCAAGACCATCCTGGCATGGGCTAACATGGCTCAGATCGACGGTGCGCACAACGCGAACGCAACAGCTCGTGATGCATGGAAAGTCATGCCGGAACTGATCGTCCAGCACGCTATCAACTCCAAGTTCTCCGAACTGTGCGGCATCAAACCCGAAAACATCTGCCTGTCCACAGTACCGCCGACGGCTACACCGGCACCGTGCATCTACTACGATCTGCCGTACGCTGTCGCACTGCGTGACTTCCTGCGCAAATACCGCATGAGAGCGCAGATGAACACCAAGTACATCGACACCTCCGCTCGTGAAGCGACTGTTACCCATGTCATGAACATGATGATCTCCAAGCTGACCAGCGCGGATATCCAGTCCACCATCACACCGGATGAAGGCCGTAACGTTCCGTGGCACATCTACAACATCGAAGCTTGCGACACTGCAAAGCAGGCTCTGATCGGTATGGACGGTCTGATGGATATGGTCGAACTGAAGAAGGAAGGCCATCTGGTCGAGAAGTCCAGAGAGATCCGCGAAAAGGCGACCCTGTTCATGGAAGAGATCCTCGAAGTCGGTGGTTACTTCAAGGCTGTCGAAGAAGGCTTCTTCGTCGACTCCGCTGAATATCCGGCTCGTAACGGTGACGGTATTGCCCGTAAGATCGACGGTGGTGTCGGCTACGGCTTCATCTACGAGAGAGATGAAGACTACATGGCTCCTGTCACTGCACACTTCGGCTACAACAACGTTGAGCAGTACGGCGGCGACCCCGAGAACCCGTCCGCACTGATCGGCGGCTGCACCTTCGAAGACCGCAGCAAGATCGTCTTCATCGACGAACTCGACGACGACAACGTCAACACCAGACTGGCAGAGACATGGAAGTATCGTCACACCAACCTGGTCAAGCCCGAGATGGAATGGGCGGCTGACGGCACCATCATGATCACCATGATGATCCCGAGAGACCGCCGTACCTCCGAAGTCGTCGCTGTCGAGATCGGTAAGAAACTCGGCCTCGTCGATCCGGAAGTCATCTCCCGCGAAGTCATGCAGGAAGCTGAAGGTACCCGTATCGAAATGAAGGGCAAGGTCGACTTCGACATCAACGTTGACGATCTGGTCATTCCGCCGGAACCGCATTACCTCACCGACCAGGAACTCCGTGATGACATCGAAGCGCATCCGCTGGTCGTCGTCTGCGGTACCGTCGGTGAAGACGAGCACTCCGTAGGCCTGCGCGAGATCATCGACATCAAGCACGGCGGCATCGAGAAGTGGGGCGTTGAAGTCCACTACCTCGGCACCTCCGTACCGGTTGAGAAGCTGGTTGACGCTGCCATCGAAGTGAACGCTGAAGCGATCCTCGCTTCCACCATCATTTCCCATGACAACATCCACTACAAGAACATGAAGCGGATCAATGACCTGGCGATCGAAAAGGGTATCCGTGATAAGGTCATCATCGTTGCCGGCGGTACACAGGTTATCCCCGAAGAGGGTGTCAAGACCGGTATCGACGCTGCGTTCGGCCGTAACTCCCACGGTATCGACGTTGCTTCCTTCCTGGTTGAGGAAAGACAGCGCAGAAGAAAGGCAAAGGAAGAAGCTGAGAAAGAAGCTGAGAAGGCTGACAAATAAGCCGGCTACCGTCTCATATAGACTTCCTGAGCGGGCGGCAGAAATGCCGCCCGCTTTTTTCAAAAGAGTTCCTTGATTTTAGGGGATCTAAAAGAAAAGGAAAGTGTTTCTGGGGTTATAAGTAAGCGCAATCTGTGATATTATTAGTGCGTCCGTGCTTCAGGAACTGTTGTGCGGGCAGAGCTATTCATCATAACAGTATAAAAAGGGGACATAGAATATGAAAGTAGATGTATTGGTCGCGGAGATTGGGTCTACCACCACCATTCTCAACGCATTTATCAATATCGACTCAGATCAGCCGGTCTTCTGGGGCCAGGGGCAGGCGCCGACTTCCGTTCTGGAAGGTGACGTACGCATCGGCCTGAAAGGCGCGCTCGATGATCTGTGCAAGCGCATGGGCGAAGAGAAGATCGAGTATGACAAGATGCTTGCGACGTCTTCCGCTGCAGGCGGTCTTAAGATGTCCGTCCACGGTCTTGTCTACGACATGACCGCGCGCGCTGCCAGAGAGGCAGCGCTCGGCGCAGGCGGCATCATCCACTTCGTCACGGCGGGCAAACTGCGCCGGACGGACCTGGCGAAGATCAAGGAGATCAGGCCCAACCTGATCCTGCTCGCAGGCGGCGTCGACTACGGTGAAAAGGAGACGGCGATCGACACCGCAGAAAAACTGCGTGATCTGGACTACAAGGCGCCGGTCATCTACGCGGGCAACATTGAGAACCGCGAAGAGATGAAGCTGATCTTTGACGACCGCAAACTGTACATCTGCGACAACGTCTATCCGAAGATCGACATGCTCAACGTCGAGCCGTGCCGCAAGATGATCCACCAGGCGTTCGAGGATCACATCGTCCACGCGCCGGGCATGGAGCACGTCCGCGACATGGTCAACGGCCCGATCATCCCGACACCGGGCTCCGTCATGGAGTGCACCAAGCTGCTCTCCGACTGCATCGGCAATGTCATGACCATCGACGTCGGCGGTGCGACGACAGACGTCCACTCCGTCACAACGGACTCCGACGATCTCGCAGCGATGATGACCACACCGGAGCCGAAGGCAAAGCGTACCGTAGAGGGCGACCTCGGTCTGTACGTCAACCGCATGCATGTCATCGAGTCGATCGGTGAGGATGAACTCCGCAAAAGACTTGCCCCGGTCGATCTCGATAAGACGCTCGAGTCCTATGTTGCGATCCCGAAGACACCGGACGAATTCAAACTTGTCGAACTGCTGGCCGAAGAAGCGACCCTCAAGGCGGTCGAACGCCACGCCGGCATCATTCGCTACGTCTACGGACCGACCGGTCGTACGACCGTTGTTGAAGGTAAGGACCTCACCCAGGTCCAGTACATCGTCGGCACCGGCGGCGCGCTGACGCGCCTGCCGCACCGCGTGGAGATCATGAAGGAGATCCCGGCGTACAACGAGAGCGGCATGCTGCTGTTCCCGACAGACCATGCGCAGATCCTCGTCGACAACGACTACATCATGGCTTCCCTGGGTGTTCTGTCCAAGGAATACCGCGAGGCAGCTATCAAACTGCTCGAAAAGAGCCTTGACTTCAAGTTCCCGGAAGTCATGGCCAAAGACCAGAAGAGCGCGATGCAGATGGCGCTCGAAGAGGCGGAACGCCGCTCCAAGCAGCTCGCCGAGGAAGAGCAGCACATCAAGGAAATGGAAGAAATGGGCTACGATATGACCGTCTACAAGAAAGACCTCGAAGCCCGTAAGAATAAAGGCAAGGAGCAGCACGAAATGGACAGCTCCGAGGCACCGGCAGTCCCTGTGGACGAAGACGGATGCCCGCTGCCGGAAGGTGCGGAGGCTGCTTTTGACGCGCTCATCGAGAAGGATGAACAGGCGGCAGAGGCTGCTTTCGAAGCGCACCACAAGGCGGCTGCTGCGGATCTGAAGCCCAGCGAGGCGATGGAGCAGCAGCATGAGCAGACCGCAGGCTGCAACCACGAATGCTGGCTGTGCCCGCACGTCTACTGCCCGAACCGCAAATACAAGCGCGGTGAACCGCCGGAAGGAAGATAGTCCGCAGCAGATGTCCATCACTTCCAGAAAGGAGTTCTTAATATGTATCCCAGAATTGTCATTGATATGAAAAAACTCGAGGGCAACCTCGATGCTGTTGCGAAGATCACCAAGGAGGGCGGCTGCTCTCTGATGATCGTCACCAAGGGCGTCTGCGCAGACCCCGAAGTCACGAAGATGATCGCCCGTCACCCGGCCGTCAGTTACATGGCGGACAGCCGTGTGGAGAACCTCCGCGCGTATGCGGCGGATGCCAGAGAGAACGGCAAGCAGACCGTTCTGCTGCGCCTGCCCATGATGTCCCAGGCGGCGGAAGTTGTCGATGTCGCTGACATCAGCTTCAACTCCGAACTCGTGACGATCAAAGCACTGGACGAGGCGGCTGCGGCAGCAGGCAAGACGCATAAGATCGTCCTGATGATCGACCTCGGCGACCTGCGTGAGGGCATCTTCTTTGAGAAGGAAGACGAGATCTACGCGGCAGTCGAGCAGATCCTCGCACTGAAGAACATCGAACTGTATGGCGTGGCGGTCAACCTGACCTGCTACGGCGCGATCATTCCGAAGAACGACAACCTGTCCAACCTGGCGCGCATCGCGGGCGAGATCGAGAAGAAATTCTCCATCAAACTGCCCATCGTCAGCGGCGGCAACTCCTCCTCGATCTATCTGATCGGCAAGGGCGAACTGCCGGCAGGCATCAACAACCTGCGTCTGGGCGAGTCCTTCTTCCTGGGCAACGACACCGCGTACTTCACCAAGCTGCCGGGCACCGTCGATGATGCGATCACCCTCGAGGCGGAGATCATCGAGCTGAAGGAAAAACCCTCCCTGCCCATCGGCGAAGTCGGCAAGGATGCGTTCGGTCAGGTGCCGGTTTATGAGGACAAGGGCCTCATGATGCGTGCGATCGTCGCCGTCGGCCAGCAGGATGTCGCGCTCGACAGCGTTGAGCCGGTCAACGAAGATCTCGAGGTCATGGGTGCCAGCTCCGACCACATGATCGTCGATGTCACCCATTCCGCGAAAGAATATAAGGTCGGCGATGTGATCAGCTTCAAGCTCGGTTACGGCGGCATGCTCCGCACAACGACCAGCGCATACGTGGAGAGAGCATATAAGTAATCGCTTCCCGGGTACAGGGGCGCAGAACGCGGCCGACAACCTTTGCGATTACAAATGAAAGAGACAAACAAAAAGAACGAGTCCTGCGGGGCTCGTTCTTTTGACATTTACTGGTGGCAACGGGATACGCCTGTGGTATAATAAATTGCAATAATTTGTTGATACTGCGAGACAGACGCGACTTTTAAGGAACTGAAAGGAGTGGGGAGTATGGGTAGTTTCATGAAAGAATTTAAAGAATTTGCGATGAAGGGGAACGTGATGGACCTCGCCGTCGGCATGATCATCGGTGCTGCATTCACCGCGATCATTTCGGCCCTGGTCGACAACATCCTGTCGCCGCTGATCGGCCTGCTGATCAAGGTCGACTTCAACGATGCCGCTGTCAATGTGGCCGGCGTCGACATCATGTACGGTGCGTTCATCATGGCGATCATCAACTTCATCATTGTGGCATTCGTGCTGTTCGCGATGATCAAGGCGATGAACAAGCTCAGAAAAGAGCCTGAAGCAGTTGAGGAAGAGCCGACCACGAAGGTCTGCCCGTTCTGCAAGAGCGAGATTCCGATCGAGGCGACAAGATGCCCGCACTGCACCTCTCAGCTGGAGGAGTAAGGCGTATACGGCGCAGCCAATGCGATCCCCGGGTCTTCCCGGGGATTTTGTTTTGTGCCGGGAAGCGTTGAAAAATCATCTTCATTTTGTATATACTTGTAACCAGATGTGATAATCAGAGACTGCGGACCTGCCGGGCGGCGGAAGGCCCGTAAAGACAGGCTCCGCAGGAGCCGGGAGCACAAGTGAGAACACGTATCTTAACAAAAGAACAGCTTCGCATGGAAGTGGAAGGGACCCTGGCGTTCATCCAGGCGCATGACGAACGCAATGTCCACAACAAGGTCAGGGCAGCATTTCTGGACGGCGAAGCGGGCAAAGAGAGATTCTGGGTGGACTTTTCGTTCAGGGCTGACCCCGGTCACTGGAACGTCTATGAGATCCTGCACGGCGGCGTTGCAGCGACGCTGTTTGACGACTGCATCGGGATCGCCGGCTCCGTCGCGCGCGGAGAGCAGTATGTGACGACCTCGAGCATGTCGCTGGAGTACGTCCGTGCGATGAAGGGGAAGAGATTTCGCCTGCACACGGAGATTACCCACGTCGGCGGGCACATGGTCACCGGCCACGGGGAACTCTACGATGAAAAGGAACGGCTTTGCGTCAGCTGCATGGCCAGCTATACGGTCCACACGGATCAGGCCGACGGGCCGGGGAGGGCGCTGTGAAACGGGCAAGAATGAGCGCCGCGAGCCGGATCGCGGCATTTGATAAAGAAGACATCGCAAGAGACGTGCAGGGGTGGCTCACGCTGGAGCAGAAGGACCCGGGCATGCACTTCACAGCGATCGAACTGGAGTATCTGGACAGCGGCATCTACGAGGACGGGCAGATCTGGATCGACTATGCCATCGATACCCGGCACCGGCATATGAACGTCTACGGGCACGTGCACGGCGGGGCGATCGCGACCATGATGGATGCGGCGATGGGCATCGGCGCCTGTGTGGCTTCGGAGTACTACCTCCTGCCGACCGTGGATATGTCGATGCTGTTCCATCATGCGATCACGGAAGGCCGCTACCGGATCCACATGCAGACGACGCACATGGGCCGCAAGATGGTCAACTGCCACTGCGGGATGTACAATGAACAGGGCCGGCTGTGCGCAACAGGCATGGCAGGGTATTACGTAAAGGAATGAGTTACGGAGGCGCCGGGCAGAAAGGCAGACAGGAACGGCGGCGCTGTGCGCGGAGTTGTCACAGATGAAACGGATACTCAATTTTGAATACGGCGGCTTATGGTGCATGTACTGGACGTATTTTGCAGCCCTGCTGTCTTTCGGTTCTGTTTTTCTGCTGGCGAAAGGCTTCAGCAACTACGAGATCGGCATCCTGTTCGCCCTGGCGAGCATTCTCGGCGCGCTGATCCAGCCGCCGCTCGCCGATATTGCAGACAATTCAAAGGTCTTCCGGATCCACAGACTGATGGAGATCCTGCTGCTCCTGATGATCCTGCTGGCAGCGGGACTTTTCGTGTATCAAACAAAAGGGGCGCCGCTCTTTCTGATCTACCTGCTTCTGTACGCGATTCACCTCGCGCTGCAGGGACTGATCAACGCGCTGCTGTTCACGCTGGAGGAGACCGGGCACAAGATCTACTTCGGCATCTGCCGCGCGAGCGGCTCGATCGCCTACTCGGCGGTCATGGCGGTCCTCGGCGTCCTGGTCGACCGGTACAGCAGCAGTATTCTGCCCTATGCGGGGATGGTGTTCCTGCTGTGCTGGATGGCCTTCATCGTCGGCAGCGATGTTCACTACCTGCGGGCGATGCGCCGGAAATCGGCGGAAAGGGCTGCAGCAGAAGCCGGACAGGCGGAAGAGGCCGCGCCGGCTGAAAAGATCCACCTGCTGGCGTTTCTCAGGCGCAACAAACTGTTCCTGGTGCTGAGCATCGGCGTGCTGTTCTTCTTTTTCGGCAATGCCGTGCAGAACACCTTCATCTACCAGATCGTGACGGATGTCGGCGGCACGAGTGCGGACCTCGGCGTCGTGGCGGCATGCACCGCCATGTCGGAAGTGCCGGGGCTCATGCTGTTCGATGTGATCAGAAAGCACATTTCCGTCAACACACTGCTGAAGATCGCGGCGGTCGCCTTTGTGGCAAAATTCGTGATGCTCTGGCTGGCACAGGCGGTGTGGGTGATCTGCCTCGCGCAGGTGTTCCAGGCAATCTATATCGTGATCATGCCGGCGATGATCTACTTCATCGATCAGATCATGGACAAAGGCGAAGCTGTCAAAGGGCAGGCGTGGTTCATGATGGCGACAACGGTCGCCAGCGTCATCGCGAGTTACCTCGGGGGTCTCATCCTGGACGTGGCGGGTGCGAAGATGCTGTGCCTGGCAGCCGCGGTCTGTGCGCTGATCGGCGCCATCATTTATTCTGCGGTCGTGGACCGCTTTGGAGAAGCTACAAAATGAACGACAACAGAGAAAAGGCAAATACATTTACGATTCGTGCGATGCAGCCCGGCGATCGGGAGGAGGTCATCGCGATGATGCGCGTGTTTTACGACTCGCCGGCGCTTCTGACGGACATTCCCGATGAGGTGCTGGTGCGCAATGTGGACGCGTGCCTGAGCGATTCTCCATTCGTGGAAGGGCTCATCATAGAATCGCCCGCAGCCAGCGGGCCAGAAAGCAATCCCGCAATCGCCGGGTATTCGATCCTGGCAAAGAGCTTTTCGACGGAATTCGGCGGGCCGTGCGTCTGGATCGAGGATATCTATCTGCGGGAAGAATACCGCGGATGCGGGGCCGGCAGTGCGGTGCTCAGCTTTGTGAAAGCGCAGCACCCGGAAGCCGTCATCACACGGCTTGAGGTGGAGACGGAGAACGTGCCTGCCATCGCTGCCTACCGGAAGGCGGGGTACAGCGAGATGGGGTACACGGAAATGTACCTGCTGAAAGAAGACTGACCGCAGCTGCGGATATCTGATCAGCGATGGAAGAGATGGAAGGAAGAAAGCGGGCTGCCTGATCTTCTTCCTGATTGTAGATAAAGTTGCTGCAGGCAATCACGAGGCCTGAAGGAGGTATCATAATGAGCCAGTATAACTTTGATGAGATCGTTGACAGACAGGGCACGAATGCGCTGAATACAGACGGATTCCGTCAGTATATCTTTCACGCGGGCCCGGAAAAACAGTTCCCCTACAAGGATGACGAGTTCGTCCGCATGTGGGTCGCGGACATGGAGTTCGCGGTTGCACCGGAGATCCGGGAGGCACTGCAGGCGCGTCTCGACCGCCGCATCTACGGGTACACCGGGACCTATGACGGCGCGTACGACAGGGCGTTCATGCAGTGGTGCAAAGACCACTATGACTGGACGTTTGACGAGGAAGAACTCTGCTACAGCCCGGGCGTCATCCCGGCGCTGTATCTGGTGGCGGAGATCCTCTGCGGAGAAGGGGACAAGATCCTGATCAACACACCGGCGTACGGATACTTCCTGCACACGGCGGAATACGTGCACAAGGACGTGCTGATGTCACCGCTGAAAAAGGATGCGGAAGGGAGATTTTCCCTCGACCTGGAAGACTTCGAGGCGAAGTGCGCCGATCCCGCCTGCAGGCTGGTGATCTGGTGCAACCCGCACAACCCCACCGGCCGCGTCTGGACCGAAGAAGAACTCAAAGCGGCCGCTGCGATCGTTGAGAAATACGACAAATGGATCATCTCCGACGAGATCCACTGCGACCTGCTCCGCATGGACCAGCACCACACGCCGATGGCGAAGGTGATGAAGGACTATCAGAAACTCATCACCTGCATGGCGCCGACCAAGACCTTCAATCTGGCGGGGCTGTCCTTCTCCAACGTCATCATCCGCGACTCGTGGCTCAGAAAGGAATACAAGGCGCGCGACAAAGTCGGCGGTCTGATCAACGCCTTCTCCCTGACCGCGGCGACGGCAGCTTACCAGAAAGGCGAACCCTGGCGGCAGGAACTGCGGGCGTATCTCGATGAGAACTTCGCGTTCACGAAGCGATTCCTCGACGAGCAGCTGCCCGAGGCCGTGATGCAGCCGGCCGAGGCCACGTACCTGGCATGGGTCGACATGTCGAAGTGCCTCCCGGATGTGGAGGACCTGCCCGGGTTCTTCGCATACGAAGCGGGTGTGCTGCTGGAAGGCGGCAACAGCCTGTTCGTCGGCAACGCGGAAGGGTATGTCCGCCTCAACCTGGCGATGCCGCGCTCGATCATCCGGACCGGGCTCGAGCGGATGCGCGATGCGATCCGCGCGCACAAAGAAGACTGAGTGAGCGCACCGGGAAGCGCCGGCATGCATCACCTGACAACAAAAACACCGGCTGAACAGCCGGTGTTTTCATATCATTATCAATATGCTCCGCTTACTCTGCGTCCACGAGTTCGAAGGTGGCGGAGATGATCATCTGCAGACGGATGTCTTCCGGGATGACGGGGATGTCTTCCTGGCCTTCCGGTGCGATGTGGTAGGTTCTGTCCTCCATGAAGTAGTTGGTCTTGCTGGCCAGCGAGAACTTCTCCCACTCATATTTGAGGTCGAGCATTTTGCCGACCTTGCAGCCGGCTGCGTCTGCGAAGACATACGCTTTGTGCTGCGCATTGGCAACCGCATCTCTCATCAGTTCGTCCTTGACGAAGTTCGCTCTCTGGACGCTGTACTTGACGGAGAAGTTCGGCTTCAGTTCGCTGCGGGTGATCTGGGAAATGACCTTGGACAGTCTCTCCTGATCGAAGTCAAACATGAGCTTGAACAGGTGGTAGCAGACGAAGCCGCCGACAACCTGCGACTTGGTGCCAAAACGGTCTTTCTTTTCATCCTTGATCGGCTCGACGCGGAAACTTGCAGTCTTCAGGTCGTCCGGATTGAAGCCCGCGCGTGCGATGGCTTCACGCAGTTCGGCTTCTTTTTCCTCTGCGAGATGGATCGCATTGCTGTACTTGGTTTCTCTCGTCTCCAGTGTGGTGTAGAGAATAACAAGATCCGGCGGGATATTGAGACGGCCGACACCGTCGACGGTGATTGTTCTGTCCATGGGTATAATCCTCCCTTTCGTTGCAATGTCTGTAAAAACAGTATATCACAGCACATGCTTGTCGCAACAGGGCAAACGAGGGAAAATCCGCGGATAATTTCCTTCCTGACAGATGCAGGGCGATTCCGCATTGTGCTATAATGCATCCATGCACACTCGCCGGCCCGGGCCGGCTTTACCGGATCAAGGAGCACGCCCATGAAACTCGTATCGTGGAATGTCAACGGCCTGCGCGCCGTTATGAAAAAGAACTTTTTCGAGGTCCTCAACGATCTCGACGCGGATATCTTCTGCATCCAGGAGACGAAGATGCAGGAAGGCCAGGAGGAGGTGCCCGCCGAAGGGTATCACCAGTACTGGGACAGCGCGGTGAAGAAGGGGTATTCGGGGACGCTCACGCTCACCAAGGAATCGCCCTTAAGCGTCCGCCGCGGCCTCGGCATCGAGGAGCACGACCAGGAGGGCCGCGTCGTGACCCTGGAATTCCCGGACTTCTGGTCGGTCAACGTCTATGTGCCGAACTCGCAGAACGAGCTGAAGCGTCTGGACTACCGGATGACCTGGGAAGACGCGTTCCGTGCGTATGTGACAGAACTCAGAAAGGAAAAACCGGTCATCATCTGCGGCGACATGAACGTGGCGCACAAGGAGATCGACATCAAGAACCCCGGGCCGAACCGCCGTAATGCGGGCTTTACGGACGAGGAGCGCGCCAAGATGACCGCGCTGCAGGAGGCCGGGTTCATCGACACGTTCCGGTATTTCTATCCGGACCAGGAGCAGATCTACAGCTGGTGGAGCTACCGCTTCAATGCGCGGGCCAACAACGCCGGCTGGCGCATCGACTATTTCCTCGCGTCGGAGGAGCTTAAGCCGCGTCTCAAGGATGCGGCGATCCTGACGGACATCTACGGCAGCGACCACTGTCCGGTCGTGCTGGAACTTAAGTAACAGGAAAAGTACATTGGATAAGAAAGCAACGATGCCGGAAGCGGCAGGTGCGAAGAGGAATACCGGCATGGCGAAGGGATATCTGTTCCTGATTCTCTTTGCGTTCTTTGTCGCCTGGCAGACGCCCTTTGTCACGATCCTGCAAAACCACGGCGTGCCGGCCATCGGCACAGTCACCATGACCTTTGTGGTGGCGGCGGTCCTGATCAATCTGATCGATCTTGTGACCGGGCGAATCAAAACAGTCTACCGGGAGGGCAGGCAGCATCTGAAAGCGCTGCTTCTGATGGGAGCGCTGAACTTCATGGGCAGCATCGGGCTGTTCTCGTCGGTGCGCACACTGGATGCGGGCGTGGCGGTGGCGCTTTTGTACCTGTCACCGGTTGTGATCTGCCTGTTTTACTTTGTGACGAGACTGCGGCCGGTTTCCCGCCATCAGTGGATCGCCGTGGCGGTCTGTGTGACGGGCTGCGCCCTGGCCGTCAACGTGTTCCAGGTGGCCAAAGGCGGCTTGTCCGTGCAGGGCGTTCTGTTCGGGATTCTCGCCGCAACGTGTATGGGCGGCTACGTGATGTGCAATGACCTGCTGGTCCCCAAGGACATGGACAAGTGGACGGCGATCACCTTCGTGCTTGATGTCGCGGCATGCCTGAGCATCGTGGTCTATCCGGGGATGTTCGAACAGTTCACCGGACTGAGTCTGCTCGATATCGGGATCTTTATCTATGTCGCGGGCGTGACGAAGATCGTCTGCCTGCACCTGATGCTCGCCGGCACGAAGATCGTCGGCGCGGCAAGATCCGCCGTCGTGCAGTCCATGGAGATCCCGTTCACGCTGTTGCTCGCGTTTGTCACCCTGCACCAGATGCTGGGGCCGGTGGAGCTGCTCGGGACCGGGCTCGTCGTCCTGTCTGTCATACTCATGCAGCGGCAATAGGAAACAGAACGCACAAAAGAACCCGGCAATGCCGGGTTCTGCTTTTGCTGCTGTGAACAGGCAGTGCCAGGGTCCGCTTTTGTCTAGAGAAATCCGGTGAACGGCCGGCGGCACACGGCGCCATACAGCCAGTTGTGCAGGGTCGTGAAGTCGAAGACCGGCAGATTGGTCGCCGCCTGCACCATGTGGGCGAACGGCGGCAGGTCGGAGCACTCCAGCAGGATCGCGCCGAGATTGTTTTCCTGCATCATGCCGCAAGCAATCGCGGCAATCTCTTCGCCCAGTTTGCGCGGATTGTAGTAGTTGACATCCATCTGCTGGCGGGCGAGCGGTCCGAACTGTTCGGTGTCTTCAAGGCCGGCCACGACCACGATCTCCGGATCCTCGACGCCGGCGTGCAGGAGCAGCTCCGGTGTAAAGGAGGAAGCGGCGGCGCAGATGACACCGATCTTCTCCCCCTCCTTGAGTGTGGGTCTGATCCAGTTCACCTGGAGCAGGGAAGACATGGCGACCGGCACGTCGACCGCCTCTGCCAGTTCACGCTGAAAATGCGCATAGTAGCCGCAGTTGCCGGTGATGGCGCGGCAGCCTTCGCGCTCGAGTTCTCTGGCTTCTTCCAGAAGCGCGTGCACAGCGCCCGGGTCATTGTCGAAGAGCTGTTGGATCTCCACTTCGGAGCGCAGGTAACGCACCGGGAAGTCATACGTCCAGGGGTTGCCGACATTGCCGGGCATCTGGGGGAACCAGGTCGGTGGGGTGATGATGCCGAGCGGATAGCCGCTTAAGTTCTGCTGCGGCCGGGAGTAGACGGTGCGGCAGAAGTCCGCGCATTCGTCCCCGGCGATCCAGCCGTAGTTTCTGACATCCTTGTACATAGGCGATTCCTCTCTTTTCACATTCCTGCCGGCCTTTCCGCCAGCGGTCAGGGGGATATGAAAAACCCGCATGGCCGGACGTGCCGGCGGTGCGGGTTATTGCATCATAGTTTGGAACTGTCGAGCGCGCTGTAGGGGAAGAAGAACGGCCGCAGCATCGCTGCGATCTCTTCCGCGCCGCCCTCTTTGCCGGACTCGATATTGAGCGGCATGAGCGGGTCATGGAGCGACCGGCGCAGCAGGCACCAGCCCATCGGGGCGTCGCCGCCGGCAGCCGCATCGTAGAAGTTGATGCGCACGCCTTCGTAGTTCGGGGAGACGAGCTGCATGGACAGCGTCTGTCCGAACGCGGACGGCATGTTGCGGCTCTCCGCCGAATTGTCCCCGCTGACCCAGGCTTTCAGGTCGTCCAGGATCTGGTCTGCGTAGCCGCCGAAATCCTCTGCGGTGATCGGCATGCGGACTTCCCTTGCTTCCGCCGGCTCTTTCAGCGCGGCGAGCAGGTCGTCGAGGTTGCTGCCTTCCTGCTTCAGAAGCGCGGCCTTGATGATGATTTTTGTGGCCAGATACGCGCCGTCGTCCAGGTAGTAGTTTTCTTTCAGAGCGGCGTGGCCGGAGGTCTCGATCGCGAGCGGGCAGTCAACGCCCTGTGCGGTGAGTTCCAGCGCCTTGTTGATGACATTCTTGTAGCCGCGCATGTAGCGCAGATGCTTCAGTCCGAGCGTATCTTCGAGGAACTGCCCGAGCTCGATGCTCGTGATGCTGTCCGTCACGATCGTGCTGCCGGGATGCTCTTTTGCAACGAGCAGGGCCGCCAGTGCAACGATGCCGTTGCGCGCGACTTCTCTGCCGGCGCCGGTCACGGCTGCGGACCGGTCGACGTCGGTATCAAAGATGATGCCGAGATCGCAGCTGCCGCCGAGGACCGCTTCTCTGAGCGCATCCACGGCCGCTTTGTCTTCCGGGTTCGGCGCGTGGTTGGGGAATGCCCCGTTGGGATCAAGGTATCTGCTTGCAGCCACATTGGCGCCCAGCGGTTCGAGGACTTCTGTCGCATAGAATCCGCCCGCGCCGTTGCCGGCGTCGACCGCCACCGTGAGCCCGGCAAGCGGGTACTCCGGGTCGAATGCCGGTGCGCCGTCTGCCAGCCCTTTCTGCACGCCTTCGATGATGAGGCTGCGCAGGTGTGCGGCATAGGTCTCCATGAGGTCCGGGATGTAGGCGCCCAGTTCCGCCTGGGCGAAGATGGGACGGTCACGGACGATCTGCGAGCGGGCCGTGATGCTGCCGTCGGTCTTCGCATCGCGCTTGGCGTCTTCTTTGGCGGCAGACAGGCCTTTGGAGTCGTCTTTATAGGCATCCGGGACCGGTGTCTTTTCGAGTTTTTCTTTCATGGCACGGACCGCGTCCAGCATCGCCGCTTCGTCCTGTGCACGGCGCGCGGCCGCTTTGTCTTCGCTTTCCTTCGGCAGGACATCTTCCGCGTATTCGATGATCTTCGCGATGTCCGCTTTCTGCAGTCCGCCCTCGGCGTCGAAGTACTTGAATCCGTTGCGTTCGTACGGCAGGTGGCTGGCGGTGATCATGATGGCGCCGTCGCACTGGAAGCTCCGGAACTTGGTCGCCATGAACATGGCCGGTGTGCTCGCCAGACCGCAGTCGAAGAAGGTCACGTCGTTGACGGAGAGCGTCACGAGGATGATCTGCTTGAGGTAGGGGCCGGAGAGACGGCTGTCGCAGCCGACAGCGACCGCCAGTTCTTCAACGGGTTTGTCGGTCTTCTCGCTCAGCCAGCGCAGGTACCCCTGCGTGAGCGATTCCGCTTCGGTGCGGAGCAGGCTGGCCTCGCCGGATACACCGGGGATCGCGATGCCCCGGATATCGCTGCCGTTCTGGAGGGCCTTCAGGCCTTTTTTATCGTTGCTCATAAAACACCTCTAGGTTGTTATCGGTACTATTTATAGTGGTTTGCGCTCAGTCTTTCACGGTCCCGTCGGGGTTGAAGACGGGGAGCTTGTCGAGCGCGATGATGTCGCCGCGGTCCATGGCGTCGCCCTCCGCAAGGACAGCCATCTTGCCGACGATGTTGGCGCCGGCTTTGTCCGCCAGGGCTTCGATCGCGTTCAGGGAAGCGCCGGTGCTGATGACATCGTCGATCACCAGGACGCGTCTTCCGCGCAGCTTCTCCACATCGCTCTTGCCGAGATAGAGGTGCTGTTCATACGCGGTGGTGATGGACTCGACCGAGACGACGAGCGGGTCTTCCATGTAGACTTTCAGGCCTTTTCTCGCGACGACGTAGTCGTTCTGGCCGGCCAGTCTGGCCATCTCGTGCGCGAGCGGGATGCTCTTGGCCTCGGCGGTGAGGATGATGTCAAATTCAGGTGCCTTTGCGAGCAGTTCTCTGGCTGCCGCCTCGTTGATCTCCACATCGCCCAGCATGATGAACGCCGCGATGGACAGATCATCGCTGACCGGGAAGAGGGGCAGTTTGCGAGGCAGTCCCGCGATCGTCATTTCGTAATACATTGCAAGCTCCTTTCTATACGTTTCAGGCAAACGAAACGGGGAATAACAGGGTTAATATACGCAGTACGAACAGTGCCGCGCTGATCCACATCACCGGATGGACGTCTTTCGGACGCCGCTGGCAGATGCGGATGATGACATAGGAGAGGATGCCGAACATGATCCCGTTGGCGATCGAGTAGGTGAACGGCATCATGATGAGAGCCAGAAATCCCGCGATCGCATCCGCCATGTCGTCTTTGAAGTCCATGTCGGTGACGGCGGCCAGCATCAGGAAGCCGACGTAGGTCAGCGCCGGAGCGGTCGCAAAGCTCGGAATCGCCAGGAACAGCGGTGACAGCAGCAGCGAGAGCAGGAACAGCCCGCCCGTGATGACCGAGGCGAAGCCTGTTCTGCCGCCGGCCGCCACACCGGCGCTCGACTCGACATAGCTGCCGACCGTAGAGGTGCCCAGACACGCACCGGCAACCGTGCCGAGCGCATCGGACATCAGCGCTTTGCTGGCTCTTGGCAGGTCGCCGTTCTCGTCGAGCATGCCGCCTCTGCTCGCCACACCGACGAGTGTGCCGGCGGTGTCGAACAGATCGACGAAGAAGAACGAGAACAGAATGACCACGAATTGCAGGATATGGGTGAATGCCCATTTGAAGTTAAACGCGAACAGCGTCGGGGCGGCCGGCATGACCCCTTCGGAAAAGTCGGGGAACAGCGAGCCGAATCCGGCGGCCTCATCGACAACATACCAGCCGGTGAGCTGGGCGATCATGCCGAGCCCCCAGGTGATGAGGATGCCCCAGAGGATCGCGCCGGTGACGCGGTAGTGGCTCAGGACAGCGATCACAACAAAGCCGATCATCGACAGGGCGACCTGCGGCTGGCCGAGATCACCGAGCGTGATCAGGGTGTCCGGGTCATGGACGAGAACGTCCGCCCCCTCCATGCCGACCACGACGATGAAGAGGCCGATGCCGGCGGTGATGCCGAGCTTGAGGTTGGCCGGGACTTTATTGACGAGATTCTCTCGGAATTTGGTCAGTGTCAGCAGGATGAACAGCAGCCCTTCGCAGAAGACCGCCGTCAGGGCGATCTCGTAGGGGTTGTCGATGCCCGCGTTGGCCATCGGCAGGCAGACGCCGTAGGCAAAGTAGGCATTGAGGCCCATGCCCGGCGCGAGTGCGATCGGGTAGTTGGCGTAAAGCGCCATCCAGAGCGTGGCGAAGGCAGCGGACACGGCGGTCGCCGTAAAAACACTGCCGGCGCTGAGCCCCGCGTCCGACAGGATGAGCGGGTTGATCGCCAGGATGTAGACCATCGACAGGAAGGTGGTGATCCCGGCGATGGTTTCGGTCTTGATGTCAGTGCCGTGGGCTTTGAGCCCGAATAGTTTTTCCATAAGTATAGATGCGTGAGGCAGATATTACAGGTTGATCTTCTCGTCGGTATCATCCGGGAGGACGCGGTCCATGCTGCCGCTCTTGTAGCCGTCCATATCCATGGCGGCGTACAGAAAGCCTTTTTCGTGAATCCTCTCGCGGATCCGGTCCATGCATGCCGGACGGGCCAGCTGCTCGCGGTCTTCCGGCGGCACTTCGACGATGGCGATCTGCCCGTGCGCGCGGACACGGACGACGGCGAAGCCGAGCGCGCGGATAAACTGCTCGATCTCATCGACCGCCTGCATCTTCTCGTGGGTCAGCCGTTCCCCGTAGGGGAATCTGGTTGCCAGGCACGGGTTGGCAGGCTTGTTCCAGACAGGCAGGTTCATGGCTTTCAGTGCGGTGCGGATCTCGGCCTTGGTAAATCCCGCTTCTTCCAGCGGACTGACGATGCCGAGTTCTTTGAGCGCCCGTCTGCCGGGGCGGTGCGCTTTGCCGTCATCGGCATTGCTGCCGTCGGCAAGCGGCATCCCGTCGATGCATTCCAGCATGTGCGTGAACATGCCGCGCTTGCAGATGTAGCACCGCTCGGGCGGGTTGTCCGCAATGCTGTCAAAGATCTCTTCGGGCATATTGATGATGAGCTGCGAGATGTCGTGGCTTTCGCAGAACTGCCGCGCTTCGGCGATCTCCGCCGGTGCGATCTGCGGGCCGTTGATCGTCAGCGCGAGGACCCGCGGGCCCAGGACTTCTTTTGCGCACATCAGAAGGAACGTGCTGTCCACGCCGCCCGAAAAGGCGACCGCCAGCCCGTCATATCCGCCGAGAAGGTCCTTCAGATGTTTGAGTTTTTCCTGTACGCCTGGTTCCATAAGCGATTCCTTGCTATCCTTTAGTCTTCAAATTCCGCACACTGTGCGTTGATGTCGTCCTCGGTGGCAGCCATCGCTACGAGGGTCTCCGTCATGAGCTGGTCGAGTTCCCAGCCGAGCTGTTCGGCGCCGCGGCGGATGATGTCGCGGTCACAGCCGGCCGCGAATTTCTTGTCCTTGAACTTCTTCTTGAGGGACTTGACCTCCATGTCCTTGTAGCTCTTCGAGGGCCGCATGAGCGAATACGACCAGATAAGGCCGGTCAGTTCGTCAGAGGCAAAGAGGAACTTCTCCATTTCGTGTTCGGGCTCTACCTCCGAGCAGATGCCGTAGCCGTGGGAGACAACCGCGTGCACCAGCGACTCCGGCGCATCAATCTCCGCCAGCAGTTCCGGCGCTTTGGCGCAGTGCTGGTCCGGCCAGTTCTCGAAGTCGATGTCGTGCAGCAGGCCCACGATGCCCCAGAACTCCGCATCCTCCTCGTAGCCGTGCGTGGCGGCGTAGTGTTTCATGACGCCCTCGACGGTGAGGGCGTGGCGGAGGTGGAATGCCTCCTTGTTGTATTTCTTAAGAAGTGCCAGTGCTTGTTCACGATTGAGTTTTTCCATGGTATCCTCCTGTTTCTTTCTTATTCATCTATGTATAATACGGCGGCCGCTCAGGCGGCAGCACTCTCAATTTTGCTCTTTTTGTCCGGCAGCTGCGGGATGATGATTGCGATCAGCATGATCACACAGCCCAGGAGCTCCCGGCTGCTCAGCGTCTCATGCAGCAGCAGGAATCCGCTGATGACGGCGAAGACCGACTCGAGGCTCATCACGATTGAAGCGACCGTGGGGTCCGCATCCCTTTGCCCGACGCCCTGCAGTGTATACGCGACGGCGGAGCAGAAGATTGCCACATACAGCAGCGACGGCAGCGCGCCGGCCACATCGCTCCATGCGAAGGTCTCCCTTGTGAATGCCACGGCGAATCCGATCGCGCCGGCGGTGAACGACTGCACGCAGACGATCAGCGCGACGTTGGCTTTCGGTGCGAAGTGATCCATGACCAGCACGTGGAAGGCCCAGAAAAAGGCGCAGATCAGGATGATGAGGTCTCCCGGCGCGAGGTGGAAATCACCTCCCGTGATGCACAGCAGGTACAGGCCGATCACAGCGAGCACGGCGCCGATCCACACTTTGATGCCGGTCTTGTGCTTCAGGAAGATCCCGACGATCGGGACCAGGATCACGTACAGTGCCGTGATGAATGCCGCTTTGCCGGCGCTGGTGGTCACGATACCGATCTGCTGCAGGCAGTTGGCGAAGTAGATCACGACGCCGCAGCAGAGTCCGCCGATGACGCCGGTGCGCAGCGCAGCCTTCTTTTCCTCCTCCGTCCGCGGCGTGCCTTTCTTCGCAAGCGCGCGGTCCGTGCTGCGCTCTGAGAGGAGCACGACCGGGATCAGGGCGATGCCGGCAAAGGTCATGCGGAATGCGACGAAGAAGAACGGTCCGATGCTGTCCATACCGACCTTCTGGCCGATGAACGACGTACCCCAGATCATGGCAACCAGCAAAAGGATCAGGGTGGCTTTGAGCTGCGATTTATTCAAGTAAGAGTCCTCCAAAACATCATAAAAATACAGAATAAGTATAGCATAACAGAGCGATTCCTTGGCAAGGAATCGCCCTAAATCAAAGATTTGTTTTCAGTTGCGGAGTGCGGCTCTGCGGGACCTTGCGGCCGGTCAGAGTTCTTCGGGATGAAATTCTGCGGTGACGATCACGGCATACTCCACATCGCCGAGGGTTTCGGCCGGATCGGCGAATGCTTCAGCGGGTGCCGGTGCGCTCACCTCGCCGGCGTCGGTGCAGTAATAGGCGCAGAGCGGATAGACCGCGCCTTCTTCCAGCTGGTGCCCGTTCGGGTCGGCGGCCTCCGCCATGGCGGTGATGGTGCTGATTTCCTCCGGAAGATCATAGTCCAGGCGCGCAGTGCTGTCCCCTGTAGCGATCAGCAGGGACAGTTTGCTCTGGTGACGCAGAACGGCGAGCGTGCCGCGGGTTTTGGATTCCTGCCGACCGTTCACGTAGTCCAGCAGGTTGCTGTCCAGAGACTGCGGCTCTCCCAGTTCTTTGCCGTGGTCATATACATGGACGCTGAGCCGGACGGCGGGAAAGTCTTTGTTGACATCGAAGGCGTACAGGTAAGGCGTCTCGGGGACGGAAAGCTGCTGGGCCAGGCGGTACTGGTCGCTGTTCTGGTCATAGGGCAGCATGTAGTTGTGGTGAAAATAGCCTTCGCTTTTGAGGAACCATACGGTGCCCAGCAGAAGTACGATGAAGGCGGCGGCCAGCAGCAGTGCGATCCGGCGGAGCCTGGTGCTGCGGCGGTTGCCGTCTTTTGTGATCGTGAGGATGGTCTCTTCGGACTTGTGTTCCAGACTTTCCGGGGCGATGTCTTCGCCTGCAAGAAACTCGTTGAGCGAGATGCCGAGCGCATCGCACAGATCCGCATAGACGGAGACGTCCGGCAGACAGACGCCGCGTTCCCATTTGGAGACGGATTTGTCGCTCATGCCCAGTTTGTCCGCGAGCTGCGCCTGCGTGAGGCCGAGGCCTTTGCGCTTTGCTGCGATGTATCTGCCGATCTTTACCTGGTCGATATACGTACTCATAGCTGTCGTCCCTCCTGTCACAGATCACTTTTGACATCTTCATCATAGTGCAAAGCCGGAAAAAGAACACCCCCCGCTGGTAGAATCCGCTTACTTTCGGCAGCAGGTGATGGGTTTTTGTTTTCTGACGGCTGTGATACACTATTTGAAGTGTAACGATATCAACCTGAAATACGCTTGCCAGCAGGCATAAACCCGGACAACGGAAGAGGAGTAGGAAAGAAATGTTCAAAGACGAATACCAGGCGATGACCGCAGGCTCACTGGGAAAATACAACCTTTTTAAGAATAACCCCTTCGGGTACTTTGTATCCTCGATGACAGCGGGCGCCTTCATCGGTGTCGGCGTGCTGCTGGCCTTCACGGTCGGCGGGCTTCTGACGGGACAGCCGTATGCCAAGATCATGATGGCGGCGACCTTCAGCGTGGCGCTGAGTCTGGTCATCATGGCGGGGGCAGAACTCTTTACCGGCAACAATATGGTCCTGGCGGCCGGCGTACTGCGCAAAGAGATCAGTGCGGCGGACATGATCAAGATCTGGTGTTTCTGCTGGATCGGCAACCTGGTCGGCTCCGTTCTGATCGCTTGCATCTACATGGCGACCGGGCTGGCGGTCGGCGATGTGGGGCAGTGCATGGCGGATGCGGCGGCGGCCAAGATGACGGCGCCGGCGCTGGCGCTGTTTGCCCGCGGCATCCTCTGTAATTTCCTCGTCTGCCTGGCTGTGTGGTGCGGATTCCGCGCCAAGTCCGACAGCGGCAAGCTGATCATGGTGTTCTGGTGCATCCTCGCGTTCTTTACCTGCGGGTTTGAACACAGCGTGGCGAACATGACCCTGCTCACCATCGGCCTGTTCATCCAGTCGATGAATGACGCGATCAGCGTCGGCGGGTATTTCTTCAACCTGTGCCTGGTCACCCTGGGCAACATCGTCGGCGGCGCGCTGTTCGTCGCGGTGCCGTATCACATCGTATCCAAAGAGAAATAATGCCTGCGGCGGCAGCTGCAGGGCGTATATAAAAAGCAACAAGAAGGAAAAGACAAGCATGAATCGCAGCGAACTGGAACAGTATATTGCAGAGATCGGCAGCGCCGATGAAGAGGCGCTGGCAGCGGCGCGCGAGCGGCAGGCGGCGCTCATCAAACCGCCGGGCAGCCTGGGCGAGCTCGAGGAGATCTCGATCCGCCTGGCCGGCGTGACGGGCAAGGTCCGCCAGCACTTCCGCAAGCCGCTGGTCATCATACTGTCCGCGGACAACGGCGTCTATGAAGAGGGCGTCAGCAGTGCCCCGCAGACGGTCACCATCCAGCAGACGATCAACTTCATCCGCCGGATGACGGGCGTCGGGGCGCTGACCAAGGAGTTTGGGAATGAGCTTCTGGTGCTCGACATGGGCATCAACGGCGATGTGCCGGCGGCGATCCTGTCGAAGGACATGGAGGACTACCAGACGAAGGTCATCGACCGCAAGATCGCATACGGCACGAAGAATTTCGCCAAAGAGCCTGCGATGAGCGAAGAGCAGGTCCTGCAGGCGATTGCGGCAGGCATTGAGGCGGTAGAGTTTGCCAAAGCAAAGGGGCATGACATCCTCGGCGTCGGCGAGATGGGCATCTGCAACACCAGCACCAGCGCGGCTGTGCTTGGCGCGCTCGCAAATCTCTCTGCGGAGCAGGTCTGCGGCCGCGGCGGCGGGCTGGAAGACGCCCCGTTCCTGCACAAGAAGGACATCGTTGCAGACGCGATCGCAGAGGCGCGTACGAACCGGCTCGATCCGGTCGGCGTGCTGGCGCTCTGCGGCGGTTTTGATATCGCGGCCATGACCGGCGTGTTCCTGGCGGCGGCGCATGAGCACATCCCGGTCGTCATCGACGGGTATATTTCCGTCACAGCGGCAGTGGCAGCGGCCAAGCTGTGCCCGGAGGCGGCAGACTACATGTTCCCGTCTCACCAGTCCTTTGAGATCGGCTATAAGAAGGCGGTCACCGAACTGGGACTGCATCCGTATCTGGATCTCGGCATGCGCCTGGGTGAGGGCAGCGGCTGCGTCATCGGCTTTGAAGTGATCCGTGCGGCCTGTGCGGTCATGGACGGCATGGCGACCTTTGAAGAGGGCGGTATCAACGACGACTACCTCGAAGAGATCCGCAAAGGAGACTGCTTCTGATGCACGTATATATCAGCGGCGGCGCTAAAAACGGAAAATCATATTTTGCGCAGCGGACAGCGCAGGCGCTGGCGGCGGGCGTAAGACCGGGGGAACTGTTCCCCGGCGGTCCGGAAGCGGCCGGCGCACTGAAGCGGCCGCTCTATTATATTGCCACCATGATGCCGACGGACGAGGAGGATCTCGCCCGCATCGCGCGGCATCTGCGGGAACGGGAAGGCTGGGGGTTCCGGACCATCGAGCAGTCCCATCATATTGAAGAAGTGCCCGCCAAGGCGGACCCGGACGGGGTCTTTCTGCTGGACAGCGTGACGGCGCTTCTTGCCAACGAGATGTTCGCCTCCCGCGAGCCGTTCACGGACGGGGGACTGGACAGCGATGCGCCGGTGCGTGTGGCTGATCAGCTGGTGCGATTCCTTGAAGAGACAAAGGACGCAGTTCTTGTGTCTGACTATATCTACGGCGGCGGGGCCAGCTACGACGAGTGGACCCGTGCCTATATGGAAGGGCTTGCCTACATCGACCGGCAGGCGGCAGCTGTGTGCGACCAGGTCATCGAGGTCGCGGCAGGGCAGAAGATCTACTACAAATAAAACGGACCGGCGGACGGCCGGAGGAGTGAAGATGCTGACTGGATTTTTCATGGCATGGGGCATGTTCTGTGCGATCCCCTGCCCCCACAAAGTCTGGGATGAAGACAAACGCAGATGGATGCTGATCATGTACCCGGCGCTCGGGCTGATGCTCGGGGTGCTGTGGTTCGCGCTGTACGGCGTGCTGCTGGCGCTGGAGATGCCGGTGGTCCTGACGGCGGCGGCGATGACGGTGTACCCGTTCCTCATCAGCGGCTGCATCCACCTGGACGGCTTTATGGACGTGAACGATGCGGTCCTGTCGCGGCGCGATCTGGCGGAGCGGCAGCGGATCCTCAAGGACTCGCACGTCGGGTCTTTCGCCGTGATCCGGACGGTCATGCTGTTCCTGTTCTTCTTTGCGGCGATGCTGGTCATCGCGGGCCGCAATTCGCTTCTCGACGGGGCGTTTCTCGGGGCGCTGATGGCGGCTTCGCGCGCGGTCGCGGGCTGGGACACCATGAAGAAGGCACCGCTTGCAACGAGCCAGTACACGGCGCTGGAGGAGCGGGGCGGTGCAGCCTGCTGGCTGATCTGGTTCTGGCCGCTTCTCGCAGTGGGGCTGGCGGTCCTGCTGCAGGTGCTTCGCGTACGCAGCGGGGCGGTGCTGGTGTATCCGTATCTGTTTGCGGCACCGGTTCTGGCGGCGGCAGCGGCATGCCTGGCGGGATGGTCCGCCCGCAGACAGCTCGGCGGCATGAGCGGCGACATCGCGGGCTATCAGATGGTCACGGGCGAACTGGCCGGCGTCATCGCGCTGGCACTGTGCGGATATTACTGGCCGATGTAACGGCGATTCTATAATAAAGGAGACAACATGCATCTGATCATCGGCGGCGCCTTCCAGGGGAAAGGCGATTACGCGAAAGAAACCTACGGTGGCACGGTCTACGACTGCCGTCTTCCTGAGAATAAAGACAAGCTTGCGCTCGACCTGACATGTGACATCATCGACGGGCTCGAGGCTTTTACGCGCCTTTGTGCCGAGGAATCGCTCGAAGCGGCGGACTGGTTGCGCGCCAACGAAGCGGAGCTGGCGGACAAGGTCATCCTCTGCGACGACATCTCGCAGGGACTCGTTCCAATGGACCCGCTGGACCGTGCGTGGCGCGAGATGAACGGCCGGACGCTGCTGTATCTGGCGGGCATCGCGGAGAGCGTGGAGCGTCTTTTCTGCGGCATTCCGCAAAAGATCAAGTAGGAGCATCATGATACAGAAATTACACCTGATCCGCCACGGGGATACGGAAGGCACGAAGCGGCGCTGCTATTACGGCGCGACGGACATCCCGCTGCTGCCGGAGGGCATCCGCCAGACGGAGAAATACCGGGACGAGGGCATCTACCCCGCGCCAGACACAGAAGAATACTATACGACCGGTAAGGGACGCACCCGGCAGACGTTTGAGATCATTTACGGCGACAGGCCGTACAAGGTGATCAAGGCGCTGCGCGAGCGCAACTTCGGCGTGTTTGAGATGCACAATCACGAAGAGCTGATGGAAGACGAACGCTACCGGTACTGGCTGGACAACTACAGCCCGGACCTGGCGCCGCCCGGCGGGGAGAGCGCAAATGAGATGATCGCCCGGATCGAAGCGGGCGTGCAGGTGCTGCTCGAAGCGCAACGTGAGTACCTGGCGGCGCATCCGGATGCGCCGGCGGAGTCGGTGGTCGTCTGCCACGGCGGGACGATCGCCCTTCTCATCGCCAATGCAAAAGGCGTGGCGGACAGCAAGTTCCACGAATGGATCCCCAAACCCTGCCGCGGCTACACGCTGGTGTACGAGGACGGCAGGATGATCGACCAGATCGAAATATAACGCGCTGCCTGCGCAAAAAAGCGGACAGGGCGATTCCTTGATATCGACAGTTTTATTTCAGCAACCATGGTATACTGATAGCAGGAAAGGAGTGACGACATGATTGAGATCAGAGACGATGCAGCAGTTCCAAATCTGGATTCACTTCCCGGAGAGTTAAAACTGGCGCAGGGCGACCTGAAGAGGTTCGTCGAGCTGCGCAATTTATATAAATCCGCGATCAAGGAGATCGCGACCAAACTGGACATCCTGGACGACGAGTTCCGGATCCTCAGCGATTACACGCCGATCCACAGCATGGAGGCACGCCTGAAGTCCATCGACAGCACCGTCGAAAAACTGCAGCGCCGCGGACTCCCCGTATCGCTGGACGGTATGCGCGACCTCACGGACATCGCGGGCATCCGCGTCATCTGCAACTACGTGGACGACCTTTATACGATGGCGGATCTGCTGCTCCGGCAGGACGACATCGAGCTGATCGCCCGCAAGGACTACATCGCCAACCCGAAGGAGAGCGGCTACCGCAGCCTGCACCTCGTGGTGCTCGTACCGGTCTTCCAGGCAGCGCGCACAGAACGCATGCCGGTCGAGATCCAGCTCCGCACCATCGCACAGGACACCTGGGCGAGCCTGGAACACGAACTGAAATATAAGAAGCAGGGTGACATCAGTGAAGAGGACCGCGCTGAGCTCATCACCTGCGCGAAGATTCTGGCGGACGTCGATGAACGGATGCAGAAGATTCACCACAGGAGCATCCTCGGGCCGATCGCACAGGGCTGATGCCTTGCGGCACGTGAGTAAGAAAGAACCAACAGAAAAGGACATTGTATATGGGCAACTGGAGTTATCGTTTTATGAATTTCATGCGCGGCCGGTACGGCTGGGATCAGCTGGGGATGTTCCTCATGATCGCATCTTTTGCGATCGAGATCCTCGGCCGGATCTTCCGCAGCAGCATCGTCTACTACATCGGTCTGGGGCTGTTCTTCTGGATGCTCTTCCGCATGTTCTCGCGCAACATCTCTGCACGCGTCGCGGAGAACCAGAAGTTCATCAACATCAGAAACCGCTTTGCCAACTGGCGCTACTTCCGCCAGCAGAAGCGCGGCGGCCGGGGCGGCTATAACGGCGGCTACAGCGGCCAGCAGGGCAACACCTACTACGGCGATTTCTCGAAGAGCCACGAGCAGGCGGCCCGCGAAAACAACCGCGCCAGCAAGAAGGGCGGCACCGTCTACTGCTATTACTACTGCCCCAACTGCAAGCAGCAGGTGCGGGTCCCGGCGGGCAAAGGCAAGGTGCGCATCACCTGCCCGCGCTGCGAGCACAAGTTCGAAACCTATTCGTAAAAAGAGCGCCGCAATGGCGCTTTTTTCGTACTGCAAAAGAGGTCGTAAATGAACAATTATGTAATCGCCCCAATTTTTTGTGTAAATATTCAGAAAACCAATTATAATTAATATAATCTATGCTCGAACCAAGGAGGAGGCGTGCCAATGCCCATGTTTTCAGAATCGGTCATCAAGCAAACAGTAGATGCTGTGCAGACATTGTGGAAAGACCCCTCCAAACTGGAAGGTGACTTTCAGAAGTATTACTGGGGGAACGGCCACCCACATACTGTTCTCAAGCGCCCGGCAGAGGTCGAGAAGCTTCTCCGGATGTCGGAACAGGAGGCCAGGCAGAATGTCTTTGGAATAGGCGGCAACGGGTATATCACGCCTCGGCAGCAGATCGACCGCTTCCGGTGGCACATGTGCATCTCTTTTTACCGCTGGGAAGGGGCAGCCATCCCGCAGGAAGTGAAAGACAAGATTGAGCATCTGACTCTGATGGAGGAAGAGGATGCCAAGTACTGGGCGGAAGTGTACGAGACCACGCAGTGGGACGCTTATGATCAGCCCGCGCCTGCGGCACCGCCTGCAAAGGCCGGAAAGCCGTTCGATATCACGAAGCATGCCACGCTCCTGTTTGTCCTGGCATGGGTCCCGTTCCTGTTTTTTCTGTTCCTGTTCGTGAGAGGGATATCCGCTCAGACAGGCGTGTTCTATGCTGCTCCGCTGCTGATGCAGATCGTTGGGGCACTGATCTTCGGGTTCCTTGCGTTCACGTGGTGGCTGCGCGCCCCTGAGACTGGCGGGTTCCTTCTCTTCCTGATCATTGTTACCCTTGTTTTCTGCATTTTCTGCTGCGGCTCTGTATACGGACCGGTCGGGTTTCTGGATAAGGCCTTGTGGATGAATGTACTTCGAGTGATGGCCATATTTGCAGTCGCCATTTTTGGCGGTATCGGACTTGCCAACGCGCTGCACAAACGGTAAAGGAGGAATCGCTCTATGAATCAGCTGAAAGCGGACAGATATAAACTGAGCCCGTCTGTCTTTTACCGGGTCTACGACGACAATGTTGTTGTCTATGACACTCAGGCGCAGAAGGTGTATACCTTTAACGAGAGCGCAGGGGATGTCTTTGATTGTTTTAAAGAGTACGCAACAATGGGCGAAGCCGTCAGCCAGTTGCTGAAAGTTTATGAAATCGAGGAAGAAGAGAGCTTTGCTGATGATATCCGGTTGTTTGTGCAGGAACTGGAAGGCAAGGGGCTGATCAAAAAGGAGTACAGACAAATCGGTGTGCTGGATGATCTGGAGAAAGAAATCTCCGCCACCTTTGAAGAAGGCAGCCAGCTTTACACGGCTACCATGGAGCTTACATACCGGTGCAACGAACGGTGCCGGCATTGTTACATTGCAAACAGCGACAAAGGGGAACTTAGTACGGAAGAGGTCAAAAGCATTATCGATGAACTTTATGAAATGAACACGCAAAACCTCGTGTTCACCGGAGGAGAAATCTTTATCCGGCCCGATGCGTTCGAGATCCTCGAGTATGCATATGAGAAGCGCTTTGTCGTGGACATCTTTACGAACGGCAATCTGATTGACGGCAATGATTATATCCGGCTCAAACGCACGTATCCCCGCTGCGTGCACTTCAGTGTCTATTCGCATGTGCCGGAAAAACATGACGCGGTCACACAGGTCAAGGGTTCGTTCGAAAAAACATTGCACTCGATTAAGTCCTGTGTGAGCATCGGAATTCCCGTCAATATCAAGACCCCGGTCTTCTCCGAAACGATGGAGGATGTTTCGGGAATCGCTGCACTCGCAAAAGAACTTGGCTGTTCTATAGAACTGGGACGGAATATTACGCCTAAGAAGGATGGGGATCTGGCACCACTGGAAATGAAAATCCAATCAGCAGCTGACAACGTTGCCATCCTCAGAGTGATACAGGATCTTATCCCGACCATCGACAATCTTCCCGGAGAAAGGCCGCACCGCGACAAGCTTTGCGGAGCAGGAGATAAATCGATCAGTATTGACCCTTATGGGAAGGTTTTTCCGTGCAATGTCATGCCAATGTGCATTGGTGATCTCAGAGAACAGTCTGTCCGGGAGATCTGGGAGCATTCGGAAAAATTGGCCTGGTGGCGGGAGAACAATAAGCACTCTTTGAGAAAAGGCTGCGAATCCTGTGAGCACGCTGAAGATTGCAGATTCTGCCCCGGAGAAGCGATGATGTGGACGAACGACCCGTTATCAAAATATGAAGAAGCCTGCCTTGCGACGAAATATTTCCTGACGCAGGCACAAAGCAGTCAATAGCACCATAAAGGTGTTATAAATAATCTCAAGAGAGGAGGAATTGCCATGAAAAAAGCATTCAAAAAGCCGGTTCTTGTCAAAGAAGACCACTATCAGACAGCAGGGTCTTATCATTGCACGCAGATCAAAGAATGCGATCCCAATTACGCAAAGTAAGAACCTGTGGCAGGTGGCTTAGAGCAATAGTCGGAAGACATGCTCTAAGCCGCTCTTCTCACCCGTAAGAAAGAGAGGAATACGATGGCGATTACAATCAGAGCAAAGAGAGTCAGCTATGGTCTCGTAGAGTTAAAGGATAATGGCCCGTCCAGCCCGCGCTATGCGATCTATGTCAACGGGCAGATCAAAGAGATCTCGGACAATCTGGACTTCATGATCCAGACGTTTGATCAGAAGTATTATTAAGCGGAGGATGCAAATGGCGGGTTATATTGCCAATCATATCGATGGATTAACTAAGACAGCAGTTGGCATTGTAAAGGAGTGGCTGGAGCAGGAGCCTGATATTACGGATGTAACACAGATCATTGCCCAGACAGCGTTGTTTAACAAGTTTGAGGGGACCGGGAGAATGGCCGCGTTAGATGTAGCAGACCGACACCCGGAATTCCAGCCCGCTGCACAGACGATCAGGGCCAACACATCCGCACTGCGCTCGGCTGCCGGGGATGAGTATGCAACGATCCTGTCAAAAGAACTGGATCAGATCATTACGTTTCTGGGAAATGCCGGTTTCAACGATGATCCGGATTATTATTCGCTGCTGGCGGCGTATGTTGGCTGGGGATTTAAGAACCGCAAAGAAGAAGTTGACCCGAAGATGCAGGAGTTTTTCAGTGTTCCCGACAAACAGGAATCGCTGTCCGAACGAACTGCCGTCAACCTGATCATGGCGATGTGGTTCTGGGATTATGATGGTTTTCAGAACCGCGTCATGGCGGCATTTGCACAGCCTGCAGCACAGCCTGCCATGCGGCCGGATGGTTTTATAACAAAGAACTTTGATTCGCTGGCGGCCACCGCAGTGGAGATAGCAAAGATGGCGGGCGGAGAAATCACCTACGAGAAGGTACAGAACGAGGTGTTCAGGCAGTTCCTGGCGGCCGGAAGAAACGGGGTCGCCAGGCAAATCGCGGATAAATATCCGGAGTTCGAGGAGGTCGCACAGACGATCGAAAAAGATACGATGGAGATGGTCAATCTGCCCGGAGAAGAGTTCCCGGCATATCTGAGCAAAGAATTCGATATGATGATGCCGTTTTTTGCCAGCGCCGATTGGTATAATGATCCGGATTATCTGGCGCTGCTGCAGGCCTATGCCTGCTGGGGGTTCAAAGATAGAAAAGAGGAGAATCAGACTTCTATCCAGAGAGTGTTCGATTTGCTCGATCAGCAGGAATCGCTCTCCGGCGGTGCCAAAATCGATCTGATGATCGCCTTGTGGATGTGGGATTATAGCGGTTTTCAGGACCGCGTCATGGCATTTGCTTCCAGTGCGGCAGCCGCCTCACAGAGCGGAGCAGCCGCCGCCCCGTCGCCGGACGGTTATATCGCACAGAAGATGGACGCGCTTGTCAATCTGGTGATCAACCTGGCGAAGCAGGAAGGCTCCGACTTCACGCAGCAGTCGATCGAAGACATGCTGTACTTTGACTGGCTGTCAAAGCGGCAGAGCATTGCGCAGGTGATCGCCGGCAAGCATCCTGTGTTCAACACCTTTGCGCAGAAAGTCGCGGCAGATGATCTGATCATCACCAATCCTGCAAGTTCGCCGGAGGCCATGCGCGGAGCTCTGGAGCAGGAGGCGATGCAGGTCGCTGAATGCAACAAGCAGAGCGAACTTTCGCAGGATGTGGACTTTGTCTCCCTGCTTCTCGTCTTCACCTGCTGGGTGTACAAAGATAATAAAGAAGAATATAAAGACGCGCCGACTCCGTTCTTTGCCGTGCTCGATGCACAGAGCGAGCAGTCCCCGGCTTCGCTGACCAATCTGGTGACAGCGCTCTGGCTCTGGGACTACGACAACTTCCAGGGACGCGTGATGCAGCGGATCCAGGATGCGATCAATCTGATGCAGGCGAAGCGGCAGGAATACCGCAGACAGGGTGTCTGTCAGTACTGCGGCGGCGCCTTCAAAGGCATGCTTTCGAAGAAGTGCTCGGTGTGCGGACGGCCGAAAGATTATTAATACGGCATATTATTGACAAATGCACGTTTCCTCCATATACTGGAGCAGAATTCAATAGCGACTTGCTAGGGGAGTGTTTGCTGAGAGTGCAGCCCGGCCTCGCAGATATGCGATTCCATGCTGCAGACCCTTATCACCTGATCCGGATCATGCCGGCGTAGGGAGAGCGAGAGTGATATGTGAGCAACGGATCCTCCTGCATGTGCCGGAGGATCTTTCTTTTCCCCGGGAATGCGCATGCAGCGGCGAGAACGGGGTGCTGTGCAGCGGCGCGGCACGGACAAAAAGGAGGAAACATGGAAAACAATCTGAACAACAAGCAGGGCTGGGCGCTGCGCGACGTCATCATGATGGCGCTTCTTGGCCTCGTATTCGCGGCGGTGTATCTTGCGGTCTTCAACATCGGCATGGCGCTGGCGGCGGCACTGACCACGACCGGTCTCGGCGACTTTGCCTTTGACATCATCTACGGCGTCTGGTTCATGGCCGGCACGCTCGGCGCGTACATCATCCGCAAGAAAGGTGCAGGCCTCATCTCGGAGCTTCTGGCGTCCGTCATGGAGCTGCTCTACGGCAACGCGGGCGGCATCACCGTCGTCATCACCGGCTTCATCCAGGGCCTCGGCACGGAGCTCGGCTTTGCCTGCTTCAAGTGGAAGAAGTGGGGCTTTCTGTCCCTGTCCGTCGCAGGCGTGCTGTCCGGCATCTTCATCTATATCTATGAGCTGTTCTATCTGCAGTACTACATGCTCGACCCGATGATGCACGTCGGCCATCTGGTGATCCGCTCCATCTCCGCGATCATCTTCTCCGGCATCCTGTGCAAGCTGATCGGCGACGGGCTGGCGAAGACCGGCGTCATGAAGAACTACGCGATCGGCCGTACGCTCAAGAGCAGCGGCGTTTACGAAGACGAGGAGTAAACCATGGAAAAACTGAGAATCGTACTGGACTGGTTTCCGAACACCAACCACACCGGCATCCTGCTGGCCAAGAAATACGGCTGGCTCGAAGAGAACGGCATCGACCTGACCATCGAGGGCGAAGTGCACGGCGAGATGGAGGTCCACGGCGCGGACTTTGTCTGCGGCCCGGAGATCGCGATGCTCGAGTGCATGAACAGAGGCATCGGCCTGACGGCGGTCGCGGCGTATACGCAGAAGTGCGACAGCGGCATCGTGTCCCTCAAGGAATCGCACATCACGCGCCCCAGAGAACTCGAGGGCAAGCGCCTGACGCACTGGACGCCGCAGTGGTTCCATCAGTCCATCGGCAGACTCGTTGCCAACGACGGCGGCGATTACAGCAAGGTCAACCTGGTCAACCTGGATGTCGGCGACATCGTCGACACGCTCGGCAACATCGCGGACGCGACCTGGGTCTACGAGAACTGGGAGAACTACGAACTTATGCAGGCCGGCAAGGAGATCAACTACTTCAACCTGGGCGACATCGATCCGGTCTTCAAGTTCGTCGCGCCTGCTATCGCGGCGACGCACGAAGTGCTGGCGGAGCGTCCGGAGGCGGTCCATGCCATGTTGGCGGCCTTCGACCGCGGCTATCAGGCGGTCGCCAAAGACCCGTCTCTGGTGCTCGAGGTCAAGGACATGATCGAGCCGCGTCTTACCGACGAATGGCTTGTGAAGAGCCAGGAGCATCTGGCGCCGATCTTCCTCAACGAGAGCGGCCACTGGGGCACCATCAGCGCGGAGCGCTGGCAGCCGATGGCGGAGTTCCTCGTGGAGAACGGTGTCATCGACCACCGCTTTGAGAACGAATACACCAACGAGTACCTGCAGGCATGAGAGTATGACGGGCGGGGCAGAAAGCCCGGCCATGCAATATGAGTATCGAGATCAGTAATATACAATTTGGCTACTACGAAGACGGCAAGAACACCATCGACGGTGCCAATGCCGTCTTTGCGCGTGAAAAAGTGACGGTCCTCACCGGCAAATCCGGCTGCGGCAAGTCGACGCTGCTCTATCTCGCGGCAGGGATCTACCCGTCGAATGCGGGGTTCCTGCGCGGCGGGAGCGTGCGCGTCGAAGGGGAAGACCCGGCGGCCATGACGCCGCCCGTCCGCTGCCGCAAGGTGGGGATGATGTTCCAGAACCCGGACCTGCAGTTCTGCATGGACACCGTGCGCAACGAACTGATCTTTACGGCGGAGAACATCGCTGTCGATCCGGCGGAGATCCCGGCACGGCTCGAAGCGGCGCTCGCCTTCGCAGAGATCGAATACCTGGAGAACAGGCGCCTGAACACGCTGTCCGGCGGCGAAAAGCAGAAGGTCATGCTGGCCTGTCTGTACCTGCTGGACCCGGCGTGGATGTTGCTTGACGAAGCGTTCGCGAACGTCGATGATGCGTCGGCGAAGCAGATCCTGGGAAAACTTCTCCAACTGCACGAAGACAAAGGCACTGGGTTGCTCGTCGTCGACCACCGCCTCGAACACTGGTGGGACATTGCCGATGAGATCTGCCTGATGGAGGACGGAAAGATCGCAAAGACGATCTGCCCGCGCGAGGAAGGCGCAAAGGCATCGCTGCAGGCGGCCGGCGTGCAGGTCGGAAGAGACCCCTATCCCGGGATTGTTTCGCTGCGGACCGGCATCCTGGAAGAGGGCACTGCGTGTATGCCTGACACAGATGTGCCGGCACTCACGCTGTCGCATCTGTCCGTCTCCCATGAAAAGGGACATCCCGTCCTGACAGACATCAACGCCACATTCTATCAAGGCGGCATTTACGCCATCGTCGGCCAGAGCGGCTGCGGCAAGAGCAGCTTGTTCGGCGCGCTCTCCGGCCTCTACAAATATGAAGGTGGCGCACTGCTCGGCGGTGCGGGCAGCACCGGCTCCGGGCAGGTGGAGATCCGCCGCATGAAGCGGGCAGACTTCGGCCGGCTCGGTTTTGTGACGCAGAGCCCCCAGGACCAGTTCCTCGGCGGCACCGTCCGCCAGGAAGTCATGGCGGCCTTCAAAAAAGAACCCGACGCGGAGGCGCGCAGCGAGCAGATCCTCCGGCACATCGGCCTCTGGAAATACCGCGACGTCTCCCCGTATCTGCTGAGCCAGGGCCAGCAGAGAAGACTCGGCGTGGCGGCGCTCATGGCGTACCCGTGCGAGGTGCTCGTCTGCGATGAGCCGACGTACGCGCAGGACAGAGAGAACACGATCGCCATCATGGAATCGCTCTGCAGAGGCGCTGCACAGAGAGGCGCGACCATGCTCTTCTCGACCCACGACCGGCAGCTCGCCGAAGACTACGCTGACAAGATCTATACACTGGAAGGAGGGACGCTCCATGAGTAACATCAACCCCTCCTGCAAACTGGTCGGTCTGATCGTCCTGTCGTTCGCGCTGGCGTTCTGCCACCATCCGGTGCTCAATCTCGGCATCTTTGCCGTGTGCGTCCTGCTGATTCTTTTCTCGGACGCCAACAAGAAAGCATTCTTCATCCCGATGATCCCGGTCGTGATCCTCGCGGTCGGCCTGTTCTTCACCGGCTACCGGTTCACGAACGCGGCTTCCGATGTGGTCAACATGGAGGTCCTGCACGTGGGCAGCAGCCAGATCTGGAACGGACTCATTTTTGCGAGCCGCGCGCTCGTCTACGCCGGCATCGGTCTGATGTTCGCGCTGACCACGGACCGCATCCGCATGGTCCGCTCGTTCCACAAGCAGCTGCACGTGCCGCAGGTCTTCGCATACGGCCTGCTCGCGGCGTGGGGGCTGCTCCCGCAGATGATGCTGGAGTACAAGAGGACACGCATGGCATTCCGCGCCCGCGGGATCCGCGTCCTGCCGTTCTCCCCGTCGCTGCTCGTGACCCTGATCGTCAAGTCGACCAGGTGGTCGGAGGAACTGTCCATCGCGATGGAGTCCAAGGGCTTTGCCGCGCAGTCGCAGCGGACGATGTTCGAGCCGGAACACGTCAAAGCGGGCGACTGGATCTTCCTGGCGGTGACCTGCGTCATCCTGCCCGTCATCGCGGTCCTGTTCTTCCGCTGATGCAAATCGTCTGACTTTTTGAACCGTCCTTGACACCTGTCAGGGGCGGTTATATAATGCATTCATCGCGTTAACACTTTATCGCAGTAACGCAATGAACAAAAGGGCGGCGAACCCCATTAAATCATGCGGTTTTCAGAAAAAACCCCGCGAAAGACCGCCCGCAGTTGTGATATACTAGAGAACAGTATCGCCGCAGAGCGATTCTATAAGAGAGAAAGGAACCATACGCACATGATCACACGCAGCAGCCTCCGGCCTGACGAAATGCTGGCATTTGAACTCAGAGGCCTTTACGAGAGCTTTGGCTATACGACCTTCAAGATGAACAAATTCGAGGAGTATAGCTTTTACGCCAACAACAAGGACTTCCTCGTCGGCGACCGCATCCTGACGTTTACCAACCTGGACGGCCGGCTGATGGCGCTCAAGCCCGACGTGACCATGAGCATCATCAAAAACCAGGACGTGCCTCAGGGTGAGGTGCGCAAGTTTTATTACAACGAGAACGTCTACCGGGAGAACCGCAACGCTACCACCTTCGAGGAACTCCCGCAGATCGGCCTCGAGTGCATCGGCTCGCTCGGTTTCATGGACATCGCGGAGGTGCTGATCCTGGCGGGTGAGACGCTCAAGTATATCAATGAAGAGTTCGTGCTGACGCTGTCGGAGATGACCTTCGTCGAGGAATCGCTCGGCGGTCTTGACCTCTCCGGCGACCAGTACGTCCGCCTGCTCAACCTGATCCGCCGCAAAAACCGCGACGGTATTCGCAAAGTAGCAAGCCGCAATGGGCTGGCGGAAGAGGACATCGAGCTTCTCTGTGCGCTGCCGGGTCTGTACGGCGACGTGCCGGAAACCGTGGAAAAAGCCCGTCCGTATGCGCGGACAGAAGCGATGCAGGCAAGCCTGGCGAGGATCGAAGAGCTCTATGCCGTGCTTGCGAAGAACGGCCTGGCGGGCAACCTGCAGCTCGACCTCTCGATGGTCAACGACATCGATTACTACAACGGCATCATCTTCAGGGGACATCTGCCCGGCGTTGCCGCCAGCGTGCTCGGCGGCGGCCAGTACGACAGGGCCATGAAGGTGTTCGGCAAGCGCGGCGGCGGGATCGGCTTCGGCCTGTATCTGTCCGAACTGACGCGCAGCGAGGAGACGGCGAGCGAAGACAGCGACATGCTCACCATCGCGCTCCCCAAGGGGCGGCTCGGCGACCAGGTCTACAAGACGCTCGAGAAGGCCGGCTATGAGTGCCCCGCCTACAACGACAACAACCGCAAACTGATCCTGGAGAACAAGGACCGCAACGTCCGCTACATCCTGGTCAAGCCCAGCGATGTCGCCGTCTACGTCGAGCACAAAGCGGCGGACATCGGCATCGTCGGCAAGGACATTCTGCTGGAGACGGAGCCCGACGTCTACGAACTGATGGACCTCGGCATCGGCAAATGCCGGATGTGCGTGGCGGCGAAGAGTGGATTTACCGACGACCACAAGCATACGCTCCGCGTGGCGACCAAGTTCGTCAACGTGGCGAAGACGCACTACAGAGAGCTCGGCCGCGACATCGAGATCATCAAGCTCAACGGCAGCATCGAGCTCGGTCCGGTCCTCGGCATGAGCGACGTCATCGTCGATATCGTGGAGACCGGCACCACGCTGAAGGAGAACGGCCTCGAAGTCATCGAGGAGTTCAAGAACATCAGCGCGCGCCTCATCTGCAACAAGACCAGTTTCAAATTCAAGAACGACGACATCCGCCGCATCGTGCAGGCCCTCAAGGCGCCGCAGGGCGAAGCGGATGAGAACGAAGAGTAGGCAGCCAGGCAGCAGCTGCAGAGAATAAGAAAGGAATCGCACAGCCAGTTATGAGCAGATTTTTCGATCCCAAATACGATACGCTCGAGGCGTACACCCCGGGCGAACAGCCGAAGGACAACGTCCTCTTAAAACTCAACACCAACGAATGCCCGTACCCCACGAGCCCCAAAGTGCTGGCGGCCATCGAAGCCGAAAAGGCGTTCCGCCTCTATCCGGACCCGACCAGCAGCCGGGCGGTCAGCGCGATCGCGAAGTACTACGGCCTGTCTGAAGATCAGGTCACCGTGGGCAACGGCTCGGACGAGATCCTGGCGTTTGCCTTCATGGCGTACGGCCGGAAGATCTGCTACCCGTCGATCAGCTACGGCTTCTACCCGGTGTTCAGCCAGGTGTTCGGCTGCGACGCGGAGGAGATCCCGCTGACGAAGGACCTGCGGATCGAGCTTGGCGATTACATGGACAAAGATGCCACGCTCCTCATCGCCAATCCGAACGCCCCGACCGGCATCGCCCATCCGCGTGATGCGATCGAGCAGCTCGTCGCGAAAGACCCGGACAGACTGGTCATCGTGGACGAAGCGTACGTGGACTTCGGTGCGGAGTCGTGCGTGCCGCTCATTGAGAAATACGACAACCTGCTCGTCGTCCAGACCATGAGCAAGTCGCGGAGTCTCGCGGGCATGCGCATCGGCATGGCCATGGGCAATGCGGCGCTCATCCAGGACCTCAACACGATCAAGTTCAGCTTCAACCCGTACGACCTCTCCCGCGAAGCCATCGCGGCGGCTGCGGCGGCCATGGAGGATGCGGCGTATTTCGAGGAGACGCGCGGGAAGATCATCGCCACGAGGGAGTGGTTTGTGAAAGAAATGCAATCGCTGCAGTTCGAGGTGCTGCCCTCCAGCGCGAACTTCGTCTTTGTGAAGACCGGCAGCCCGTACTTCCACGCCATGCGCGAGGCGGGCATCATCCTGCGGCACTTTGACAAAGACCCGATCCGCAACTGGGTGCGCATCACCATCGGCACGGACGAGCAGATGCAGCGGCTTGTGGAAGAGACAAAGCGCTGGCTCATGCAGCAGATTACAGGCGGAAAGCAATAGAGTAAGGAGAAAACCATGAAAAGAAGCATCGACGTCGCCAGAAAGACCGGCGAGACAGATATCGAAATGTTCCTCAATCTGGACGGTACCGGGCAGTATGAAGTCCGCACTGACTGCGGCTTTATGAAGCACATGCTGGAGCTGTTCGCGCGGCACGGCGGGTTTGACCTCAACATCCGCTGCGTCGGCGATCACTACGTGGACGATCACCACGCGGTGGAGGACATGGGCATCGTGCTCGGCAAAGGGTTTAAGGAAGCGCTCGGCGACAAGCGCGGCATCCGCCGCTACGGCAGCATGCTTCTCCCGATGGACGAAGCGCTGGTCATGGTGGCCTGCGACATCAGCGGCCGCGGCACGCTGGTCTACGACCTGGAACTCAAGGACAAAGTCGGGACCTTCGACACAGAGCTCGTCAAGGAGTTCTTCCTCGCGTTCACCCGCGAGATGGGCCTGACGCTGCACATCAAACAGATCAACGGCGAGAACACGCACCACATCATCGAGGCGGCCTTCAAGGGCGTCGCAAGAGCGCTCAAGGAAGCCGTCGCGGTAGAAGGGGACGAGATCCCGTCCACCAAAGGGCTTTTATAAGAATCGCACTGCCCGCGCGGCGGGCGTCAGTTAGGAGAAAAACATGATCGCAGTGATCGACTACGGTGTCGGAAACCTGTTTTCCCTCACCGCTTCACTCAACTATATCGGCGCGGATGTGACCGTGACCGCAGACAAAGACGTGCTGAAGGCGGCGGACAAGATGATCCTGCCTGGCGTCGGCGCCTTCCGGGATGCGAGAGAAAAACTCTTCGCGACCGGCCTCGTCGACACGCTCTACGAACAGGTGGAGGCAGGCAAACCGCTGCTCGGCATCTGCCTCGGCATGCAGATGCTCTTCGACAAGAGCTATGAGTACGGCGAATGGGACGGCCTCGGGCTCATCCCGGGCAAAGTCCGCTACATCGAGACGGACCTCAAAGTCCCGCAGATCGGCTGGAACAGCATCTCCATCAAGGAGGATCCGCTGTTCAAATACACCAAAGACGGCGACTTCGTCTACTACGTGCACAGTTACTGCGCGACCGAGTGCGGGCAGGACACCATCGCGGTGTCGGACTACCACGTACCCATCACAGGCGCGGTGCACAAGGGCAACGTCTGGGGGACGCAGTTCCACCCGGAGAAGAGCGGCAATGTCGGGCTCGGCATGCTGCGCGCCTTCAATGAACTCTAGGAATCGCTCAGCGGCCGCATCATATGGGAAACCCGGCGCGGCTCCAGAAAGGATACACATTATGAAAATCTTCCCGGCGATCGACCTGCGCGGCGGCAATGCGGTCCGCCTGTACCAGGGCGATTACGATCAGGAAACGGTATACAGCGAAGATCCCAGCAAGGTGGCGGAAGGCTTCCGCGCGGCGGGGGCCAGATACCTGCACATCGTGGATCTCGACGGCGCCAGAGACGGCGAGCTCGTCAACACGGATGTGATCCGGTCCATCATCGAGGACCTCGACATGTTCGTGGAGGTCGGCGGCGGCATCCGCGACGAGGAGCGCATCCGGCAGTACCTCGACATGGGCGTCAGCCGTGTCATCCTCGGCACCATCGCGCAGAAAGATCCGGCGTTCGCGGCGGCCATGGCGCAGAAGTACGGCGAGCGGGTCGCGGTCGGCGTCGACGCAAGAGACGGCAAGGTCGCGGTCAACGGCTGGAAGGAGATCACGGACAAGGACAGCTACGAACTGTGCGAGGAGATGGCGGCGGCCGGTGTCAAGGCCATCATCTACACGGATATCTCGAAGGACGGCGGTCTGACCGGCACTAATATGGCGGCGTATGAGCGGCTGTCGAAGATCGAAGGGCTGAAGATCACCGCGAGCGGCGGCATCTCGTCGGAGGAGGAGCTCGAGCAGCTTTCCGGCATGGTCGACGCCGCGATCCTCGGCAAGGCGATCTACGCGGGCCGGCTCGATCTGGCACGGTGTGTTGAGATCGGCGGACCACAGGAATAAATGCATAAAGATAGCAGCGGAACTGTCCCTTTCGGGACGATTGCGAGCCGCCGGCACTTAGCGACCGGCGAGCGGAGCGAAGACGGAGCTTAGTACCGCTGCGAGGGAGCATCAGCGAAAGCGTGTCCCCGGAAGGGACAGTTCCGCTGGTGCTTTAAGGAGTTTCATTCATGATCACAAAACGTATCATCCCGTGCCTGGACATCCGGGACGGCAAAGTCGTAAAGGGCAGGAATTTCGAAGGCATCCGCGACGTGGCGGATCCGGTCGAGATGGCCGCCTTCTACAATGAGAGCGGCGCCGACGAACTGGTCTTCTACGACATCACGGCCAGCGTCGAGCAGCGGCAGCTGTTCACCGACATCCTCACGAAGGTCGCTTCGCAGATCTTCATTCCCCTGACGGTCGGCGGCGGCATCAACACCATCGATGACTTCGACCGCGTCCTGAAGTGCGGCGCGGACAAGGTCAGCGTCAACAGCGGCGCGATCCGCAACCCGCAGCTCATCGAGGAAGGCGCGAAGAAATACGGCGACCAGTGCGTCGTCCTGTCCATGGACATCAAGCGCGTGGACGGCAAGTTCCACCTGTTCGCCAAGGGCGGCCGCGAGGACACCGGCATCGATGCCCTGCAGTGGACGGTCGACGGCGTGAACCGCGGGGCGGGCGAGCTCGTCGTCAACAGCATTGACACGGACGGTGTCAAGGAAGGCTTTGACCTCGAACTGCTCGATGAGATCGCAGCGCGCGTCAACGTGCCGATCATCGCCAGCGGCGGCGCCGGTAAGATGGAGGACTTCGCGGAGCTGTTCAGGCATCCCGGCATCGACGCGGGACTGGCGGCGAGCATCTTCCACTTCAAGGAGGTCGCAATCCGCGATCTGAAGACGTATCTGCGCGGGGAAGGCGTGGAAGTCAGACTGTAGGCAAGAAGCGGCCCGCGCAGCGGGCTGAGCGATTCCAAAGAAAGAAAGGACCACCATACAATGAGCATGCTGATCAACAAAGACAACCTGGACCAGGTGAAATTCAACGCCCATGGTCTCATCCCGGCGATCGTGCAGGACATGTACACGAACGAGGTGCTGACCCTGGCATATATGAATGAAGAGAGCCTGCGCATCACCCTCGAGGAGGAGCGCACGTGTTTCTTCTCGCGCAGCCGGCAGAAGCTTTGGAGAAAAGGCGAGGAGAGCGGCAATGTCCAGCATGTCGTCAGCATCACGGCGGACTGCGACTACGATGCGCTCGTCGTGCGTGTCATCAAGGAAGGCCCGGCGTGCCACACCGGCGCGGAGTCGTGCTTCCACAATCCGCTGGCAGCCAGCGATGCACAGAGCGATTTTACGATGAAGGGACTGTACGAGCTGATCGAGGGCCGCAAGACCAACCCGCAGGAGGGCAGCTACACGACGTACCTCTTCGAGAAGGGCATCGACAAGATCCTGAAGAAGATCGGTGAGGAATCGACCGAAGTCATTATCGGCGCCAAGAACAGCAAGGAGGAGGCGGTTTACGAGATCGCGGATCTGGCGTACCACGTCATGGTCATGATGGCGGAGATGGACATCCCGCTCACGGATGTGACGAAGGAACTGGCCAAGCGCCACGTCATCGATCACAAGGTCAAGCAGGAAACCATGCAGTAATTGCAGAAATACATAAAAACAACACTGAACAATCTGAAAAAATAGTACAAACATACTAGTGACGTAGTACTAATTAAGGAAAAATGATAATGCCGAGGGATTACTTCCCCCGGCATTATTTGTTACAAAATACTTGTAAAAGTTGATAAGGCTTTTGGTTGGTGGCCGATTATCGACTTGCTCTGCGCCTTGCAAGACCAGCAGCTTTCCCCTGGACAGTCAGCTGCAGGAAGCCCTTGTGAGGCACCCGTAAGAAAGGGAGCAGTCCTCCCGTAGGCATAACAAAAGGATAAGACCGGTGCGTTTGTACCGGTCTTGTCTTTTGTTCTTTATTGCGGCCTGTTTTATACCATCCCCATGACTTTCTGTACCAGTTCGATCCGGTTGTGGACATCCAGCTTGCGGTAGATGTTCTGGAGATGGTTCTTCAATGTGTTGGAACTGATCGACAGCAGGTCGCAGATCTCATTGGTCGGGATGCCGGAGAGGATGAGCTTGAGTGTCTCCACCTCCCTGTGTGTCAGCGTGTACTCATAGAGAAGCCGCTCGCTGTTGGGCAGTTTTTCGGTCAGTACCTGTTTGCTGTCGCGTGTCAGCCGGTAAAGCGCCAGCGCCAGATGCGGCTTGATGACGTCGAGGATGTCCGCGGCGCGCGCCGGGAAGTCTCCGCTCTCCGGGTAGTTGTGGAAGGCGGCGATGCCGAGGAACTCGCCCTCGTAGTACAGGCACAGATTGAGTCCGTAGCGCCAGTCCTCGCGCAGGTTCATGTTCTGGAAGAAATGGGTGCGCCGGTCGTCATCCGAGAGAAAGTCCTCGTCCGAGATGACGATGCTCTCGTTCAGGTTGTACGCCCAGGAGAGGTGGTCCTCCTCTTTGACCTCGGCGTACGCCTTTTTGATATCCATGGTCAGATTGTATCCGACGGGATCAGGCACTTTCTCCTTGAAGTCGGCTGCGGTGAAAAAACTCGCGCAGTCGAACGCAAAGGCGTGATGGATGTTGTCAAGAAACTCCTGCCGCAGTTCCCGGTTCGTCTGTGCGGTATTCAGTTTATAAATCAGATCTGTGATGATGATCCAGTCGACATTGGCCAGACGAGGCATGACGCTCCTCCTTGATGCATCGTAAATAACGGCTTGTAGCCTTTAAGTACTATTGATATAGACCATTTTTATTATATCCCATTTGTCCGCGTCTGCCAATGACAGGTGTTCGCCGGAGAGCCTTCAATGGCAACAAAATATGGAAATTTGAAGGTTGTGTGAAGATTGACCGCGATACGTTGACGCACCTTTTTGGCAGGCCGTAAACTTGGACTGTCAGTAAAAGGAGAGATTCGGAATATGATTGATTTCTGTAAAAGACAAGCGACTACAAAGCAGGGACAGATCAAGATCAGCTTGCTGTTCTCCGTCATCTTCATCTGCTTTGCAGTCATCGGTATGACAGTGTTCGCCCAGCCCTACGCAGTCTATGCGACGGGTGAAAAAGTGGCAGACCCCTGGGTGGTCAGCGTGGACGGCAATCCGGTCGTCGTGGTTGACAGCGAGGAAGCCGGCGAGGCTGTCGAGACAGGTCTCAGAATGCACTATGCGGGCAGCGACTTCGAAGCGCAGCAGGACATCAAGATGCTGAACGAGATCACGGTCACCAAATACAGCTTTGATGATGCGAAGACCCATCCGGTCGTCATGAACGGCGCAGAAGCGGTCGACTACATCATCGGCCTGAACGAGACAAAGGAAGCACCGGTCGTCGGATTTGAAACGACCCGGTACGTCACCTCCGAAGAGGAGATCGAGTATGACACCGTCGAGCTCGAAGACGATGAGTTCGCACAGGGTGAGACACAGGTCACGCAGGAAGGCGTGAACGGCAAGAAAGAGATCACCAGCCTGGAAACGCTGGTCAACGGTGAAGTCGTTGCCACCGAGACAGTGGAAGAGACCGTCACCGTAGAGCCGGTTTCCAAAGTGGTTGTCACCGGCACGAAAGAGCCTGAACCCGAACCCGAACCCGAACCGGAAGCCACAACTTCCGGCAGCTCCAGCTCCAGCTCCTCGAGCAGCTCTTCCGGCGGCAGCGGCGGCCATGCTGCAGCGGGCGGCGGCCTCTCCACAGCGTATGCCATGATCGGCGTACCGTACGTCTGGGGCGGCACCTCCACCAGTGGCGTCGACTGCTCCGGTCTGGTCAATGTCTGCTACGGCGGCGCAAGAGGCCGTACGACCTACGCGATGATCGGCAGCCTGCAGTCCACCGGCGACTGGAAGACATCCATGAGCGAGCTGAATGTCGGCGATCTGGTCTTCCCGCATTCCGGCCACGTAGGCATCTACATCGGCGACGGCATGATGATCCATGCACCGTCCCCGGGCAGATCCGTCTGCATCGCACCGGTCTACAGCTTCTACGGCGGCGGTCCGTACTAAACAACCGGGCAGATAAAAAGATAGGCATTAAAAAGAACCGTGTTACCATAATGGCAACACGGTTTTTTCTTGGCGCATCATAGGAGGCCGTCCGTGAGTAAGAATTGGAAAGAGTATTATGAATCGCATCCGGATTTCCGGCAGAGGCTCTACAAAGAATCGCTTATTTTTAGAAATTTGAAGGTTATGTGAAGATTGGTCATGTTTCATTGACGCGACTTTTTGGCAGGTCGTAAACTTGTACTGTCAGTAAAAGGAGAGATTTGGTACATGATTGATTTTTGTAAAAGACAGGCGACCACAAAACAGGGACAGATCAAGATCAGCTTGCTGTTCTCCGTCATCTTCATCTGTTTTGCAGTCGTCGGTATGACAGTTTTCACACAGCCCTACGCAGTCTATGCGACAGGTGAAAAAGTGGCGGATCCCTGGGTGGTCAGCATCGACGGCAATCCGGTCGTCGTGGTTGACAGCGAGGAGGCCGGCGAATCCGTAGAGACAGGTCTCAGAATGCACTATGCCGATGGCAGCTTCGAGGCGCAGCAGGACATCAAGATGCTGAACGAGATCACGGTCACCAAGTACAGCTTTGATGATGCGAAGACCCATCCGGTCGTCATGAACGGCGCAGAGGCGGTCGACTACATCATCGGCCTGAACGAGACAAGCGAAACGCCTGTCGTCGGTTTTGAAACGACCCGTTACACCACCGCTGAGGAAGAGATCGAATACGACACCATCGAGCTCGAGGACGATGAGTTCGATAAGGGTGAGACACAGGTCACGCAGGAAGGCGTGAACGGCAAAAGAGAAGTCACGAATAAGGAAACGCTGGTCAACGGCGAAGTCGTTGCGACCGAAGCAGTCGAAGAGACTGTGCTCGTTGAGCCGGTCTCCGAGATCGTTGTGACCGGCGTGAAAGAGCCTGAACCGGAACCCGAACCCGAACCGGAAGAAACTTCTTCCAGCAGTTCCAGTTCCTCGAGCAACAGCTCTTCCAGCAGTTCCTCGAGCAGCTCCACCTACACGGGCGGCAGCGGCGGCCATGCGGCGAGCGGCGGCGGAGTCGGTGCGGCATACGGCATGATCGGCACCCCGTATGTATGGGGCGGCACATCCGCGAGCGGCGTTGACTGCTCCGGTCTGGTCAACTACTGCTACGGCGGCGCAAGAGGCCGTACAACGTACGCGATGATTGGCAGCCTGCAGGCGAGCGGCGACTGGAAGACCTCCATGGATCAGCTCCAGTACGGCGATCTGGTCTTCCCGAGCGCTGACCACGTCGGCATCTACGTCGGCAACGGCATGATGGTCCATGCATCCATGTCCAAGGGCTGCGTCGTCGAGGCTCCTGTCTATGCCTTCTACGGCGGCGGTTCCTACTAAAGACAACTGCAAATACAACGAAAAGAGACGGTCGTCCTTCGTGGCGGCCGTTTTGTTTTGCCATGTATTTTTACCAAATGGTCCTTTTGGGTATTGCGGCAAATGTATTTAATTTTGTACAATGTGTATAGAAAACAACGCTTTGGATATTTTTGGCACAAAAAACAGGGTTATAGGACAAAACGTGTTGGTAAAAACGGCTGTAAGCGTTGAAATTTCAATGGCTGCAGCCGTTATATCTTGTTTCTGAGAAGATATAGGGTGG
>CADATO010000015.1 GCA_902790905.1 uncultured Eubacteriales bacterium
GGAAAAAGGACAGCGCGTTTCTTTTCAAACGTGGGTTTGGAACGGGGATAATTATCAATTGACGCAGTATATTATCGATGACGAGGAGAATCTGCAGATTGACAAGTTTGTTTGTGAATACCGGGCTATCCGCAGAGAAGAATTAACGAATCTGCTTTTATCCAGTGGTTGCAGTCAGGTGATTTGGAAATACCCGGAGGAATCAGGATTCTATCAACCGATTGTAATTGCCAGGAAGTAAAACTCCAGTTTTGTACACGACCCATCAAGGCTCCCACACTGCCATCAGCTGTGTCAAAAGTCATAATAACGCAATGACACGATTCGTATCGCCGATGTGACAGAGCGATTCTTTCATATGCATCCGTCGGATTAGGCGTTATGATGATTGTTTCATCACTCTTCTGCCGATACGGCGCAGAGGTGTGTGATGAGATGGCCTTTTTGGGAAGTACAGAACATGTAGAAAGCTGAGATAACATGGAGACTGAAAGACTGATTATAGACCCAATCAGAGCGGCTGATAAAGAGGATTACTTTATCAATATTTCGCACGACAAAAAGGTTCTGGATACCTTTATCTGCCGATATGCGGATTCAATGGAGGAATTTGACTTTTCCTCCTATCCGGGAAGAGAGGACCTGTTTGCGATTCGGCTGAAGGAGACCGGGCGTCTCATCGGGATCGTCAATTTCTTCGATGAGAAGGGCGGCGTCTGTGAGATCGGATACGGGATTGGCTCCGGCTACTGGGGACACGGCTACGCCACCGAAGCAGTCAAGCGCTTTCTGGAGTACTTGTTCACAGAAAAAGGCCTTCATACCATCTACGCTTCCTTTTTCACCGGGAATGATGCCTCCCGCCGCGTGATGGAGAAATGCGGCATGAGATACGATCACTTCTCGGAGAAAGAACTGACCTATCTGGGAGTTGATCGGAATCTGACGTATTATGCGATTCACCGAAAGTATATAACTCTGCGGGATAAGCCTGAGCTGAAGGATGAAGCGGCGGTGTGGTTTCACAGCAAATGGGGCGTTCCGGAGCAAGCCTATCTCGACTGTATGACGGCTTATCTGAATCGGGAGACGGAATATGGCTGGTATCTGTGCCTGGATGGGGATAGAATCATCGGCGGCATGGGCGTGATAGAGAACGATTTCCATGACCGAAAGGATCTGACGCCCAATGTCTGCGCGGTCTACACAGAAGAAGTTTATCGGGGTCAGGGCATTGCAGGACGGTTGCTGAACATGGTGGTGGAGGATATGCGCAGCAAGGGCATTTCTCCCCTCTATCTTGTCACCGACCACACCGGCTTCTATGAGCGTTACGGCTGGGAGTTTTTATGCATGGTGCAGGGCGATGGCGAGCCGGAGATGACAAGGATGTATGTCTATCGTTAATTGAAAGCGAAGATAAAAGATCTGGAGGCAAAAAGAACCATTATGGAAGAGGGAGAACACTGGTTCCATACGGATGATCAGGTGCAATTTCTGAAGGGGCTGATAATTCGGAATCATATGTGATAGGATTTAGTGGAAGGATAGATTTTTTAAACCAGCGTGCATTTGGGCAGGAATGAGTATATGGATTTTGCCGTCGTTAAGCAGTTTGCGCTCCGCCCATGTGAGAGGATGGAATTAGCAAAAGAGGACGCGTGAGATGGACGCCAAGTTGTTTTCGCAAGCGATTATTAAATTCCTGTGCGGTCTGCTGCTCGTCGGGGCGCTTTTGTTCCTGCCGGCAGGGACGTTTGGATACTGGCATGCCTGGCTGCTCATCGGCATCCTGTTCATCCCCATGTTTCTTGCAGGTCTGGTCATGATGAAGAAATCACCGGATCTTCTGCGGAAGCGGCTCGATGCCAGAGAAGAGCAGGCCGATCAGAAAACGGTCATTGCCCTGAGCGGTCTCATGTTTCTGGTGGCGTTTATTGCAGCCGGGCTGAATTTCAGGTTTGGCTGGATCGTGCTCCCCGACTGGGTTTCCTATGCGGGGGCGGTCATTTTTCTGTTGACTTATGCGCTCTATGGCGAGGTCCTGCGTGAGAATGTCTGGCTTTCCCGGACGATCGAGGTACAGGAAAACCAGGAGGTCATCGACACCGGGCTGTATGGTGTTGTCCGGCATCCGATGTATATGAGCACGCTTTTATTGTTCCTTTCGATGCCGCTGGTGCTGGGGGCTGTGATCTCCTTCGTCATCATGCTGGCGTATATTCCGATCATCGCAAAGCGCATCCGCAACGAGGAACTGGTTCTGGAAGAAGGGCTGGCCGGATACGCAGAGTATAAAAAACGGGTCAGATACAAAGTGATCCCGTTTGTGTGGTAAAAACAATCGTACGCCCAGGCCGCTCTGAATGCGAAGAGGAAATCATGATGCACAAATAGAGAGCAACATAGCAACAGCGGGTTGCGTGAAAAGAGAGTATCTCACGATTACAATGGTTGTAAGAGGAGGTATGAAGCGATGACGACGAAAGATGTTTTATATGAACTCAGGACAAAGAATGGCTTGTCCCAGGACGACCTCGCGGAAAAGGTATTTGTGACCCGGCAGGCTGTGTCGCGTTGGGAGACAGGGGAAACCGTCCCGAACACGGAGACGCTCAAGCTCCTGTCAAAGTTCTACAATGTTTCCATCAACACGCTGCTGGGTTCGCCGCGCCAGCTCGTCTGCCAGTGCTGCGGGATGCCGCTCGAGGATGCGATCCTCAGCCACGAGAAGGACGGCACGATCAATGAAGAGTACTGCCAGTGGTGCTACGCGGACGGGACCTATACGTACAGCAATATGGACGATCTGATCGAGGTATGTGTGCCCAATATGGTCAGTGAAGACTTCACCGAGGAGCAGGTCCGTGCGTATATGAAGCAGCGGCTGCCGCAGCTCGACTACTGGAAGCGCTACGAAGAGCTCGGCGACAACGGCGAGTTTGAGGCCTTCAAGCAGCAGCTGATCGAAGAGATCAACGCGCTTAAGATCGAAGGCATGCCGAAGGTGGACAAACTGTTCGCGCTGGTGGGAAAGGATGTCAATCTGGCGTACCGGCTGCCAAACGGGCAGGAAGTGCGATTCCTCGATGACAAGGTGACGTACCTCGGCAATCAGCTGCCGTCGGAATTCGGCGGGGACCGCAACTTCGGGGTGCTCGCGGGCATGGATTTCATCCTCGTCAGCACCTATGAGAACGAGGGGGATGCACCGGAACTCGTGCTTTATAAAAAAAGATAAAATAATCCTGCGTCAGGGGTTGCTCGTGACGCTGCGTCATGAGCTACTCTTGGCGTGAAGGAGGTGACAGGCTATGTCAAAATACACCACGGGGGAGATCGCAAAACTCTGCGATGTCACAGTCCGCACGGTCCAGTACTACGATACACGCGGCATTCTCGTACCGAGTGAACTCTCCGAGGGCGGCAGACGGCTGTATACGGAAGATGATCTGAGGCGCCTGAAGATCATCTGTTTTCTGCGGGAACTGGATCTTCCAATCGACGCGATTCATAAGATCCTGCAGGAAGAGCATCCCGAGAAGGTGATCTCGCTGCTGATCGAACAGCAGGAGAAGGTCCTTCTGGAGGAAGTCTCTGAAAAGCAGGATAAGCTGGAAAAACTCCGGGAACTGAAGAACGGACTGAAAGACCGCAAGGCATACTCTCTCGAATCCATCGGTGACATAGCCATTATCATGGAAGGCAAGAAAAAACTGAAACAGATGCGCTGGATGATGATCCTGACCGGATTGCCGGTCACGGCGCTGCAGTGGTTTTCGATCATCTTCTGGATCGTCAAAGGGATCTGGTGGCCATTCGTTGTTTGGGTGCTGATCGCGATTCCATGGGGCATCCTGATCAGCCGGTATTATTTTGGCCATGTGAAGTACATCTGCCCGGAATGCCACGAAGTATTCAAACCGTCACTCAAGGAAGCTTTCTGGGCCAATCATACACCGACGGCCCGCAAACTGACCTGCACGTCCTGCGGCCACAAAGGCTTCTGCGTGGAAATCTGGGGAGGTGACGGGAAATGACAGCGTTTGAGGACATTGTGATCGGCCGGAGCAGTATCCCGGCGCTTGCCACGACGGTCTGTCTGATGATCGTGATTCCCATCATTTTCTTCCTTTACTGGCGTGGGAAGCATAAGGCGCAAACAAAGATCAGCTGGCTGATTGCCGGCGCAGTCGGGTTTATTGTCTCCGCCCGTGTGCTGGAGCTTGGCGTGCATTACTTCTGCATCATCGCGGATACGCCGGTCTCCCGATTTCTTAACGGCAACACGGCTGCTTTCGTTCTTTATGGAATCGCCATGGCCGGGGTGTTCGAAGAGTGCGGACGCTATATCATCCTGCGGTTCATCCTGAAGAAAAACCGTACCCGCGAAAATGCGGTTCTCTACGGGATCGGGCACGGCGGCATCGAGATCCTGGCGGTCGTTCTGCCATCGATCATCAGCTATCTGGCGATCGCCGTACTGTTCTCTGCGGGAGATATACAGAACGCGCTCAGCACACTGCAGATAACGGAAGAAAATGCTGCCGCTGCGCTGCCGGCTGTGCAGGCCGCTGCCGCGTTTGATTTCTCCATGATGGCGATGAATGTCGTGGAGCGTTTGTTCGCGATGTTTCTCCATATCGGGCTTACAGTTGTCGTATATTATGGTATTGTAAACAGGAAGAAGATATACCTGCTGCTGGCGATCGTCCTGCATATGCTGATGGATCTGTTCCCGGCGGTATACCAGGCGGGTATGCTGCCGCTCTGGGCGGTGGAAGCATGGGCAGCTGTCTGGACTGCGGTAGTCGTATGCATCGCGGCGAAGCTTTATCGGAAATGAAAACGCAACTAAAGATAACAGGTTGTAACTAAACCTGTTATTTTTAGTTGGTAGAACCGGACGCAACTGTACTTTACACTATTCATAGAAATCAAATTTCTGGGAGGTGGCTATGAGTATTGTAGAAGTACAGGGACTTACCAAATCCTATCCTGCCTTCACTTTGCGGGATGTCTCTTTCGGCATTGAGGAGGCCAGGATCACCGGCTTCATCGGCCGCAACGGTGCGGGCAAGACGACGACCATCAAGGCGATGCTGAATCTGCTGCATCCGGACAGCGGCGAGGTCAGGTATTTTGGCAAACCGTTTCTGGGCAATGAGGCGGAGATCAAGAAGCGGATCGGCTATTCCACCGGAACGGTGAGCTGGTACCCGCGCAAGAAGCTCCGGCAGATTGCAGCTTCCGGCAGGCGGTTTTATGACACCTGGGATGAGGCAGCGTACCAGCAGTACCTGGCGATGTTCCAGCTGGACGAAGAGAAAACGCCGCGCGAGCTCTCCGAGGGCATGAAAGTCAAGTTCAATCTGCTGTTGGCGCTGTCGCACAGAGCAGAAGTATTGATCCTGGATGAGCCGACGAGCGGTCTGGATCCGTTTTCGCGCAGCGAACTTCTGGAGATCTTTACGCACCTCAAGCAGGAAGGTGTGGCGGTCTTCTTTTCCACCCATATCATTTCCGATATCGAGAAGTGCGCAGATGATATCCTGTACATCTCCCATGGAGAGCTTGTGGCAGCCGCTTCCAAAGAAGCATTTACTGAGCGATTCTCAGAAGACGGGGAGAGTCTCGAAGAGACGATGCTCAGGCTGGAAAGGGGGACCTGGCATGCGTAATATACTTCTGAAAGAGCTGACACTCAGCGCATCGCCGCTGCCGTATCTGTTTATTCTGTTCGGTCTGATGTTCTTTGTGCCGGGATACCCGGTGCTGTGCGGGGCGTTCTTCGTCTGCCTTGGCATCTTTCAGGGGTTTCAGGCTGCCCGGGAGGCGAACGATATCATCTATTCGGCACTGCTGCCCATCGCCAAGCGGGATGTCGTCAGAGGAAAGTACGCTTTCGTCCTGCTGATCGAAGCAGCAGCGCTCGTTCTGATGGCTGTGGTGATGGTCCTGCGGATGACCGTCTTTGCGCAGGCGCCCGTTTATCTGAACAACGCACTGATGAACGCCAACGGTTTTGCGCTCGGGATGGCATGCGTGCTGTTCGGCCTGTTCAACTGGATCTTCGTCGGCGGATTCTTCAAAACCGCATACAAGTTCGCCAGACCTTTTGTCGTGTATATTGTCGTTGCTTTTACTGTGATCCTTATCGCAGAATCGCTCCATCATGTGCCCGGCCTTGCTGTGCTGAACGCATTCGGCACAGACCATCTGGCGATGCAGATGCTCCTGTTGTGCGCCGGGCTTTGCTGCGGTATTCTGATGACAGTACTGGCGTGCAGAAAAGCATGCCTGCGCTTTGAACGAATCGACCTATAAAGGAGGGATGAACATGCTGCAGGACAATCTTATGATGCTGCGCAATATACACCGGTACTCCCAGGAGCAGATCGCTGAGAAAGTCGGCGTCTCAAGGCAGGCTTATGCCAAGTGGGAAAACGGTGCGAGCGTACCGGACATCGAAAAATGTGAACGTCTGGCGGCTGTATACGGTGTCACGATCGACAGCCTTGTGAAAACGACAAAGCTGGATGGAGCCGGAGTGATCCCGCCGCCGGCAGGCAAGGCGATCTGGGGAGCAGTTGTGATCAACGAGCGCGGGCAGCTTGTCATCCCTAAAGCCGTGCGGGAGATCTTCGGACTTGCAGGCGGCGCCAAGCTGATCGTTCTCACTGACGAAGCAGAAGGCATCGCACTGATTCCAGAAGAGATGCTGCAGGAAAAGATGAAACAGGCGATGGCGTACGCGTCTGTGAGCCGGGAAGAATAGGTGATGAGTATGAAGATCATTGCCGTCAACGCAGGGCCGCGTAAAGGGTGGAATACGGACACGCTGATCGAAAAGGCGATGGAAGGTGCCCGGGAAGCTGGCGCGGAGGTCGAAAAGTTCGATCTCTTCCGGCTGGAAAAGTACACCGGCTGCATTTCCTGTTTTGGATGCAAGAAAGAAAAGTTCAAGGGACACTGCATTGTCCGGGATGGACTGACACCTGTATTGGATGCGATTCGCGAGGCGGATGGTCTGATCATCGGTTCGCCGAATTACCTCAGCGAACTGACCGCATCCTTCCGCGCACTGTATGAGAGACTGATCTTCCAGAACCTCACGTACACGATAGAATCGCCCAACTGCAATACACATCCTATCCCGGTGCTGCTCATCATGACCAGCAATGCCCCGGACGAAATGTATCAGGGCCTGGTGGAGAACTACCGGCAGACACTGGACCGATTTGTCGGACCGGCAAAGGCACTGGTCAGCGGCGATACGCTACAGCTGAAAGACTACAGCAAAACAGACTGGCCGTGGACCATGTTCGACCCGACCGCAAAACAGCAGCGGCATGATGAGGTCTTCCCGCAGTATTGCCGGAAAGCATTTCAGATGGGGCAGGCACTCGCAGCAGAGTAATGCCAGTTTTCATCTGGTTATATAAAAACTCCCGCAGCCAGGCTGCGGGAGTTTTGTATTGTTCCGGTATGTCGTTTCACACGCTCTGGTGCGGATGGAAAAATCAGTCAGCCATTTCCTCCGCCAGTGCAGCGAGTGCCGCTTCGCTGTCCGCGTTGAGAGCGGACTTGATCGTGACGGTTGTCTCCGCGAAGGTCAGATCCTTGGAGCCTTCCAGCATGCCCTTCATATACTTCGCGGCAGCAGGTGCCCAGGAGCCGTTCTCGACGAACGCGATCTTTCTGTTCTGGTAGTTGCGCTCGGTCAGGTTGTCGATGAAGTGCTTCATCATGGGGAAGACTTCCGCGTTGTAGGTGGTGGAAGCGAGGATCAGGCGGTCATAGCGGAACGCATCTTCGATCGCTTCGTGCAGATCCATGCGCGCGAGGTCGTGGACGGAGACTTTGACGCCTTTGTCTTCCAGCATCCCTGCGAGTTTTTCGACGGCTGCCTTTGTATGACCGTAGACGGAAGTGAAAGCGATCGTGACGCCTTTGTCTTCCGGTGTGTAGGACGACCAGGTGTTGTAGATGTCCAGATAGTAGCCGAGGTCTTCGGTGAGGACCGGGCCGTGCAGCGAGCAGATGATCTCGATGTCGAGTGCAGCCGCCTTCTTCAGGACTGCCTGGACCTGCTGGCCGTATTTGCCGACGATGCCGAAGTAGTAGCGGCGTGCTTCACATGCCCAGCCTTCGGGATCCTCAACGTCGTTGGCACCGAATTTGCCGAATGCGTCAGCGGAGAACAGGACTTTGTCCGTGCTGTCATAGCTCATGATGACTTCGGGCCAGTGGACCATCGGAGCGGTGATGAAGGAGAGGGTATGGGCGCCGAGTTCGAGCGTATCGCCTTCCTTGACGACGACCTGTCTCTCTTTGTAGTCAGTGCCGAAGAACTGGCCGATCATGCGGAACGCCTGCATGCTGGAGACGATCTTCGCATCCGGGTACTTCTCTGCGAAGGCAGCGATGCTGGCAGAGTGATCCGGCTCCATGTGATGGACGACCAGGTAGTCCGGTGTTTTGCCGGCGAGCACTTCTTCGAGGTTGCCGAGCCATTCGTCGGTGAAGTGGACATCGATGGTGTCCATGACGGCGATCTTCTCATCCATGATGAGATAGGAGTTGTACGCCATGCCGAGTTCGACCTCAAACTGGCCTTCGAAGAGATCGATCTGATGATCGTTGACGCCGACGTAATAGATATCTTTCGTGATGTTTGTCATGTCTTGTTCCTTTCTATTTCAGTTGCTTTGTTTCGCAAATGCTGTTCAGTAATCTGCAAGTTCTAATATAACAGAAAGCCGGAAGAAAAAGAAGAAGCGGATGACAATTGTTCTTCTTGTAAGAGCGATTGCATGACAGATGGTCTGCAATATAATAAAATGGTTGCAGCGAAACATGACAGGAAAACGCGGCAAAAGACGTGAAGCCGCAGAATGAAACGAAGAGGAACGCACGGTGGCAGAACTGGCGAAAGAGAACAACCGCATAGCAAATCTGGAAAAGACCCTGACAAAGCGGTACCGTAAGACGATCTGGGTACCGTTCATCACGGCCCTGAAGCGGTATCAGATGATCAGCGAAGGCGATAAGATCTGCGTCTGCATCTCCGGCGGCAAGGACTCCATGCTGCTGGCCAAACTCATGCAGATCCTGCAGCGCAACAGCGAGATCCCGTTCACTCTGTCGTATCTTGTGATGGACCCCGGGTACAGCCCGGAGAATCGCCGGAAGATCGAGGAGAATGCGGCGCTGCTTGGCATTCCGGTCACGATATTCGAGAAACGGCTCTTCGATGTGGTGGAAAGAAGCGGCGGGGCGCCGTGCTATCTCTGCGCCAGGATGCGCCGCGGTGCATTGTACGAAAAGGCCAGGGAACTCGGCTGCAACAAGATTGCCCTCGGGCACCACTTCAACGATGTTGTCGAGACGACGCTGCTCGGGATGTTCTACAGTTCCCAGCTGCAGGCGATGCTGCCAAAACTGCACAGCACCAACTTTGAGGGGATGGAACTCATCCGCCCGCTGTACTGTGTGCACGAAGAGGCGGTCATCGACTTTGCGGCGTCGCAGGGTCTGTCCTTTATCCGCTGCGGCTGTCCGCTATCCGGACGTGACGGGGAAGAAGCGGACTGCGACACGGCGGGTGGTTCCAAACGTGCGGCTGTCAAAGCGCTGCTCGCACAACTGAAACAGGAAGATCCCGACATAGAGAAAAGCATTTTCAACAGCATCCATGATGTGTGCCTGGACACCTTCCCGGGATACAAGGAAAAAGGCGTCCTGCATAGTTTTCTTGATCAATATGATGAATGCTAATAGAAAACCTTCCGCCCTGGATGCGGAAGGTTTTCTTATGATCGTATAGGAATTATTCGGGGCTGGTATCTGCAGGTTAAATCAGATGCGGACGTTGATCGGGAAATCCTGGATGCGTCTTTCTTCAGCAGCATCCATCAGTTCCTCAGCGAACAGGCTGATTTCTTCTTTGTTTGCATCGCTGCCGAGTTCAGCCGCCATGCTGTTCTCGATCATTGCAATGCGCGCTTCTTCGTCCCAGTTGCAGAAGCCGGTCAGGGCAGCTGCTTCTCTGTATGCTCTTTCCATTCTCATTTCCTTAGACATTTTGTTACCTCCTGCTGATGATCTATGTTTTACGTTGTTCGGATGTCTTATCCTTTTGTGTCTTTATCTTACCGCCGGCAAGCAGGTGTAACAACTTACAGAATACAAGTACTTTATTGAAAAATTACCTTACATAGTGTAAAGTGTATGGCGTACAATATGTCTGCGCATGGAGGAAAGAATGGAATATACAGTTGCAGATCTGCTAAAAGCAGCAGATCCTGGTATGTGGGAGTATATGACACCGGGGACAGATCCATCGTCGAAAGTGATCCGTTCCTGTTTTGTGCATGAACTGCCGATGGAGGCTTTCGTCAAACCCGGGGAACTGGTGCTGACATCTGCGGTTGGCTGCGAAGAGGATCCTTCCATCTGCCGCAGGATCGTGGAGGAAGCTTTCAACGCCGGTGCGGCGGGAGTGATCTTTTCTTTTGCTGTCGATCATGCGATCCCGCCGGATGCGATCGTTTTTGCCCAGCTTATGGAACTGCCGCTGATCAGGATCGACTGGCAGCTCAATTTTACAGACATTCAGGCGAAGATCAGCAAAGCGATCCTTGCGGCGCGCATGGCCGACTATGTCGAGCTGCAGAGCCGCATGTTCAACGCTTACTTTGAAGGGAAAGATCTGGTGGCTGCAATCACGCTGGTTGCAGAAACCCTTGAAGCAGAGGCCGCTGCAGCGGACAGGTACGGCAAGGTTCTGTGCCGGACAGAAGGCTTTGAAAAAGCAAGTTTTGTATTTGATATCGAGATCAATGACGCGAAACTCGGTGAGCTCTGGATTCAGGAGGAGGAAGAACTCACGGAAGACACAGGCGCCATCGTCAAGCAGTACGTGTCGTATCCACTGACACTCTGGTTCAATAAGCGCAGGGTCGAGGCTGTCACCCGGCAGCGCCTGAAGAATGACTTTGTGCTGCGGATCTGCCGGGAACCGATGACGGATGAGCTCGTCAGGGAGGCGGGTTTTTTGCATTTCACCCTCAATAAGCGATTCATCGCGATCATGGTGGAGCCAGTGTCTGCAAGCCGCTTCCTCCAGCACGCGGTGATCACCAACGCCGGCGAGATCGTGGACGATGCCGTCGATCTCAGCATCGCAGAGCAGGTGGAGGTCATCGCCGGGGAAGAGCGGGGACGCTTCATCGCTTTCCTGGAATACACTTCAGACGGGACAGCCGGCGTCAACCGGTATCTTGACAAGTGGCTGGCGCAGATTCGCACCCGTATCCCGGGGGTGCAGTTTCACTGCGGGATCAGCCAGTCGTTTGAGGGTGAAAAAGGATTTAAGTCCGCCTTCGAGGAATCGCTCATCGCGACCGCCTACTGCGAAGGGGAAAAAGACCAGCGCGTGTTCTTTGAGGAAGCCAGGAAACTGCGCATTATGTCCGCTGTCTCCGCACAGCCGTTCATCGGGCAGGATGCAAAGGAAGTCCTGCAGGGGCTGTTTGACTACGACGAAGCGGGCGGCAGTATGGAACTGATGAAGACGCTCGCCGAGTACTTCCGCTGCAACTGTAACACGAGCCTGACGGCAAGAGAGCTGCACATCCACAGACAGTCGCTGCTCGCCAGACTGCAGAAGATCGAAGACCTGACGGGGATGTCCTTCAAAAATCACGACGATAGATTTGTCCTCGAAGTGTACAGCAGATTGTTTTTGAATTATTAGATGGTATAATGATAGCGATGCGCCTGTGATAGGCGCGCGAACGAAAGAGAGAACATGCAAACACGGGACAAACTGCTGCAGTATTCCAAAGAAGAACTGATCGACCTCATTGAGCTGTATGCGAAGGATTCGTTGGCACTGGACGGGGTCTGGTTTCAGTCTGTCGAAAAGAAAGACGGCATGGATGCGGCGATCGCGCACGATGCAAATGCGTGGGAGCGCTTCACATTTGCGGAAGCGCAGCGGATCAAGCGATTCCTCGGCCTTCCGGAGCATCCGGGGCTTGCGGGGCTGGAGCAGGCACTGCAGCTGCGGTTTATGGCGCATATCGTGGAAGCGGAAACCGCGCTGGAAGACGACCGTCTTGTCTATACGATCCGTGTCTGCCGCGTGCAGGCGGCCAGGGAGCGCAAAGGCATGCCGTATCATCCGTGCGGCCCGGTGGGGTTGCTTGAATATGCCGGGTTTGGCAGGGCCATCGACGACAGGATCTCCTGCCGCTGCCTGAGCTGCTATCCGGATGTAAAGGATGAGACCTGCGCGTGCAGCTGGGAGTACCGGCTGACGGAGAATAATGAGAAATAGATCCGCTGGATCAGGGAAAAGGGGAATACTATGAAACGCGTATTGACAGTACAGGATATCTCGTGCCTCGGGAAGTGCTCGACGACCATCGCCTTGCCGGTCATCTCGGCGCTGGGATCGGAAACGGTCATCCTGCCGACGGCGCTTCTTTCGACGCATTCGATCTTTGAGAACTTCACCTGCAAGGATCTGTCGGATCAGATCATGCCGATCGCGAAGCACTGGCAGAGCCAGGATGTAAAGTTCGATGCGATCTACACCGGGTATCTGGGCACGGAGGAAGAGATCGACATGATGAAGGAGCTCTTCCGGATGTTCGGCGGAGAAGACACGCTGATCATCGTCGATCCTGCGATGGGCGACCGCGGCGTGCTGTACCCGGCGTTTGATGAAGCCTATGCGAAGAAGAATACGGAACTCTGTGCCGGTGCGGATATCATCCTGCCCAACATCACAGAGGCATCCTTTATGACCGGTCTTCCTTATAAAGAAGAGTATGATGAGGAATATGTCAGGGAGATGCTGCAGGCACTCAATGCGCTGGGTGCAAAGGTCAGCATCCTGACCGGCGTGTCTCTGGAGCCCGGAAAGACCGGCATCATGGGGTACGACAGGGAGAAGGATAGTTACTTCTCTTATCAGAACGAAAAGGTCGGCGCGCAGTTCCACGGGACCGGCGACCTGTTCGCCAGCACATTCGTTGGGGAAGTCATGAAGGGACTGGACTGGACGGATGCGATCCGCATCGCGGCGGATTACACGGCACACACCATCGAAGTCACCATGCAAAACCCGAAAAAGTCATGGTATGGCGTCGACTTTGAGACGACCATTCCGGATCTGATCGCCATGCGGTGACCTGCCTTGCACGCATACGGATGTGATAAAGAAAGACAGATAGGGATAACACCATTATTACAGAAAGGGAACTGACACATATGAAGCTTGATAACATTGTCTTTGACAGTGATTATTGCCTGAATATCTTCCGCCGGCTGATTGCTGTCGACAGCACGACCGGGCAGTATGAGGAAATCCAGCATACAATCTGTGACATTCTGGAAGAACTCGGCTACACGTATCACACGACGCACAAAGGGGGCGTGATCGCAGATCTCGGCGGAGAAGGCAACGCACTGGCGGTGACGGCACACCTCGATGACATCGGGCTGATGGTCCGCAAGATCAATCCGGACGGCACACTCAACGTGGCGGCGGTCGGCGGGCTGTATCCGTTTTACTGCGTGACTGAAAACGTCCGCATTCATACGCGTACTGGCAAAGTTTACACAGGGACTGTCTGCCGGACACCAAACTCCATCCATGTCACCGAGGATGAGCTGCGCAAGGTGCTGCCGGACTTCAGAGAGAATGTCTGTGTTGTCCTCGACGAGGATGTGAAGTCTAAAGAGGATACCGAGGCTCTTGGCATCACGACCGGTGATATCATTGCGCTGGAGCCGCGCTTCACACTGGCGAACGGATACCTTAAGTCGCGCTTTATCGATGACAAGGCTGCGGCGGCTGTGATGCTGACCGCCATGAAGGCGATCAAAGACGGCAAGGTGGAATTGCCGCGCAAGGTGTACGCATACTTTGCGGTTTATGAAGAAATCGGGCACGGGACCGCCTGGCTGCCGGACGACGTGCAGGACATCCTGGCGGTGGACATCGCACCGACCGGTCCGGACCAGACGTCTGATGAGCATAAAGTGTCGATCTTTGCGATGGACTCCCGCTTCCCGTATCACTGGAAGATGACGAACGAGCTGCGGGAGGTCGCGATCGAGATCGGTGCAGACTTTGTCATGGATGTGTTCACGCCGCATTACGGCACAGACGGTGACGGCAGCGTACTGGCGGGCTATGATATCCGCCATGCCGCAATCGGCCCCGGCACGGCGAACAGTCACGGGTACGAACGGACACACGTGGATGGTCTGAAAAACACGTATCAGCTGCTGATGGCTTATCTGCTGCGCGGTTGATGTGAGTTGCCTATATATTATTTATCGTAAACAATTAATCGAAAGACATTCTACAACCGGAAAGGAACCGCAACATGAAAGAATGGACCATGGAAAGCGCAAAACAGGAACTGATGGCACTGCAGCGCAAGATGGCTGCCTATGAGCACGCCATCGGCCTGATCTACTACGACGGCACGACCGGGGCACCGAAGGAGACGGCGGAGAACCGCGGCATCACTCTTTCGATCCTGTCGGAGGAAGTGTACCGCCTGGGCACATCCGAAGAAACAGTGGCGCTGCTGGAATACCTCGATGCGCACAAAGAGGAACTGAATGAGAAAGAACAGCGGATGGTCTATCTGCTGCTGAAGGACATCCGCGAGATGCAGAAGATCCCGATGGACGAGTACATTGCCTATCAGGAACTGCTCGTGAAGGCGGACGACGTCTGGCACAAGGCAAAGGAAGCTTCGGACTTTGAGATGTTCCGTCCGATCCTGGAGGAGATCTTTGCGACGAATAAGCGATTCGCCGGGTATATCCACCCGGATATGGATCCGTACAACCACTGCCTCAACCAGTTTGAGGAGGGGCTCACCAAAGATACGCTCGACGCGTTCTTCGGCAAACTCCGCGACAGCATCGTGCCGCTTCTCAAGAAAACGCAGGAGAAGCCGCAGGTGGACGACAGCATCCGCTACGGGCATTTCCCGGAAGCCAAACAGGAAGAGCTGTCCTATTACCTGATGGAGAAGATGGGTCTCGACCTCGGGCATGTCGGACTGTCGACGACGGAGCATCCGTTCACGACGAGCCTCGGCTCGCATCTTGACGAGCGCATCACCACGCACTACTTCGAGGACGACTTTGTCTGCTCGATGTACAGCGTGATCCACGAAGGCGGCCATGCGCTGTATGATACCGGCTCGGCCAGAGACCTGGCGTTCACGGTGCTGGACGGCGGCACGGCGATGAGCATCCACGAGAGCCAGAGCCGTTTCTACGAGAACATCATCGGCCGCAGCAGAGCGTACTGCAAATATATCTTCCCGAAACTGCAGGAACTGTTCCCGGAACAGATGGAAGGCCGCACAGCGGAGGAGTTCTACCTGGCCGTCAACAAGGCGGAGCCGTCCCTGATCCGTACAGAAGCCGATGAGCTGACCTACAGCCTGCACGTCATGATCCGCTACGAACTGGAGAAGCGCGTCATGGCAGGGGAACTGGAGGTCAAAGACCTGCCTGCCGAGTGGAATCGCCTGTACAAGGAGTACCTCGGTGTGGATGTGCCGGATGACAAGCACGGCCTGCTGCAGGACAGCCACTGGTCGGGCGGCATGGTCGGGTATTTCCCGTCCTATGCGCTTGGCAATGCGTACGGCGCGCAGTTCTTTGCCAAGATGAAGGAGACGGTGGATGTGGACGCCTGCATCGAGAAGGGTGATTTCTCGCCGGTCAACGACTGGAACAGAGAGCACATCTGGCAGTACGGCAGTCTCTACACACCGGCGCAGGTGCTGGACCGCGTGCTGGGCGAGCCGTTTGATGCGCAGTACTATATCGACTATCTGACAGAGAAATATTCGGAAGTATACGGGCTGTAAAAAGTCTGTGATACCGACCATCTGAAACGACAGCAAAAGGAAGGAATACAATGCTTAAATTTAAAGACATGCCGTACGAACGGCCCGATATGGAATCCGCCAAAGCGCAGATCAAGGGCTGCGCTGAGTCGTTCCGCGCAGCGGAAAACGCGGAGCAGGCGAAACAGATCCTCATCGAATACGACAAGATCCAGCGCCACGTGGAGTCCATGGCGACGCTGGCGCAGATTCGCCATTCGATCGATACGCGCGACGAGTTTTACGACAAAGAGGTCGAATTCTGGAATGCGGCCGGTCCCGAACTGATGGAATACAGCGAGATGTGGACCAAGGCGCTGCTGGCGACGCCGTATCGCGAGCAGCTGGCAGAAGAATTCGGCGAAGTGATCTTCAAGAACGCAGAGCTGGAGGAGAAGAGCTTCTCACCTGCAATCATTTCGCTCATGCAGCAGGAAAACGATCTGACGACAGAATATGACAAGCTGATCGCCAGCGCCCAGATCCCCTTTGAAGGGAAGACCTACACCATCGCGCAGATCCAGCCCTGCAAGAACGATAAAGACGACGCACGCAGACTGGCTGCCTGGAAGACAGAAGGCGGCTGGTACAAGGACCACCAGGACAAACTGGATGAGATCTACGACAAACTGGTCGGGCTGCGCCACGAGATGAGTCAGAAGCTTGGTCTGAGAGACTTTGTGGAGCTCGGCTACTACCGCATGACGCGCAACTGCTATGACCGCAACGACATCGAAAAGTTCCGCGCCGCGGTGCGCGAGTTCATTGTGCCTGTGGCGGATGCCATCAGAAGAAACCAGGCGGAACGTCTCGGCCTGCAGTATCCGCTGAGCTTCTCCGACTGTGCGCTGATGTTCCGCTCCGGCAATGCGAAGCCGCAGGGGGATGCGGATGCGATTGTGGCGGCGGCAAAGCGATTCTACGATGACCTTTCGCCCCAGACCAGCGAGTTCTTCCAGACCATGCTCGACGGCGAACTGATGGACCTGCTGGCCAAGGAAGGCAAAGAGGGCGGCGGCTACTGCACGTCCATTTACGACTACGACGTCCCGTTCATCTTCGCGAACTTCAACGGCACGAGAGATGACGTGGAGACGGTCACCCACGAGGCGGGACACGCGTTCGCGGACTGGACCAACCGTCACCGCGTGCCGATGGATACGATCTGGCCGGGCATGGAAGGCTGCGAAGTACACTCCATGAGTATGGAATTCTTTGCATGGAAGAGCGCGGATGACTTCTTCGGGGAGGACAGCAGAAAGTTCCGGTATACACACCTGGCGGAGTCGTTCATGTTCATCCCGTACGGGACGATGGTCGACCACTTCCAGCACAGTGTGTACGAACATCCGGAGATGACGCCGGCGGAACGCCATGCGGAGTGGAAGAGACTGCTGGGCATCTACATGCCGTGGCTGCGGCTTGACGGGGACATCCCGTTCTACGCGGAAGGCATGGGCTGGCAGCGGCAGTCGCATATTTACGACGTACCGTTCTACTATATTGATTACTGTCTTGCGCAGACTGTCGCACTGGAATTCTGGGCGATGATGCAGGATGACTACGAAGGTGCGTGGGAGCATTACATGGCGTATACCAACCAGGGCGGCAGCCGCGTCTTTACAGAGCTTCTGGCGAATGCCGGCATGGAGAGCCCGTTCGAAGCGGCAACGCTGAAGGGTGTCTGCGAGAAGGCAAAGGCCTGGCTCGATGCATACGATCTTGCCGGGATCGAGTAGCAGAACCACTGATAGTTGATTCTAAGAAACAGGATGATTCGAAATGGGCAGATTTAAGCACGTAAATGATGTCGAACGGAATGAGGACGGTACGCTGGTCTATACAGGCGGGCACTACCGGATCGCCGGGGATGCTGTTGAGAGGAAACGGACGCTGATCAGTTTTACTGCGGGGACCGTGATGCTTGCGGTATTGATCATTCTGTCCGGCTGCATCGATGCGGACAATGCGACGAAGTCATTCACTGTGATCATCCCGTTGATCGGAGAGGTCTGCTGCCTGTTCGCGATCTGCTGGCAGGCGGTGAAGGTCATCGCCGGGAAGGGGAAAGTGCGCGCCTATGCGCTCGAGCCCATGACCGAGAAGATCGGGGTGGCGTCGAAGATGCTGGTGATCGTTTCACTGACCGGGATGGTCTTTTCTGTCATCTATCTGATCCGCCACGGCGCGGGCGGCCATCTGCTGGCCGCAGTTGCCTATCCGCTGCTGAAGGTGTTGATCGCTTCAACGGCTGTCGGATATGAAAAATTCTTTATGACAATTAGATGGGTAAAAGCGTGACACAGGCGCACCATACTGGTATAATTTAGAATCTTGGATAAATATCCATGGGTGATTTGTGAAGAAAGAAATCGCGAATAAGCAAGAAAGAAGCAAGCAAAGAAAGAGAGGGGGTAGTTCTCTTTCGTTTGCATAAAAGGGAGTACTCCCTTTTGGATGTACATGTACATCCGGACTTATCTTCATTGCTTTTGTTTGGCATATGCCAACAAAGTATATCAAGTTCTTTTGCTGGAAAGGAGAATGGCAAAATGAAAAAGAAGTTAGCACTGGTCCTCGTGCTGGTGATGGTCGCAACGGCGGCACTCACGGCATGCGGAAGCGCCAGCGGCGGAGACAAACCTCTTGTCGTTGGATACTCGAACTTCTCGAGTAAGTTCTCTCCGTTCTTTGCAGAATCAGCGTATGACCAGGATGTTGCTACCATGACATCCGTTTCTCTGCTCAACTTGGACAGAGAAGGCGCCATCGTTGAAAAAGGCAAGACCGGCGAGACCCGTCCGTATAACGGAACGGATTATGAGTACTTTGGTCCTGCAGATCTGACCATCACCGAGAATGAAGATGGTACTGTCGATTATGACTTTGACCTGCGTGAAGACATGACCTTCTCGGATGGGGAACCGCTGACGGCGGATGACGTTATCTTTTCGATGTACGTTCTGTCCGACCCGACCTATGACGGATCTTCCACATTCTTCGCACAGCCGATCAAGGGCATGGCAGACTATCGTTCCGGTATGGACACACTGTTCAACCTGATGTTTGCTGCAGGCAAAGACAACACGGACTTCGCCCTCTGGGATGAAGCGACACAGAAGCAGTTCTGGGAAGACCTGGATGCCGGTGCAGTAGCTTTGGCGCAGGATATCGTTGACTTCTGCATCGCGAACGGCTACAACGAAGAAGGCGACAGCGTTGCAAAATGTGCAGCCAACTGGGGCTATGAACTGAAAGACGATGCCACAGTCGAAGACTTCGCTGCTGAGATGCTGAAAGCTTATGACGGCGACTACGCTACTATGATCGGCACCGAGCAGGCTGACAAGACCATTGACCAGCTCGTTCCGAACTATGATACATATAATGTTGGTGTTGAGACAGGTAAGTCCGCTGATCACATTGAAGGCATCCAGAAGACGGGCGACTACAGCGTCCGCGTCACGCTGGACCATGCTGATGCAACGGCTGTCTACCAGCTCGGCGTTGCGATCTGCCCGATGCATTACTATGGCGATCCTGAAAAATACGACTATGACAACAACAAATTCGGCTTCGACAAGGGCGATCTGTCCAGTGTCCGTGAAAAGACAACCGAGCCGATGGGCGCAGGTCCCTACAAGTTCGTCAAGTTCGAGAACGGCGTCGTTTCCTTCGAAGCAAACGACAGTTACTATCTCGGCGCACCGAAGACTAAGAACGTCCAGTTCCTGGAGTCCCAGGATCAGGATAAGCTGAACGGTGTCATCACCGGCACCATCGATATCACAGACCCGTCCTATTCCGTCGACACCATGAAGGCGATCCAGGAAGAGAACGGCAATGGCGAGATCAGCGGCGACAAGATTGTCACAGATACCGTTGACAACCTCGGTTATGGTTACCTTGGTATCAGCGCATACTCTGTGAACGTTGCCGGTGATCCGGGTTCGGATGCTTCCAAGAATCTGAGAAAAGCACTGGCCACAGTCTTCTCCAGATATCGTGATGTGACAGTCGACTCCTACTATGGTGAGACGGCATCTGTTATCAACTACCCGATTTCCAATACATCCTGGGCGGCACCGCAGCCGACCGATGCGGACTATGCGATCGCATTCTCCAAGGATGTTAACGGTAATGATATCTATACATCCGACATGACGGACGAGCAGAAAGATGCGGCTGCACTGGAAGCTGCACTTGGGTACTTTGAAGCTGCCGGCTACACTGTCACCGACGGTAAGGTCACTGCGGCTCCGGAAGGCGCTTCTCTTGAATACGAAGTCTGGATCCCGGCTGACGGACAGGGCGATCATCCGTCCTTCATGATGCTCAACCTGGCAAGCGATGCGCTGAAGACAATCGGCATCACGCTGAATGTCAAAGACCTCGCGAACTCCTCTGATTTGTGGGATGGTCTTGATGCGCATACCGTTCCGATGTGGTGCGCTGCATGGCAGGCAACACCGGATCCGGATATGTATCAGATCTACTACTCGGATGCGGCCAACGGCCCCTGCAATGAGACTGTTCAGAAGAACCCGTTCGGCGGTGCAGGACAGGGCGGTTCCAACTTCCAGTACTGCATCACAGATCCTGAACTCGATAAACTGATCATGGATGCCCGTACGAACTCCGATCAGGCATACAGAAAGGCTGTTTACAAGTCCTGCCTCGATATCATCGTTGACTGGGCTGTCGAGATTCCTGTTTATCAGAGACAGAACGCGATTATCTTCTCGCCTGAGAGAGTGAATATGGATACCGTTACACCGGATATCACAACTTACTATGGATGGCTGAATGAGATCGAAAAGATCGAGCTGAAGTAATCTTATTGATAACTTTCAACGCATAACAGCAAAGGGGAGACAGGCGGTTTTATGGCTGCCTGTCTCCATACATTGATTTTGAAGGGGTAACACCGTGCGAAAGTATATTGTCAAGAGATTGCTGCAATCGATCGTCATTTTGTTTTTTGTAGCATTTATCATTTACGCATTGATGCGCTGCCTGCCGACCTCCTATGTGGAGACGATCGCACGGCAGAAATCCATGGCTCCCGGCTCTAAGAGCTACGAGGAATGGATGGAACAGCTGACCGCTCTGTACAATCTGGACGGCAGCATTATTTCGGGCTATTTTCACTGGCTCGGCTCTATGTTAAGAGGGGATTTCGGCGACAGCTGGAAATGGACAGTACCGGTACTGACGAAGTTCAACGATACGGTCTGGCTGTCTTTCGTAATGGGACTGATATCATTTATTCTGGAAATCCTGATCGCGATCCCGCTTGGCATCATCGCAGCGACAAAACAGTATTCCAAGACAGACTATACGATCTCTGTCATCGCGCTGGCAGGCATCTCGCTGCCGACGTTCTTCTTTGCATCGCTGCTTAAACTTGTCTTTTCCGTCAAACTGGGCTGGTTTGACTTATATGGACTGGTTGGACGCAATTACGACCAGTTATCCACGTTCGGTCAGCTGATGGACAAAGGGAATCACCTGATCTTACCGATCATCACTCTTGTCGTGGTCAGCATGGGCGGACTGATGCGTTACACGAGAACGAATATGCTGGAGGTGCTCAACGCGGACTACATCCGGACAGCACGTGCCAAAGGTCTGTCCGAGCGCAAGGTTATCTATCACCATGCATTCCGGAATACTCTTATTCCGATCGTCACGATCATCGGCAGTTCACTGCCGGGACTGTTCTCCGGTGCTCTGATTACCGAAACGCTGTTCGGAATTCCGGGAATCGGCTTTGCATCTTACTATTCGATGATTGCTGGCGATATCCCGTTCTCGATGTTTTTCCTGGTATTTTCAGCCATGTTGACACTGCTCGGCAATCTGATCGCAGACATTTTGTATGCGGTCGTTGATCCGCGTGTCAGGATCGCATAGGGAAGGAGGTGCTGACAGAATGGATAACGAAAAAGAAAAAATGACCTCCGTCCAGAATGAACAGAAAGAAGAACAGTATTCCCTCAGTGATGACAGACGTGTCAAAGTGCTGTCGCCTGGTGCACTGGTAGCAAAGCGGTTTTTCAGAAACCGTCTGGCCGTCACAGGTATGATCATCCTGCTGCTGATGTTCGTCTTTTCGTATATCGGCGGTATCATCACACCGTACGCACAGGATCAGAAGTTCTACCGGACCGACGTACAGGCAAAGGACTATGCCGGTGTTCTGCACAACGAAGAATTCCGCTATACGGTCGGTAACAGCGACCTGTTCAAGAGTTCAACACATGCGCAGGCATTGAAGGCAATTATTGAAGGAAGCAAGTCTTTTGATTATGACGGCTATTCCTATACGCTGGATGAGATCGACAAGGACATCTATACGATCACATGCAACGGAGAGATTGTTGGTATCGCCAGCAAGGAACTGGTGAACTCTTCAACAATAGAACCGTGCTCCTTCCAATTCACGTATGATGCGTTCAAGGCAAGAGCGGAGAAGAAGACCTCATTCACTTCTGAAGGTGTGAATTACAATCTTGGCGCAGACGGCGTTATCACAACGGAAGATGGTACCGAAAAGGCCTATATCAGTGAGTATATTGTCAAGGCTGTCATGTCGGACGTCTTCTTCACGCGTGAGTTCAAGAACGAACTGATCGAAGCGGTCGAAGCAGGTGATGAGTCCTTCACTTATACCGGCGAAGACGGTGTCACTGCAGAATACATTCTGAAGTATGATGCAGCCACCAAAGCCTGGGATGTAAAGCAGGAGATCGATACAAAGGTGTTCGATACGTACTCCTCGCCGTCCAAGGCGCACTGGCTCGGCACTGACCGCAACGGTATGGACATGCTGACCAGACTGATGTACGGCGGCCGTATCTCCCTGATGATCGGCTTCATCGTCGTCTTCATCGAGGCGATCCTCGGCGTCATCATGGGCGGTATCTCCGGCTACTTCGGCGGCTGGATCGACGGCCTGATTATGCGTATCGTCGACGTGTTTTACTGCATACCGTCGATGCCGATCATCATCATCCTCGGTGCGGCCATGGATGCGGCGAACCTGCCGTCTCTGACGCGAATGATATACCTGATGCTCATCCTCGGCTTCCTTGGCTGGGCTGGTATTGCAAGACTGGTCCGCGGACAGATCCTGTCCCTGCGCGAGCAGGAATTCATGACTGCTACAGAAGCCTGCGGCATCAGTGTGCCGAGAAGGATCTTCAAACACCTGATCCCGAACGTCATCCCGCAGCTGATCGTCTACATGACGATGGGCCTCGGCGAGACGATCATCCTCGAGGCGACTCTTTCGTTCCTCGGACTTGGTGTCCGGTTCCCGTTCGCTTCGTGGGGCAATATCATCAACGACGTCAACGATACATTCGTTCTGACAAATTACTGGTTCATCTGGATCCCTGCAGGCATCCTGCTGCTTGTCACAGTTCTGGCGTTCAATATCGTCGGTGACGGTCTGCGCGATGCATTTGACCCGAAGATGAAGCGCTAGGAAGGAGGAAAGAGTATGGCTAAGAAAAAGAATGACGGCTATCTTTCCGCCAAAGAGTCGCGCCGCATCGCGAAGGAAAACAGAAAGATCACCGATGAATTTGAAAAGCGCTATAAGCGCAAGAATGTGCCGGAGAGTGAGTATCTCACAGAGATGAAGGATCCGGCCAACGCGCTGGAGATCGATGATCTCCACACATACTTCTTTACGGATGTCGGTACCGCAAAGGCGGTCGACGGTGTCAGTTTCGAAGTCCCGCAGGGTAAGACTGTCGGCGTGGTCGGCGAGTCCGGCTGCGGCAAATCCGTCACCAGCCTGTCGGTCATGCAGCTTTTGCAGCGTCCACAGGGCCAGATCGTCAGCGGTGAGATCCGCCTGAATCTGGGCGACAAAGCGTGGGATATCACGAAGACACCGATCGAGCAGATGCAGCATCTGCGCGGCAACTACATCTCGATGGTCTTCCAGGAACCAATGACCAGCCTGAACCCGGTCTTCCGCATCGGCGATCAGGTCGATGAAGTCATCGCCCTCCATGACGGGCAGGGCAAGACACCGGAAGACATCAAGGCCAGAACGATCGAGATGCTCGAACTGGTCGGCATCGCGAACTCGGAAGGCGTTTACAAGATGTATCCGCATGAGCTGTCCGGCGGTATGCGCCAGCGTGTCATGATCGCGATCGCACTCGCGTGCAATCCGAAGTTGATCATCGCAGACGAACCGACGACAGCCCTGGACGTAACCATCCAGGCGCAGATCCTCGACCTGTTCAGAAACCTGAAAGACCGGATCAACAGCTCAATCATGATCATCACGCATGACCTCGGTGTCATCGCGGAGATGGCAGACTATGTCGTCGTCATGTACGCCGGCAGAGTCGTCGAGAAGGGCACAGCGGAGGAAATCTTCGCGCATCCGTGTCATCCGTACACGATCGGCCTGATGGCAAGCAAACCGGTCGTCGGCAAGAAAGTCGACAAACTGTATTCGATCCCGGGCAAAGTCCCGAATCCGATCAATATGCCGAACTACTGCTACTTCAGAGACCGCTGCGAAATGCGTCTCGGCGAGCAGTGCGACGGCGAATATCCGTGCCAGATCCAGGTGTCGCCGACACACTTTGTGAGCTGCTACCGGTACTATGAAGAAGGGAAGGAGGAGTAACGATGGATAACAATCCGAAAAGTGTTCGCAATCCTGTTCAGCACTTGAATGAACACGCCGACTTCATCACTTCCCAGCCCGATGCCGGCGAGGCTGACAAAAGGCATAAGAAGGGCGGCAAAAAAGGCGAAGAACAGAAATCGCCTCTGATCTACGATCCGAAGTACATCCTGCAGGTCAGAGACCTGAAGAAGCACTTCCCAATCAAGGACGGCATGCTCGGCAGAGTATCCGGCTATGTCAAGGCGGTCGACGGTGTCACGTTCAACCTGGAACGCGGCAAGACGATGGGCCTGGTCGGCGAGTCCGGCTGCGGCAAGACGACCACCGGCCGTACCATCCTTCGTCTTTCCGGTGATAAAACGGCAGGTGATGTCCTGTTCAACGGGCAGGAAGTCTACGATCTGACCAACAAGGAAATGCATGATATGCGTACCAAGATGCAGATCATCTTCCAGGATCCGTTCTCCTCGCTGTCCCCGCGTATGCCGGTCGGCGAGATCATCGGCGAAGCCGTCAGAGAACACAATCTTGTGTCCAAGGCGGAGTACAACGACTATCTGGACGACATCATGGACAAGTGCGGCCTGCAGCCGTTCCACAAGGACCGCTATCCGCATGAGTTCTCCGGCGGCCAGCGCCAGCGTATCTGCATCGCAAGAGCGCTCGCTCTCAATCCGGAATTCATCGTCTGCGACGAGCCGGTCTCCGCGCTGGACGTATCGATCCAGGCGCAGATCATCAACCTGCTGAAAGACCTGCAGGAGCAGATGAACCTGACGTATCTGTTCATTTCTCATGACCTGTCCGTCGTCGAGCATATCTCCGATGCGGTCGGCGTCATGTACCTGGGCAACCTGGTCGAGTACGGCAACACAGAGGATATCTTCAAGAATCCGCTGCATCCGTACACGAAGGCGCTGTTCTCGGCGATTCCGATCCCGGATCCGAACGTCAAGATGAAGCGTATCGTGCTGTCCGGCTCCATTCCTTCCCCGGCCAATCCGCCGGAAGGGTGCAAATTCCATACGCGCTGTGCACAGTGCATGGAAAAGTGCAAGACCGAAGCGCCGCAGCAGAAAGAGATCGAACCGGGACACTATGTCGTGTGCCATTTGTACGACGATGTCAAGGAGGCATTCGGTGTCGAATAAAGACCGCTACGATGACGATGACGGCCGCGTGATCGCGGACATGAGCGACCTTAGCAGGCAGCCGCTGCTGGTGCCGCAGTTTGACAGACTGGGTAAAAGCCGCAGGAAGGACAGGCCTGACTTTCAGGAGCCGCAGGACGACGGCGGAAAACCTGATTATTATCAGGATACGCCGGTTATCACCCGTGAAGAGCGCAATGCCATGATCAAAGGCGGTCTTGCGGCCGGTCTTCTGATCGGCGGCTGCATCGCACTAGGCTTCGGCATACTGATCTTCCTTCTGACGAGGATCGGATAGCGATCTGTACGAAGAGTTCCAAGAGACAGCTTCGGGCATTCCCCGGAGCTGTTTTTTATGTTTTGATTGCATCCCGGGCACACAGCCGATATGATAAAGTGCAGTTGTTATTGATCCTGCAAAGCAGGATTGCACAGACAGGAGATGGCGTAACGCGATGGAACGGGAACACCGCAATGGACTGGCTGCGGCGGTCGGATGCATGATGCTGTGGGGCGTACTGCCCGGGTACTGGAAATCACTGGTGCCGATCAGCTCGGGGACGATCATTCTGTACAGGATCGTCCTGGTGTTTGTCTGCTCTCTTTTGCTTGCCATGCGGTCCGTTGGGATCAAAGAAATCCTGGCGCCTTTAAAAAACGACAGGCGCATGGCGCTGCGCTGCGTTGCGGCCGGGGTGATCGTGACAGCCAACTGGAGTACGTATATCTGGGCGGTCAATGCGGACCATGTCATAGACAGCAGCATCGGGTACTATATCGAGCCGCTGATGGTCTGCCTGTTCGGCATCCTCTTTTTCCGTGAAAAGATGACCGGCTTTAAAGCAGCGGCATTGCTCCTGGCAGCATGCAGTGTCATCATTCTGCTGGTCCATTTCCACAGGCTGCCGTGGATTCCGCTCGGACTGGCCATCACATTCTCTGTTTACTCGGCCATCAAAAAGACGGTCACGCTGCCGCCGCTGGTGTCACTCGTGTATGAGACCGCTGCTCTGATGCCGCCCGCATTGGCATGGATCCTCTATCTGGAATGCAGCGGCAAAGGGGCGCTGGCGGAAGGGCAGCCCTATCAGTTTGGCCTGCTGATGCTGTGCGGCTTTTTGACAGCCGTTCCGCTCGGTCTGTTCGCTGCGGCAGCCCAGAAGGTCACGATGTTCGAACTCGGGCTGACCGAATATGTCAGTCCGACGCTTTCCATGATCCTGGGCGTATTTCTCTTCCGGGAACCGTTTGATCAGGTGCAGCTGATCGCGGTTGTCCTGATCTGGATCGGACTTGTCTTTTTCTCTTACGGAGAATACCGGAGCACCGCTTTACCCGGCAGACGTACGGAATGAGTTTTCGTGCGCGCAGTATCTTCAATAATTGAACGTAAGAAACGGATATGCTAATATTTTACATAGGATAGACGTCTATCCTATGCATTTGGCATATTTCCAAAGAACTTGATAGTGTCGGGTCAGGGTATGAAACGTTCATTCAGAGAAGCAAAATGGTATCCCTATGCGGTGGCGGCATGTATTGCCGTTGTCCTTTATGTGGTGCTCACACAGTTTACCAGCGTATGGGGCGGGATCAGCCGGTTCATCGGCTATTTCAGTGCCGTGATTTACGGTGTGGTGATTGCGTATATGATCAACCCGCTGGCTTCTTTTCTGGAAAGAAAACTGTTTAAAGGAATCGCAAAGGAAAAGCTGCGCTGGGTCTTATCCAGCGTGCTGGCCATTGTGATCGTACTCCTGGTGCTGTCCCTGGTCTTTGTCCTGATGATCCCGCAGCTCATCGACAGTGTCAAAACATTCTCGGAGAACCTGGACGGGTATGTGGCTTCGCTGACCCGGCTGATCGAAAACCTGGGGCTTACTGGTTCGAAGCTTGATATCAGCCGTTTTGTGAGCTCTTCTGAGAGTCTGCTGGAGATGATCTCTGGCTTTATCACCGATAACCTTGACAGCATCCTCGCGACCTCACTGGGTGCAGGGAAGAGCATCGTGACGGTCGTCATCGGGTTTATCTTTTCCGTCTATATCCTGATGGACAAGCGGCGCCTGATCGCAGGGTCATGCAGACTTTTGCGTGCGTCCTGCGGCATAAAGCGGTACGATAAGCTGATGGTGTTCCTGAAGAAGTGCCACGCCATCTTCAACAGCTACATTGTTTGCAACTTGATCGACTGTATGATCATCGGCATACTCAACTTTATATTTATGACCATCGCCGGGATGGAGTACGCAGGTCTGGTATCTGTGATCGTTGCGATCACCAACCTGATCCCGACCTTCGGACCCATTGTCGGCGGCGTCATCGGTGCATTCGTTCTGCTGATGGTCAGACCCGTGCATGCGCTGGTATTCCTGATCTTCACCGTGGCGCTGCAGTTCGCAGACGGCTACGTGATCAAGCCGCGTCTGTTCGGCAATTCGCTCGGTGTGTCCGGGCTTCTGATTCTTATTGGCGTTGTGGTCGGCGGCAATATGTTCGGCATTATCGGTATTCTGCTGGCGATCCCGGTGGTCGCGATCCTGGATCTTGTTTATAATTCATACCTAATGCCATGGCTGGAACACAAAAGACATATCGACCGGCGCGATGCAGAAGCCGGTGCTGCAGAAGAACCCGCGGAGGTGGATGATGGCACGCAATCATGAAGTCACAACAAGACAGCTTCTTCTGGATGAAAAGGGGGAACTAAGGGAGCCGGGCTGGTCCCGGTTACTTGTGCAGCAGTACGACCGGTCTATGATTAAGGCGCCGAAGCTCCGCATCAAAGAGTGGGACTATTATCTGGTGCTGTCGGATGGATTCGCCGGTGCGTTCACGATCTCGGATGACGGGTACATCGGCCTGCAGTCCGTGTCTTTGCTCGTCTTCGGGGAATCGCCCTGGGAGCACACGGAGACAGTGCTCAATGCCTTTCCGATGGGAAAGCTGCATCTTCCTTCTGACAGCGGCGCGGGGCTGACTTCCTATGTGGATAAACGTCTGGCAATGACCTTTGAGGTAGAATCGCCGGACAGCCCTTCTGCGGAAGGGGATACAGATGGCCGAAAGCGGCACATTCAGTGTCACTTTGAGCGATTCCATGAAGGGAAGCCCTTCGACTGCGACATCGTCTTGGAACAGCCGGACATGGACAGCATGGTCATCGCGACGCCCTGGGATAAAAAGCACGCGTTTTACTACAACCAGAAGATCAATTGCATGCGTGCTTCCGGCTGGATGGAATACGACGGCAAGCGGTATGAATTCGATCCGGCGACGGACTTTGGTACGCTCGACTGGGGCCGCGGCGTCTGGACCTACGACAATACCTGGTACTGGGGCTCCGGCAATGCGGATATCGACGGGCATGCGTTCGGCTTCAATATCGGGTACGGCTTTGGCAATACATCCGCGGCGACGGAGAATGTATTGTTCTATGACGGAAAGGTACACAAACTGGACGATGTGACATTCCACATCCCGGAGAGCGGCTACACGGATCCGTGGACCTTCACGTCTTCGGACGGTCGTTTTGAGATGGACTTCGTGCCGGTGCTCGACCGGGCAGCCGATCTGGATTTCAAGGTGCTGGTATCAGATCAGCACCAGGTCTTTGGCCGGATGAGCGGGACCGCTGTGCTGGACAATGGTACGAAAATAGAAGTCAAAGACATGATGTGCTTTGCGGAGAAGGTGCACAACAGGTATTAGACGCACTGCGGAGCCGGCAGTTCGAACAAATCGCGAGTAAGCTTATACGGGGGCACTGCGCAGCAGTGTCCCTCTTACTGTACTGAAAATGTGCCGGTATTGCTTCTGCTCCTGTGCGAGGCACACGACCCAGTAGGTGACAGCTGCCTCTTTGTCTGAGATCGGTATGGATACGCGTCCCTGCATGTCATAGCCGCAGCGGATGTGCAGCTGACGAAGGAAGAATTCACAGCGCTGGAGACATCCCTCAACGCCTGCAAAGTCTACGGGCACCGCGGACTTGTCGGATTCTAAAAGAAAGCAATCCGGCAGGGCGATTCTTCGGAATCGCTCTGTTTTTGCGTGCCGGATATGCTACAATGAATAGCGTGTACAGGCTGCATCTGCGGCGGACATGTACAGTCACGAATAACTGAAAGAAGACACAAATAACATGGAAGAACTCATTCAGGCAAAAGGAAACAGCTATTATCTGCCGGGCATCACGAAGATCGGTGTCGTAAAGACTGCGGAAGATAAAGTGGTCCTCATCGACAGCGGCCTTGACGACGATGACGGCGCACGCGCACTGCGGGCCATCACCGAACGAGGATGGTCGCTGCAGGCGGTGTTCAATACCCACTCGCATGCGGATCATATCGGCGGCAATGCGTACCTGCAGAAGGAGACAGGCTGCCCGATCTACGTACCGGATCTGGAGTGTGACTTTGTGAACCATCCCATCCTGGAGACCTCGTTCTTCTACGGCGGCTTTCCGCCGATGGGCCTGCGCAGGCAGGTCTTTCTGGCAGAGGAGAGCCGGGCGCTGCCGCTCACAAAGGACGTTCTGCCAGAAGGATGGGAGATTCTGCCGTTCCCGGGGCACTGGTTTAATATGGCCGGTTTTCGGACAGCGGATGATGTCGTGTATCTGGCGGACCTCGTGCTGAGCGAGCAGGCGATGGCGCGGCGCAGCAAGATCCCGTACCTCGTCGATGCGGGCGCGTATCTGGAAACGCTGGAGACAGCCAGGCACATGCAGGCAGCGCTGTTCGTGCCGGGACATGCGGACGTGACGGCGGATATCAGTGAACTGGTGCAGAAGAACATGGACAAGATCTATGAGATCCGGGACTGCTTGCTGGAAATCCTGAAACAGCCGCTGTCGGTCGATCAGATCCTGCAGAAGGTCTTCCGCAAGTACGGCCTGCTGATGGATCTGGCGCAGTACGTGCTCATCGGCAGCACGATCCGTTCGTACCTCGCGTGGCTCGAGGCGGAAGGGAAGATCCGGTATATCAGCAGGGACAATCTGCTGCTCTGGGTCCGGACGAAACAATAGCAACCTGTCTGCATCAGGCAGGCTGCACGGGCATCATTGACATTAAATAAAGATAAGGCATCAGGGATATGACAAAAGTACTCATTACAGGCGCATATGGATTTTTAGGCAGATACGCTGTCAGAGAGTTTGCAGAGCATGGTTATGATGTCGTGGCGTTCGGCCGCGATCCGGAGAAACTGCAGGCGCTCACAGAATCGCTCTCTGCGGAGAAAAAGGAGCAGACGGAGCTGGTACCCGCCTGGGGGCAGATCGAGGTTTATACAGGCGATTTCTGCGATCTGAGAGCGATTACAAAAGCCACCGAAGGCGTCGACTACGTGATCCACTGCGGGGCACTGCTCAAAGGCTGGGGCAAACGCGAGCCGTTCATCAAGACCAACGTGGAAGGCACGCGCAACGTGCTGACCGCCTGTCAGATCAACCACGTCAAGCGGCTGGTCTACACGTCTTCGCCGAGCGCTTACGCGATGGAGAACAATCTGCACATCACCGAGGCGGATTACAATACAGACAACCATCTCAACCATTACATCGAGAGCAAGATCCTTGCAGAGCAGCTGGTGCGCGGCCAGGACAAAGTGCCGTACGCCATCATCCGCCCGCGCGGTCTGTGCGGCGTCGGCGACCAGAACATGCTGCCGGTGCTGAGCAATGCCAACAAGACGATCGGCATTCCGCTCTTTGAGAAGGGTGAGATCATTGTGGACCTTTGCAGCATCGAGAACGTGGCGCTGGCGCTGCGGCTCTGCATGGAGAAAGACGAAGCGCTGGGGCAGGTCTACAACATCACCAACGGCGAGCCGCGCAAGCTGACCGATCTGGCGGATCGGATGTTCGGTGCGCTGGGGATGAAGGTGAAGTACCGCAAGCTGCCGTTCAGGGCGATGTACGGGCTGGCCGGCGGCATGGAATCGCTCTTCAAGGCGCTGCATATCTACAACACGGCGCCGATGATCACGAGATACAACATCTGCACGCTCGGCAGATCGCAGGTGTTTGATATCACAAAAGCAAGAGAAGAACTGGGCTACGCGCCGAAGGTCAGTCTCGACGAGATGATCAGCAATTACGCGGCCTGGTATAAAGAACACGAAATGCAATAGCAGAGGGAAACATGGATATCCGGAAGTGGACATTTGAAATCGCAGAAGGGAAAGCGTCTGCCGTCATGCGGCAGGGGAGTTTCCGCCACAGGGATGAGATCAGCCATAAGCGGCCGCTCAATCCGCTGGAGAAAAACGGCGCCTATACGCTGCGAGACCCGCTGACTATGACAGACGGGATATTGTCCATGGAGGACAGGTCGGTCACGACGAGGGAAGGCGATCTCTGCCGGATCCGGCATCTGCATCTAGACCTTGCCGGCACGAATGCGAACCGCCTGTTCATCTCTTTCCCGGTACCTGCGAAAGAACAGGTTTTCGGGTGCGGGGAGACATTCGCAGCGTTTGATCTGAAGGGCGAACGCATCCGGATCTGGGTCGCGGAACACCAGAATGCAGGCATCATCGCGGCGAAGATGCTGCAGCAGCGGATCACAGGACCCCGCCCGGACAGAAAACTCGGTGCGGGGCGCTACGAGTCCTATTATGCACAGCCCACATGCCAGTCGGACTGCGGGTACTTTTTGCATGTGGACGGCTGCGGGTATATGGAGTTTGACTTCCGGGAGCCGAAGCGCACGCTGCTTGTGATCCATCTGACGGACACAGAAAGCGTAGATCTGTACTACGGCGAAGCGGATACGTTTGCCGGCCGCTCAGCAGGCCTGCAGTCCATCGTCGGCACGCAGCCGCGTATCCCGGAGAGGCTGCTCGACGGCGTGATCCTGGCATCTCAGGAAGGGACCGCAGCAGCCGATGAGAAGATCAGGACTGCGATGGAAAACGGCGTGCCTGTGAACGGCATCTGGTGCCAGGACTGGTGCGGCTGCAGAAAGACAAGGTTCGGTTACCAGGTCATGTGGAACTGGGAGTACGATCAGGATCTGTATCCGGATCTGCCCGAAAAAATCCGCGCCTGGAAGCAGCAGGGCGTTTCTTTCTATGGCTATATCAACCCGTTTATGGCGACGGAAGGCGCGTTGTATAAAGAAGCGTCGCGCAGGGGCTACTGCGTGAAAGATCCGAAGGGGAGCGATTACATGGTCACCATCACGACATTCCCTGCGGCGATGGTTGACTTCACGAACCACGAGGCCTACGAATGGTATAAGAACATCATCAAACGCAACATGATCGGCATCGGCATGGACGGATGGATGGCGGATTTCGGCGAGTATCTGCCGCAGGACGCGGTGCTTGCGAGCGGCGTTCCGGCACTGGAGGTGCACAACGACTGGCCGGCCATCTGGGCGCGCATGAACCGGGAAGCCATCGAAGAGTGCGGCAAAGAAGGCGAACTTTTCTTCTTTACCAGAGCAGGACACACCGGCACGATCCGGCAGACTGCGATGATGTGGAACGGCGACCAGCACGTGGACTGGTCTCTGTCGCTGGGGATCGGCTCCGTGATCCCGGCGGCGCTGTCGCTCGGGATGAGCGGGATCGGTGTCTGCCACTCCGATATCGGCGGCTATACCTCGATCTTTGATATGCGGCGTTCCGAAGAGCTGCTCATGCGGTGGACGGAGCTCTGCTGTTTCTCTCCGCTGATGCGGCTGCATGAAGGTAACCGGCCCGATGCGAACGCGCAGTTTGATCATTCACAGGCGACCCTGTCCCATCTGGCCATGTTCGGCAGGATCCATACCGCGCTGAAAGACTATCTGACCGATGCCCTTGAGCAGTACTATACCGCCGGCATGCCGGTGATGCGTCCGCTGGAGTATCACTATCCCGTGGGACTCTCCGGCAGCACGACGGATGAGTACCTGCTTGGCCGGGATATTCTCGTGGCGCCGGTGCTGGAAGAAGGTGCGGAGGAAAGAACCGTATTTCTGCCGGACGATATCTGGCTGCATCTGTTCACCGGGGAGTGGTATAACGGCGGCAGGTATACGGTCCGCTGTCCGCTCGGCACACCGCCTGTGTTTATCAGGAAGGGCAGTTCTTATGTAGAATCGCTCCGTGAAGCGATGGTGAAAATCTGACTAATGTCCAAAGTTTTCCATCTTACCCATGGCACCCTATAAATGTGGTATGATATTAACAGATTCTTAACATCTGACCAATCAAAGAGGGCGCCATTATGAAAAAACCTGAAAGGCCGGGATATCTTTCCATGTATGCGTACGGCATGGCGGATATCTATGGCGGCGGGGCTTTCATCGTTATCAGTACATTCTTTACGGTATTTCTGACCAAGTCGCTGGGCATGAGTCCGGCGCTTGCAGGGACGATCCCGCTGATCGGCAAAGTCTGGGATGCCATCACAGACCCCATCATGGGCAATATCACGGACCGCACAAAGAGCCGGCTCGGGCCGAAGCGGTTCTATCTTCTGATAGGCAGCTTCATCTCTGCCATTACTTTTGTGTGCCTGTGGGTTGATTATTCAGGCGGCACGGTCCTGCGGCAGTACGTCTTCTACGTCGTGATGTACATGCTGTTTTCGACGGGCTTTACGATCGTCATGGTGCCGTACAATGCGCTGCTGCCGGACATGGTCGATGACTATGTCGTGCGCGGCAAGTTCACAGGCATCCGCATGATCTTCTCGACGCTCGGCGCGATCATCGCCGGCCTCATCCCGACGATCATGATCCAGAACAACACGGATCCGACGCAGTACTTCCGCGTGGCGATCCTCTTTGCCGTGATCTTCACGGTCAGCATCCTGATCACGTTCTTTGGCACCTGGGAGAACGCGAAAGGCGTGAAAAAGGAGCCGTTCATCCAGAGCACGATCGAGTCCTTCACGGTCTACCGCAGCCGCACCTACCGGATGTTCATCCTGATCTTCCTGTGCGGGCAGGGCGCGGCGGACTTTGTCACAGGGCTCGCGGTCTATTATGTCGATGATGTTCTGAATGCCTACGGCGGCGGCAACTTCACCATCCTGATGGGTGTCATCCTGGTCGCCCAGTTCATCGGCATGATCATCCTGAACCCGATCATGAACCGCACGTCCAAGACAATGCCGGTGCGGCTCGCATTCCCGCTGCGCATCCTGGCGACGCTGGTGCTGCTGGCATTCTCGTACGAAGGGGTCAACTTTACGATCATCCTCGTGCTGTCGTTCATCATCGGTCTCGGGACCGCTGCCTCGTCCGTGACGATCTATGCGATCCTGGCGGATATGGCGGATGTGGACGAGCTCATCACCACGATCCACCGTCCGGGCATCTGCTCCTCGATGGCGACCTTTATCAGGAAGATCGCGACGGGGCTTTCCTCGGCGGTCATCGGCATCCTGCTGGCCATCGTTGGCTACAACGAGGAACTGGCCAATGAAGGCCTGCGGCAGACGGCGGCGACGCAGCACGGCGTCGCGCTGATCTATGTCTTCGCACCGGTCGTCCTGATGGTGCTGACGCTCATCCTTGTATTCAAGTTCCCGCTCGGCAAGAAGGAATTCGGTGTTGTCCAGCGCGATCTGGCGCGCCGGAAGGGGGAAAACAAGACCATCGCCACCGAAGAAGAACGGTACATCCTGGAACGCGTGACCGGATTTACCTACGAGGCACTCTGGAACATAGACAACGCCCGGGGATTTGAAAAGACCGGCAAGGCATAAGAACACAGAACAATAAGAGAAAGACAACAAGCATCTATGACAGACTTCAGCATCGTATATGTGCCCGTTGGCGTCGGCACATTTCACATGGAAACCGCAGGACAGGCGTTCCGGGACACCTGCGCTTTGCTGCGCAGTCTGGCGGAAGAAGCCGGCCTGCAGGAAGGCACTCTCAAGATACCGGAGGGGATCCTCTTCAGTTCCGCTGAGGTGGATGCCTGGATGAGCGACAAGGATCCGTCCCTGGTTATCCTGCAGAACGTCACGTTTGCGAATGCAGGATATACAGAAAAGCTTCTGGCGCACACGAAAGCGCCCGTCCTGATCTGGACGCTGCGCGATCCGGCTGCGGACGGCGGCAGGCTCAAACTGAACGCACTCACGGGGGCCTTCGCAGCGGCGAACCGGCTGTATATGGACGGGGAAGTCCTGTACCGGCATGTGATGGGCAACCCCTCTGAGCCGGACATCCGCAGGACACTCCAGGCATATATGCGTGCCTGGGCGTGCCGGCAGCAGATCGAAGGGAAAAAGATCCTGCGCGTCGGAGAGCCGCCGGAAGGATTCTCGTTCGGTGAGATCGAGGAGACGGCTCTCAAGGCGCAGTTCGGGATGACGTTGCAGAAGACGCCTCTCGAGGAAATGTTCGCGCGGGCAAAGGCGATTCCGGAGAACGCACTCGCGGGATACCTGGCGGAAGCCGCAGAGAAGCTGCCCGGTTTTACGGCACTTCCGGAACAGAATCAGAAAGGCTATGCGGCACTGATGAAAGCCTACCGCGACTATGCGGATGCGGAGAACATCGCGGCATTGTCCAGCCGCTGCTGGCCGGACTGCTTTACCGAATACGGCACACCGGTCTGCACCGTTTTGTCCATGCTCGGAGATCTGGGGATCCCGGCCTCCTGCGAAAGCGATACGCTTGGCGCAGTCACTATGCTGCTGGCCGCAAAGCTGTCCGGAAAGGCGGTCTTCTTCGGCGATCCGTCGGCGGTCGATGAGAAGGAAGGAACGATCACGTTCTGGCACTGCGGGATGGCGGCCCCGTCGCTGGCCTGCGAAGAAGAAGGGCCGGCGGTCGGTGTACACTGCAACCGCGGGATCGGCCCCACGATGGAATTCGGCTGCAGGGGGAGCGAGCGTGTGAGCATCCTGCGGATCGGCCGGGAGAAAGACGGCACACTGCGGCTGTTCACGACAGGCGGCGAAGCACTGGAGCGGCCGCGGCAGTATCACGGGACGAGCCTGGTCGTGAAGCCCGACCGGCCCGCTGCACAGCTCGTGCACACGGCGGTCGAAGACGGCTGGGAACCGCATTTTGTCATTGCGATGGATGATATCGTGGAAGAAATGCAGCTGCTCGCCATGCTTTGCGGGGTCGGCTGCTGGCCATATTGATAAAGCGCAGTGCGCTGACCTATGACGGAACTGACTGCGAAAGAAGGCGTTCAGGATGAAAACAGAAGGAACAGACAAGAAGGAAATGACAGCAAAAGAGAAGGAAGCGGCGAAGCAGGACAAACGCCGTTACCCGTTGCTCTATAAGGCGGCGCGGGCGGCCGCATGGTTCCCGCTGCGCAAATACCAGTTCCAGACGGATAAACTGCCGAAGACCGATGAGCCGTATATCGTCATGGCGAATCACCTGACCGAAGCGGATATCATCATGGTCGCGCGGGCATTCCCGCAGCACATGTACTATGTAGCCGGCGAGCATCTGCGCCGTTCGAAGATCGGCGGCCTGATCGAGTGGGCGCAGCATCCGATCTTTGAATTCAAAGGGGCGGGGGCTGTCGAAGTCGTCCGTGAGATCACGCGGCGCGTAAAGCGCGGCAACAACGTGATCATCTTCCCGGAAGGCAGCCGCTCCTTCAACGGAGAGACCATCAAACTGCCGCTCTCAGCGGCGAAGATCGTCAAGATGGCAAAGTGCGGACTTGTGACGTACCGCATCGAAGGAGGCTATTTTGTGGCTCCCAGGTGGGCCTATACCGTGCGCCGCGGCCCGGTGCGCGGGGTAATCGTCCATCACTATACCGCGGAAGAAGTCAAAGCGATGTCCGCGGAGCAGCTGCTGGACGCGATCAACACGGATCTGCACGAGAATGCGTACGAAAGGCAGCGCAAAGAGCGATTCCTGTACAAAGGAGAACGCCTGGCGGAAGGGCTTGAGAACTATCTGGTCAAATGCCCGGTCTGCGGGGAATTCGACACCATGGTCACGGCGGACAACGAATTCTACTGCACAAAGTGCGGCCACCGCGGCATCTACAGGGAGGACGGATTCCTCGAGGGCAAGGATCTCGTCTACGACAATGTTTACGACTGGGGCAAGTGGGCGGAAGAGCAGACGACAGCCTATATCAAAGAGAAGCCGGACGATGCGGTCATCTTCGGCGACAGGAATGTCAAACTGTATCTGGTCACGAACGACCACCGGCAGATCGACATCTTCGACGGTGAAGTGCTTGGCTACAAGGACCGGCTGGAGATGAACGGGGAGGTCTTCCCGTTTGAGAAGATCATCGCGATGGACATGCTGTACTTCGGCAAGACGCTGCTCTTTACGATCGACAACAAGCACCTTGGCATCACGGGCGAGCGGTACCACGCGATCAAATACCAGAAACTCTACGATGCCTATATGGAATCGCATAAAAAGTAACTCTCTGCGTAGAGGGGGCTTTGGTTCAGGCTTGAAAGGCAGTTCGGATCTGTTTCAGGAATCGCTCTGCGATCGGAGAGAAGTTCTGGAACCGGCTCCACGTGAGATAAAGCGTGCACTCAAGTCTTGGCGAAAGCGGGCGGTAGACAAGGCCGCTTTCCGGAGAGGTATCGATCAGATTATCAAAGGTGAGAAGATACCCCAGTCCTTCTTTTGTGAACAGCGAGGCGTTATAGGACAGGCGGAATTCACCTTCCAGGTGGAGTTCGGGCGCGCGCTGTCCGGCCCAGGCGGCGATCTCATTGCGCCAGCCCTGTCCGGAAGCAAAGAGCGGCAGCCCGGCGAGGTCATCGATGGTGACCTCGCTTTTTTGTGCGAGCGGGTCGTCTGCCGGCATGATCACGCCCCAGACATCCGGTTCGGGGAACGGGAGGGACGCATACCTTGCGGGATCCGGCGTTTCGGCAAGGACGACAAAGTCGAGCAGGCCCTTGTCCAGCTTATCGATGACCTGTTCGGTATCGCCGCTGGTGATGTGGTAGTGCAGATGGGGGTAGAGCTGCTTCATCTTTCTGATCTCACGCGCCAGAAGACGGATCTGATAGGACTCCGCGAGGCCGAGATACAGATCCCCGCCGGTGATATCATCCAGCGAAACGAATTCCTGCTCGATCCGGTCCGCCATACTGACCAGATCCTCGGCGCGGCTCCGAAGAAGCATGCCTTCGTCTGTCAGGCGGATACTGAAACTGTGCCTGGTGAAGAGTTTCTTGCCGAGTTCCTCTTCAAGCGCTTTCATTTGTTTGGATAGAGTGGGCTGGCTGACATGCAGGATGTCGGCCGCTTTTGTCATGTTTTCTTCTCTGGCGATGGTGAGAAAGTACCGTAATGTGCGTATTTCCATAGCGATTCCTTGATATTCATATATGGAATAACATGATATGAATTATAACCATTAGCGATACTTTCCGCAAGTGTGTAGGATGGGTTTGTAAGCAGAAGGAAGGAGCACGGCAATGCTATACGATACCGAAACACTCAGACAGATCCTGCACGGCGCAGGATGCACGGAACAGGATGTCACGCGGATCCTGGCCCTGCAGGAAGCCGGCAGGCAGGAGGATGTGCTCAGCCAGTTAAAGAAACAACGCTGCGCATGTATGCAGCAGCTGCATGAGCAGCAGAGACAGGTGGACAGACTCGACCGGCTGATTCGGGAGCAGGCTGCCATATAAAGAGATCACTGATCAGAAAGGAACAAGCCATGATGAAAACAGAAGCCCTGCAGATGACACAGGAATGGGACAAGGTATTTCCGAAAAGCGAAAAAGTCGATCACGAAAAAGTGACATTCGTCAACCGTTACGGCATCACGCTGGCGGCCGATCTTTACAAGCCCGTCGGGGCGGCGGGAAAACTCGCGGCCATCGCTGTCGCAGGTCCGTTCGGTGCGGTCAAGGAGCAGTCCTCCGGCCTGTACGCACAGGAAATGGCGGAGCGCGGTTTCCTGACGGTCGCCTTCGATCCGTCCTTTACGGGCGAGAGCGGTGGCAGCGTCCGGTATGTCGCATCGCCCGACATCAACACCGAAGATTTCTCGGCGGCTGTCGACTATCTGTCCAACAGAGAGGACGTCGATCCGGAACGCATCGGCATCATCGGCATCTGCGGCTGGGGCGGCATGTCCATCAACGCGGCGGCCATGGATACCCGCATTAAGGCGACCGTTGCCTCTACCATGTATGACATGACCCGCATCGCTGCCAAAGGCTACTTCGACGAGCAGGACAGTGCGGACGCCAGATATGAGATGAAAAAGGCGATGAACGAGCAGCGCACGAAGGATTACGCAGCCGGCACCTATGCGCTGGCAGGCGGCGTCGTGGATCCGCTGCCGGACGATGCGCCATGGTTTGTCAAAGACTACTATGCATACTACAAGACGGACCGCGGGTATCATCCGCGTTCGCTGAACTCCAACGGCGGCTGGAACATCACGTCTTCGCTGTCGCTGATGAACATGCCGATCCTGCAGTATGCGGACGAGATCCGCAGCGCTGTCATGGTGCTCCACGGCGAGAAAGCGCATTCCCGTTACTTCGGGGAAGACGCGTTCAAAAAACTGAAGGGCGACAATAAGAAACTGGTGATTGTACCCGGCGCGACCCACGTCGACCTGTACGATCAGAAGGACATCATTCCTTTTGACGAAGTCGAGACATTCTTTGAGGAGTATCTGAAATGAACATCATTGTATTAAACGGCAGCCCGCGGCCGGCCGGCAACACGAAGGCGATGATCGAAGCCTATCAGGCCGGTGCGGAAAGTGCCGGGCACAGCGTGCAAGTCTTTGATATCTGTAAGATGAATGTCCACGGCTGTCTGGCCTGTGAGTACTGCCACACAAAGGAGGTCCGCGTGTGTGTCCAGAAAGACGACATGCAGGAGATCTATCCGGTTCTGGACGAAGCGGACATGATCGTGCTGGCATCGCCTGTCTATTATCACGGGTTCTCCGGGCAGCTGCAGTGCGCGATCAACCGCATCTACGCGCTGGACCATCCGAAGAACCTGAAGAAAGCTGCGCTGCTGCTCTCCTCGGGGGATACGGGCGTCTATGGCGGGGCCATCTATGCCTATCAGAATTCATTCCTTGCGTATCTGCATCTGGAAGACATGGGCATTTTCACAGCGGCCGGTGATGAGAACAAGTCGGCATCGCTTCTTACCACTCTGAAGAGCGCCGGCGCTGCCCTTTAGGAGGACCGCATGAGAAGGATCTGTTTCATTGCAGCCATCACGGTGCTGTCCGTCATACTGCTGGCGGGCTGCACCGCGCAGCAGGCGGCGTCTTCTGAAGAAGAGATATCTGCTGCAACAACTGAGAAAACAGCCACAGCACAAAAGGAAGACGAAGAGGAACCACAGACTGCGGACGACAAAAGCACAGAAGGAGAAAAGACAATGCGATTACTGATCGGTGAGACAGAAGTACCGGTTACCTGGGAAGACAATGACTCTGTGGAGGCGCTGCAAGACTTATGCCCGCGCACGATCGAGCTGTCTATGTACGGCGGGTTTGAGCAGGTCGGCAGCATCGGCGAAACGCTGCCTTCCGCAGATCAGCAGACGACCACACAGGCAGGGGATATCGTGCTGTACAGCAGTAACCAGATCGTGGTGTTTTACGGGTCGAACTCCTGGGCTTATACAAGGCTCGGACATATCGATCTCACACAGAAAGACATGGAGGCGCTGCTCGCAGACGGCGATGTCAGCATCACACTGGAATAGCAATACGAGGAGGACAATCATGAAAGAAAAAATGCTGGAAGGAAAAGTGGCCATCGTCTCGGGTGCCAGCTACGGGATGGGATACAGCATGGCAGAACTGTTTGCCAGTGAAGGCGCCAGCGTGGTCATGACCGCAAGAGGGCAGGAAAAGCTCGATGTGGCGGTGCAGCAGATCCGCGATAAGGGACTGGAAGTCACCGGCGTTGTGGCGGACAACAAGAACCTGGACGATGTGAAACGCGTCATTCAGACGGCACTTGATGTCTATGGCGACCTTGACATCGTGATCAACAACGCGGCCATCGGAGAGCAGAAAATGATCGACGAGACCGACGACGAATGGCTGGAGCATGTCTATCAGACGAATGTGTTCGGTCCGTTCCGTTTCATCAGAGAATCGCTTAAGGTGTTCCTGCCGAAGAACGACGGCTGCATCATCAACATCTCTTCCGTCAACGGCGAGCGTCCGTTCTGCGGGGCGTCTTACACCTCTTCCAAAGGCGCCATCAACACCCTGACGAAGAATGTGGCGATGCGTCTGATCGACACGAACATCCGCATCAACGCGGTGGCTCCCGGCTCGACCGTCACACCTGCGCATCTGGCTAACAAAGCCGGTGAGCAGCCGGGCGGTGCGAAGATGCTCGAATACAGCAAGCACTTCGTCTATTTCCCCGGCCCGGAATGCGATCCGATGGATCAGGCCAACGCCTGCCTGTTCCTTGCCTCCGACATGGGCAAACATGTCAAAGGGCAGGTCATTCAGGTCTGCAACGGGGCATTCCTCTAAGGCACGCATTTCAGCGATTCCTGAAAACATTTCATAAAAGGCTCTTCCGGAGTTCTCTTCCGCGGAGGGCTTTTTTGCTGTCCGGATGCGGTACCGGCAGGATGGAACAGGGCTTGTTCTCGTTGTTGTACAATCCCGGATATGTTATATTGAATGAGTACGAGAAGTGAGGCAAAAGCACGTTAATCCAAACGAAATGTGAGCGAAAGAAAACCGCTATGAAAAAAGAGTTTGATCTGCAGACATATCTGATCAGCGGCGTGCAGCGTGTCGTGACGGACGCGCTTAAAGCGACCATGAAAGATCCGAAAGGCAGCGCCTTTATGATGCATTTTGCCGCGGATGCAAACCGCGCATCGAAAAAGCGGATGGCAGCAGAAGGGGAAGGCCTGCATGTGCCGCCGTTCCTGATCGCCAGCATCACCAGCGCCTGCAACCTGCATTGTGCCGGCTGTTATTCCCGGTGCAACGATGCCACTGTAGATGCGGAGCCCGTGGCGCAGCTTTCTGCGGCCGAGTGGAAACGCATCTTTGATGAAGCAGCGGATCTTGGCGTCAGTTTTATCCTGCTGGCAGGCGGGGAGCCGCTGCTGAGAAAGGATATCATCGAGGCGGCAGGCAAAGTGCCGCAGATCATGTTTCCGATCTTTACGAACGGATCCTATCTGGGGGACAAGTACCTGGAACTGTTTTCGCGATGCCGCAATCTGCTGCCCATTATGAGCATCGAGGGCGATGAATCGCATACTGATGAGCGCCGCGGCGACGGGATCTACGCAAAGCAGATGGAGAACATGGCCGCCCTGAAGGAGCGGAATATCCTGTTCGGCATCTCGGTCACGGTGACGATGGACAATCTCGAAAAAGTCACCTCGGACGCCTTTCTGACCGATATGGCGGCGCGCGGCGTCAAAGCGGTGATCTATGTGGAGTATGTCCCTGTCAGCGAAGAAACCGAAGCCCTTGCACCCGGCGAAGAAGAGCGGGAGATCCTGCGCGCATCGATGGACCGTATCCGCAGCGAGCATTCCGAACTTGTTGCCATCTCGTTCCCCGGGGATGAGAAGAGCAGCGGCGGCTGTCTGGCTGCCGGACGCGGCTTCTTCCACATCAACAGCCACGGCGGGGCGGAGCCCTGTCCGTTCTCTCCGCACACCGCTGCGAATATCAATGACACCACGCTGAAGGAAGCGCTCAATGCAGCGCTGTTCCGCGCGCTCCGTGCCGGGGATCTTCTGGCCGGCGACCACGACGGCGGCTGTGTACTGTACGAGAAACGGGAAGAAGTGGAACGCCTTGTCGAGCAGCAATCCGCGGCGGAACATAAAGAACAATACCTGACGGTAGGGCGATTCTCCAAGCTTGGGAAAGGGTACGCAAGATGCTGCGGGCCGACCGCCATCACTAACCTGATCATGACGCTCAAGGAGGCCCCGTCTTCTGAAGATCCTGACGAAGTCTTCCTGTCTGTCGCAAAAGCAGGCACAAAGCGCGGCATCTATATGAATATGGACCTCTTCAAGAAGTTTGGCGGCACGTCTAATTTCCTGTCTGAACCGTATATCAAGACCTGTCTGAAAAAGCACGGCGTGCAGGCGGATCTGCATTATCTGGGCAGGCTGACGGAAGAGAGGCTGGAAAGAGCCCTTAGAAGAGGCAGTTATCTGTATCTGGAGCTGATGTTCCATCCCAAATACGGCAATCATCATGTGCTCTGCTACGGCGCCAGACCGACGAAGGACGGATGGCTGCTGCGCATTGCCGACGGCTGGATGTCAAAGCCCGTCGAACTGACGCTGGAGCAGTTGAAGCGCACGTATGCAATAGAAGTAATCCACGCATAGAAAGGAGATGCAAAGTATGTCTGTTGAAAAGATCAGATGGCTGCAGTTTCCTGCAGCTGCGGCTGTAAAAGAAGATATCTATGAACCATTCTCCTATGAACAGTCCGCTGATGTGCGGCGTCTGCACGAGAGCCTCGCAGACTATGCGGCAACACCGCTGGTCTCGCTTGACGGCATGGCCGGCGCTGGCGGTGTGAAAGCTGTCTTTGTGAAGGATGAATCGCCCAGGTTCGGCCTCAAGGCATTCAAGGGTCTTGGCGGAACGTATGCGATGTTCAGGATGATCTGCAAAGAGCTCGGTCTTGACCCTGCGGCAACTGCTTTTGAAGATTTACTCCGGGAACCGTATGCCGCAAAGATTCATGAACTCGTGTTCATTACAACGACAGACGGCAATCACGGAAAGGGGGTCAGCTGGGCGGCAAAACTGTTCGGCTGCAAGGCACATGTCTTCATGCCGGTCGGCACGGTGGAAGTGCGTGCACAGGCGATCCGGGATGCCGGCAATGCCGATGTCGTGATCACCGACATGCCATACGACGCGTGTGTCAACTATACGGCTGCGCTGGCCGAAGAAAACGGCTGGCTGCTGATCCAGGATACTTCCTGGGACGGATACGAAGACGTTCCCCTGTGGATCATGCGCGGCTATACGACGCTGTTCTATGAAGCGGCGGCGCAGCTGAAAAAGGCAGGCTATAGCCAGCCGACACATATATTCCTGCAGGCCGGTGTCGGTGCGATGGCCGGTGCAGTTGCGGCTTGCGCCATGGCATCATTCCCGGAGAAGAAGCCGGTGATCTCCATCGTAGAGCCGAAAGAAGTGGCCTGTTTTTACGAATCCGCTCTTTGCGGAGACGGCAAACCGCATGCAGCAACGGGCAGCCAGGAAACGATCATGGCCGGACTGAACTGTGCATCACCGTGTACGATCGCATGGGATATCATCAAACAATGCGCTTCCTATGCATTCGCCTGCAATGATGCGGTGACCGAACACGGCATGCGGATCCTGGCGGGCCCTGCAACGGGAGAGAAACCGGTTGTAGCCGGTGAGTCCGGCGCCGTCACTGCGGGACTGCTGGATCACCTGCTGAAGGATGAAAAGTATCAGGATCTGAAGAAAGAGATGGGACTGGATGAAAATGCGGTCGTCCTTCTGATCAACACCGAAGGCGACACGGATCCGGATAACTATAAGAAAGTGCTTGGAAAATAAAATGGAGGTATGGCAATGAAGTATGTTTGCACAGTCTGCGGATACGTTTTCGATGAAGAAAAAGAAGGCAAGTCCTTTGCCGAACTGACAGAGTGTCCGATCTGCATGCAGCCGGCATCGGTCTTCAAACCGGAAGAGGGACAGGAAGCGCCGCAGGCGCCTGCTGCAGAAGCAGCCGAAAACAAGCCGGCAAATCCGCTTGCGTATGATCCGGCCTTTGCGCGTATCGACGAGTCGTGCCGCTATATGAAAGAGATCCACGAAGTGGCTGTGAGCGGGAAGACGATCGGCGCGGCGATGTCGACAAAGATGCCGATGGCCGGCTGGGACGACGTGCTGCTGATGGGCGCACAGCTCGATCCGGCGCCGATGGATGATGATTTTGCCGTTCATACCATGACCGTCATCGGTAAACATGCGGCCAAGCCGATGCTGCTCGACATGCCTGTCTATATCTCGCATATGTCGTTCGGCGCACTTTCTGCTGAGATCAAGGAGGCGCTTGCCAAAGGGTCTGCCATGGCAAAGACGGCCATGTGCAGCGGTGAAGGCGGCATTCTCCCTGCGGAGAAGGCAGCAGCCTACAAGTACATTTTTGAATACATCCCCAATAAGTACAGCGTGACGGATGAAAACCTGAAGAGCTCCGACGCGATCGAGATCAAGATCGGGCAGGGGACAAAGCCTGGCATGGGCGGTCATCTGCCGGGTGAGAAGGTCACACCGGAGATCGCGGCGCTGCGCGGCAAGAAACCGGGCGAGGATGTCCAGAGCCCGAGCCGTTTCCCGGAGATCAACAGCAAAGAGGATCTCAAGGCGATGGTCGATATGCTGCGCGAGCGTTCGGAAGGAAGACCGATCGGCATCAAGATCGCAGCTGGTCATATCGAGCGTGATCTGGCGTGGTGCGTCTTCGCCGGTCCCGACTTTGTCACGATCGACGGCAGAGGCGGCGCGACCGGCTCCAGCCCGCTGTTCTTAAGAGAATCGACCTCTGTGCCGACGCTGTATGCACTCGCAAGAGCCAGAAAGTATCTGGACAGCGTTGGCTCCGACATTGAACTCATCATCACCGGCGGTCTGCGCGTCAGCAGTGATTTTGCCAAGGCGATCGCCATGGGTGCGGATGCGGTCGCCATCGCATCTGCTGCACTGATCGCAGCGGCGTGCCAGCAGTACCGGATCTGCGGGGACGGCAGATGCCCGGTCGGCATTGCGACGCAGGATCCGGAACTCAGAAAACGCCTGCATGTTGACACCGCTGCACAGCGCGTCGGCAACTTCCTCAACGTCACGAAGAAGGAACTGCAGATGTTCGCACGCGTCACCGGACATGAACATGTGGCCGATCTGTCTATGGAGGATCTGATGACGACGAGTGAGGAAATCGCGAAGTACACCGGGATCCCGCATGTCGGTATGCCTTGCGCTGTTCCCGAAGAATAGACCGATAAGAAATCTCTGCTGAAGTAATCGTATGAAACCTGAAAACAATCATTCTGACAACCCTAAAACAACACACCTGCTGCGGTCGCTTTTCTCGTACTTCAAGCCACACATGAACCTGTTCATCCTGGACATGTTCTGCGCCGTGCTGGCAGCGGCCATCGATCTGGCATTCCCGCTGGTATCGCGCTACGCGATGTACGAGCTGCTGCCGGGAAAAGCCTACCGCATCTTCTATATCCTGATGTTCGGTGTGGTGATCTTCTACGTTCTGCGCTCCGCGTGTTACTACATGATGACCTACTGGGGGCATACATTCGGCGTGCGCGTGGAGGCGGATATCCGCAGATCCCTGTATGAGCATCTGCAGGAAATGGATTTTTCGTTCTACGACCAGACGCGCACCGGCCGCATTATGAGCAGGCTCACCGGCGACCTCTTTGAGATCACTGAACTGTCTCACCACGGCCCAGAGGATCTTCTGATCTCTGTGCTGACGATCAGCGGCTCTCTGATCTTCATGTTCACGATCGAATGGCGGCTGGCGCTTGTCGTGGCTGCGCTGATTCCGATCTTTATCCTGATCGTGATGGGAAGGCGCAAGGATATGACCACAACATCCGCGGATGTTAAGAAGAAGCTGGCTTCGATCAATGCGGATATCGAGTCGTCCATTTCCGGCATCCGGACATCAAAGGCGTTCACCAATGAGATCGAGGATCTGGAGCGCTTTGACCGCTCCAACAACCGCTATAAGACAGCCCGCAAGAGTTTCTACCGCGCCATGGCGACTTTTCAGGCGAGCCAGGAATTCTTTATGTGTATCCTGCCGGTCGCAGTCATTGCATTCGGCGGGTATCTGATCATGCGGGGTTCGATGAACTATGTGGACCTGATCACGTTCACGCTGTTTGTCAACGCCTTCATTACGCCGATCCGCAAGCTGTCCGCCTTTGCAGAAGTCTTTACCAACGGCACTGCCGGACTGAAGCGATTCCTCGCCGTGATGGCCATCGAGCCGAGCATCACCGAGAAAGAAGACGCGCCATCGCTGCAGGTCAGCGGCGGCAACATCGAGATCGATCACGTCTCGTTCTCCTATGCGCAGGGAGCTGCAGCCGGCATGGATGAGCCTGCGGAAGGTGAAGAAGACGACGAGGTGCTGGCGGAGAGAAAACGCGCTGTCGGAAGAACGATCCTCGACGGTGTTTCGCTGACGGTAAAAGCGGGGGAGACGGTGGCTGTGGTCGGGCCGTCCGGCGGCGGCAAGACGACGCTCTGTCAGCTGATCCCGCGGTTTTACGATGTCACGGACGGATCAATCCGCATCGACGGGCAGGATGTGCGCGATGTGACGATCCGCTCTCTCAGGCAGGCGGTCGGCATCGTGCAGCAGGATGTCTTTATCTTTGCTGATACGATCCTGGAAAACATCCGTTACGGACGCCCGGGCGCTTCGTATGAGGATGTCGTGGCAGCAGCAAAACGGGCGGAGATCTACGATGACATCATGGAGATGCCGGACGGGTTTGATACCTACGTCGGCGAGCGCGGAACAAAGCTGTCCGGCGGGCAGAAGCAGCGCGTCTCGATCGCCCGTATTTTCCTGAAAGATCCGGAGATCCTGATCCTTGATGAGGCAACTTCCGCACTGGATACGATCACGGAAGAGCAGATCCAGGAAAGCTTCAACAGGCTTTCGCAGGACCGCACCACGATTGTGATCGCGCATCGGCTGGCAACGGTCCGGGATGCGGACAGGATCGTCGTTGTGGACCACGGGCATCTTGTTGAAGAAGGCACACACGAGGAACTCCTCGCAAAGAACGGTGCCTATGCGGATCTGTATCTGACACAGCGGCTGTCCTAGGCGTTATGTATGACTGACTGGAGTGAGGGCTGCCGATGACATTGTATGCTGCTGTTTGGTATTTCATAATCTATTCATTCCTCGGGTGGGTGCTCGAGGTCGTTTATCATGCAGTCGGCCAGGGGCTGGTCGTCAACCGCGGCTTCCTGAATGGTCCGGTCTGTCCGATCTACGGTGTGGGCGTGATCCTGATCTTTACGCTGGCAGAGCTTGTCTACGAAGGCGGTGTTGAGGCTACGCAGACCATCGTGCTTTTTGCGGGCGGCGTCGTCTTTGCAACGGCGGTCGAACTGTTCGGCGGCTGGGCGCTGGATAAGCTGTTCCATGCGAGATGGTGGGACTACTCGAACGAGCCGTTCAATCTGCACGGCTATATCTGCCTGAAGTTCAGTCTGCTCTGGGGGCTGGCGATCGTGTTCGTCGTGCGCGTGCTGCATCCGTTCATCGCTGCGCACAGTGCGGCGATGATCCCTGAAAAATACGGCTGGCCGGTGCTGGCTGTTCTGGGGGCAGCGTATCTTGCCGATATTATCGTCACTGTAGCGATCATCATCGGGCTCAACAAACGCATTACCGAGCTCGACGATATGCGGGCCAATATGCGGACTGTCAGTGACAACCTGTCCGAAGTGCTGGGAAAAGGCGGTCTCATGACGGCGCAGCGGATCGAAAGTGGCCAGGTGCAGGCGGCACTTGCAAAAGCGGAACTGGCGGAGAAGATGGAAGCCGGAAGAGCGGAAGCTGCCGGCCGTATCGAAAAAGTGCGTGCGGATGCCCAGCAGCGCCGGGATGCGCGCGCCGAAGCTCTGGAAGCGCAGCTTGACAGGGCGGAGGCGACTGTTGGTGTCTGGTTTGAAAAACAGTCGAAGATGCGCACGTACATAATGAAGCGCATCATAAAAGCGTTTCCGGATTTTGCACTCCATGAGCATGAGGAAACGCTTGCAGAACTGAAACAGTATATCGAGGAACATTGGAACGGACCGCGCGATTAGGCAGACGGTCCGTTTTTTATGCAATCCTTATTTGTCTTTTAGAGATCTACTTTACTGAAAAGGCTTCGACAATGAACTTGTCGTAGTAGGAACGCGCTCTTTCCAGAAGTTCGATGGAAGAGAGGCGGTCGATGTCGATCCACTGATACTCTGCGATCAGGAAGATGCCGAAAACCGTATCGGTGATCATGTATTCGCTGGCATCCGGATCGAATTCACCGTTTTCCTTAGCCTCTTTGACGAGCTCGCCGAAAAGGCGGTAGATCCTGCCGGTCGAGCCGTACAGCGCGCTGCCGTCTGTGCAGTTGAGATAAGTGATGCGGCGCGACAGATCCGGATACTTCATGCCGCCGAGAAGGAAGGTCTCAAACGCCAGTCTGAGTCGCTCGGAGGCGGGGAGATCCTTTTTCATCGCGACAGCATTCTCTGCTTCTTCGGTAACATCCTGCAGGGTTGCGATCAGCAGGCTTTCTTTGTTCGGAAAATAATTGTAGACCGTTGCTTTGGAGACATCAGCCTTTTTGGCGATATCACGCATCATGGTCTCGTCGTAGCCATTGGAAGCGAACAGCCGGCGGGATGCCTTAAGAATCCTGCGGTGTACATCCAGCTTATTGGCTTCACGTTTTGTGATGGGTGCTTTCTTCTCAGCCATATCGGTCCTCCTTTAAATCGTGAATATAATATCATACTGAAAAATGCTTTCCAAGTGTTGTAGTGGCTTATTTGCCTCTAAAACGTAAGAAGTTGCAGGTTTTTTGTCCATAATTGGACACGAGTAAAGAAATGTCATTGACAGAATTTTGCATAGTGATACAATAGTAGTGGAGAAAATATACGCGGGTCTAAATATAATGCCGATATATCATATGCCCGTTGAAAAACGATACCAGTATGAAAGGAGTTCGATATGGCCAAAAAACTGGATGAGGTCAACATGAAGAATGCGTTCCCCGAGGTCGCGTTCGATGAGGACTACATTATCGGTACCTATCAGGTACGGATGGAGACTAAGAATATCGAAAAACTGGCACTGGCGGTCGCAGATGAGCAGACCACCGGTACCTGGATCAAAGTCAGTCATGACAGCGCTGACAAAACCAAAGACTTCGGTGCGAAGGTCGTCGCGATTTATGAAGTACCGGACCTCGGCTACGACAGAGGCAACGAGCAGCTGCCGCCGATGCACATCGTGCAGATCGCGTTCCCGATGCGCAACATGGGCGCCAGCCTGCCGATGATGCTCAGCACCGTATTCGGCAACATCTCCGCTTCCGGTATGCTGAAGTGGATCGACGTCGCATTCCCGAAGAAGTACGTCGCGCAGTTCCAGGGCCCGAAGTTCGGCGTGGAAGGGCTGCGTGAAAAGCTCGGTGTCTACGACAGACCGCTGCTGAACGCGATGATCAAGCCCAACATCGGCTGGACACCGGATGAAGGCGCGCAGATCTTCTACGAAGCTGCAAAGGGCGGCGTTGACGTCATCAAGGATGACGAACTGCTGCCTGCAGACGAGCCGTTCTGCCCGCTGGCGGAACGCGTCCCGAAGTTCATGGAGATGGAAAAGCGCGTCTTTGAGGAGACCGGCGAACATACTCTGTATGCAGTCAATATCACCGACGATGTCGCCAAAGTACACGACAACGCACTGCGCGCGATCGACCTTGGTGCGAACTGCCTGATGCTCAACACCTACACAGCAGGGCAGTCCACGCTGAAGATGCTGGCAGAGGACCCGAACATCAACGTGCCGATCCTGGCCCACATCGACTACGCGGGCGTTCTGTCCGGCAGCACCTACACCGGCGTAGCGGCACCGCTCGTCACCGGCAAGCTGACCAGACTGTGCGGCGCGGACTTCCAGATCTTCGGTCATCCGTGGGGCAAGTTCCCGATCCCGTACACCACATTCAACAGAACGTTCAAGTTCTTCACACAGCCGTGGTGGAACATCAAGCCGATGATGTTCGCATTCTCAGGCGGCACGACACAGCTGTCCGTCAAGCATGCAGTGGATGAATGCGGTATGGACGTCATCCTGGCTGCAGGCGGCGCGATCCACGGTCATCCGGACGGGAGTGAAGCCGGTGCGAAGTCCATGCGTCAGGCAATCGATGCAGCCGTCAAGGGCATCGACCTCATGGAGTACGCAAAAGGAGCGCCGGAGCTTCTCCGCATGGCGCAGATGCTCAATCCGGACATCCTGAAGAACTTCGACCTGATGAACTAAGGTTAAAAGTAGAGCTGTCTGAGCGAATCCGGCACTGAAGACGGTCTGTGCATCCAGCACGGCCGTCTTCTTTTTTTCCTTTGCGATGCGCGTATAGCGGTCTGTGAAGTATTCCAGCATATACTGCCACATCAGGTATGAATCTCACCGGGCCGGACTTCCTGCAGCGCAAAGAGAGCATCCTGGAGGCGTTGGATCTGATGATCGAACGTGGGAACATGGACCGTCTGTCCTGGATCAGGCAAAACAAAAGGACGCTGTAGCAGCGTCCTGCAGACTGTAGACAAAGTCCTGGACTTGGCGATCCGCCAAGCCGGGGCTTTTCTCATTAACAACCGGATAAATCGTTGGAATTTCAACATTTACAGCCTC
>CADATO010000016.1 GCA_902790905.1 uncultured Eubacteriales bacterium
CCCATGTGGGGTGATGCTATTGTCTGGAATGAGCTCCACACTTCCACGGAATATCCTTCTTATTGGGATTAAGGACCAACACGTTTTGTCCTATAACCCAAAAAACACGTGTATATGCTGGACAGGAAAGGCATTGTAAAGGAGGATATCATGAAAAAGCGGTTATTGGTCATCCTGCTGTCGGTGGCTGTGCTCTTTACGTTCACCCCGACGATCGCCCTCGCGGAGACAGAAGCGTCTGTACGAGGGTCTGGCGAAGAAGAGGTCATCGCAACGCCCGCGACCACCGGCTGGTACACGGACGGCGATTACTATTATTACTATGATGCGGCTGGCAATATGATGACCGGTTGGAAGAAGATCGGCGGATACTGGTATTATTTCGCTCCGGAAGATAACTTTGAGTCGGGGACGGGGTACGTGTATGATAAAGGACAGATGGTTGAGTGCGGGATTACCGGGATCAACGGCAAGTGGTATTATTTCGGTCCATGGCCCGGGTATGCAACCGGCGGCACTGATGCAAAGTGGGGCAAGCTGCAGTACGGATGGATCAAAGAAACGTATGACAGCGATGTTTACTGGTACTACGGCGACCCGGACAAAGACGGACAGCTTGCGCTTGGCTGGAAAAAGATCAACGGCAAGTGGTACTACTTTGAGAAGTCGGATGCTGGTGAGAATGGCTTTGAATTCGCACAGATGTATGCGGAAGGAATTTATCGGATCAATGGCAAGCTGTACTACTTTGATAAGAGCGGCGCGATGCGGACCGGCTGGATCAAGGAATCCGGCAGCGAAACGATGGACGATGGCGGCGTATACCCTTATGTGGACTGGTACTATTCAGACCCTGCAGGTGATGGGGAACTGACGGTCGGATGGAAAAAGATCAACGGCAAGTGGTACTACTTTGAAACCGAATACGGCACTATGGTGGGCAACTGCACCGAGGAAATCGGCGGGAAACTGTATGCCTTTAACCGGGATGGCTCGCTTCACGATAAAGCTGGCTGGGCCGATTTGTATGAAGAATGGTACGATCCAAACGGAAAGAAAGTAAAAGAATCCTGGTGGGTATACACGAATAGCAACGGGATAGCGACCACAGGCTGGAAGAAGATTTCCGGAGTTTGGTATCATTTCAGTGAATATGGATATATGTCCGCAAGCGCCTGGATCAAAGACAGCAAGGGCTGGATGTACGTGGGTGCAAACGGCGGGATGGTCACGAGCAACTGGGTCAAATCAGGCGGAAAGTGGTATTACATGAAGGCAGACGGGTATATGGCTGCAAGTCAGTGGCTCAAACTCGGCGCAGACTGGTATTATGTGGATGGGAATGGCGTGATGGTGACCGGAACGGTTACGATCGGCGGCAAACAGTATACCTTTAATTCTTCCGGAAAATGGATTAAATGATCCTGTAAAAGAAGTCTTGAGGAGCGGTGCTGACAGGGCACCGCTCTTTTTTACACACGGGAAGAAAGCGATTCCGTTGGAAGGGAGCACGAACTTTGAAAAATCGGCATTTTATTGCCGCTGAACGCTACAAAAACAGGTGAAAATATGGTATCATTATTCGTACGATTTTCGGTGCTCATTCGCACCGGATCACCACGAGCATATAGACGAAAGGACAACCATGGTAAAGAGGATCTTCGTTGAGAAAAAACGGGAATTTGCAGTAGAAGCCGCAGGGCTTTTTTCTGATATTAGGGAAAATCTCCACCTGACCGGCCTTCGGGAACTGCGCGTCATCAACAGGTATGACGTGGAGGGCCTCGATGACGAGACTTTGGAAATGGCCCGGTACACCGTGTTCGCGGAGCCGGCGATCGACACCGCCTGGTACGACGAACTCGAAGTGCCGGACGGTGCTTTTGCTTTTGCGGCCGGTTACGTGCCCGGACAGTACGATCAGCGCGCCGACAGTGCGGAGCAGTGCATCACGCTGATGGATCCGTCCGCGAAGGCGACCGTCAAGTTCGCGAGAGTGTACGTGCTCGAAGGCGACCTCACGGAAGAAGACGTGCAGGCGGTCAAGGACTATGTCATCAACCCGGTCGACAGCCGTGAAGAGGGCTTTGCAGTCCCCGCCACGCTCGACATGGATATCGTGGAGCCGGACGACGTGCCGGTGATCGAGGGATTCAGAGAAATGGACGAGGCATCGCTCCGTGCGTACCGTGCGGAGAAGGAATTCGCCATGAGCAACGAAGACCTCTACCACATCCACAAGTACTTCAAGGACGAAGAGCAGCGCGACCCGACCGAGACCGAACTCAAGGTTATCGATACCTATTGGTCGGACCACTGCCGCCACACCACGTTCAACACCGCGCTCGATGACATCGAGTTCGAGGACAGCGCCTACGGCAAGGTCGTCAAGGCGGCGTTCGACGAGTATATGGCGATGCGCGAAGAGCTCTACGTCGGCAAGAACAAGAACGTCTGCCTGATGGATATGGCTTGCATCGGCGCGAAGTATCTCAAGGCGCACGGCAAGGCGGACAACCTCGACGAATCCGAGGAGATCAACGCCTGCTCAATCAAGGTCAAGGCGAACATCGACGGGAAGGAAGAAGACTGGCTTGTTATGTTCAAGAACGAGACGCACAACCACCCGACCGAGATCGAGCCGTTCGGCGGCGCGGCGACGTGTCTGGGCGGTGCGATCCGCGACCCGCTGTCGGGCCGTGTCTACGTGTATCAGGCGATGCGCGTGACCGGTGCGGCGGACCCGAGAGTGCCCGTTTCGGAAACGCTCGAAGGCAAACTTCCCCAGAGAAAGATCACCGTGCAGGCAGCGCACGGATACAGTTCGTACGGCAACCAGATCGGTCTTGCGACCGGCCTGGTCGACGAAGTCTATGACGAGGACTATGTCGCCAAGCGCATGGAAGTCGGCGCGGTCATCGGCGCCGCTCCTGCGGATCACGTCCGCAGGGAGGTCCCGGCCCCCGGCGATGCGGTCATCCTGGTCGGCGGCCGGACCGGACGCGACGGCGTCGGCGGCGCCACCGGTTCATCCAAAGAGCACACCCTCGAGTCCATCGACGAGTGCGGCGCAGAAGTCCAGAAGGGCAACCCGCCCGTTGAGCGCAACCTGCAGAGACTGTTCCGCCGCAAGGAAGCGGCCGTCCTGATCAAGCGCTGCAACGACTTCGGCGCAGGCGGCGTCAGCGTCGCGATCGGCGAACTGGCGGAAGGCCTCGACATCGACCTCGACCTCGTTCCGAAGAAGTACGAAGGCCTCAACGGCACCGAACTCGCAGTCTCCGAGTCCCAGGAGCGCATGGCGGTCGTCGTCGAGAAGAAGGACGTCGAGACGTTCATCAAATACGCGAATGAAGAAAACCTGGAGGCGACCGAAGTCGCAGCCGTCACCGATACCGGCCGCGTGCGCATGAGCTGGCGCGGCAAGACGATCCTCGATCTGTCCCGCGCGTTCCTCGACACCAACGGTGCAACGCAGAGAACGAACGTCACGGTCGCAGCCGAGAAGAAGAACGCAGGCAACCTGCTGATCGACTATCCGGATCCGGCAGAGTACCTGAAAGACCTCAACTGCTGCAGCAAGAAGGGCCTGATCGAGCGGTTCGACAGCACCATCGGCGCGGCGTCCGTCCTGATGCCTCTTGGCGGCAAGTACCAGCTGTCCCCGGCGATGGGTATGGCGGCCAAGCTGCCCGTCACGGAAGGCGAGACGACAACGGCGTCCCTCATGGCCTACGGCTATGATCCGAAGATGGCGAAGGCGAGCCCGTTCCACGGCGCAATGTACAGCGTCCTCGACTCCGTCACGAAGATCGGCGCGCTCGGCGGCGACATCTCCACCATCCGCCTGACCTTCCAGGAATACTTTGAAAAACTCACAGACCGCACCTCCTGGGGCAAGCCCATGGCAGCGCTCCTCGGCGGACTGAAAGCCCAGAAAGAACTCGAACTGCCGGCGATCGGCGGCAAGGACAGCATGTCCGGCACCTTCATGGACATCAACGTGCCCCCGGCACTCCTCTCCTTCGCCGTGACGACGATCGAGGCGGACGAAGTCATCTCGACCGAGTTCAAGAAAGAAGACAGCCAGCTCGTCTTCCTCAAGTGTGAGAAGGACGCGGACGGCATGCCCGACTTCGCGGCGTACCGCAAGGCGATGGCGAAGGTCCGCGCGCTGGCTGCAGAGAAGAAGATCCTCGCAGCGGCGGCAGTTGGCTACGGCGGCGTGTTCATGGCAGCGGTCAAGATGGCCATGGGCAACGGCATCGGCTGCAGCATCAGCGACATCTCCCAGGCAGACCTCAAGAGCCGCGGCTACGGCAGCCTGCTCCTCGAGTTCGGTGCTGACGAAGACCTCGCTGCACTGTTCGGCGACATCCCGTACGTGATGGTCGGCCGCACCAATGCGGACGGCGAGATCCGTCTCAACTGCGAAGGCAATAAAGAAACGCTCAATATCGACTGGGTCCGAGAGCAGTGGGAAGCCCCGCTCGAAAGCGTCTTCCCGGTCCGCACGGCAGATGCGGAAGGCATCGTCGAGCCGGCGGCGGAGAAAGCGCCCGGCAAGGCGCCGGTCTACGAAGGCCCGGCCCTCAAGGTGGCAAGACCGAAGGTCATCATTCCGGCCTTCCCGGGCACCAACTGCGAGATGGACAGCAAACGCGCCTTTGAAAGAGCCGGCGCGGACGCGGAGATCTTCCTGATCCGCAACATGGACCAGAACGTGCTGAACGAGTCGATCCGCGGTCTGACCGAGAAGATCAAAGAGAGCCAGATCGTCATGATCCCCGGCGGCTTCTCCGGCGGCGACGAGCCGGATGGCTCCGCGAAGTTCATCACAGCGATCTTCCGCAACCCGTCCATCAAGGAGGCGGTCACGGATCTGCTGGAAAACAGAGACGGCCTGATGCTCGGCATCTGCAATGGTTTCCAGGCACTGATCAAGCTCGGCCTCGTGCCGTACGGCAAGATCTGCGACGTCGATGAGAACAGCCCGACGCTGACCTACAACAAGATCGGCCGTCACCAGTCGCAGCTCGTGCGCACCAGAGTCGCCAGCAAGCTGAGCCCGTGGCTCGCAGGAACGGAAGAGGATGCGGTCTACACCATCCCGATCTCCCACGGCGAAGGTCGGTTCATCTGCAATGATGAGCTCCTGCAGCAACTGCTCGAAAGCGGCCAGGTCGCGACCCAGTACGTCGACCTCGCGGGCACCCCGGCGATGGATATCGCCTTCAACCCGAACCACAGCGTGATGGCGATCGAAGGCATCACCAGCCCGGACGGCCGCGTCTTCGGCAAGATGGGCCACAGCGAGCGTATCGGCGAGTACGTCTACCAGAACGTGGACGGCGTCAAGGACATGAAGCTCTTCGAGAGCGGCGTCGCCTACTTCAAATAGTACCCGCAGAACAAGTCATTTCCTGCGGAGGGCACACCTTCCGCAGCACTGATAACACAAAAGGAGTAAAGCAATGAAAGCAGCCATCATCATGGGCAGCAAATCCGACTATCCGGTGGTCGAGAAAGCCGAAGACATCCTCAAGGAATTCGGCGTCGACTACGAACTGCGCGTTCTGTCCGCGCACCGCACCCCGCGGCAGGCGGAGGAATTCGCCCGCACGGCGGAAGACCGCGGCGTGGAAGTCATCATCGCAGCGGCAGGCAAGGCGGCGCACCTGGCGGGCGTCATCGCCGGCAACACCCCGGTCCCGGTCATCGGCATCCCGATGAAGACCAGCGACCTCGGCGGCATGGACTCGCTCCTGTCCGTCGTCCAGATGCCCAAGGGCATTCCGGTCGCGACCGTGGCCATCGGCGGCGCGGAGAATGCGGCGCTGCTCGCGGTCCAGATCCTGAGCGTGAAGTATCCGGAACTGCGCACTGCTTTCAAGGCATATAAAGACAAGATGGAAGCCGACATTTTGGCCATTGATGCCGAGATGAATGCGTAATGATGCTGCGTGCGCGGCGCACAGAGCTTCTGAGAAGAACGTTTTCAGTTCTTCGAAGAAGTGATGTGACAGCCCGCAGAGCAGCCTGCAATACGAATAGGAGACTCGAACATGAATGAGAAACTTACCTACAAAGACGCAGGCGTCGACACCAAGGAAGGCGAACGTGCCGTTTCCCTGATGAAGGACCACGTCAAGAAAACCATGAACGAGAACGTCCTGACCGGCCTCGGCGGGTTCGGCGGTCTCTACAGACTCCCGATGGAAGGCATGGAAGAGCCGGTCCTCGTCTCCGGTACGGACGGTGTGGGCACCAAGCTCAAGATCGCATTCCTGATGGACAAGCACGACACCGTCGGCATCGACTGCGTGGCCATGTGCGTCAATGACGTGCTCTGCCAGGGCGCGACCCCGCTGTTCTTCCTCGACTATATCGCGACCGGCAAGGTCACGGCGGAGAAGATCGCGGACATCGTCAGCGGCGTGGCGGAAGGCTGCCGGCAGGGGCGTTCGGCGCTCATCGGCGGCGAGACCGCGGAGATGCCGGGCTTCTACGGCGACGGTGAATACGACATGGCCGGCTTCTCGGTCGGCATCGTCGACAGAAAGAACATGATCACAGGCGACGACATCAAAGAAGGCGATGTGATCGTCGGTATCCCGAGCAGCGGGATCCACAGCAACGGCTATTCCCTGGTGAGAAAACTCTTCTTCGAGAAGATGGGCCTCACCGTGGATACGGAAGTCGAAGAGCTGGGCAAGACCCTGGGCGAGGCGCTCCTCACCCCGACCCGCATCTACGCGGATGCGTGCGCGGCGGTCCTGCCGAACTTCAAGGTCAAGGGCATCGTCCACGTGACCGGCGGCGGCTTCTATGAGAACGTGCCCCGGATCCTTCCGGAAGGCATCGCGGCTTCGTTTGAGGTCGGCAGCTGGGAGATCCTTCCCATCTTCCGCTACATCCAGAAGTGCGGCAACATCGAAGACAAAGAAATGTTCTCCACCTTCAACATGGGCGTCGGCATGATGATGGTCGTCGCAGAAGAGGATGCGCAGGCGGTCGTGGAATCGCTCCGTGCAGCCGGAGAAAACGCAAGCATCATCGGCAAGACGGTAGCGTCGGAAAGTGACAGGGTGATCATCCATGGAAACATTTAGAATCAGCGTACTGGTATCCGGCAATGGCAGCAACCTGCAGTGCATCATCGATGCAGTGGAGGACGGCCGCATTGCGAACAGCAAGATCGTCGGCGTCATCTCCTCCAGCGAGAACGCTTATGCGCTGGAGCGTGCACGGCAGCACGAGATCCCCGCGGCGGCGGTCACCAAATATGAATACGCGGATATGCGCGACCGCATGGATGCGATCCTGAAGATCCTCGACGGCGAGCATCCGGATCTGATCGTCCTGGCGGGCTATCTGTCGATCCTTCCGGCGAAGGTCGTCGAGAAATACAGAGGCCGGATCATCAACATCCATCCGGCTCTTCTGCCCAAGTTCGGCGGCAAGGATTTCTACGGCATACACGTGCACGAAGCGGTCCTCGCGGCAGGCGAGAAAGAGAGCGGCGCGACAGTCCACTACGTGGACGAAGGCGTCGATACCGGCAAGATCATCCTGCAGGAAAAAGTCCCGGTACTGCCGGGCGACGATCCGCAGACATTAAGAGAGCGTGTGCTTGAGATCGAGCATAAGATTCTTCCTGAAGCGATCGCAATGATCGAGAAAGCGAGGCACTAAATGGGCGGTATTTTCGGCGTCGTCTCCAACACCGACTGTGTCATGGACATCTTCTTTGGCACGGACTACCATTCGCATCTTGGCACTAAGCGCGGCGGCATGTGCATCCTGGAAAGGGATGGCTTCAACCGCGAGATCCACAACATCGAAAACATCCCCTTCCGGAGCAAATTCGAAGAGGATATCGAGACCATGAAGGGCACGGCCGGCATCGGCGCGATCAGTGACGGCGATCCGCAGCCGCTGACCGTGAAGAGCAGGCACGGCGATTACGCGATCACCACGGTCGGCCGCATCAATAACAAGGAATCGCTCGTGCAGGAACTGATCGACAGCGGACACGGCCAGTTCATGTCGATGAGCCACTACCACATCAACAACACCGAACTGGTGGCGGCGCTGGTCTCCTCCAAGGAGGATCTGGTCAGCGGCATCCGGTTCGCGCAGGAAAAGATCGAAGGTTCCTGCACCATGCTGGTCCTGACGCCGGAAGGCATGTACGCGGCCAGAGACCGCTACGGCAGAACACCGCTCATCATCGGGCGCAAGGGCAGAGACGCCTACTGCGCGGCGAGTGAGTCCTTCGCTTTCATCAACATCGGCTATACCTACAAAAGGGAGCTTGGTCCCGGCGAGATCGCTTTCCTGACGAGCAGCGACGAGAAGACCGTCGCACCGCCGTTTGAAGAAATGCGCGTCTGCTCGTTCCTGTGGACGTACTTCGGCTACACGACGTCGATCTACGAAGGCAAGAACGTCGAGATGATGAGAAACCGCAACGGTTACATCCTCGCCCAGAGAGACGGCGACATGGATGTCGACTATATCGCAGGCGTGCCCGACAGCGGCATCGCCCATGCGCTGGGCTATGCGAACGGCAGCAAGACACCGTACGCGCGTCCGCTGATCAAATACACCCCGACCTGGCCCCGCAGCTTCATGCCGCAGCACCAGCGCGCGAGAAACCTCATCGCCAAGATGAAGCTCGTCCCGGTGTTCCAGATCATCAAGGACAGAAAGTTCATCCTCATCGATGACTCGATCGTCCGCGGCACACAGCTGTCCGAGACCGTCGCCTACCTGATCGAGAACGGCGCCAAGGAGATCCACGTCCGCAGCGCCTGCCCGCCGATCATGTACGGCTGCAAATACCTCAACTTCTCCCGCAGCGTCACCGACATGGAGCTGATTACAAGACGCTGCATCCGCGAACTTGAAGGCCTCGGCACAGAAGCCGGCGCCAACCCGGATGACATCGGCGAAGAGGTCGAGATCCCGGCCGATATCCTCCGCGAATACGCGGACGCATCGACCGAACGGCATGCGAATATGGTCGAACTGATCAGACAGAAACTGAACTTTGACAGTTTGCGATTCCAGGAGCTCCCGGACCTTCTCAAGGCCATCGACGTGGACCCCTGCAAACTGTGCACATACTGCTGGGACGGAAAGGAGTAAACTATCATGCTGAGCATTCAGGAAGCACTGGGCGGCAACAGCTACCCGGGACGCGGCATTCTCATCGGCCGCAATGAAGAGGGCAATGGCACCTACGTGGTGTATTTCATCATGGGCCGCAGCGAGAACAGCCGCAACCGCATCTTCTCGAAGACGGAAGACGGCATTCGTACAGAAGCGTTCGACCCGTCCAAGATGGTCGATCCAAGCCTGATCATCTATCATCCGGTCCGTTCCTATGACGGCGAGCTGGTTGTCACCAACGGCGACCAGACGGATACGATCCGCGACTCCCTGGCGGAGGGCAAATGCTTCCGCCACGCACTCATGACCCGCGAGTTCGAGCCGGACGAACCCAACTACACGCCCCGTATCTCGGGCATCGTCCACAAGGACGGCAGCATCGCGCTTTCGATCCTGAAGAGCGCGGACGGCGATCCGGCCTGCTGCTGCCGTTACTTCTACGAGTACGATCACCCCAAGGCGGGGATGGGGTATCTGATCCACACCTATCAGGGCGACGGCAACCCGCTGCCCTCGTTCAAGGGCGAACCCACCGTGGTCAGCGTTGCCGGCGGCATCAAAGAATACACCGAGGCTGTCTGGCAGGCGCTCAACGAAGACAACAAGGTCTCCATTTACGGCCTCGCGCTCGGCGACGACGGCACGTGCGAAGACCTGATCATCAACAAGCATGAATAGCAGCGGAAGGAGCACTGAACAATGAAAGAACTGGAACTCAAATACGGATGCAACCCCAATCAGAAACCTTCCCGCATCTTCATGCGCGAAGGCGAACTGCCGGTCACCGTTCTGAACGGCAAGCCGGGCTACATCAACTTCCTCGATGCGCTGAACTCGTGGCAGCTCGTCAAGGAACTCAAGGAAGCGACGGGCATGCCTGCAGCGGCTTCCTTCAAGCACGTCTCGCCGGCAGGCGCGGCAGTCGGCCGCCCGCTGACGGACATTGAAAAGAAGATCTACTTTGTCGATGAGGACGCGGAACTGTCCGACATCGCCTGCGCGTACATCCGTGCAAGAGGCGCCGACAGACTCTGCTCCTACGGCGACTGGGCAGCGCTCAGCGACGAGTGCGATGCGGCGACCGCGAAGTACCTGCTGAAAGAGGTCTCGGACGGCATCATCGCACCGGGATACACCGAAGAAGCGCTGGAGATTTTCAAACAGAAGCGCGGCGGCAGATACAACGTCGTCCAGATCGATCCGGACTACGTGCCGGCGGAGCAGGAATACAAAGACGTCTACGGCGTCACCTTTGAGCAGGGCCGCAACAACTACAAGTGCGACGCGTCTCAGCTCGAGAACATTGTCTCGGCGAACAAGGACCTGCCCGAGAGTGCGAAGATCGACCTTCTGACCGCGCTCATCACCCTGAAATACACGCAGTCCAACTCGGTCTGCTACGTCAAGGACGGCCAGGCCATCGGCGTCGGCGCCGGCCAGCAGAGCCGCATCCACTGCACGCGTCTGGCGGGCAGCAAGGCGGACAACTGGTACATGCGCCAGCATCCGAAAGTCCTCGCTCTGCAGTTCGTTGACGACATCCGCCGTCCGAACCGCGACAACGCGATCGATGTCTACACCTCGGATGAGTGGGAAGATGTCCTGCGCGAGGGCGAATGGCAGAAGATTTTCAAGGTGAAGCCGGAACCGCTCACCGCGGAGGAAAAGAAGGCATGGATCGCCACCCAGAGCGGTCTGGCGCTCGGCAGCGACGCGTTCTTCCCCTTCGGCGACAACGTCGAAAGAGCGCGCAAGAGCGGTGTCGCCTATATCGCAGAGCCCGGCGGCAGCATCCGTGACGACAATGTCATCGAGACCGCCGACAAGTACGGCATGGTCCTGGCATTCACCGGCATGCGCCTGTTCCACCACTAAAGAAAGGAAGAAACGATGAAAGTACTGGTAGTCGGCAGCGGCGGCCGCGAGCACGCCATCTGCTGGAAACTGAAGCAGAGTCCCCGTGTCACGGAGCTGTACTGCGCGCCCGGCAATGCCGGGATCGGCAAGGATGCGGAATGCGTTCCGGTCAGCGCGGAGGATATCCCGGGGATCGTCGCACTGGCACAGGAAAAAGCGATCGACCTCGCGGTCATCGGACCGGAAGTGCCGCTCGCGATGGGCATCGTGGATGCGCTCGAAGCGGTCGGCGTGAAGACGTTCGGCCCGAACAAAAAGTGTTCGCAGCTCGAGGCGAGCAAGGCGTTCACCAAGTCGTTCCTGGCACGCCACGATATCCCGACAGCCAAATACAAAGAGTACACCGACAAGCAGGCCCTGATCGATGACATCGGCATCTTCGGATGGCCCATGGTCATCAAGGCGGACGGGCTCGCCGCAGGCAAGGGCGTTGTCCTGGCGGAGAACGCGGTCGAGGCGGAGGCGGCCATCGAGGATATGATGGGCAGCCGCGTCTTCGGCGAAGCCGGCGACAAGATCGTCGTCGAGGAATGCCTGCGCGGTGTCGAAGCATCCATGCTGTGCTTTGTCGATACGAACACGATCGTACCGATGGAGCCGGCGCAGGACTACAAGCGTATCCTGGACGGCGACCGCGGGCCGAACACCGGCGGCATGGGGTCCTACTCCCCGTCGCTCGTCTTCAACGATGCGCTGATGGAGCAGTTGAGAAAGGAGATCCTTGAACCGACTCTCGCAGGGTTTCAGGCCGATGGCCTGGACTTCCGCGGTGTTCTGTTCATAGGACTGATGATCGGCAAGGATGGCCCGAAGGTCATCGAGTTCAACAACCGCTTTGGCGACCCCGAGACCCAGTCGGTGCTGATGCGCCTCGATACGGATCTGCTGGATGTGTTCGAAGCCGTCTGTGATGACAGACTTGCGGAGATCGAACTCAAGTGGAAGCCGCAGACAGCGTGCTGCGTGGTGGCGGCCTCCGGCGGCTACCCGGGCAGCTACGAAAAGGGCAAGGTCATCACCGGTCTGGATGATGTGGACGAAGACATCGTCGTCTTCCACGCCGGCACCGCCTTCGATGCGGACGGCAACATCGTCACCAGCGGCGGCCGCGTGCTCGGTGTGACAGCACTCGGCGAGACCCACGATGAGGCAAGAGAAAAAGCCTACGACAACATCGAAAAGATCGCGTTCGAAGGCATGCAGTATAGAAAAGAAATCGGGATCGTCGGAACGATCTAAGGAGGTAAGAAATGGGCAAGAAGATCATTACGATCAGCAGAGAATTCGGCAGCGGCGGTCGTCTTGTCGGCGCGGCCCTGGCAAAGAAGCTGGATGTGCCGTACTACGACAAGAAGATCCTGGACAACATCGCCAAAGAGAATGGTTTCTCGGCAGAAATGATGGCGGAAGACGAGATGAGGGCAAAGAACAGCTTTCTGTACAGCCTGACGAATGCGTTCGGGACGGCCGGCTACGGTCCGGACACGCTGTCGATCAATGAGCGATTCTTTATGGCCCAGTTCGACTATATCACCAACATCGCCAAGAGCGGCGAGGGCGGCGTCATCATCGGCCGTTGTGCAGACTATGTCCTGCGCGACTTCCGGGATGCGACCAACGTATTCCTGTATGCCGAAGAGGACACCAAGATCGAACGCGCGGTGAACGAGTACGGCATCAAGGATGAGAACATCCGCAAGACGCTGGCAGACGTTGACAAGGCGAGAGCGAACTACTACCGCTATCACACCGGCCGCAAATGGGGCGAACCGGTCAACTACCACCTCTGCATCGACAGCGGATACCTGCCGATCGACGGCATTGTCGACCTGATTCTCGACTACGTCGACCTGCGTGACAAGCGCAAGGAGGAAGCGGCAGAATAGTCTTCTGCGTGATATAGGGGAAAGGGAGAAAACACCCGCGGCATCCGGTCGCGGAGATAGGAGTAAAGAATGAGCGAATCAAAAGGAACGTATTATATTACAACACCGATCTATTACCCCAGTGACAACCTGCATATCGGGCACACCTACTGCACCGTCATGGCGGATGCGATGGCCCGGTTCAAGCGTGCGCTGGGGTATGACGTACGGTTTCTGACCGGCACAGACGAACACGGCCAGAAGATCCAGCAGAAGGCGGAAGAAGCGGGCGTCACCCCGAAGCAGTACGTCGACAAAGTCGTTGCAGGCATCAAGGACCTGTGGGCGACCATGGAGATCTCCTACGACGACTTCATCCGCACCACCGAGGAGCGGCATGTCAAGCGCGTCCAGGACATCTTCATGAAGATGTACAAGAAGGGCGACATCTACAAAGGCGAATATGAAGGCCTGTACTGCACGCCCTGCGAATCCTTCTGGACGGAGAGCCAGCTGGTCGACGGCAAGTGCCCCGACTGCGGCCGCCCGGTCGAGAAGGCGAAGGAAGAGGCGTACTTCTTCCAGATCAGCAAATACGCGGACAGACTCCTGAAGAACTTCAAAGAGAACCCGCAGTTCCTCGAGCCGGAGTCCCGCCGCAACGAGATGATCGCGTTCATCGAGCAGGGCCTCGACGATCTGTGCATCTCCCGCACGAGCTTTGACTGGGGCATCCCGGTGCCGATCGATGACAAGCACGTTATCTACGTCTGGCTCGATGCGCTCAGCAACTACATCACGGCACTTGGCTATCCGGATGATCCGGAACTGTACAAGAAGTACTGGCCGGGCATCAACCTGGTGGGCAAGGAGATCGTGCGATTCCACAGCATCATCTGGCCGGCGATGCTCATGAGCATCGAGGAGCCCCTCCCGAAGCAGGTCCTGGGCCATGGCTGGCTGCTGATCGACGGCGGCAAGATGAGCAAGTCCAAGGGCAATGTCGTCGACCCGGTCGTCCTGATCGACCGCTACGGCGTCGATGCGCTCAAGTACTTCCTGCTGCGCGAGTACACCTTCGGGCAGGACGGTGTCTTCACCAACGAAGTGCTGCTCAAGAGACTGAACTACGACCTGGCGAACGACCTCGGCAACCTCGTGAGCCGTACCGTCGCCATGATCGAGAAATACAACGGCGGCATCGTGCCGGATGCGGCGGCGGCAGAGCCTGTTGACGACGAACTCAAGGAGATCGCGGTCAACGCAGCGGCAAATGTCGAGAAGGAAATGGACGAGTTCAAGTTCAACATGGCGCTCGAGGCCATCTGGGTCCTGGTACGCCGTGCGAACAAGTACATCGACGAGACCACCCCGTGGATCCTCGCGAAGGAAGAGGCGAGCAAACCGCGTCTCGACACGGTCCTGCACAACCTGGCCGAGTCCATCCGCATCATCAGCGTCCTGATCAGCCCGTTCATGCCGGCGACCGCACAGAAGATCCGCAAGCAGATGGGTCTGTGGTATGCCGATCCTGAATGGGACGACGCGAAGGTCTTCGAGATGATGAAGGGCGAACAGGTCAAGAAGGGCGATCCGATCTTCCCGCGCCTCGACATCGACAAGGAACTTGAGGAACTGGAAGCGCTCAACAAGCCGGCCGAGGAGCCAAACATCCCGCTCGCGCTCAAGGACGAGATCGTCTATGATGACTTCGACAAGCTCGACCTGCGCGTGGCGACCATTCTCTCCTGCGAGAAGCATCCGAATGCGGACAAGCTCCTCGTCTTCCAGGTGAAGATGGGCACCGAACGGCGCCAGATCGTCAGCGGCGTGGCGGCGTACTACAAACCGGAAGACCTCGTCGGCAAGAAGGTCGTCGTCGTGGCGAACCTCGCGCCGAGAAAGCTCCGCGGCGTCGAGTCGAAGGGCATGATCCTCTTCGCGGACAATGTCGTGAACGGCAAATCCAGATACGAGTACATCACCACGGTGGCGGAAGACGGCAACCCCGTCATGTAGCCGCCGGCAGCAAAAGATAAGCAAACGGTATGCCGCATTCTCCGGAGTGCGGCATATTGTGCGATAAGAGGCCGCCCGGTGAGGGGCGGCGCTGACAGAAAGGAACGACCACTATGCGGCTATTTGACAGCCACAGTCATATTAACCACGACGAGTTTGACGACGCCGAACGCGCGGCACGGATCCGGGAGATCGAGGAAGATCCCGACCTCTGCTATGTGATGGACATCGGCTGCGACATGGCGTCCTCGGTGCTGGCATGCGAGCATGCGGCGAAGTACCCCTGGTGCTACGGGGCGGTCGGGTTTCATCCGCATGATGCGAAGAACTTCGGCCCCGCCGAGGAATCGCTCATCCGCGGCATGGCGAAAAAGCCTGGCATCTGCGCCATCGGCGAGATCGGGCTCGACTTCCACTACGATCTGTCCCCGCGGGATGAACAGCGCGACTGCTTCCGCCGGCAGATCCGGATGGCCAATGAACTGAAGATGCCCATCGTCATCCACTCCCGCGAGGCGGACGGCGAGACGATGGACATCCTGAAAGAGGAAGGCGCCTTCAGCGAGGAGAGAAAGAGCTGGTTCGCAGAACGGCCTGTCCCGGAGGGCTGGGAGAGCGCCGCGAAAGACGCGCGCGTGCTCTTGCACTGCTACTCCGGCAGCCGCGAACTTGGCGAGCAGTATGTGCGCCTTGGCGGCACGCTCTCCATGTGCGGGCCGCTGACCTATAAGAACGCACGCAAGACGGTGGAGGTGGCGGAGGCCATTCCGCTCGAGTTCCTCCTTGTGGAGACAGACTCCCCGTTCCTGACGCCCGTGCCCTTGCGCGGGAAACCGAACAGATCTTCCTACGTCGTGCATACGGCTAGAAGACTGGCGATGATCAAGGGCATGGAGCTCGAGGATGTCGCAGAGCAGACCTGCATCAATGCGATGCGGTTTTTCGGAATCACAGAATAGCGGCCGGTTGCGGCATGCAGCGGCCATAGACAGAAGCGAATAAAAGATGTTAGTTGACAGTATCAAAAAACTGATCCGGCAGCAGGCGCTGATCTGGCAGGGCGATCATGTGGTCCTCGGGTTTTCCGGCGGACCGGATTCGCTGTGCCTTTTTGATGTGCTGTGCGGGCTGCAGGAAGAATTGGGGTTCACGCTCTCGTGTGTGCATGTGAACCACGGGCTCAGACCCGGAGCAGCGGAAGAGGATCAGAAGTTTGTAGAAGAGATCTGCGCACAGCGCGGAGTGGCGTGCGAAGTGGTGTCGGTGGACTGCCGCGCCGCGGCCCGCGCCCTCGGGCTGACGGAAGAAGAAGCGGGCCGCCGGCTGCGCTACGACGCCTTTGCCAAACGCGCAGCCGCCCTTGCGCAGCAAGGGGCGGCGCGGGTCGTGATCGCCGTCGCACAGAACCGCAACGACCAGGCCGAGACCGTCCTCCAGCGTCTTCTGCGCGGGACCGGCACAGACGGCCTGGCAGGCATGGATTACCGGCGATCGGAAGCGGGCGGCTTCGATATCATCCGCCCCCTGCTCGATACCGGCCGGGCGGACATCGAAGCCTATCTGTCCGCGCGCGGTCTCACCCCGCGGCGCGACCATACCAACGACGAGAACGACTACGTCCGCAACCGGATCCGCAACGAGCTGATCCCGTACCTGGCGGAGCACTTCAATCCGAACATCGTGGAGACGCTGACCCGCGCGGCGGCCAACGCCCGGGAGGACAGCGCCTACCTGCGGCAGCTCGCGGATGAGCGCCTTTTTGACGCCCAGACGGAGGCCGGAGAGATCCCGCTGCCGATGGGCGGCCCCGCTGCTTTTCCGAGCGCGGCGGAGCGGCCGGACAGGGTCATCCTGGATCGCCAGACGGTCCTCGCGGCGCCGCTGCCGGTCCGTCACCGGATGCTGCGGATGGCGTTCGCGCACATCGGCCTGCTGCAGGATATCGCGGCGGTGCACCTCGCCGCCATGGACAAGCTGATAGAAGAGGGCCGCACCTCCTCCAGGACCGTGCTGCCAGGCGGCTATGTGCTGCGGATCGGGTATGACACCGCCGAATGCCTGACGCCCGGCGGCGCAAAAGGCAGCAGCGAGAACAAGACCGCTGCGGACGGCGGCAAATCCTCGGAAGTCTATCTGGCAGCGGTGCTCACACGCGAGGAACTGCTGGAGACGATCCGCGAAGAGGCGGCGGAACTGGCCGCGGCTGGCAGGCAGACGGGCCTGGCCGATGACGAAACGCTGTCCGATGCAGAGCGGATCCGCGCCTATATCTATAGTAAGAACTTCATCGGCATCAGCGAGGCGTCCTGCATCCTCGATGCGGACAGGGTGGCGATCCTGCTGACGATGGACCGCAGGACGGCGTCCGCGGACAGCGGTATTCCGGCAGGCTCCGTGACAGCGGAGATGCTCCCCGAACTGATCGAGTTCCGCACCAGACGCGCCGGCGACCGGCTGCCGCTCAAAGCGGGTAACAAATCGATCCAGGATCTGATGGTCGATGAGAAGATCCCCAAGGACCGCCGCAACCAGATCCCGCTCGCGGCGGCGGGCAGCACCGTGCTGTGGATCGCAGGCGGGATGCCGCGCCCGCGGTATGCGGCCGGATGCGCGGCGGGGCCTGAGACTGAGCGATTCCTCCTGCTTGAAATGACTATGTACGTGTGATAAACTTTCTTTTAGTCTTTTTTGTCTGCCGCAACAGATTTTTGGCGGGCAGCGGAAGGCCTGAGAATGAGAAAATCAGATTTCGTTTCATTTATATATAAGGAGTTTCAGTAAGTGAAAAAACGCACCACAAGAAACATCGGGATCTATGTGCTGATCTTCGCGCTCGTCATGGGCATGGCGTTCCTGTACAACCGCGCCCCCAGAGATGAGTCGAAGGAGATTGAGTACTCGGAACTCGTGGAGTACATCGCAAAGGAAGAAGTCAAGGAACTGAGCGTCGACAACAACAAGATGGTCATGACGGCCAAGCTCAAGAACGGCGAGGAGGTCAAGGCGGTCTACACGCTGGTCGACTACAGCATCCTGTCGGACAAGTATCTCAACCAGCAGGCGGAGGACGGCAAGCTCAAGCTTACCGCGGAAGCGCCCAAAACCACGCCCTGGTATATTTCGCTGCTTCCGACCCTGCTGATGGTCCTCCTGCTCGTCTTCTTCTGGGTGATGATCATGAACCAGCAGGGAGGCGGCGGCAAGGCGATGCAGTTCGGCCGCAGCAAGGCGCACCTGATGAAGGACAGCGACCTGCGCAAGATCACCTTCAAGGATGTTGCCGGGCTTGACGAAGAAAAGGAAGAGCTCAGCGAGATCGTCGAGTTCCTCCGTCACCCGAAGCGGTTTGCCAGCCTCGGCGCCAGGATTCCCAAGGGCGTTCTGCTGGTAGGCAGCCCCGGTACAGGTAAGACGTATATTTCGAAAGCGACCGCCGGCGAGGCTGGTGTGCCTTTCTTTACCATCAGCGGCTCCGAGTTCGTCGAGATGTTCGTCGGCGTCGGTGCGAGCCGTGTCCGCGACCTCTTTGACCAGGCCAAGAAGAATGCTCCGTGCATCGTCTTCATCGACGAGATCGATGCGGTCGGCAGAAAGCGCGGCGCAGGACTTGGCGGCGGCAACGACGAAAGAGAGCAGACCCTCAACCAGCTGCTCGTCGAGATGGACGGCTTTGAGGAGAACTCCGGCATCATCATCCTGGCGGCGACCAACCGTCCGGACGTCCTCGACCCGGCGCTGCTGCGTCCCGGCCGTTTTGACCGCCAGATCGTCATCGGCATGCCCGACATCAAGGGCAGAGAGGAGATCTTCAGGGTCCACTCGCGCAACAAGCCCCTGGCGGAAGGCGTCGACCCGAAGGTGCTCGCAAGACGCACGCCCGGATTCTCTCCCGCGGACATCGAGAACATGCTCAACGAAGCGGCCCTGCTCACCGCACGCCGCAACGGCAAGGCGATCCGCATGGACGAGATCGAAGAGGCCATCACCAAGGTCATCGCCGGCCCCGAGAAGAAGAGCCGCGTGATCAGCGAAAAGGAAAGAAAACTCACCGCGTTCCACGAAGCAGGCCATGCGGTTGTCGCACGCAGCCTGCCCAACACCGACCCGGTCCACCAGGTCACCATCGTGCCGCGCGGCATGGCGGGCGGATTCACCATGACCCTGCCCCAGGAAGACAGATACTATGGCACGAAGCAGCAGATGCGCGAGGAGATCATCCACCTGCTGGGCGGCCGTGTGGCAGAGAAACTGACCCTCGAGGACATCAGCACCGGCGCGTCCAACGACATCCAGCGGGCGACCGATGTGGCCAGAGAGATGGTCACCAAGTACGGCTTCAGCGAAAAGCTCGGCCCGATCAACTACTCCGGTGCGGAGGAAGTATTCCTGGGCAAGGACTTCTCCACACGCCAGAACTACTCGGAAGAGGTCGCTGCCCTGATCGACTCGGAGATCCGCCGGATCGTCGAGGAGTGCTTCCAGGAATGCGAACGGATCCTCACCGAGCACATGGAAGAGCTCACCCGCGTGGCGCACGCGCTGCTGGCGGTCGAGACCATCGACGGCGAACAGTTCGAAGACCTGTACACCGGCAAGCTGACAGCCGAGGAGATCGCCGCGCAGGATAAGGCGAAGGACGAAGCCATCGCGAAGGCGAACGAAGAAGAGCGCCGCGAGATGGAAGCGCTGCAGGCAGTCGAGGAAGCAGACCCGCTCGGTCCGCTCTACGATGAGGACTACACGCCCGACGCCCGCCGCGGGGAATACGTTGCGGACGGCAAGCATGACGAATACGTCGGCGTCGACTTCGGCGGTGATGATGACTTCTTTGAAGAACCCTCTGAAGAGGCACCTGCTGAAGAGCCCGCTGCGGAATCGCCCAGCGACGAGCCTGCTGAGGAGCCCGCTGTGGCATCGCCTGCAGAGGAACCCGCTGCTGAAGACAATGCGGCGGTGGAGATCGAAGACGGATTCGTCCCGGCTGAAGAAGCGGACGAAGACAGTAAGGAAGAGGAGTAGCGTATGCCCGCGAACCGGACGGCGGAAGGTCTCACCCGGGGCGATGCGCTGATCCACGGGACGATCAAAGACCTTCTCAATTTTGAAAAATACACCAGCTTCCCGGATGCGCTCCGGGGGGCTGCAATCGCCAATGATTTTCAGATGATCCTGCTGAGCGCGGACATGCATCCGGTGTTCAGCGTGGAAACCAGACACCGCACCACGGTTGGTGCGGCTGTTCGGCTGGGCAAAGACTATACGTTCAGCAAGGCGGCGGTCTACACGAAGATCGACGTCAACGGCATCCTCACCTACTGGGGGCCCGTGACCGTGCAGGAGCAGCCGTACCTGATGTTCGTCGTGGACAACGAGGACCAGTACTCCGCGGAGGAGATGACACGGCTCGGCAAACTGATCGAGCTCGCCATGCAGATGTGGCATTTCTCCCCGGTGCAGGATGCGAGGAACGAGTTCCTGCGGGCGCTGCGGCGCAACAATGCGGCCATGGCGTACAGCCTGCGCGGCGAGGCAGGGGTGGATCCGGCATGCATTGCCGGCGTCTTTGTCGTCCGTGCGGCGAGCCCCGACGAGGCGGAATCGCTCTGCGAATCCCTGGAGCGCGCCGGACTCGGCATCCTCCGCATGCATGAAGAGGGCGAAACCAGCGGCATCCTGCTGGCCGGCGGCAAGGCAGAAGCCGCTTCCGGCGCGGCGGAGATATACCGGACATACGAACCCGGCGAGGGAACGACGGTCTTCCACATCACAGGCATCCGGGGACCGGAGGGGGCAGGCAGCGCGTTCGCACTGATCCAGGCAGCGAGGGAGGCGGCCTGCATTATCCACCCGCAGCAGGCGGTGTTCGGCCGGTACGATCTGGCCCTTGCAAGAAGCGCCGCCCTGATCTATGAACAGGATCCCGTGCAGCGGCAGGAGTACGCCTCCTGGTTTGATCCGTTCAGGGATCTCACAGCGGCCAAGCGAAAACAGCTCCTCGATACGCTGGAAGTGTTCCTGCTGGATGCGGCGCAGAGCACACAGCAGACGGCGCAGCTCCTCGGCGTGCACGCCAACACGGTCCAGTACCGGCTGCACCGCGTTGAAGAGAAAATGGGGCTCAGCCTGCTGCAGGGGCCTGCAGAGCCGGGGCTGATCCTGGCGCTGGCGCTGCGCCGGCTCGAGCGTGCGGACCGCAGCAGACGGCAGCGATAAGCCGCAGCGGCGGGCTGCGGGAGCGGACCGCAAAGAGCGATTCCACGGAGACAACAACTAGATATAGTGCTTTTTGAACGGCGCCCCACAACACGGGGGCAGACTTCGTCAAAAAGGTGACAAAAAAGGCTTTGGAGAGACGATTTTTCTTGATTTACCAAGGCCTTTCATGTATAGTTTATTTGGTGTTTTTTACGGTATAGGTGTTATTTTTGCGCCGAAACCCGAAACATAGAAGCCACAATAAGGAGGAGTCTAAGATATGAGTAAGCTTGAACAGCTCCGCGAGAAGAAAGCAACCATGCTTCTCGGCGGAGGCGAAAAGAGAATCCAGGCCCAGCACGACCGCGGCAAGAAGACCGCGAGAGAGCGTCTTGACCTGCTGTTCGACGAAGGCACATTCGTAGAGCTCGAGACATTCGTCGCTCACAGATGCACCAACTTCGACATGGCGGAGAAAGAACTGGCCAGCGAAGGCGTCGTTGTCGGTTACGGCATGGTCGACGGCCGTCTGGTCTTCGCGTTCTCTCAGGATTTCACCGTTGCCGGTGGTTCCCTGGGTGAAATGCATGCCTACAAGATCCTGCAGGTCCAGGAGATGGCACTGAAGATGGGTGCACCGTGCGTCGGCATCAACGACAGCGGCGGCGCGCGTGTTGAGGAAGGTGTTGCAGCCCTGTCCGGCTATGCACGCATCTTCAAGAACAACACCATCTGCTCCGGTGTTATCCCGCAGATCTCCGTGATCCTCGGCCCCTGCGCGGGCGGTGCGGTCTACAGCCCGGCGATCACCGACTTCATCTTCATGGTCGACAAGACCAGCCAGATGTTCATCACCGGTCCTGCTGTTATCAAGACTGTTACAGGTGAAGACGTTACTGCTGAGGAACTCGGCGGTGCGAAGACCAACCTGGGCAAGAGCGGCAACGCACACTTCGTAGGCGCTACCGAAGAAGAAACCATCGATGCAGTCAAGAAGATCCTCGGCTACTTCCCGTCCAACAACATGGAGATGCCGCCGGTCTACGAATGCACCGACGATCCGAACAGAGCCTGCCCGGAACTCGACACCATCATTCCGGACAACCCGAACAAGGCTTACGACATGTACGAGATCATCAAGAGCCTGGCCGACAACGGCGAGATCTTCGATATCTCCTCCACGTTTGCTAGAAATATCATCACCTGCTTCATCCGCATGAACGGCCAGTCCGTTGGTGTTATCGCCAACCAGCCGAAGGTCGGAGCAGGTTGTCTGGACATCAACGCGTCCGACAAGGCAGCAAGATTCATCAGAAGATGTGACGCATACAACATCCCGATGCTGACCATCTGCGACGTTCCCGGATTCCTCCCCGGCGTCGAGCAGGAATACGGCGGCATCATCCGTCACGGCGCGAAGATGCTCTACGCATACTCCGAAGCGACCGTTCCGATGGTCACACTGATCACCAGAAAAGCATACGGTGGTGCATACGTCGCAATGTGCAACAAGGACCTCGGTTCCGACATCAACCTGGCATGGCCGACCGCACAGGTCGCAGTCATGGGTGCCTCCGGTGCTGTCAACATCATTTCCTCCATCAAGAAGGAAATCAAGGCTGCAGCAGATCCGATCGGCATGACCAAGGAAAAGGTTGCAGAGTACGAAGAAAACTTCAACAACCCGTATGTTGCTGCTAAGCTCGGCTACGTCGATGATGTCATCGAGCCCTCCGAGACACGTCAGCGCATCATCAGTGCTTTCGACATGCTGGCATCCAAGAGAGTCAGCCTGCCGGCCAAGAAGCACGGCAACATTCCCCTTTAGGGAGGTGACACAGCATGAGTTTAATGGAACAATTCGCAAATCCGGAATACTTCGGAAACCTGTCTTTCGGGGAGAAGATGGCCGGAACCGGCATCACAGCCCTCATGGGCATGGGCATCACCTTCGCTATCCTGATCATCCTCTGGGTCATGATCGCTTTTATGACAAAGATCATTCGTGGCTTTGAGAATGCAGGAAAGAAGAAGGCAGAGGCACCGGCGGCAGCGGCTGCAGCTCCGGCAGCAGCGGCAGCTCCCGCGGCGGCAGCAGCAGCGCCTGCAGCAGGTGGTGCGTCCCCTTTAGCTGAGTCCGCCTCCGACGACCAGCTCATCGCAGTCATCGCGGCAGCGATCGCAGCGGCGGAAGGCGGCGCGGCAAAGTCCAACTTCGTGGTCAAGAAGATCCAGCGCATCGCTGGTCCTGCCACAGTCTGGAATATGGCTGGTCTGAACGAAAGCTTTGATAGCAGAAGGATGTAGCACATCCTCGTGATAAGGAGAATAACAAAATGAAACAGTATAACATCACCGTTAACGGCACGACTTATGCAGTATCCGTTGAAGAAGCTGGCGCAGCTCCCGCAGCAGCACCGGCAGCAGCTCCCGCTCCGGCGGCAGCACCGGCTCCGGCAGCAGCTCCTGCTCCGGCGGCAGCTCCGGCTCCCGCTCCGGCTCCCGCTCCGGCACCGGCTCCGGCAGCTCCGGCAGCAGCTCCGTCCGCTGGCGCTCAGACCGTCAGCAGCCCGATGCCCGGCACCATCCTGGACGTCAAGGTTAAGCCCGGCCAGGCTGTAGCGGAAGGCGACATCCTGATCATCCTCGAAGCGATGAAGATGGAGAACGAGATCCTGGCACCCAGTGCTGGTACAGTCGACACCGTCCCCGTGGCGGTTGGCGCTTCCGTCAACTCCGGCGACGTTCTGGTCACACTGGTTTAGTTTCCGGTATATCCTCATGGAGCGCCCTTTCAGGGTGCTCCATGTTCTTTTTTGGCATAAACAGTCAAATCACACAGAGCAAAGGAGGCAACCATGCTACTGGCTTTTGACGTTGGCAACACCAACATCGTCGTTGGTGTTTTCAAAGATGGCGAATTGATCACCAACTGGCGCATGGAGACGGACACCAAGAAGAGCGCCGACGAGTATGGCATGATCATCAGCCGTCTTTTTGAATATGAAGGCCTCGACATGAAGGCGGTGGAGGATACCATCATTTCCACGGTCGTTCCGTCGATCCTGTTCACACTGCAGCATCTGTCGCAGAAGTATTTCCATACGAAGGCGATCGTTGTGGAATCCGGCGTCAAGACCGGCCTCATCGTCAAGTACGACAACCCGAAGCAGGTCGGTGCGGACCGCATCGTCAATGCGGTCGCGACCCTCAAGAAATACGGCGGTCCTGCGATCGTCATCGACTTCGGTACGGCGACCACATTCTGCGCCATCACCGAGAAGGGTGAGTACCTTGGCGGCACCATCGTGCCGGGTGTCAAGATCATGGCGGACGCCCTGGTCGAGCGCACAGCACAGCTGCCGAACGTTGAACTCATGCCGCCCGGCAAGGTCATCTGCCGCAACACCATCGAGAGTATCCAGTCCGGACTCGTGTACGGCAACATGGGCATTGTCGAATTCATCACCGAGAAGATGAAGAAGGAGATGGAGCAGTACCGCACCAGCGACAGACCCATCCAGGTCATCGCTACCGGCGGCCTCTCCACCATGATGGAAAAGGGCACGAACTGCATCGACCATGTCGATAAGCTCCTGACCCTCATCGGCCTGGAGATCATCTATCAGAAGAACAAGAACAGCCGCAAGAAAGAACGGCTTGCGACCTCCCCGGAAGGCGAGGAGCAGGAGACGCAGATGAAGTAGCTCAGCCGCCCCCCGCGGCACGGGCGCAGCAGGAGCAACATGAAGATCGGAACGCTGACACTCGACAATCCATTCATCGCGGCGCCGCTGGCAGGCGTCACGGACAGTGCCTACCGCAGCATTCTCTCGGAGATGGGCGCGGCACTGACCTGTACGGAGATGGTCAGCGGGAAGGGCCTGCTGTATGAGAACCGCAAGACCGAAGAGCTCCTGCTGATTCGTCCCGAAGAGGGGCCGGTCAGCTACCAGATCTTCGGCGGCGAGCCGGATGTGATGCGGGAGACCGCCGCCCGGCTCTGCGGCAGGGAGAATGCGCTCTTTGATATCAATATGGGATGCCCGGTGCCCAAGGTCGTCAAGAACGGTGAGGGCTCGGCGCTCCTCAAGGATCTGGACCGCCTGTACGACGTCGCCCACGCGGTCTGCGAGGCGGCGGACAAGCCGGTGACGATCAAGATCCGAAAAGGCTGGGATGCGGACCACATCGTGGCGGCCGAAGCTGCGAAGGCAGCGGAGGCGGCAGGGTGTGCGGCCATCACCATCCACGGCCGGACCAGAGAACAGTACTATACCGGTAAAGCCGACTGGGACATCATCGCACAGGTGAAAAAAGCGGTGTCCATCCCGGTCATCGGCAACGGGGACGTCTTTGCGGCGGCGGACGCCGTGCGCATGATGGACGAGACCGGCTGCGACGGCGTCATGATCGCCAGAGGCATGCTGGGCAACCCCTGGATCTTCCGCGAGGCAGTCAGCCTCTGGCGGGACGGGGAGGAGCTCCCCGCGCCGCCGGCAGAAGAAAAACGCCGCATCATGCTGCTGCACTTTGCGCGCATGATGGAAGACAAAGGCGAAAAACGCGCCGTGCTCGAGATGCGCAAGCACTTTGGCTGGTATACGAAGGGCCGCCCCGGCTCCACGGCGCTCAGACGTAAAGTCAACACGGTCACCACTGCGGACGAACTCCGTATGCTGATCGAAAATGTGCAGTGAGTATCTGCACCACGAACTTGAATTTATCCGACTAAGGATCGGGAATAAGAAAGATAGCACGGTGTGGCGCATGCGTTGTTCCTGAGGCGAACGTTTTCAGTTCGCCGAAGGGACACGCATGACAGCCACACCACGGATATGTAATTATTAATATCTTAGGAGGAACAGATGAAAGAAATCATGTCGGGAAACGAAGCGGTCGCGCGCGGCGCCTATGAAGCCGGCCTTGCGTTCGCTTCCGCGTATCCGGGCACTCCCAGCACGGAGATCCTGGAGACGCTCGGCACCCGCTACAAAGATGATTTGTACAGCGAGTGGGCACCCAATGAAAAAGTCGCCATGGAGGCGGCCATCGGCGCATCGGTCGCCGGCGTCCGCTCGTTTGCGGCGATGAAGCACGTCGGGCTGAACGTGGCGGCGGACCCGCTGTTCACCTTCGCCTACACAGGCGTCACCGGCGGCATGGTCTTCGTCTCTGCGGACGACCCGGGGATGCACTCCTCGCAGAACGAGCAGGACAACCGCAACTACGCCAAGGCGGCGCGCGTGCTGATGCTCAACCCGTCCGACAGCCAGGAGGCGAAGGAATTCACAAAGCTCGGGTATGAGCTGAGTGAGCGATTCAACACCCCCGTCATGCTGCACATGACGACCCGCGTCTGCCACTCCAAAGGCCTGGTGGAACTCGGTGAGCGTGTCGAAAAGCCCATCGTTCCCTATGAAAAGAATATCAAGAAGTTCGTCGCGACCCCGGCCAACGCCAAGGTCATGCGCGTCCAGCTCGAGGACCGTCTGGCGGCGATGGAAGAGTACGCCTGCACCACCCCGATCAACCAGCCCGAATACAACGGCACGAAGATCGGCGTCGTGACCTCCGGTATCTCCTACCAGTATGCGCGCGAGGTCTTCGGTGAAGAGGCGTCCTACCTCAAGCTCGGCATGACGTTCCCGATGCCCAGAAACCTCCTCAAGGAGTTCGCTTCCAAGGTCGAGAAGGTCTACGTCGTCGAAGAGATGGATCCCTATATCGAGGAATCGCTCAAGATGCTCGGCATCGACTGCATCGGCAAGGACATCATTCCGCGGTACGGCGAACTGAATACCGATATCGTCCGCACAGCCGTGACGGGCGAGAAGAAGGAAGTCCTCACATCGGATGTGAAGGCGGTCATGCGTCCGCCGGTCCTGTGTGCGGGATGCCCGCACAGAGGGTTCTTCTACACCCTGTCCAAGAAGAAGGGCGTCATGATCACCGGCGACATCGGCTGCTACACGCTCGGCTCTGCGGCACCGCTCAACGCGCTCGACACCACGTTCTGCATGGGCGGCAGCGTCAGTACCGGCCACGGCGCGAGCGTTGCACTCCGGAATGCCGGCAGCGACCTGAAAGTCGTATCGGTAATAGGCGATAGCACCTTCTTCCACAGCGGCATCACATCCCTGATCGACGCTGTGTACAACAAAGGCAGCAACACCACTGTCATCCTCGACAATCGCATCACCGGTATGACCGGCCACCAGGAGAACCCGGGCACCGGCTACACCCTGATGGGGCAGGAGACGACAGAGGTCGACATCCCGGCGCTGTGCAAAGCGATCGGAATGAAAGAAGAGAACATCTACATCGTCAACCCCAACCACATGAAGGAAGTCCGCAAGGCGCTGGACGAAGCCATCGCCAAGGACGAGGCGACGGTCATCATCACCAAGTGGCCGTGCGCACTCAAGCGGTTCTCCAAGGAGGACAAAGAGCGGTTTGACCTGACGCCGAAGAAGTGCGTCGTCGATCCGGAAAAATGCGTCATGTGCAAAGCGTGCGTCAAGACGGGCTGCCCGGCCATCAACGGCACCGGCGACCACGTCGTCATCGACGCGGCGAGCTGCACCGGCTGCACCGTCTGCCAGCAGGTCTGCCCGGCAGGCGCGATCGAGGAGGTGGCGAAATGAGTGAAGTAAAGAATATCCTGCTCGTAGGTGTCGGCGGTCAGGGCACGATCCTGGCCAGCAAGATCCTCACCGAAGGTCTGGTGGACGCCGGCTACGAAGTCAAGATGAGCGAGATCCACGGCATGAGCCAGCGCGGCGGCAATGTCAGCACACAGGTCCGCTACGGCGAGAAGGTCTATTCCCCGATCGTCGGCGTCGGCGAGGCGGACGTCATCGTGGCGTTCGAGAAGATGGAAGCGCTCCGCTGGCTGGAATACCTCAAGCCGGACGGCAAGATGGTCATCAACGACTTTGAGATTCCCTCGGCGCCGATCCTGATGGGTGTGGCGGAATATCCGGAAGGCATCCTCGAGATCCTCAATGAAAAGGCAGACACACTCGTCTTCAAAGCGGGTGAGATCGCAGAGTCCCTCGGCACCGGCAAAGCCATGAACATCGTCCTGCTCGGGGCGCTGGTCAAGGCGATGAAGGTCGAAGGCGTGGACTGGCACAAAGCGATCCGCAACAACGTCAAGGAGAAGTTCATCGACGTCAACATCAAGGCATTCGAAGCGGGCTACGCGCTGTAGTCCCGTCAGGTGTACTTAACAAATCCGTTTTGTGTGGATATACTTAGAAGAAACCTGCCGGCCGAGACTGAAATGTGAACGCTGCATAGGAGCCGGCAGTTTTTATATCCGTTATAGTGAAAAGCAGTATCAAAGGACTTATTTATTATGAAAGAAAGAGAAACCTTCGGATCCCGGATGGGATTCATCCTCGTATCGGCAGGCTGCGCGATCGGTCTGGGCAATGTATGGAGATTTCCGTACATCACCGGGCAGTACGGCGGCGCAGCATTCATCCTGATTTACCTGATCTTCCTCGCAATCCTCGGTATTCCGATCATGGTCATGGAGTTTTCCGTGGGCCGTGGTTCGAGAAAGTCGGTCGCGGCATCCTTTAAGGAACTGGAAGCGCCGGGCGCGGTGTACCATCACTACAGCAAGCTGGCTATGGCCGGCAACTACATCCTGATGATGTTCTACACGATGGTCTGCGGCTGGATGATCAACTACTTCGTCAAGATGCTGTCCGGCAAGATGAACGGGCTCACACCGGACGAAGTCGGCGGCGCATTCGGCGAGATGCTCGGCAACTGGAAGGAACTGGCCTTCTGGATGGTCGTCTCGGTCGTCATCGCTTTTGCGATCTGCTCGCTGGGCCTCAACAACGGTGTTGAGCGCATCACGAAGATCATGATGACCTGTCTGCTCCTGCTCATGGTCGTCATGGCGGTCCGCGCGGTCACGTTGCCGGGTGCAGGCGAAGGTCTCAAGTTCTATCTCGTCCCGAACTTCAAGGAGATGTTTGCGAATTTCGGTAATGTAGCGTATGCGGCACTTGGTCAGTCGTTCTTCACGCTGAGCATCGGCATCGGCTCGATGGCCATCTTCGGCTCATACCTGTCCAAAGACCGTTCCATCACGGGTGAAGCGATCAGCATCACCGCGCTCGATACATTCGTCGCTGTCATGGCGGGTCTCATCATCATCCCGTCCTGCTTCGCATTCGGCATCGACCCTGGCGCAGGCCCCGGTCTGGTGTTCGTCACCCTGCCCAACATCTTCAACCAGATGCCTGCAGGACAGCTCTGGGGCAGCCTGTTCTTCCTGTTCATGTCCTTCGCGGCCATGACCACCGTCATCGCGGTCTTTGAGAACATCCTGTCCTTCGCGATGGACCTGCTCGGCTGGTCCCGCGGCAAGGCGGTCATCGTCAACCTGATCGCGATCATCCTGCTGTCCATGCCGTGCGTGCTCGGATTTAACGTCTGGAGCGGCGTCATGCCGTTCGGCGAAGGCTCCGGCATCATGGACCTCGAAGACTTCATCGTCAGCAACAACCTGCTGCCGCTCGGCTCCATGGTCTACCTGACCTTCTGCACCAGAAGATACGGATGGGGCTGGGACAACTTCATCAAGGAAGCAGATGCAGGCGAAGGCATGAATTTCCCGAACATCCGCGGCTACGTCACCTATATCCTGCCGCTCATCGTTCTGGGCGTGTACCTCAAGGGGTACTGGGACTTCTTCAAGGGATTCGGCCTGAGCCCGATTCTCGGCGAAGCCATCGCACTGTGCATCCTTGCAGTGTTCGCGTTCTTCATCTTCTACCGGAAGAAGGACCCGGCAAAACTGTAGTTTGAAGAATAATAAGAAAGAAGGAATGAACTATGATCGCAAAAGCAATGGAACCGTTCGTTTTCGGAGATCCCGGCATTGGTGCAATGTTCGACGTTGTCGCGAAGATGGTCGCGGAATACGGCGAAGAGAACGTCTACAACTTCAGCATCGGCAACCCGAGTGAACCGGCCCCTGAAGAGGTCAAGGAAGCCATCAAGGCGATCCTCGATGAAGAACCGATGAAACGGATCCACGGGTACAACGCCAGCAGCAGCGGTGACGCAGGTGCGCGTGCGGCGGTTGCGGAGCACCTCAACAGACTCCACGGGACGGCGTTCACAGCGGACAACATCATGATGACGGTCGGCGCGGCCGGCGGTCTGAACGTGCTGTTCAAGACGATCCTCGATCCGGGGACGGAGGTCATCACCTTTGCGCCGTACTTTGGCGATTATAACTACTACGTCGAGAACTCCGGCGGCACGCTCAAGGTCGTGGCACCGAATGCACCGACCTTCCAGCCGGATGCCGCAGCGATGGAGGAGCTCATCAACGAGAACACCCGCGCGGTCATCATTAACTCGCCGAACAACCCGACCGGCGTCATCTACAGCGAGCAGTCGCTGAAAGAGATCGGCGAAGTCCTCGCCCGCAAGAGTGCGGAGTACGGGTATGCGATCTTCCTGGTCGCGGATGAGCCGTACAGAGAGCTCGCCTATGACGGCAAGGTCGTTCCCTACGCGACGAAGTACTACGACAACACGATCGTGGCGTACTCCTACAGCAAATCGCTGTCGCTGCCCGGCGACCGCATCGGCTACCTCGTGTTCCCGAGCGAGATCGAGCAGTTTGACGCGATGAAGAAAGCTGCAGAATGCGCGATCCGTATGCTCGGCTTCATCAATGCGCCGTCGCTGATCCAGCTGGCGGTGGAGAAGTGTGTCAACGCCAGCACCAACATCGCGGCGTACGACCGCAACCGCAAGGCGCTGTATGAAGGCCTGAAGGGGCTCGGCTATGACTGCGTTTATCCGGACGGCGCCTTCTATCTCTGGATGAAGACCCCGGTGGAAGACGACGGCGAATTCGCACAGATGGCGCTCAAGCACCGCATCGTCGTTGTCCCGGGCAAAGCGTTCGGCTGCCCCGGCTACGTGCGCGTTGCGTACTGCGTCCCGTTCGAGATGATCGGCAACTCCATGCCGGCGTTCAAGGACCTGATGACGGAGATCCAGGACAACTACTAGAAAGATCTGTCGCTGCTGTGCAATGCGAATCGCATGCCGGCAGAGGGCGATTACGAAGAATCAAAGGGAGACCGCTTCGGCGGTCTCTTTTTCTTTTTTGAAAATAATATTTGTTTTTTTATAATATGATGTTGACAAACAATATTATACGACGTATAGTATTGGCGAAAGGAGGAATCAGATCCGATCAGGAAGCGATTCCTCGAAGGGAGGGAGACGTCCTTCCCGGCAGACTGTAAGAGACGTCTGCAGGCTGCCTGAAAATCAACAAAGCGAACGAATAGGAAAGGCAGGCAAGTCATGGGAAATAACTACAAAAGACTTTACCGGTCGCAGAAAGAGAGAATGCTGGCCGGCGTGTGCGGCGGCATCGCGGACTACTTCGGTGTCGATCCGACCATCATCAGACTCCTCTGGGTCGTCGCCGGACTGTGCGTGGGCTGCGGGCTGATCGCTTACATCATCTGCGCCATCATCATTCCGAACGAACCCTATGACCCGTACGACCAGCGTCAGTACGGACCGATGTAGGCAGAAGCAGAAAGGAGACAGACATGAACTTTCAGATAGGCTCCGCATTGCTGGACGCCTGTGTCCTGTCTCTCCTGATGCAGGGTGATACGTACGGATACGTGCTTACGCAGGAAATGAAGAAGGCGGTGGACATTTCGGAGTCCACACTGTATCCGGTACTGAGAAGACTGCAGAAGGGCGGATTCCTGATGACCTACGACAAACCGTTCCAGGGACGCAACCGGCGCTACTACGCCATCACCCCGCAGGGGCGCGTCAAGTATCAGGAATACCGGCAGGATTGGGAGACATACAAGACACAGCTCGACAGCATCATCAACGGAGGTGAGATCCATGAATAGAAAAGAGTGGTTGAAAAAGCTCCAGATGGAACTCTACCGGATGCCGCGCAATGAGATCGATGACGCTGTTGCGTACTACAGCGAATACTTCGAAGAGGCCGGTCCCGAGAGAGAAGATGAAATCATCCGCGAACTGGGCGACCCGTCCAAAGTCGCGGCACAGATCAAAGCGGACTACGCGGTCCGGCAGCTGGACGACATGGAGCGTGAAGAAGCGCGCGGGGAGCGCAGACGCTTCTGGAATCGCAGAGACCGCAGCAACGAATCCTGGCAGGAACGTGTCGGCAACGCGGACTACAGCCAGCGCCAGGACGGATGGCAGGACGCCAGCGGACAGGGTTACCAGAACGCAGGCGGACAGGGCGCCTACCAGAACGCTTACCAGAGCAGACAGGACGGCTATAGAGACGGCTACAACAACGGCTACAACGATGGCAGACAGGGAGGCGGCAGAAGCCGCGGCCGCGTCGGTATGATCATCGCAGCCATCATCGGCGGGATCCTCGCAGCACCGATCGCACTGCCGGTCGCCGTCGTGCTGATCGGCCTGGCCATCGGCGCCATCGTCGTGGTTGGTGCGATCATCGTCAGCCTGATCGCCGTCGCCATCGGTGGCATCATCGGCGGCATCGCCCTCCTTGTATCGGCATTCTTCACCGCAGGCACGACCGTGGCCGGCATGATGGTCATCATCGGCGCAGGGCTCGCGCTCGCAGGGTTTTCGATCCTGCTCGGCTTCCTGGTCGTCAAGGCGGCAGCGGCGCTGACAAGGGCCATCGCCCGCGGCATCAGCAACCGCCGCGCAAGAAAGCAGATGGCCGGCGGCTACAACCCCGGCGCTTACCAGAGCGAAGGCGGCTACCAGAACTACAGCGCGCAGCAGGACGGCTTTACGCAGAGCACAGATTCCGACGGCTTTGCACAGACAGCTGAGACGGAAAACGCCGCCCCGGCTGCAGACGCAGAAGACTGGACCGAAGCGCCCAAAGAAGCAGCGGACACATTCACAGCGGAAGAGGCCGCTGCGGCAGACATCGAACAACCGGAAGCGCCGGCAGACAGCGAAAGCGAGGCGCCGGGACTGGGCGATTCCATGAATACGGACGGGGAGGTGAACGAAGATGCAAGATAACAGAGGCGGATTCAAAAAAAGCACCATCGTCATCCTGATCATCTGCGGCATCATGATCCTGGCAGGTGCAGGCATCGCAACTGCGGGCATCGCGCTCGACGGACTGCACGACCTCAAGAACATCAACATCGCAGGCCACGACATCAACATCCACGGCACGGAACCGCTGGCCGAATCGACCGTCAGCATCGAGCCGTTCAAGAACATGGATATCAAGGCGGAAGGCTCCAGGGTCGTCATCGTGGACGACAGTGAGTTCTACGTGAAAGCGCGTTATGCGCCGGGCGACGAACCGCTCATCGACGTGCAGGACGGTACGCTCTATGTGCAGGACTATGCGGCGATCCAGGGCGGCAGCGTCGGATTCACCGGCAGCCCGGATGCCCCGACCGGCATTCGTCTGACGGACGGCAGCGGCAGTGAAGTCACGCTGGACGGCGACGGGATCGTCATCCAGGGCGAAGACGGCGACAACGTCACGATCAATGGTCTGGGCATCAACATCCACACTTCGGATGACATCGATGAAGACGACATCGGGAGTGTTCCGATCGACATCAACATCGACGGCTTCGACGGCAGCGTTTCCTACGAGCAGCCCTCGATCGAGATCCACTGCCCGATGAGCGAAGCGTACGGCACCGTGGCGGTCAGCGGCTCGGCTGCGGAGATGTCTCTCGACGGGATGCAGGCAGAATCGCTCATGCTCGATGTCTACAGCGGCGGCATTGTCCTTCGCAATGCCAAGATCGGTTCCATCGCGGGCACACTCAGCTACGGCGAGTTCACACTGGATGCGTGCACGACGGACGCCATCGAGCTTACCGGGGACGCCACAAACGTCTCTGTGACTGGCACGACTGTGACAAATGCAGCGGTATTCAACGGGAGCACCAGCGGGGATACGATGACCGTAAAGGACAGCACCTTCGGCGCACTGACCATCAATGCGACGGAAGACAGCAGCACCGATCTGCAGATGAACGGTGTCACAGTAACCGGCGATGTGTCCCTGCATGCACCGTACGGCACCCATGAGATCTCGAACAGCACATTCGGCACCTTCACATGCAAGAGCGACAACAGCGAGCTGGATCTGGCGAACGTCACCGTCAGCGGCGCGGTGCAGATCGAGCAGAACTACAGCGATATCGAGATGGAAAACTGCACGCTCAACGGGCTGACTGCCAAGGTGCTGACCGGCGACTTTGAGTTCAAGGGAGCGCTCACCGGCGCGACCGTCATTACCATCACCGACAGCGGCGACGTTGACCTCGCCATCACCGGCAACGAGGCGGATTACATCTACGCACTAAACAGCGAATACGGCGAAGTGCTCGTGAACGGCAAACCTTATAAGGCGACCGTCGACAAAGGCACCGGCGCCAACACCATCCAGGTGGATGTGGAAAGCGGCGATATCGAGCTGAACTTCCTGTAGAACGCGGAAGCGCGCAAGGACTGATATTTGCGGCGCTGCACAGAACGACAGTGAATATGAAAGAAGCGGAAGGGGCTGCCTCGGTAGTCCCTTTTTGTATTTGCGGTGTTGCAGCGCGGGGCCGGTGCTCGCCGCCCGACAGTGGCGGGTTGCGGAAGGCAGGCCGGTTCGGTATGATTGTAGTGGCGCATGTGCGGATACCGCAGGGGTGCCGCAGGGTATGGCGGCAGGGCAATCGCAGAGATAAAATGCGCTAAGGGGGAAGCGATATGAACAAAAACAGAAAGCTCGACATCATCGGTGCCCAGATGGACCTTGGCGCATCGCAGAAAGGCGTCGGCATGGGGCCATTCGCGGTCCGGTTTGCCGGGCTCGTGGCAGGCCTTGAAGAAATGGGATATGAAGTCCGCGACAAAGGGGATGTCATCCCGCCGCTCGACGGAATGAGCCGCCGCGGCCTGATGCATTATGACCAGGTCGTGGAGACCAACCGGCAGATCTATGAGTATGTAAAGGAATCGCTCAATGATGGGAGATTTCCTATCGTGCTCGGCGGAGACCACTGCGTTGCGGCCGGCAGCATCAGTGCGGTCGCCAAGCACTACGCGCCGCAGGGCGAGATCGGCATCATCTGGATCGATGCGCACGGCGATTGGAATAACGAAAAGACAACGGACACCGGCAACATGCACGGCATGCCGTTCTCGGCGGTCTGCGGATACGGCCCGGACGGGATGGTCGACTTCGGCCAGGATCCGCACTTTGTACCGACCGCACACTGTGTGCAGGTTGCGGGACATGCGCTCGACAAGCCTGAGGCGGCGCGCATGAAGGAAGCGGGCATGCACGTGTTCTCGATGCACGACATCGACCGCATGGGCATGACCGAAGTCATGAAAGAGGCGATCCGCATTGCCGGCGAGGGCACGGTCGGCATTCATCTGAGTTTTGACGTCGACGCGATTACCCCGGAATATGCGCCCGGCACAGGCACGCCGGTCCCGGACGGACTCACCGCGCGCGAGGCGTTCCTGGCGGTCGAGATGCTGGCAGAGTCCGGCAAGCTGATCAGCATGGACCTTGTCGAGGTCAACCCGGTCCTCGACGAGAAGAACAAGACGGCGATCCTTGGCGCGAAGATGATCCGCTCCGCACTGGGGGAGAGCCTGTACTAAAAGCGCCGCCGCAGGCAAAGCTGCGGCAGGCGTCTCAAGCGGTGACCGCTCAGAGCATTCAAGCGGCGGCCCGCTTAGACCATTCAAGCGGTGGTCGTAAGCAGGCCGCTTCGGTAAAGCACCTCATAGATCCGGTCCCTTGTCAGGGGCCGGTCTTTTGTTTCCACGGTAAAGAACAGGTCGCGGCCGGGCAGGAGGCCGCTTTGCGCGTATTCCTCCAGTTTATAGAGCTGGTCAATGGCGTACTTCGGGTCATCCATCAGCCCGAAATGCTCGATCCTGATCAGGCGCCGCTCCCGTTGGTGCAAAACCGTAAAGTCGGGGTATACCGTCCTGCCGCTTGCAAGGCGAAAGTCGGAATCGTAGCGGTAAAGGAGCGATTCCGCGGCAAGGATATCGCACCAGAGTTCCTCGCTCTTGGATCTCGTCAGATGCCCGTCTGCCGTTGGAATCTTACGCTGCTCCGGCTTGTACGGATTGAGCTGGAAGTTGCCCGCCAGCGTATCGTCGACCCACTTCTGCACATTCAGCTGGCCGGGGAGAAAGTACGCATCCGGAGCTTTTGTTGGAAATGAGGAATGAATCATGCATGCAGGATCGTAAGCGGTTAGCTGGCGCAGTGCGGAGCGGAGTGCGCGTATATTCTTCTTAAGCATTGGCATCCCATGATAACAGAGTCTCTTGCGTTGTAGGCTTGTAATTAGCCGCACGCCATCATTTGTGTTTTGCGGGATGGGGATTTGCATATATTTTCCGTCCAACTTAAGGTCTCTGAACAAGTATAAAGAATCGCCAACTTGTTTTTCAGAAAGACTGCCTGCTGGCATTACCGAATGCACCTTTTCCATCTTGGTGAGTGTTCTTTCGTAATCTTCCAGAAGTATTCGCATTTCATTAAAAAGCAGTGTTTGTCTCAACTGATCTCCTTCCGTAGTATCAAGTGGTTTTGAGAAATGTAAAATTATGGTGTTTTGTGATGCCAGATTACCATATATTACCAATCGCATCAAGATGTTTCAGGTTTTTTGATTTATGAAGGAGAATCTGAAATAGTTTCAATGCTTAGAAGAGCAACATTTGACTAATTAAGAATTTTTGAAAAAAAGAGGGCGTAAAACGTTGAAATTATTTCAGATGTTCATCAAATATAGGGATAATCTGAAAAGCCTGGCTTCGCGTATCCGCGGAAGGCGCAAAAAGAAGACCGCCGCAGATGCGACGGTCCTCAATCCATTACCTGTTTTCAGTTGTAACACGCATGCCAGTGCGTGCATGGCTGAATGGCCAGCCAGGGTTTTCTGGAAAACGTCGGTTTATTTGCCGAAGTATCTCTCGAGCAGGCCCTTGAAAGCCTTGCCGTGTCTTGCTTCGTCTCTTGCCATCTCATGAACGGTGTCATGGATCGCATCCAGGCCGAGTTCCTTCGCTTTCTTGGCCAGTTCGAATTTGCCTTCTGTTGCGCCGAACTCAGCGTCCACACGCATGCGGAGGTTTTCTTCTGTGCTGTCGGTCAGTACTTCGCCGAGCAGTTCAGCAAACTTCGCAGCATGTTCTGCTTCTTCCAGAGCAGCTCTTCTCCAGTATTCGCCGATTTCCGGATATCCTTCTCTGCAGGCAACACGGCCCATTGCAAGGTACATACCGACTTCGGAGCATTCGCCTTCGAAGTTCTCTCTCAGACCCTGCAGGATCTCTTCGTCGACGCCTTTGGCAACACCGAGAACATGCTCAGCAGCCCAGTTCATTTCGCCTTCTTCGACAGCCTTGAACTTTTCAGCGGGTGCTTTGCAGATCGGGCACTGTTCCGGTGCCTTGTCGCCTTCACAGGTATAACCGCAGATGGTGCAAGTCCATTTCATAATTGTATCCTCCTTATGTAAAGTTGTACTATAACGGATATATCATTTCCAATTACCGTAAAAAATTATACCATAGTATAAAAAACGGACACTACCCCAAAGTGTCAATCAGTAAAAGATTAGCGGCCGCTAACCGCGGAATCGCTCTGCGCGCATAAAGATCCGCTGGAAAGTTGAACACCCCGCCTCACATTGCAATGCCTAGTGACTTAATATGCTTTACGAAAGCAAGGCAACTGTGTATAATGAAACAGCGCGGGCAGCAAACCGCCTGCGCAGAAGCAGCAGATCTCCCGCAGCGGGCGTGCAGCCACGGCTGACAACAGATATGCAGCCGCGAAGGGCAGCGACAGTCAGGCTTGCGGGACCATATAAGGAGGAAAGATAAACCATGGAAAACGAAATCAGAGATGCATTGGATCAGATCCGTCCGTTCCTGCAGAGAGACGGCGGCGACATCGAGTTCGTTGAGATGACAGAAGACAATGTCGTCAAAGTGCGCCTGCAGGGCCATTGCGCGGGCTGCCCAGCCAGCACCATGACCATCAAGGGTGTTGTCGAGCAGATCCTGAAGCAGAATTTCCCGGAGGTCGCGGGAGTTGAGGAAGTCAGAGACTAGTTATGGATAACGAGTATATCAGTAAACTCGAAGCCGCTATCGATCATAACTGGGAGGAGCAGATCGCAACGCTTGGCGACATGGTTGCTATTCCGAGCGTGGCCGGCGAGGCAGTCACACTGCAGCCCGGCACTCCCGACGAGGAAGTATTACCCTTTGGCAAAGAAGTCCATAGGGTATTTTCCTATGCCCTGCAAAAGGGGCACGAGATGGGGTTCGAGACGCAGAATGTGGACAACTACGGCGGGCACATCGAGATGCCGGGCGAGATCCTGAATGAAGAGGGCGAGCTCATCGGCACGGCGGAAGAGACCATGGGCATCGTCGGTCACCTGGATGTGGTGCCGGCGGGCGATGGGTGGTCGCAGGATCCGTTCGAGATGACGCTGAAGCTGCCGACCGAGGCCGGTGCAGAAAGCGCAGAGGCCGCGAAATCCGGCGACGAACCTGCGGGCGTGCTGCTCGGGCGCGGCGTGCTCGACGACAAGGGCCCGGTGGTGGCGTCGCTCTATGCGATGAAAGCGATCAAGGATGCTGGCTACACGCCGCGCGCGAATGTCCGGCTCATTCTGGGACTCGACGAAGAGACCGCCTGGAACGGCATGCACTACTATCTGGACAAGGTGAAGCAGCCCGACTTCGGCTTCACGCCGGACGGCGACTTCCCGGTGATCCATGGGGAAAAGGGCATTCTGGTCTTCCAGCTGGCCAAAAAACTCGGCCGCACCTCCACGGAGGGCCTGGCGCTGCGGAGCCTGACCGGCGGCATGGCGGCCAACATGGTCGCGGACAATGCCAGAGCAGTTGTTCTCTCGAAGGACAGAAAAGTCTACGAGCCGATCCGCGACAAGGCGGCGCGCTGGAAGGACGAAGGCCGCGCGGAGATCTCAACGAAGATCGTCGGCAAGAGCCTTGAGATCAAAGTGAAGGGCAGGCCGGCACACGGCAGCACGCCGGAAAAAGGCGTGAATGCAGTGTCGCTGCTGATGCGATTCCTGGAAGACGTGAGCTTCAATGTGGACGAGGTCAATGATTTCATTGCCTTCTACAACGCGCACCTTGGCATGGAGACCGATGGGACATCGCTCGGCTGCAGTTTTGAAGACAAGCCGTCCGGCAAGCTGGTTCTCAATGTCGGCGTGGCGGCGGTCGATCAGAAGACGGCGACGCTCACGGTGAACATCCGCTATCCGGTCACGATGGACGGCCAGCAGATCTACGACGCAATGCGTCCGGTGCTCAACAAGTATGACATCGGCGTGGTCAAGATCAAGGAGCAGCAGCCGATCTATAAGCAGGCGGACGATCCGATGATCCGCACCATGATGGACATCTATCAGGCGCACACCGGCGACGAGGCATCGCAGCCGCTGGTCATCGGCGGGGGCACGTACTCCCGCGCGTTTGACAATGTGGTCGCATTCGGTGCATGCTTCCCCTGGACGAACGACAAGATGCACCAGGCGGATGAGGAACTCACGCTGGCGGATTTCCGCAAGATGACGCTGATCTTTGCGGATGCGATCTACCGGCTGGCAGTCGCGGAGTGATCTGCGACCGGCAGCGGCGGAACAGGCGGTGAAAGCGGCAGAAACACCTGCCGCTTTTTATATGAAACAGCAGGCGCGGCGGGTCGCCGCGCTTTTTCAATTGACAGAAAGATGTTTATAAGAGTAAACTTTTTACAGAAGTAAAATGCACAAATGTACCGCGGCGGCGCGCCGGAAAGGCGGGCGGCGCGGTGCGGAAAGAGCGATTCCTATAGAAAGGAGCGGAACATGAGATACAAGATCGATGGCGGGCAGTTGCCAGTAGTCATCTGCAGACTTGATGCAGGCGAAAGCATGATCACAGAAAAAGGCGCCATGGCATGGATGACCCCGAACATGCACATGGAGATGCAGGGCACAGGCGGTCTTGGCAAATCTCTGGGCCGTATGCTCTCCGGCGACACCATCTTCCAGAACAGATACACCGCACAGGGCGGCGAGGGCGAGATCGCTTTCGCATCGAGCTTCCCGGGCAGCATCGTGGCGCTGGACATCTCCCAGGGTCCGGTCGTGACCCAGAAGTCGGCGTTCCTGGCCAGTGAAGCGGGCGTCAACCTCTCGGTCTTCTTCCGCAAGAAGGCGGCGGCAGGCCTGTTCGGCGGTGAAGGTTTCATCATGCAGAAACTCGAAGGCCACGGCATGGCATTCATCGAGATCGACGGCAGCGTCACCGAGTACGAGCTCGGCCCCGGCCAGCAGCTCATCGCGGACACCGGCTACGTCGCTTACATGAGCGCCACCTGCTCCATCGACGTCGTCACCGTCAAGGGCATGAAGAACATCGTGCTCGGCGGCGAAGGTCTGTTCAACACGGTCATCACCGGCCCGGGCAAAGTCGCGCTGCAGTCCATGCCGATCGCCAAGGTCGCGCAGGCGCTGGCCCCTTTCACAGTGTCGGGAAAGTAAGCGGCATCGCTGAGATCGTGTCAGACGTACTGCCAGGCTAGTGCGATCCCGTAAGACATAAGGTTATGAAGGCTCTTTCGCATCGCGGGAGAGCCTTTTTTACAGGAATCGCTCATCCCCGCAAAAATGCTATTTACAGACGTCCGGCGCGTACATATAATTCTATTGTAACTACATATCTGTTTCAGGGCGGGGTGCAAGTCCCCACCGGAGGTGAAGCGCGAAAGCGACAAGTCCTCGAGCCGCAAGGCCGAATCGGTCCGAATCCGATACCGACGGTAATAGTCCGGATGAAAGAAACGAATTACAAAGGTAACTTTGTTCGTCCTGGTTTTTGTATCAGGGCGTTTTTAAATTCTGAGGCAGATACATCATGACGCGGAATCGCAAAGCCTGCGGCGCGGACTGTGCGGCAGAGCGATTCCTGTAAAAGAAGGAGGAACTTCCTATGGAAAACAATGTTTCTGCCATGAACACCCAGAAGTCGACGGTCAAGCTGGCCAAGATGGGCATGCTGGTCGCGATCTCCATCGTGCTGGTCGCGCTCATCCACTTCCCGATCTTCCCGGCAGTCGCGTTCCTGGAGTACGACCCCGCGGACATTCCGATCCTGATCGGCACCTTCGCATTCGGTCCGGTGGCCGGCATCCTGCTCACCGTCGTCACGGCGGTCGTCCAGGGCGTCACGGTCAGTGCGCAGAGCGGTCTTTACGGCATCCTGATGCACATCATTGCGACCGGTGCGTTCGTCCTCGTTGCAGGCAACATCTACAGCCACGGCGAGAAGACCAGAAAGAAGGCGGTCATCGCGCTGCTGTGCGGCATTCTGGCCATGATCCTCATCATGATCCCGGCCAACCTGGTCATCACCCCGATGTTCATGGGCATGCCCAGAGAAGCACTCATGCCGTTCATGCCGTTCATCGTCGGTTTCAACGCGATCAAGGCGGGCATCAACGGTCTCGTGACCTTCGTGCTGTACAAGCGCATCAGCGGATTCCTGAAGAAATAGCATTGTTCCGGCGATTGCCGGTAACCACACACTACAAACATCACAACGTCATACACAACCACACACGAGGCGGCTCCTTAAGGGGCCGTCTTTGCTATTTACAAGGTTTGTGGTAAACTGATAAACGGCAAAAATTGCAGCGGGCGCGTCGGAAGGGCGGCCTGCAGAATGGAAAGAGGCAGCTATGATCAGACTGGACGGCGAAGCCGCGACAAAAGCATACGGATACAAACTCGCCGAAGCCGCAGTGCCCGGTCAGGTCATCGCGCTCATCGGCGACCTCGGCGCGGGCAAGACGACCCTCACCAAGTACATCGCGGAAGGCCTCGGCGTGACGGAACACGTCCAGAGTCCGACCTTCACCATCGTGCGCGAGTACTACAGCGGGCGCCTGCCGCTCTACCATTTTGATGTCTACCGGATCGACGACCCGGAGGAAATGTACGAGATCGGCTACGAAGAATACTTTTACGGCGACGGCCTGTGCGTGGTCGAGTGGGCGGACAAGATCGAAGAGCTCCTGCCCGAGGACACGAAGATCATCCGCCTGTCGTACGGCGGCGCGGAAGAAGAGCGGCTCGCCGAAATCGAAGATTGAAAAGCGGCACCTGCCGCATGGAGATACAGCATGAATGTGATCGCGATCGAGACCACGGGGCCCTTCGCCTCGGTGGCCATCATCAATGACAATAACGACCTCGAGGAGATCATGGGCGATGAGAAGATGAACCACCTGAAGAACGTGGTTCCCATGATCCAGACGCTCCTCGAACGCAACGACCTCACCATGGAAGACGTGGATCTGATCGCCGTTTCGCGCGGCCCCGGTTCGTTCACCGGCATCCGCATCGGCGTCAGCACGGCAAGAGCCCTGTCCCAGGCGACCGGCATCCCTGTGATGGCGATCCCGACCCTGGCGGCGTTCGGCTGCGGTGAGGGCGAAGAAGGCGAACTCGTCTGCCCGCTGCTCGATGCACGGCGCAGCCAGGTTTACGCGGGCGCGTACCGCGACTTTGAAGAGGTCGTCGAGGGCGGGCCGTACATGCTCGACGAGTTCCTCGAAAAACTCGTGCCGTACAACAATATCCTGTTCGTCGGCGACGGTCTCGGCGCCTATGAAGAGCGCGTGCAGGCGTGGGCGGAAGCGCACGGCAAGACGTACCGCTGCGAGGAAGTGTACCAGAGCGCCGGCAATGTTGCGGAGTATGCGGTCGACACATGCACCGAGGAATCGCTCCTCACCTACGACAAGGTCCAGCCGGACTACATGCGCCGCCCCGAAGCCGAACGCAAACGCGAGGCGCAGCTCAAAGGAGAGCCCTGGCATGGATAAGTTTGAGATTCGGCCGGGCACCCCGGGTGACCAGGAGGAAATGGCACGCATCGACCTCGAATGCTTCCCCGAAGAGCCGTGGAGTGTAGAGATGTTCCGCCACGACCTGGAGGACAACCCGTTCGCGCTGTATATCCTGGCGGAGGATCCCGAAGCGCCGGAAGGTGAAAAAATCATGGGGTACGTCGGCGTTTATCTGATCGCGGGCGAAGGTCACATCACCAATGTCGCCGTGCGGCCGAAGTACAGAAGGGAAGGTCTCGGCAACGTCCTGCTGCGCATTCTGGAGCAGCACTGCCGGCTGGCGGAGATCACCTCGATGACCCTCGAGGTGCGGCCGAGCAACGACACGGCCATCCGCCTCTACGAGCGGAACGGATTTAAGACCGAAGGCCGCCGCAAGAAATACTACGAGAACAACGGCGAGGACGCCCTCATCATGTGGAAGGTCCTCGATCCGCAGAAATAAGAAATCGCAAAGGACGGAGATTTATCCGGCCGGGAATCATCATGAAAGACGGAAAACACATCACATTAGCCATAGAGTCGAGCTGTGACGAGACCTCGGTCGCGCTGGTCGCGGACGGGAGAGAGGTGCTCTCGAACATCATCTCTTCGCAGATCGACATTCATACCCTGTACGGCGGCGTTGTGCCGGAGATCGCTTCGCGCCATCACCTGACCAATATCAATGCGGTCACGGACGAGGCGTTCGCGGCGGCGGGCGTCACGCCTGAAGAGGTGGACCTCATCGGCGTCACGAAAGGCCCCGGGCTCATCGGTGCGCTGCTGATCGGCGTGGCGACGGCGAAGGCCTATGCGCTCGCCTGGAACAAACCGCTGGTCGGTGTGCACCACATCAAGGGGCACATCAGCGCCAACTACATCCAGGCGCCCGACCTTGAACCGCCGTTCATGTCGCTGGTCGTCAGCGGCGGACATACGAGCGTCATCGATGTCAAAGGCTACAACGAATTCAAAGTGCTCGGCCACACGCGGGACGACGCGGTGGGCGAAGCGTACGATAAGGTCGCGCGCGTACTGGGGCTCGGCTATCCGGGCGGCCCGAAGATCGACAAGATCGCGAAGGAGGGCAACCCCGAAGCGGTCACTTTCAAGCGCGTCATGCTGGAGGACGGCACGCTCGACTTCAGCTTCAGCGGCACCAAGACCGGCGTCATGAACTACGTGCACAACGAGCAGCAGGCCGGCCGGGAGATCTCCGTGCCCGACGTGGCGGCGTCGTTCCAGCAGGCGGTGCTCGACACGGTTGTCGCGAAAGTCATGTCCGCGACCGAAGCGTACGGTGAGGATAAGATCGTCGTCGCGGGCGGCGTGGCGGCCAACAGCAAACTGCGCGAAATGCTCAAGGATGCGTGCGCGAAGAAAGGCATCCGCCTGTACATTCCGGCGCCCATCCTGTGCACCGACAACGCGGCCATGATCGGCTGCGCGGCGTATTACCAGTATCAGGAGCGCGGCGCGGATGACATGTTCCTGGATGCGTTTGCGAACCTGGACCTGGAGAATAGTTAAGAATAGAACTTGCCTGGCGGAACGGATATCTGTGCGCAAGGATATCCGCAACGCCGGTTCTTAGCGAACGGCAAGCAAAAGCGCAGACGGAGCTTAGAACCGCTGCGTGAGGACTAAGCGCGAGCGGCCTGGCACACAGGTATCCGTTCCGCCTGGAAGAGCGATTCCTATATATGATCATACTCAGTTGCAAAGACCTGAAAAAAGAATACGGCACGGACGTCATCTTCGAGGACGTCACCTTCCACGTGCAGAAAGGCGACAAAGTGGGCGTCGTCGGACCGAACGGGGCCGGCAAGACCACGCTTCTTCGCGTGCTCACGGGCGAGCTGCCGCATGAAGAGGGCTCGGTCAACTTCCACCCCGACGCGACGTTCGGCTACCTGCATCAGCAGACCGACATCCACAGCACGCGCACCGTCATGGAGGAAGTCGAGGCGCTGTTTGAAGATCTCCATGTCATGGAATCGCAATTAGCCGATCTGGCGGACCGCATCCCGCAGACCGCCGGCGAGGAGCAGGCGCAGTTCATCCACCGCATGGACGCCCTGCGCGAAGAGTACGAACGCAAAGGAGGCTATACCTATAAGAGCGAGATCCGCGGGATCCTCTCCAGCATGGCCTTCCTCGACGATAAATACGACCAGAAGATCACGGACCTTTCCGGCGGCGAGAAGACGCGCCTGGCGCTCGCCCTGCTCCTGCTCAAAAAGCCGGAGATTCTCATCTTGGACGAGCCGACCAACCACCTCGACATCGGTACCCTGTCCTGGCTCGAGCAGTACCTCGCGTCGTACCGCGGGACGATCATTGTGGTCAGCCACGACCGGTACTTCCTCGACCGCATCTGCGACCACATCCTGGAGGTGGCGGATCACACGCTGCGTTCGTTCGAGGGCAACTATACGGATTATGCGCGGCGCAAGAAGGAACTCCGCGAGGAGGAGATGCGCCGGTATCAGGCGTTTAAAAAAGAAAAAGAAAAACAGGAGGACCTCGTCCGCCGCTTCAAGGAGCGCGGGACGGAGAAACTCGCCAAGCGCGCGCACAGCCGCGAGATGAAACTCGAAAAGATGGCGCGCGAGGAGAAAGCGCAAAACATCCGCATGCCGCAGGAGCGCAGCGGGAAGATGAAGCTGCGATTCCGCGAGGACTACAAGAGCGGCAACGACGTGCTGCTGCTGGAAGGGCTGAGCAAGGGATTTGGCTTCGGCTCCCGCAGAAAACAGCTCTTCGAGAACGTCGACCTCGACATGAAGCGTGGGGAACGCGTGTGCCTGGTCGGGGCGAACGGCATCGGCAAGACGACGCTGCTGCGCCTCATCATGGGCGATGCGCGCCCGGACGCCGGCCGCATACACACCGGCTACAATGTCAAGATCGTCTACTACGACCAGGAGCAGCGGCTCCTCGACGAAGACAATACGGTCCTGGAGGAGATCTGGCAGGATCATCCGGACCTGACCGGCACTGAGGTGCGCAGCATACTGGGCGGATTTCTGTTCCGCGGGGACGATGTGTTCCTGCCGGTACGGGCGCTGTCGGGCGGTGAGAAAGCCCGGCTGTCGCTTCTTAAGCTCATGATGGGCGGCGGCAATCTGCTGCTCCTCGACGAGCCGACCAACCACCTCGACATCGAGTCCAGAGAAGTCTTCGAAGACGCATTGCTGGACTTCCCGGGCACGGCGCTGATCGTCAGCCACGACCGCTATTTCCTCAACAAGGTGCCCACGCGCATCTGCGAGCTGACGGCGGACGGACTGGTGACCTTCCTGGGCAAGTACGATTACTACCAGGAAAAGCGCGACGAACTCGTGTCGGCACGCAAATATATGAAAGAACTCGCCGCACAGGGCAGAACAGCCGGTGACGGCAGCGCTGCCGGTAACGCTATGCAGGGCGGTGCATCCGAAACGGCCGGGCAGGGCGGCACCGGCGGGCAGGCAGGTATCCAAATGGAGCATTCCGCGCCGGAGGCGGGCTCGAAGGAAGAGCGATTCCTTAAGAAACAGCAGGAAGCCGAGGAACGCCGCAAACGCCGCGAAAAAGAAGCCCTCGAGAAAGAGATCGGGGAACTCGAAGCCCGTATCGCGGAGCGCGAACAGGAGATGTGCACCGAAGAGGTGCTGGCGGATCTTGCGCGCCTCAGAGAGCTCGACGAAGCGGTGAAAGCAGACCGCGAGCGGCTGGACTTAGTATATGAAAAGTGGTTGCAATACGAGTAAACACTTTCTATAATGAATTGTACCGTTTGTACGCTTTAAGGAGGAAGACAAATGACATTTGACAAGATCAAAGAGATCATCGTCGATCAGCTCGGCGTTGAAGAAGAAGCAGTTACTATGGAAACGCACCTGATGAAGGACCTCGAAGCAGACTCTCTGGATGCAGTCGAGATCATCATGGCGATCGAGGAAGAGTTCGACATCGAAGTTCCCGATGAAGAAGCTGAGAAGTTCCAGGTCGTCGGCGACATCGTCAAGTACGTCGAAGAAGCGAGCAAGTAGTATGGCAAAAAATGCGAAGATATCGAATGCCGTGATCAAACGGCTGCCGAGGTATCGCCGGTATCTTCACGAGCTGGATAAGAAAGGGGTCGACAAGATCTCTTCGGCGGAGCTGTCAAGGCTGATCGGCTACACGGCTTCGCAGATCCGGCAGGACCTGAATAATTTCGGCGGATTCGGACAGCAGGGGTACGGCTACAACGTCAAGGACCTGCATGATGAGATCAGTGCGATCCTCGGATTGGATCAGGTCTATCACATGGTCATCGTGGGCGGCGGCAACCTGGGTCATGCGATCGCAGGCTACACCAATTCCTATAAGCAGGGGTTCCAGGTCGAGGCGATCTTCGAGGTGGATCCCGAAGCGATCGGAACGGAGATCGGCGGCGTGCCGGTTCTCTCGTCTGATGACCTGGTGGAGTACGTCGAAGAGCACAAGATCGACATCGGCGTCATCTGCACCCCGAAAGACGTGGCGCAGGAGATGGCGGACAAACTGTGCTTCGCCGGCGTCAAGGGCATCTGGAATTTCGCGCAGACGGATCTTGAGGTCCCCGCGCACGTCGCGATGGAGAACGTCCATCTTTCGGACAACCTTTACGCACTGACATTCCACATGAACAGAAAGTAATACCGGAGCGGCAACGCTCACAGAAAGCAAATACCCGTTCCATCTGGAACGGGTATTGATTCTTACAGATATGTAAGAGGGGATGACACCCCATCCGAATTACTGATTAATTATTCAGCCTTCGGAGCGTCAACCGGGCAAGCCTCTGCGCAAGCGCCGCACTCGATGCAGACATCGGGATCGATGACATGAGCGCCGTCGCCTTCGGAGATAGCTTCAACGGGGCATTCTGCCGCGCAAGCACCGCAGTTGATGCATTCTTCGCCGATCTTATAAGCCATAGTGTTACCTCCTTATAGATAGCATTGATAAATATCCGCCCTCATTATAGCGCGGGCGATTGGAGATGTAAAGAATGAAAGTTTATGCCCTCGTCGGCAAGAGCGGCACGGGGAAGAGCTACCAGGCCGGCAACGTCTGCCGCGACAGGAACATAGAAAGCATCATAGATGACGGGCTTTATATCTACCGGACGAGCTCGATCTTCGGGCAGTCCGCCAAGCAGGCCCAGACCATGATGGGGGCCATCAAGACGGCTCTTTTTACCGATGAATCGCACTGTCTGGAAGTTCGCCAGGCCATTGAGGAAACGCGTCCCGAAAGCATCCTGATCCTCGGCACCTCAGACGGTCTGGTCGCGAAGATCGCCGACCGGCTCGGCCTGCCGCCGATCAGCGAGACGATCTATATTACGGATATCACCACCGAAGAAGACCGCGAGACGGCGCACAAGCAGCGCACGGTGCAGGGCAAGCATGTTGTGCCGGTGCCGCAGGTGCATCTTAAGAAGCGATTCTCCGGGTACTTTATGGTGCCGCTGCGCAAGTTCCTCGCCTGGGGAACGGGCCGCGAAGAGGGCGACAACGAGAAGACCGTCGTCCGGCCGACCTACAGCTATCTTGGCGAGTACTTCATCTCCCAGCAGGTCATCGAGGACATCGTGACCATCATCGGGGAGGAGCTGCCGGGTGTGACCCGCATCCTCAGCGTCGCGGCGGAGAAGCGCAACGGCCAGCTGCGGGTGAAGATCGCAGCCACGTTCAACCTGGACGAGACGATCGTGGAAACGGCCAAGCGCATGCAGGAAAAATGCGCCTACCGGCTGGAGGAGATGACGGCGTTCGCGATCGACCAGATCAACATTCAGATCAAGGAGATCGAAGCGGCGTAGTCAAGCAGAAAATACAGGTATCAGATGGCGCGCAATGCCCATACAGAAACCGCAGCAGTTTACTGCTAGCGGTTTTTCAGTGTTAGGCAGTCGCTCTCGGGCATCTGGAAACGATGCCCTCGAGCTGGACTGCCTGCGCCGCGCCTTTCAGATGCGTCGTTTTATCGCGCAAGATTACTGAAATTCAGCCAAAACCTACATATATCTATTGACATTGCTCATAAAATGAATAGAATAGTATTTGGCACTCGGAGATGCTGAGTGCTAACAAAGCAAAAGACGCACCGGAGATGGCGCGTGAAATAAGAAAGAGCGGAGGTATCAAAATGAGTTTTGCAATCAAACCTTTGGGCGACAGAGTCGTGATCAAGAGACTGGAAGCCGAAGAGAAGACAGCGAGCGGCATCATCCTTCCCGGTCAGGCGAAGGAAAAGCCCCAGATGGCGGAAGTCGTGGCAGTAGGCCCCGGCACCGAGGACATCAAGATGGAGCTGGCGGTCGGTGACATGGTCATCTTCTCGCAGTATGCGGGCACGGAAGTCAAGTTTGAGGGTGAAGAATACACCATCATGGCACAGAAGGACATTCTGGCCAAGGTGGAGAAATAATCGGGAGGCATAACAATGGCAAAAGAACTGACCTATAGCGAAGACGCTAGAAAAAAGCTGCTGGCCGGCGTTGACAAGCTGGCGAACACCGTTAAGATCACGCTTGGCCCCAAGGGCCGCAACGTCCTGCTCGACAAGCAGTACGGCGCACCGCTGATCACCAACGACGGTGTCACGATCGCAAAAGAGATCGAGCTCGACGACAGAGTCGAGAACATGGGCGCACAGCTCGTCAAGGAAGTCGCGACCAAGACCAACGATGTTGCCGGTGACGGCACCACCACCGCGACCCTGCTGGCGCAGATCATCATCAAAGAAGGTTTCAAGAACGTTGCTGCCGGCGCGAACCCGATGATCCTGAAGAAGGGCATCCAGGGCGCTGTCGACGCGGCTGTCGCGCAGATCAAGAAGTCCGCGAAGAACGTCAAGAGCCAGGAGAGCATCGCACAGGTTGCAAGCGTCAGTGCGGCGGATCCGGAGATCGGCCAGCTGATCGCCGAGGCGATGGAAAAGGTCGGCAGAGACGGCGTCATCACCGTCGAAGAGTCCAAGTCCATGGGCACCACACTGGAAGTCGTCGAAGGTATGCAGTTCGACAGAGGCTATCTGTCCCCCTACATGGCCAACGATATGGAGAAGATGGAAGCGACCATGGAGAAGCCCCTGGTCCTGTTGACAGATAAGAAGATCTCCAACATCCAGGATCTGATGCCGCTCCTCGAGCAGGTCGTCAAGACCGGTCAGAAACTGCTGATCGTTGCAGAGGATATCGAAGGCGAAGCGCTGGCGACACTGGTCGTCAACAAACTGCGCGGCGTCATCGACTGTGTCGCTGTCAAGGCACCGGGCTTTGGCGACAGAAGAAAGGCGATGATGGAAGACCTGGCCATCCTGACCGGCGGTACCGTCATCAGCGAAGAACTTGGCTATGATCTGAAGGAAGCGACCCTCGATCTGCTTGGCCAGGCGGCCAGCGTCAAGGTCGACAAGGACAACACCATCATCACAGGCGGATTTGGCAAGAAGGCTGATATCGATGCGCGTGCTGCATCCATCAAGAGCCAGCTCGCAGAGACCAAGTCCGACTTCGACAAAGAAAAGCTCCAGGAAAGACTGGCAAAACTGACCGGCGGCGTTGCTGTCATCAAGGTCGGTGCTGCTACTGAGACCGAGCTGAAGGAAAGAAAACTCCGCATCGAAGATGCACTGAACGCGACCAAGGCTGCAGTTGCCGAGGGCATCGTCCCGGGCGGCGGCACAGCATTCGTCAATGCCATCCCGGCAGTCGCGAAGTACGTCAAGAACCTCTCCGGCGACGAGAAGACCGGCGCAGTCATCATCCAGAGAGCTCTGGAAGAGCCTGTCCGTCAGATCGCTGAGAACGCTGGCTTCGAAGGCAGCGTCGTCGTCGCGAAGGTCATCTCCAGCAAGGCTGGTGTCGGCTTCAACGCAGCGACCGAAGAGTATGTCGACATGATCGATGCCGGTATCGTCGATCCGGTCAGAGTGACCAGATCCGCTCTGCAGAACGCGGCAAGCGCCAGCGCAATGCTGCTGACCACCGAGGCTACCGTTGCGGAACTTCCGAAGGAAGAGCCTGCAATGCCGGCCGGCGGTATGGGCGGCATGGGTGGCATGGGCGGCATGATGTAATCGCCCTGCACAGCGCACAGCATATAGACAGAATGAAAGAAGCTCTCCCTTGCGGGAGAGCTTCTCAGACTGTAGACAAAGCCCTGGTCCCGCGAAGCGGGATCGGGGCTTTTCATATACTGCAGAACCCATATCCGGAAACTGCTGTGAATATTTGTTGC
>CADATO010000017.1 GCA_902790905.1 uncultured Eubacteriales bacterium
GCCATCTTTGGGTCCCGGCATTTGTCTTCCCATTCTTCACGCAAACACTTCCGCATATCGGGCAAATCACATGTTTCATGGCACCTTCCTCCAAACTATCCGTTTCAAGGAAGATATAATCCGAATTCACATTGAAATTTCAAGGGTTTCCAGGAATTTTATCCACACGTTTTGTCCTATAACCCAAAAAATGAGCCGTGTCGGCCCAAGCCAAAAGGGCTCGGGTGCACCAGGCTCATTTCTTTTATAGCATTATAATACCACACTATCAATAATCACACGTTATCAAATATCGGCGATTCATTGCATACAACCCGCGAAAGCGAAGCCGGGTGACGTGCTCTGCCTCCTTTCATTTGCAATGCTTCGCTCGGTTTTCATGGTTCATTCGATCCCCCTATGCTCCACCAATTATTCGGAGAGTGCTTCAGCACTCTTTTTTCTTATATGCGTTGCAATGACAAGGTGCAGTTTAGTTCTCTTTTCTTGCTGCCGCCCATTATTACCGATATAATAATAGTATATGAAAAGTAAATGGCAGGAATATCGGAGCAGTTTAATACCAATCACAATCACGGCTTTTCTTGCCCACGGGTTCCTTTTGATCGCCTCGGGGACCTGGTGGGACGACTGGGTATATGCCGATAAGAATTGGGAGTATATGTTGGATGTATGCAAACAATCCTCCCTTCCTTTGCATGCGTATATAAATGGTTTTCTATGGTTGCTGCCTGATGGTTTCTACAGGATCATCACCTTCTTTCTTTTTTTAGGAGATGCCCTGTTATTATATTACATCTTAAAAAAGATACCCGCTTTTGAAGCTGAAGATGCTCTTTGGATAGCAATTCTATTCTCTGTAATTCCGATAAACGATGCCCGGATCACCTGGATCTGCTTCGGCTATTCGCTTGGTCTTTTCCTGTTCTTGCTGTCCTTTTCTATAGGAGTACTATGGAAAACGTTCCCTGACAAAGGACCGCGCAGAGTAATCTTCAGGCTGGTGTCCCTACTGCTCCTTTTAATCTCATACGATACAGAATCAAATATGGCCATGACGCCGCTCATACTATTCTTCTTTTATTACATGGATTTGCGTGATCACTGGAAAGAAAGCTGTTGCGGACACAGGTGCCGGCAATTCTTGATATCCGTTCTGAAACATGCGGATTATCTTTTGGCACCATTTGTGTGGTATTTCGCTGATAAGATGCTGTTCCCGGGATATGGCGTTTATAGCGGACACAGTTATGTCGTTGCAGCTTCATTACCGGATATCATCAAAAGATCATTTCTGTTATCGGGAGAATCTTTAAAAGGGCTCCTTCACAACTACAGTTATATGGCAGGAAAAATGGGTCTGACAGCTGTGCTGCTATGTCTCATTGTGCTAATTGCTATCACGAATAAAAAGTCACAACCAAAAGCAGAGAATAAACCTGCTGTCAACAAATGCCTGGGGATGATTCTTCTGGGATGTACAGCATTTTACTTTGGCGTCTTTCCGTACTTAGTAAAACGGGGGCAGGCAGTCGAATCAGTACTTATTCTGGGAAGAGATTCTCTGCTACTGGGGATAGGAACCGCGATCATCATATATTATACTGTGAAGTTGCTAGCCAATTTCAGAGTCAAAAGGGGCATTCTATTGTTAATCGTTGTGCTTGGGATTGCGCACTTCAATTACTACTACATGACCTGGCAAGAATGCTATTACCAACAGCTGCAATTGCGGAGTGAAATCGAAAACAATGAACACATAATCGATAACGATACCTTCCTGGTCATGTTCAGCAATGATGTGGTAAGCACTCACTTTTATCAGATCAATGGTAATTCTTGGAGGGCGACCGGCACACAGAACAGATTCTACATGTCTGGTATAAATGATATCCAATATCTTATAGATATGGATGAGAACTCGTGGATATTGAATGCATACTGTATGAGAGACTATGACTACAAAGATAAGACGATCGACGGAATTATATTTGTGGATTATCATCCGGCAGGGTCAAAAGTGATTCTAAAAGAAAAGGCATATGAGTTATTCAAAAAGGAAGAGTTCGAAAAATGGATTGATACTGCGGCAGATATAAAGTATGTCCCCCTCTCTGAAACAGATTCAGACTATATTGTCGACCTGTTCAAAGAAGGAAATCTTACACGTGACATGCTATACAATTCTTATTCTAAATAACACAACGGCAATTCGTTGGCGGAGGGATTAATGGACTTATTAAAGATCGGTGTAATAGGAACCGGCCATATGGGCTGCAATCATGTCAGAAACATCAGTGACGATAAAAGGTTCGATTTAATCGGCATATATGATGTGGATTTTGAGCGTGCTTCCGAGCTTGCAGAAACATACGGGACAAAGGCGTTCAAATCAATGGATGAGCTTCTGAGTAAAGTCGAGGCTGTAGTGGTAGCAGTGCCATCATCACTGCACAAGGAGGTGGGCTTAAAGGCTGTGAAACAGGGCGTGCATGCTCTCATAGAGAAACCCCTTGCTACTACGAGCGAAGATGCCAGGATTCTTACGATGGCATTTGAAAAGGCTGGACTGAAACTTCAGGTCGGGCACATTGAAAGGTTTAACGCTGTTGTGCAGAGTGCCCGCAAGATCCTCGAAGACAAAGAGATTTTCTATATCGAAGCGCACCGTTACAGTCCCTTCAGCGGCAGCGGGCGCATAAAGGACGTCAGCGTAATCGAAGACCTTATGATTCATGATATCGATATAGTATGTGACTTCATGGAACCTGCCAAAGTGGTAGACATTCGAGGCAATGGTGAAGTCATCAAATCCTGCGCGACGGATTTTGCGACATGCATGTTGAATTTTTCATCAAATGCGCATGCAGTCATAAATGCAAGCAGAGTTTCCCAAAGCAAAGAAAGAACTCTTGAGATACATACTTCTGACAGCGTTATCCATGCGGACCTGCTCAACAAAACACTGACTGTTGTAAAGGGTACCGAGATGATGATTGACAGTGCTGAGTCCGGTGTATATAAACAGGACGCTGCGGTTCAAAATGTCTTTGTACCGATCATAGAGCCTCTCAGAGCCGAACTGCAGAGCTTTTATGAAGCAGTTGTAAACGGGAAGGACATACTGGTAGACGGCTGGGTTGCGTTGCGCGCTATACAGGTATGCGAAAAAGTGCTTGAACGTGCAACCTATGACTGATTTGATTAAAAGGAGATATAACAAATGAACGTACCATTTCTAGACTTACAGGCTCAGTATAAAGATATAAAAAACGAGATCGCACCGGCGCTTCTTGACATACTTGATAAGTGTTGTTTCATCGGGGGCCCATACGTGAACAATTTTGAAAAAGAGGTCGAGAATTATCTCGATGTAAAACATGTAGCCGGATGCGCAAGTGGTACAGATGCCTTGGTGCTCGGACTGAAAGCGTGCAACATCAAGCCGGGAGATGAAGTCATTACTACAGCGTTCTCCTTCTTTGCCACCGCTGAAGCGATCGCCTGCGTAGGCGCTATCCCTGTATTTGTGGATGTCAGGCCAGAGGATTATAACATCGATCCGAATAAAATCGAGGAAGCGATTACAGAAAAGACCAAAGCTATCCTGCCAGTGCATATCTTTGGTGCGCCTTGCGAGATGGACAGAATCAATGAAATCGCAAAACGGCACGGGCTTAAAGTAATCGAAGATGACGCGCAGGCTATCGGAAGTGAATACAAGGGAAGGAAGGCTGGAACGCTCGCAGATTTGGGATGCTTCTCATTCTACCCCACCAAGAACCTGGGCGGTGCTGGAGATGGCGGTATGGTGACGACAAACGACGGTGATCTCTATACGATGATAAAGGCCTACAAGGAACATGGAGCCGGCGAAGCCGGCGCCAGGACACTTGAGCTTCAGGGTGGCCCCGCGGAGACGGTCAGCACTTCAGAACAAACAACAGATTTATATAATCCCTACAAATACTTCAATTATGTAATAGGACATAACTCGAGACTTGATGCAATACAATCCGCGGTTCTTTCTGTGAAACTCAAGCATCTTGATAAGTACAATGCAAAAAGAGCCGCTATAGCAAAAAGATACTATGAAGGACTCACCGACAAACTCATTCTTCCTAGGTACGCAGCAGACACAAAGCCTTGCTGGCACCAGTTTGTTGTCCTGTCAGAGCAGAAGAGGGATCTTTGCGCATTCCTTTCAGAAAACGGCGTGGGAAACGGTACATTCTATCCTGTGCCGCAGCATCGGCAGAAGGCTTTCAATGCAGCAAACAGCAGAGTATCTGGCGAGAGCCTTCCTGTAGCTGAAATGATTTCCGCTCAGTCGGTCTGCCTGCCGGTGTTCCCTGAGATGACGGACGATCAGATCCAGTATGTCATCGAAACAGTAAACAGATTCTACGAGGGTAAGTAATATGAGAAATGTTTTTATTCATCCGACTGCAGAAGTAAGTGATGCAGCAGCAATAGGCGACGGCACAAAAATCTGGAATCAGGCTCAGGTGAGAAATGATGCAGTAATAGGAGAAAACTGCATTATCAGTAAAAACGTCTATATCGATGAGCATGTGAAAATCGGAGACCGCGTCAAAGTACAGAATAACGTTAATGTATATCATGGGGTCACAATTGAAGACGATGTTTTTCTTGGGCCATCCATGACATTTACAAATGATATGTTTCCAAGAGCGTTCAATGCTGACTGGGAAATCTCCAATACACTTGTTAAAAAAGGTGCATCTATCGGTGCGAACAGCACAGTTCGATGCGGGGTCACAATCAATGAATACGCCATGGTCGGATGCGGCAGCACTGTAACAAAAGATGTGCCTGCTTATGCGCTGGTAGTCGGGAATCCCGCACGCAGATTGGCATGGGTCTGCAAATGCGGGCAGAAGCTCGACAGCGGCTTTAAGTGTCCTAAGTGCGGAAAAGAATATGAACTTCACAACAATATCATGACAGAAAAGGATGAATAGTATGAGAAAGATACCAGTTACAAGGCCTTATTTCGATGCGGAAGAGCTTGATCAGATCAAGGCATCTCTTGATTCGGGCTGGGTTGCAAACGGACCAAGATGCGCTGAATTTGAAAAGAAAATAGCTGAGCATGAAGGAATCAAGGAAGGTGTCGCGACAACATCGTGCACAACTGCCCTGCATCTTGCTATGACAGGGGAAGGCATGGGCGCGGGCATGGATGTCATCGTACCTGCATTCACATTTGTTGCCACAGAAAATGCTATTGTTGAGACAGGCGCAACCCCTGTTATGGCCGACATCCTTGAAGAGACCTTCAATATCGATGCTGAAAAAGTAAAAGGAATCATCAGCGATCATTATATCGAAAAAGACGGCAGACTTGTGAACAGGAAAAACGGGAACGTGCTCTGGGGTATCGTACCGGTGCATGAATTCGGTCTGTGTTGTGATATCTATGCCATCAATGCGATTGCGGAAGAGTATGGTCTTAGAATCATCGAAGACGCCGCTTGTGCGCTCGGTGCTATGATTGGCGAAAAGCACCAGGGAGGATTTGGAAATACATCATGTGTCAGTTTCCATCCAAGAAAGTCTATCACTACCGGCGAAGGCGGAATGATACTTACCGATAATGAAGCGCTTGCGGTAAAACTTCGTGAATTAAGGTCACACGGCAACTCGGTTTCTGCTGCAGACAGAGATAGAGGCAAAGGATTTCTCCTTCCTGAATTTAATGATGCAGGGTTCAATTACCGCATGACGGATATACAGGGCGGCATGGGAATCGCACAGGCCAAAAAGCTCGACTTCATCATCGAAACGAAGAGAGAAAAAGCGCAATACTATAATAAACGCATTAGCGAAAAGCTTCCCGAGCTGATCTTCCCTGTTGAACCTGAAGGATACTTCCATACATACCAATCGTATGTGTGCATGCTGGATCTCGGCAAACTGGGTATTGACAGTGTTGAAGAAGGCGGCGAGTACAGAAACAGACTGCTTGCCCTTCTTGAGAAACGAGGCGTTGCCACCAGGCAGGGCACCCACGCTGTCCATACTCTGGGATATTATAAAAACAAGTATGGCTATAAGCCTGAAGACTTCCCGCATGCCTACGCCTGCGACAGACTATCGATCACACTTCCTCTGTATGTACAGATGACTGATGAAGATCAGCAGTATGTGATCGATCAGATTAGAGATGTAATAGATAATATGTAGAGGAGTCTGGTAAAATGCCTAAAATTCAAGGAAAAAAAGTGTTGGTCACAGGCGGTGCCGGCTTTATAGGAAGCCATTTGTGCGATAGATTGCTTGCGCATGGAGCCGCTAAAGTAGTCTGCCTGGATAATTTCTTTCTCGGAAAGGAAGAAAATCTTGCCGAGGCCGCAAAAGATCCAAGGTTTATTCTGTACCGCGACGATGCCAGGCACTATGGTGTCGTTGAGGCGATTGTTGATAAAGAGGGTATTGACGTCGTGTTCAATATGGCCACTATTGCACTGAATTACTCCTTCTTTAATCCATTTGATGCGTATATGGTAAATGTTGAAATTGCAGATACCTTGCTGAAATTGCTGAAAGCTGGAGCTTACAAAACTCTTATACATACCTCCTCCTCAGAAGCGTATGGAACTGCACAGTATGCTCCAATGGACGAAAACCACCCGACCGATCCAACCACGCCATACGCAGCCGGCAAAGCAGCTGCAGACCTTATGGTCCACAGCTTTTCGAAAGTCCTTGATCTTGACATTTCCATCATCAGACCATTCAACAATTACGGCCCAAGGCAGAACGCAGATGGCCCGCTCGCCGGAATCATTCCTAAAACCGCAAAGAGGATCAAGAACGGCAATGCGCCTATCATTGAAGGCGACGGAGAACAAACAAGAGATTTCGTATACGTTAAGGATACCGTCAAGGGACTTATCCTTGCATATGAGAATGAAAAAACTCGCGGCCAGATAATAAACCTGGGAACAGGCATCGACATTTCTATGAATCATCTGCTGGAGCAGATTTGCGATTATATGGGCTTTACAGGAGAATGGGAACACAAACCTGCAAGGACCAGCGATGTAAGAAGGCTTTGTGCGGATTCGTCGAAAGCACGGGATCTGATCGGTTATAGTCCGGACACGGATTTCGAAACCGGGCTGAAAGAAACGCTGAACTGGTATGAGCGCAATGAAATGATATAGGTGCTGACATGGAAAAGAAAGAATTCGAGAGGCTTTTTGACGAGCTGATTCGCGATAGACGCGAGGAAATGCGAAACAAATACAACAGAGTCCTTCCCTCTGGCGAGATTATTTACAACAGATTTGATAAATCCAGAGATCTGGGCTTTGGCGAAGGGTCATCTGTATATGATACTTCTGTGATTATGGGAGAGATCAAAGTTGGTTCCCATGTTTGGATTGGCCCGTATACTCTTGTAGAAGGCGCTACCGACAAAGTAGAAATCGGTGACTATGTGACTCTCGACTCCGGGGTCATGGTATATACACATGACTCCACTAAGTATTATGTATCCGGAGGAGTGAATCCGTTCGAATCCGGTCCTGTAACCATAGGCAGTTATACAGTAGTTGGCACAATGAGCATAATCAACTGCGGTGTTACAATCGGTGAACACTGCGTGATTGCTGCTAACAGCTTCATTAATTCCGATGTTCCGAACAATACTATAGTCGCTGGAAACCCTGCAAAAGTTATCGGTAGAGTTATAGTGAAAGACAACGGGGAGGTCGAGTTTGAATACGAGTAAAAACGAAGGAATATCAATCATTGTACCCTTTCTTAATGAAGAAGAGGGTATAGAATTGTTCTGTTCAACGATTGATGATTATGCCTCAGATCAGTCCTTCCCGATTGAATTGGTTTTTGTAGATGACGGTTCAACAGACAGGTCTGTTGAACTTCTGAACAATTACAAGTTCCATGCTGTCAGACGGGCAAAACTCGTGCAACTATCGCGTAATTTCGGTTCTCACGCTGCAATCAGAGCGGGTGTACAGCAGGCTTATTATTCTATCTGCACATGGCTCGGGAGCGATCTTCAGGAACCGCTTGAGTTGATTGAAAGGTCTTTTACATTAATAAACGATGGGTACGACGCAGTGTATGTTTCTAAAAAGTCCATTGTTGTTTCCAGACTTAACAGGGCTTTTTCAAAGACATACTCGCACCTTATGCAGAAGTTTGCAGTGAGCAATTACTCTTCTGACGGAGTCAGTACAATCGTATTTAACGATAAAATAAAAGAACTGCTTAACAGGAATGTTGAAGGCAATTCCTCAATCATGCTGCAAATAATAGATGCAGGCTTTAAAACGACAAATCTGGAGTTAGACTTCCACGAAAGAAGTGCCGGAAAATCCAAGTGGACTCTGTCAAAGAAAGTGAAACTGATGATAGATTCATTTGTTTCGTTTTCCTTTGCTCCGATACGACTGGTGAGCATTGTCGGTCTGATCATGTTCTTTATCGGGCTTGTAATCGGAATAGTAACAATCATTACCAAACTGCTTAATTACAACACGCCTGCAGGCTATGCTACTCTGGCCAGTATGATAGCGCTTGGATTTGGAATCACTAATATTTCATTGGGGATCATAGCGGAATACTTGTGGCGGGCGCTGGACGCAGCACGAAACAGACCTGTATTTATCATATCTGATACATGCGATCTGGTGACAGAACAAGTAGAATCAAAGCGGAATGGAAAAGAGTGTTAAAGGAACAGATATGTTAGGATTATTATTGTATGTTTGCATGTCAGCTGCCGGTCTGACAATGATAAAAATCGGAACGTCAAAAGAAAGCACTCTTCTGCTTGATTCAGCCGGCTTCAATCTGAAACTGAGCTGGATATTGGTCATCGGCCTCTGCGTCTATGTTCTCAGTTTTCTGCTATCAATAATGGTAATGAAAAGAATGAATCTGACGATCTTTTATCCGGTGTCAGCCGGGTTGATCTATATACTGGTTTCGCTGTCAGGTTTTTTGATTTTAAAAGAAGCGATTACGATTCAGCAACTGATAGGCATGGCCATTATCCTGAGCGGAATCATTGTCATGAACCTGGGACGAAGTTAATCTAAACGGGGATAGGCACTGGAGTCGACCTATCCCCGTTGTTTTAGGGATATAGGACAAAAAGAGTTGGTGGCTAGTCCCAATAAACTGGATACTCAGAGGAATGATGAAGTTCGCCCCAGATAATGGCGTCACCCCACATCGGGATAGTGCCTGCCCGTTGTTCTTTCCAGATCATTCTCTTGTAAAGATCAGCGATGCTCTGGTCAGTCGGCATCGTTTTCAATATCTCAGAAGCAGAAAGCGGTCTTGGTGAGTTCATGTAGCACCACCAAAAGACCGCTTTTATACGTCTCTCAACAATGAGCCCCCCTGTGGTTGTGGAGCACCTCTCTCAATCCGGCATTCGTGCCTCCTTCAATGAGATTGTTCGTGGACAGAATATTTCCAAGTTCAGCACGCAAAGACTCATCCAAATAAGTGAACATCGTCTTTTCCTTAAGCAATCTCAGAATGGAACGCAGCGCCTTAATGAGCCGCTCATGGGTAGGCCTGCTGTTGGTTCCGGGATCCGCGACATGAGAGCGCTCCAGGCTCTCGCTTTTTCGTATCTGCACAGATACCAGCCAAGGGCATGGTCTTCGTCACGGCAGATCAGTACACATGCTTTTTCCCCAAGGTAGATCCCATCGACATACAGGATATCTCTTGGTGTGTCGATCACTGGAGGCAGCGTCCATATCTCCCAAAACCGCGAGGTCTTTCGCCGGAAAGTCCGTCCTTCGCCAGGAAGATCACTCTGTACACCTTTGCCGAACAGCCACTTAAGGAAGAGCTGAAGTTGCTTGGCCGCATTGTCTATCTTAGGTGTGACAATTGATCTGCAGGCATTACAGAACCACCGTTGTGTTCCGCTTTTATTCTTCCCGTACCTGATGCAACGTTCTCCGCAAACAGGGCAAATGACGTGTTTCATTCCATCTTCCTCCAGAATACTTGTTCTAGGGAAGATATAACCCGAATTCACAATGAAATTTCAATGCATTCTTAACTATTTACCAACTCTTTTTGTCCTATAACCCTTGTTTTATTTCTTCTTTCTTTTCTTATTCTTGCGCTTCTGGCTCGCATTGTACGCACGGGCCTCCGCACGGTATTCATTGCCGTCGTAGACGGTGATCTTTCGGATCCTCGCCATGCGCTTGATCTCCTCGGCGTCGGCATTCTTGAAGAACGCCTTGCGTGTACGGATGCCTCTCGTGAAGAAGAGCAGCGTCACATCCGGGGCGGCCGGGTTGTTCTCGAATGTTAGATACTCGATCTCATCCCAGCTCCAGAGCTCGTCGCTCGTATACAGCCGCAAATCCGTGCAGCTTTCAAGTCCGCGCTCCGTCACCGCGTCATATTTCTTTAGCAGGATCGCCAGCGCCAGCAGAACAGAAAGGATAGCGCACACGATGTGGAACCTGCTGAAGATCGCTCCCGCGACCAGCACGGCCACACAAAACCACGCGTAAAAGATGACATACGACTTACGCTTTTTTGTATTGACGGCCACATATACCGGTGTTGTGAGATCATCCCATGGGAGCTTACTGGCCATGAATCTTTCTCCTCTAAGAAAAAACGCTGCCGCCGAGAAAGATCAGCGGCAGCGTCATAGTGAATACAGATACTAAGCGTTGATCTGCGGTGCTTTGCCTGCAGCGCGGAGCGCTTCCAGATTCTTGACCGCCAGTTCATGTTCTTCTTCAGGTGCTTCTGCGGGTTCGCCTGCCTTGGTTTTCTTGAAGAGGTTGGTGTACGAACCATCAGCCCAGAAGATGTTGCGGCCGAGCCAGCATGTGATCGCCGCGTAGAACGGGTTGACGAGGTTGACGAATGCGAACGGGAAGTATGCGAACGGGCTCATGCCGAGCGCTGTGCTCTGCCATGCGCCGCATGCTGTCCACGGGAACATCGGCGACCAGAGTGTGCCGGCGTCCTCGAGTGTTCTGGACATCATGTTGCGGGCAAGACCCATTTCGTCGAACTTGTCTGCATACAGCGGAGCCGGGACGGAGATACCGAGGAACTGGTCGCCCATCGCCGCGTCGCAGAAGATACCGGTCAGCATGGTTGCGGTAACGAGCTGTCCAGGTGTGTGGAGCTTATGCTTGATGCCGCTGAAGAGTCTGTCGACAACGCCTGCACCTTCGAGTGCACCGCCGTAACCGACAGCAAGGATAACGAGGTTGATTGTCCACAGGGTGCCTTCCATGCCGCCTGCCTTGCCGAGGATGTCGTTGACATCTGTGCTGGCAGTTTCGACACTGCTGAGGCCGTAGTGGAGCAGATCACAGATGGCGCCGAATGTGACACCGTCCGCCCATACAGCTTCTGCCTGGAAGATGATCGAAGTGACGATCGCTACGGCTACTGCGAGCAGGATGCCCGGAAGAGCCGGCATCTTCACGATGCAGACTACGATGATCACGATGAGCGGGATGAACACGAGCGGGTTCATATTGAATGTATCGCCGATCGCATTGATGATCTCGATGGCCTTGGAGTCATCATACCCTGCAGCATTTGCTCTGAGGCCCAGGATCGTGTACAGGACGAGCGCGATCAGGAACGTCGGACCAGTGGTCGAAACCATCGCGCGGACGTGATCGAAAAGACCTGTGTTGGATACACCAGCAGCAAGGTTGGTGGTGTCGGACAGCGGCGAGAATTTATCGCCTACGTATGCGCCGGAGATAACCATGCCTGCAGTCAGGGCCGGATTGAGGCCGAGGCCGAGACCGATGCCCATGAATGCAACACCGACGGTCGCTGTCGTGGTCCAGGAAGAACCGCAGGCCAGACCTGTGATCGCGCACAGGATGCAGCCGACCGGCAGGAATACCTTCGGCGACAGCAGCTTCAGTCCGTAGAAGATCAGGGCCGGGATGGTGCCCGCTGCCATGAATGATGCAACAAGGAAACCAACCGTGAGCAGGATCAGGATTGCTTCAAGCGTGTTGCTGATTCTGGCAATGATCGATGCCAAAATGTCCTTGAAGGTGCGGCCATATGCGACACCTACTGCACAAGCCACGCACATGGAGATGACGAGCGGCATGTGCGCGTCTACGTAATACCCTTCGATGGCCAGGTTGTAAATCATTAGAGCGGCCATGCAAAGGATTGGCAGGATTGCGGCCCAAAGAGCCGGAAGCCTTACCTCTCTTTGTTTTTTCTCCTTACTCATGTCAATACCTCTCTTTGCTAATGATAATTCCGCCAGATACTTCGGTATTTCATGCCAAGAGATCCTCTTCTTTATCCCCCTTTGAGAAGCCCGAATTATCTGACATTATTATAGCGCAAATCGACAGAATTTACAATCATTTCCACAATATTATACCCACCGTCTACTTTCCGGCGTGCGCCTGCAGACGCCGCATTTCCGCTGTCTGCGGCCGTTCATTCTTTATAAATAATTGAAAAACCATCGAAGAAATACTGCTTCATGGTCTCCGGATCGCCGTAATACCCGTACTTTTCATCCCGCAGCGGCACGCCCTCCGCCGTTCCGTCCCGAACAGCGAGCAGCGATTCCCTGATCATGCCCGTGCAGGAAGGCGGCATGATGAAGTCGTTGTGAGACGTGTAGACCGCCCGGATCTCCGGCAGTTCCCGCTCGATCCGCTCGAGCGAGGCGATGTACTGATCCAGATCCGAATACCCCAGCACGTCGTTCCCGAACTGCACGTAGATGGCGCCGAGATAGATCATATCTCCCGAGAAGAGGATCTTTTCGCGAAGATCATACAGCATGAGGTGATCTTCCAGATGCCCCGGTGTGTAAAGCAGCCTGACCTGCCTGCTGCCGAGATCAAACACGTGCCCGTCTTCCACGGGCCGCGCATTGAACGGCCGGATCCAGTAGTCCGCCGGGTCAAACCCTTCCGGGTAGCCGAACAGGAACATATCGGGATCCGTCTGGTTCCTGAGAGGTTCTTTGGGGCAGCCTTCCCTGGCCTGCCGGAGCGCACCGGCTTCGTCCGCGATCAGCACTTCACGGAATCGCCAGTTGTTCCCGGTATGGTCAAAATGCCGGTGGCAGTTCACAACCGTGAGTTCCCCCGGCCACAGTTCCCGCACCAGCGGCTCGATATTGCAGATGCCCATGCCGGTGTCGAGCAGCAGCGCCCGCTCGCTGCCCTTGATGAGATAGACGTTCACTTCCTGCAGATGCTGCGGTTCGCAGATCGCAACGATATCGCCCGGCAGTTCGTAGCAGGCGAACCATCCGCCGCAGTCGTTCTCCACAGGGAGGCGTTTGTATTTCGCATAGTATGGTCTCGGCTCCGGTGTTCTCCATTTCATTGGTTATTCTCCTCGCTCTTCAATGCGATCACGGTCACAGACGCCATGATCAGCACCGCGCCGATGAGCTGCGGCACCGTCAGCATCTTGCCAAAGATAAAGATGGACAGCACGACCGTGGTGACCGGCAGCACGTTCTCGAACGCCGATACAACGGTCGGCGAAAGATTGCCGATCGCGTAGACATACCCGAACTGCCCGATGATCATGCACACGATGGCAGTCACCACGGTGAGCAGAATGCCGGTCTGTGTCAAGACCACCGGCGCATGCGTTGCCGCCTGGCTGATGACGGTCAGCGGGATCTGCACGATCGCACCGGCTGCGAACATGCCCGCCAGCAGCGTGAGAAGATCGTATCTGTCAAACAGCGTCTTCGTATAGACGATATAAAACGCCCAGAGGATCGCCGCCGTGAACATCGCGGCCAGACCGAGGGCACTGATCCCCATGGGTTCGCCGCGGACCAGCAGATACACCCCGAAGATCGACGCGCAGGCGCACAGGATCTTCAGCGGCGTGATCCGGCTGCCATAGACCAGCCGGTCCCCGATCATGCCGAAAATCGGGACGGTCGCCATGATCAGTGAGGAAAAAGAGGCGGACGTCAGCCCTGTCCCCAGGCTTTCAATGGTGAAATACAGCGCCATGCCGACCCCGCCGGCAATGAAGACCCGCAGCCTGTCCTTCTTTTCGATATGCAGCCCGCCGCGGAATATCACGCATGCCGCCGTCAGAAGAACCGCCCCGATCACCAGCCGGCACAACGTAAAGACCGCCGGGGGCATGAAGTCCATCATGTACTCGATCGCGATGAAGTCGATCCCCCAGATCACATTGACGCCTATGATCGCCAGCAGCGGGCCGGCCTTTGTCTTCTGCATGTTATTTCCTCCGGTCATTCTCTTTTCGCCATCCTATTATACAATAAAAAGAGACAGACTTTCGGACGTGTTGCTGCCCGCAGCCTGTCTCTTTTTTATGATTCCGGGTCCGGGAGAATAGGAGAATCGGACTCGGAGAGGGGGCTGTATTAACCTGCCAGCGAATACATCTCCTTGTACTTGCTGAACTGCTGCAGGAATTCTTCGTTCTGGCGGTACCCAATGTCGTCCTGCACCTGGTGTGCGCCGAAGTTGCCCGCTTCCAGGATATCGACCGCCACATTGCTGCAGTGATCCGAGATCCGCTCGTAGTCGGTCAGGATGTCGTTAAACACGAAGCCGTTCTCCAGCGTGCATTCCTGCCGCGCGACTCTGGCGATGTGGTTGGTCTTGAGCGCGTCGCACAGATCGTCGATGACCTCTTCCAGCGGGTCGATCCTGCGCGCCTTCTCCGTATCGCCTTCCACGAATGCCTCGATGGTCAGCTCGGTGATGTCTCTGACCGCCCGCTCCAGCACGTTGAGTTCCTCCATGCCGGGCGCCGAGAAATTGATCTTCTTCGCTTCGATCTCTTCGACCGCTTCGCCGATGTTTCTGGCATGGTCGGAGATCCGCTCAAAGTCCGACAGCACGCGGAGGTACTTGCCGACTTCTTTGGACTGGTCTTCCGTCAGGTCGTTCTTGGTGATCTTGGCCAGGTAGATGCCCAGTTTGTCTTCATACCGGTCGAGCACGCTCTCGAGGTCGTATACCTTTTTCAGCGTCAGTTTGTTGTAGACCTGTCTGGCCGACACCGCACAGAGGACACTCTCCAGGGCTTTCTGCGCCATGGAGTCGATGACCGTCTTGCTCTGCGCAAGCGCCAGGGTCGGATGCTCAAGGAATCGCACTTCCAGCCGGTCCATATCCGCCTGTTCGGCTGCCGCTTCTTCGCTCTCCGGGAACAGCATGCAGACGATCTTCTCCAGCACGCCGATGAACGGCGCCAGCACGATGACGATCGCCAGTCTGTACAGAGAGTTCAGCAGCGCGATGGTGACCATCGTCATGGTCATCTGCATGAAGCCGAAGCCGATGACCGCGTTGAGCACATAGAAGACTGTACCGCAGATGATCGCACCCAGCACGTCGATGATCAGGTAGACAAAAGCGGTTCTCTTGCCGTTGGTGCTCGCCCCGAGCGCGCTGAGCATGACCGGCACGCTGGCGCCGATGCCGATACCCATGAGGATCGGGAAGGCCATGTCAAACTGCACCGCACCGGTGACGGCCAGCGCCTGCAGGATGCCGACCGCCGCGCTCGCGCTCTGGATCACCGCCGTGATCAGAAGCCCCACGAGGACGCCGAGGATCGGATTGGAAAAGCTCAGCAGCAGATTGACGAAGTTCTCATCTTCGCGCAGCGGCGTGATCGCGCCCGACATCATGCTCATGCCGTACATCAGGACGGCAAAGCCCAGCATGATCCCGCCGACGTTCTTCGTGGCGGATTTCTTCGAGAACATCCACAGCGCGATACCGATCAGCGCCACAAGGCCCGTCAGCATCGCGGTATTGAGATAGGCGGCCACGCTCGCGCCGGAGCCGCCCAGACTGTTCAGACACAGGATCCAGCCCGTGATACTCGTTCCGAGGATCGCCCCCAGCACGACGCCGATCGCCTGCCGCACCTGCATCATGCCCGAGTTGACGAAGCCGACGACCATGACCGAGGTTGCCGACGATGACTGGATGACCGTCGTGACGCCGGTGCCCAGCAGGATCCCCTTTACTGTATTGCCGGACAGCTTGTACAGGATCATCTCCATCCTGCTGCCCGCTACCTTTTTTAAGGAATCGCCCATGACGGACATGCCGAACAGGAACATCGCAACGCCGCCAAGCAGTGATACTATATTCGTTGCATCCATGTAGTTTCCCCTCTGACTTTTTTTCTAAAATTCTCTTTTAAATCCTTCTTCTCCATTTTCTCCGCTACCATAACAGGCGAACAAAAAATCTACCGCCAGGTTCATGTAAAATCCATGTAAAAAGCGGTCCGCTGTAAAAAAGACGGCCGCCGGACGCCCTGCGGGGGCAGATTTTACAAATTGTTGATACTATCCCGCGGAAAATAGGGTATTCTCATTATGGAGGTATTTGGCATGATTTACTGTGTGGAAGACGATGGCAACATCCGGGATCTGATGCTGTATGCGCTGCAGGCAGCGGGATTTGAGGCGGCCGGCTTTGAAGACAGCACACCCTTCTGGGAGGCTATGAAAGCAGCTCGCCCGGAGCTGGTCATTCTGGATATCATGCTGCCCGAAGAAGACGGGATTTCCATTCTGAAAAAACTGCGGTCCGTACCGGCGACGGCGGAGATCCCGGTCATCATGGCAACTGCAAAGGGATCCGAATACGACAAAGTGATCGGCCTCGATCTCGGCGCCGACGACTATCTGGTCAAACCCTTCGGGATGCTGGAGATGGTGGCCCGCATCCGGGCGGTCCTGCGCAGGAGCACACCCGGCAAAGGCGCCGCATCGATCAGCGCAGGCGCTGTCGAACTGGATCCTGTCCGGCACACCGTCCATGTAGAAGGCCAGCCCGTCTCCCTGACCTTAAAGGAATATGATATTCTCCAGCTCCTGCTCGAACATCAGGGGCAGGTGTTTTCGCGCGACCAGCTGCTGGAAAAAGCCTGGGGCATCGACTATGCCGGCGAGACCCGGACCGTCGACGTGCACATCGGCACGCTCCGGACCAAACTCGGCAGCGCCGGCAGGATGATCGTCACGGTCCGCGGCGTAGGCTACAAACTGGAGGTGCCGGATGACAAGTAAGATCACCCGCTCCATCCTGGTGGTTTCCCTGACCGTGTTCCTGGCGACACTGCTGGTCATCATGGTGGCGACGTACAGTTATTTCACCAGCGTGCAAAGAGCCCAGCTCGCTGTGGAAAGCGACCTTGCCGCACAGGGTGTCGCCCTGTCCGGCGAGGAATTCCTGCAGGCCTTTGACGAGGATGAATACCGCATCACCTGGATCGCCCCGGACGGCGAGATCCTGTACGACAACAAAGCCTCCAGCCAGGATATGACCAACCACCTCGAACGCGAGGAGATCAAAGATGCGTTCGCCACCGGATACGGGGAGAGCGAGCGGTATTCCAATACGCTGTCAAAGCGATTCCTGTACTCCGCCCGGCTTCTCCCGGACGGCACGGTCATCCGCCTCTCCCACGAGCAGAACACCATCTGGTCCCTGCTGCTCGGTTTTCTGCAGCCCATCCTGCTGCTGATCCTGCTGGCGCTGGGCCTCTCCTACTGGCTGGCTGTCCGCCTGTCCCGGAAGATCACCGCGCCGATCAACCAGATCGACCCGAACACGCCGGGGGCCTACGTGCGTGAGGAAGAATACAAAGAGATCTCCCCGCTGCTCAGGAAAATGATCCAGCAGCAGGCAGTGATCCGGCAGAGTCAGGCGGAACTCGAAAAAACATCGCAGCTCCGGCAGGAATTCACCGCCAACGTATCACACGAACTGAAGACGCCGCTGCACGTGATCTCCGGCTATGCGGAGCTTCTGGAGCAGGGCATGGCAAGAGAAGAAGATGTCGTCCCGTTCGCCGGCAAGATCCGCAGCGAATCGCAGCGTATGACAAAACTGGTCGAGGACATCATCGACCTCAGCAAGCTGGACAGCGGCGGGCTGGATCTCACAAAAGAGCCCGTCGACCTGTATCAGATCGCGGAGAACGCGGTCGACAGCCTGCTCCCCGTCGCGGAAGACAGAAAGATCAGCCTCACCCTCACCGGCGGGCCGGCGCCCATGACGGGCGTGAGACAGGTCCTTTACGGCATTGTCTATAACCTGTGCGACAACGCGATCAAATACAGCCTGGACGGCGGCCACGTCGAAGTATTCGTGGAGTCTCACCCCTCCTACATCAACCTGGCCGTCAAGGATGACGGGATCGGCATTCCCAAAGAGCATCAGGAACGCATTTTCGAACGGTTTTACCGCGTCGATAAAAGCCGCTCAAAAGAGGCCGGCGGCACAGGCCTCGGCCTCTCTATCGTCAAGCATGGTGCGATGATTCACGACGCGGAGATCAGTCTGGCCAGCGCGCCGGATCTCGGGACAACGGTCAGTGTCCGGTTCCCGAAAGAAAGCAACTAGATCGGTTTTTTACGTCCGCAGTTGACGCAGAACGCGCCGTGGTTCTCTGTCCCGCAGTCCGGGCAGAACCACCGCACGGGGCGGGGCTTACCGCAGGCCGAGCAGAAGTTGCTGTTGTTGACCTGCCCGCATTCGCAGGTCCACTCCCCGTCTTTTGGTGCAGGCTCCGCTGCAGGCGATTCCGGGGCAGGGTATCTGCCGGGCAGCAGCACGTGCTGGATCTCTTTGCCCATGTACGCGAGCTCGCGGAACGCGGGATCATCTTCAGCGGTCGGTCTGGCAGACGGGTCGGACAGTTCAAAGTCGATCTCCTTAAACCACGGATGATTGACCGTCATATGCATGTTGAACGCATACTCGTATTCATAGCGCTTGGGCTCGTAGCTCTCGTACGTGCCGTCATCGAGCTGCTTCTTGACCTCGTTCTCATTCTTCACGACCTCGATCACCGCATCGCGCAGCATGATCCGCGTGAGCAGATCCGGGTTCTCCTTTCGCCAGTCGTCATCGTCGCAGACAATAAACTTCCCGTTCTTAGTATTCGCGATGACTTTCATCCCGTTGCCGCTCTCAAAATCCGGATGGAAGGAGGCCAGCGCCTTCTTGTTCTCTTCCCGGTAGGCGAGGTGCTCTTTCACTTCAGCTGCCGAGAACTTCTTTTTTCCTGTCATGAACGGCGACATCTTGCGTGAGCACGCGCTGCAGAGCAGTCCGTCAGCGATCTTGATCTTGCCCAGAACACCTACATCTTTGCCGCAGATACAGCATTCTCCAGTCTTGAACAGTGGCATAGCGATCCCTCCTTATCCTGTCGTATTATTTATTCCGTGTTCGCACACTCTCTTATTTTCTATTTTAAACAAATCGCCAGAAAGTGCAATGCAGTCCCGCTTAGCGGACGCCTTTTTCTTCCCCCGCTTCCTATGCTATAATAGCGGTGAATTTGCAACGAATGAAGGAGATAGTATGGAACTGGCGAAAGTCATCGAACTGAAAGAGTCGATCCTGGAGAACAACGACCAGGATGCGCAGGTGCTGCGCGACGAACTCAAAACAAAAAAAATCTGCCTGGTCAACCTGATGTCGAGCCCCGGCTCCGGCAAGACCACCACCCTGCTGGCGCTGAACAGGTACTTCAAAGATCAGATCAGCTGGGGCGTGATGGAGGCGGACATCGACTCGTCGGTCGATGCGCAGACGATGCTCGAGGCGGGTGTGCCGTCCGTGCAGCTGCATACCGGCGGCATGTGTCATCTGGATGCCGACATGACGAGACAGGGCATCCGCGCCATGGAATCGCACATCGCCGAAAAGAACAATAACGGAATGAGCGATTCCGATAAGAGCGGCCTCGACCTGCTGTTCCTCGAAAACATCGGCAACCTGGTCTGCCCCGCGGAGTTCGACACCGGCGCCGCCCTCAACATGACGATCCTGTCCGTCCCGGAAGGCGACGACAAACCGGCCAAATACCCGCTCATGTACGAAGTGGCGGACCTGCTGGTCGTGAACAAGATCGATGCGCTTGCCGTGTTTGATTTTGATAAAGAGAGAATGGAACGCGATGTCCTGACCCGCAACCCGGACATGAAGATCTTCTACATCTCCGCCCTCACCGGCGAAGGCGTGGAGGAACTGGCCAGCTACCTCATTGAGAAGACAAAGGAGTGGAACGCATAATGGGAGAAGTCAGAGTCATCGAAGTACACGAAGATGTCTTCGCACAGAACAACCACGCCGCGGCGGACGTCCGGCAGATGCTCGCGGATAACGGCACCTTCTTCATCAACGTCATGTCCGCACCGGGCTCCGGCAAGACCACCCTGCTCACCGCGCTGATCAGCCGCCTGAAGGATAAAGTCAACATCGCCGAGATGGACGTCGACATCGAGTCGTCTCTCGACGCGCAGCGGGTCGCGGATGCAACGGGCGTCAAGTCTCTGCAGATCCACAACGGCGGGCTGTGTCACATCGACGCAGACATGACAAAGCGCGCCCTGCAGGATTTTGATATCGAAGGCGTGGACCTTCTCATCCTCGAGAACATCGGCAACCTTGTCTGCCCCGCGGAGTTCGACACCGGCGCACATAAGAATGTGATGCTGCTGTCCGTCCCCGAGGGCGACGACAAACCGCTGAAATACCCGCTCATGTTCACCGTGAGCGACATCGTCCTGATCACCAAGACGGACACCATGGGCTTTTTCAACTTCGATCCGGACAAAGCAAAAGAACGCATCCTGAAACTCAATCCGAACGCGGTGATCCTACCCGTCAGCGCCAAAACCGGCGAAGGCATGGAGGAATTAGAATCGCTCATTCTGGATGCAGTTCAGAAAAACAAATAGTTGAAAGTGCCCTGACCGGCACCGCTAAAGGAGCTCACCGCGCCATGATGCATTTCAAATACGTCCGCATCCAGGGACAGGAACTCGCCGCCAACACCATGTACGCCAAGGGCATTTTCAGCATGTGCTGGCAGCTCATCCAGAACGATACGATGATCGACGAAGATGCCGATCTCTACCGCGAGATCGACGACTGGTTTGCCTCGCACCTGCCCTGGCCCGAGCCATGCAAACGGCAGGAGAAAGTCGTCTGTTTTTTCAAGACCGAGAACTCCGAAGAGATGATGAAGATGATCCGCCCGGCGCTGTGGCTGCTCGAGCGGTACAACCATCCATACTATCTCGTCTACACCAACACCCCCGGCGAGATCGTCTACGAAGACAAGTACCAGGTCGTCGTGAAGGTGCCCGGCACTCTGACGATCGAAGAACTCCAGGAGAGCTGGAGCCCCGAAGAAGACTGAGCGCTGCACCGGGAGCAGCGGCTGAATAAGAAAGAAGAATCGCTCTGGTAGCAGAGTACCTACCACTTACAGCAAGACACAAGCAACGCACAATATCAGAGGAGTTGGTTATGAAAGCGATTCTACGTACACTGCGGTCCGTCCCCCGGTGGGGATGGGCATTTGGATTTGGCTATTTCGCCCTGCAGTACGGCATGTACCGCCTCGGCGCATGGCTAAGCCGCGTGATCGGCACGATTGATTACGCATTTCCCTGCAAGATCCCGGTGATCGATGACCTCTTCCCGGTCATCCCCGTCTTCGTCGTGATCTATCTCTTTTCGTACGTGTTCTGGATCTGCGGGCCCATCGCCGTGTCTCTGACCGCAAAGCGCAACTTCGTGAATTACATCTGCGGCCTGTCACTGGCCTATGTGATCGGCTTCCTGTTCTTTGTCTTCCTGCCGACCTGCATGGACCGCACTGCCGAGGGGCTCATGGCCATCGCCGCCGAGCCCGGGTTTTTCAACCAGCTGCTGGCGACCGTCTACGCGGCGGACGGCAGCACCCTCGCATTCAACCTGTTCCCGTCCTACCACTGTCTGATCAGCCTGTACTGCTATCTGGGCGTGCGCAAACAGCCTGAGATCTCCAAAGGCTTTCAGGTGTACTCGCTCGTCATGGTCGTGCTGATCTGCCTGTCGACGCTCTTCACCAAGCAGCACTACATCATCGACATGGTCGGCGGGCTGGGGATCTCCCTCGCCTGCTATGCACTGATGCATCGCCTCGATCCAGGCAGGAAATATCAGTAGCCCCCCTGCATGCGGCAGCCATTTTTTCGCACGGCGCAGCCGCTTGCTCCGATCACACAAATCCGCTGTGCAGGATGACCTCCGCCGTGGTACAATCTCATTACTATGTGAACCAGAAAGGAGTACCCCGTGGATATCAGAACTTTTAAAGTAGAGCAGTGGATGAACGAGTACGAAACCAACTGCAAATATAACCTGGCCGAGACCTGCATCGATTCTCTGACGATCAGAGAACTCATCGAGCTGGCCGGTCTTGACGTGAGCGATTACATGAACAAGCTTGCGGACACCAGACTGACCTACAGCCACATCTACGGATCGCCGGAGCTGCTCAGCGGCATCGCCGGTCTGTACGGCGATAAGATCAATCCGGAGAATATCCTCCCGATGCACGGCGCGATCGGCGCGAATTATCATATCCTGATGACGCTCATCGATCCGGACGACAACATGGTGTCCGTCATGCCGACGTACCAGCAGCACTACTCCATCCCCGAGTCGATCGGGGCGGAGGTGCGCATCCTGAATCTGAACCTTGAAAACCACTTCCTGCCCGACATCGAAAAGCTGAAGAGCCTGGTCGATGAGAATACCAAAGTCATCACCATGAACAGCCCGAACAACCCGTCGGGCTCCCTGATCCCGAAAGAGACGATGGAGCAGGTCATCGAGATCGCGAGAAGCGTCGGCGCCTATGTGCTGTGCGACGAGGTCTACCGCGGCATCTCCGAGGACGGCAGCTACATGTACTCCGTCGCGGATCTCTATGAGAAGGGCATCTCCGTCGGCAGCATGTCCAAGTCCTGGTCCATGGCGGGCGTGCGCCTCGGCTGGATCGCCACACAGGACATGGCACTCATCGGCCGCTGCCGCGAACGCAGGGACTACGACACGATCAGCTGCCCTGTCATCGACGACAAGCTGGCTGCTCTGGCACTGGCGAACAAGGATAAGATCATCGCGCGCAACCGCGCCATCCTGAACGCCAACAGAAAGATCCTGGACGACTGGGTGAAGGCGACACCGGAGGTCTATTACCAGCGGCCGGAAGCAGGCACCACCGCCCTCGTTTACTACAAAAAAAATATGCCCTCCCGCGAGCTCTGCAAGCGCCTGGTCAAAGAGACCGGCGTCCTGTTCACCCCGGGAGAGTGCTTTGAAATGGAAGGTGCCGTCCGCATCGGCTATGCGTTCGACCCGGATGTCCTGCAGAAGGGCCTGGACCTGTTTGCGGACTTCTTGAAGACCATTGACTGATCCGCCGCGCGGCGTTCTGCTCTGTCTGTTCAGGCTGCCTGTCTTTACAGGTAGCCTTTTTCCTGCAGCCAGTAGAACGAGTCCGTCCCCGTGATCAGCTCCGCCGTCACCGTGATGTCGTCCCGGCCGATCGCGAGCGTATCGTCAAGGATCCGGGCGATGTCCACTGTCCCTTCCGTAAATCCCCTGTGATAATCTGCCTTCCCGTCATTGTTGTGGATGTGCAGATGCTTGAGGTACGGCGCGAGCGTCTGCATCCATTCATCCTGGCTGTTCTGGCTGACGATGTTGGCGTGCCCGACATCGTAGCAGATCCCCACGCGCGGGTCGTTCACGCTTTTCGCGATCTCCGCCAGCATGTACGGCTCGTCGTCCAGCACGTTCTCGATCGCGATCTCGAAGTCGTCCGGTTTGTCCGCCATAAAGTCCGTCCAGAACGCGACAGACTGCGGGATGTGCCATTCCTTGAAATAGACGAACGGCACGTAGCCGGAATGGACCACCATCTTCTTCACGCCCAGGTCGAGCGCCCGTTTTGCCGCCTGCTCAAATCTGTCCCGCGCCAGCTGCTTCGCCTTCGGGTCGATCGCCGCCGGGAACAGTTCATTGAACGGCGCATGCAGCACCAGCGCCCGGTATTTCTGCAGATCCTTTCTGATGACCGTCTGGACCTTCTCTCCCCGCGGCTCATCCATGTTTTCCGCCTGGCAGTACTGGTCGAGTTCGACCGCCACGCCGAATTCATCGGCCACTTTTCTCCAGCTTGCGCAGACCGTTGCGATCGCAAGCCTGTCTTTCAGTGTTCCAGCCAAAACAGTATTCCCTTCCTCATTCTTGCAAGTCGAAGATACCGGCTATGCTATAGGTTCATAACAGTACGCCCACGCTGCTGATATGCCCCGGCCAGACTGCTCCTCAGGCGCTGCGCCCCATACAGTTCCAGCCCCAGCGGGAGCAGCAGCATCACCGCATAGGCAGCATAAAAGATATATGACACCCATGTGATCCGGTTGAAGATGATCTCCGGGTCATACAGGATATACGTCTGGTCCAGCATCACGGCCATCGCGGTCAGCGTCAGACAGATGAACAGCACGATCACGACCGTCCGGTCGCGGTGGTCAAACCGGTAGATGCTGAAAGCCGTCCGCCCCTTCAGCGCATAGCCGCGGCTTTTCATCGAGGCGGAGGAAGTCCCGAAGCTCTCCAGCGTCCACGTGATCAGGATCGACAGGAGCCGCAGGCAGTTGATGATCCGCCGGCCGATATTGCCCTGCCCAGGTCCGCGCCCGATGCCGCACTGTGCGATGCGGATCTTCCGCGCCCGCGCCTTGATCTGCGGCACGCTGCGCAGCAGGATGGACAGGAACAGCGACAGTTTCGGGGAGATCCTGCCGAACAGATACACGATCTTGTCCGATGAGAAGACCGCGAAGACGCAGGACATCCACATGATGGCCGCCGCCACCGTCAGCGCCAGCACAGCGCCGTAGACATACGACTCCAGCGTGATGTCATTGCCCGCGAAATTGCGGCCGAGAACGGTCATCCCGAAATGGTGGTAAAACCCGTACCACCAGGTGTACGCCGCCGCCAGCGGCAGCAGGACCAGGTTGAACACCAGCGCCTTCACGCCGTTCAGATGCACGGAATACACAAATGCCGCCACGAACGATATGCCAAGATACACCGGATGACGGAACCAGAGAGTTCCCGTCAGTGCGGCGATGAAAAACAGCAGATTGATCGTTGGATGGTAGCTTTCAAATTTCATTGATCCAGCATCCCGTATTTGGTCTTAACCCGTTCCAGCTTTTCGCTCACCGGCTTCAGCAGCAGGAGCAGTGTGACCGCTGTGCATGTCCCGTGGATCGCATTGACCGGCAGTCCCGCCACGTAGATCGTCGAGATGGAAGCGCCGTTGAGTTCCGTCATGCTCAGGAACAGTGCTGCCGTATCGAGCAGCGGACCGATCAGGCACAGGATCAGAAGACCGCCGATGACGGAAGTCTGGATGCGCTTGTCCGGTGACATGATCGCTTTTTTCGCCAGCAGTCCCGCCAGGCAGCCAGCCAGCCCGTAGGCGAACATCTGCCAGGGTGTCCAGGGTCCCTGCCCGTACACAAAGTTGCTCGCAAAGGCGCCGAGCGCGCCGATGATAAAGCCGGCTTCCGGTCCGAGGGCGATCCCGCTGATCATGATCAGCCCCGTCATGGCGGAGAAGTACGGGATCATGACGAACGCGATGCGGCCCATCGCGCAGATCGCCGCCATCACCGCCAGCGTGACCAGTTCTCTGGCCGACGGCGCCCGGTATTCAAAGTGCACAAAGAACGGCAGCATCATCAGGATCATGACGACCAGGCTGCTCAGATAGTACTGCCTGTCTCCCAGCTTCAGCGACAGCATCAGCACGGCCGGGATCAGTAGGACGATCACCAGGGTTTCAGCAATGCGTTTCCCTTTTTTCATGCCTGTGTCACCTCCGCGCTGCCGTCTGCTGCATCTGCTGCCGCTTCCGCCGCATCAGGCCGCCGCGTTGCGGCTATCCCGTTCTCCCGGCACAGCGCGATCACATCTTCATTCGTAATGGCGTTCGGGAAGAGGTGCCGGCTCATGCGGTTGGCCGCCGTTGTGTAGAAGCTGTTCTGCGAGAAGAACCGCCGCGGCGTGTTGGTGCTCATCAGCGCACCGTCAAAGAACATGCCGATGCGGTCCGCATGCCGCGCGCAGAATTCCACGTCGTGGGAGACCATCAGGATGGTCACGCCGCGCGCCTTGAGATCCCGGAGGATCCTTGCGAATTTCTGTTTGAAGAAACTGTCCATCCCCTTGGTCGGCTCATCCAGCAGGAGCAGCGCCGGGTCGGTCAGCAGGACCTTCGCAAGCGCAGTGCGCTGCTGCTCGCCGCCGGACAGATCGTACGGATGGCTCGCGAAGAGATGATCGATCTCGCAGAGCGCCGCCACATCCTCGATGCGCGGGTCTTTCTTATCGCTGCACATCTCCTCCAGTTCTTCACGGACCGTCTTTTTGACAAAGAGGCTCTGCGGGTCCTGCGGGAGCATCGCCAGTCTGCCTCTGAACAACTCGCTGCTCTTCATGCTGCTGATCTTCTTCCCGTCCAGATAGATATGGCCGCGGTACGGCGGGCAGATGTTGCAGATGGACTTGAGCATCGTGGACTTGCCCGTACCGTTGCCGCCGACGACCGCGAAGATCTCCCCGCGCTCGACCGCGAACTCCGCACCTTTCAGAATGTCCGGCGCATCTTTCTCATACCGGTACCACACCTCCTTGAGGCGCAGGACCGGGTCTTTGACTTCGTCGTCATAGGGCGGTTCTTCGATCGCGGCGTGTGCCGGCGATCCCGCCTCAAATACATGGCTGAGCCAGCTGCGCCCTTCCCGGACGGTCAGCGGGCAGTCGGCCGGCGTGCTGCCGTCGGCGGGCGTGTCATCCACGCCATAGTAAATCTGCACCGGTGACGGCAGCGCCGCGAACATCTCGTTGCCGCGCTCCTTGAGGAACGCGCCGATCTTCTTCGGGCTGTCCTTGCAGAGGAGTCTGCCGTCCTCGAGCACCACCACCGTATCCGAGGCATGGAAGATATCCTCCAGCCGGTGTTCGGTGATGAGGATGGTCGTGCCGAGTTCCAGATTGATCTTGCGGATGGTATTGAGGAAGTCCGACGCCGCGATCGGGTCGAGCTGGCTGGTCGGCTCGTCGAGGATCAGGATGTCCGGCTGCATGGCCATCACGCTGGCGAGGTTGAGCAGCTGTTTCTGCCCGCCGGACAGTTCGTTGACATTCCGGTGAAACCATCCATGGATACCAAAATAGCTGGCCATCTCCGCCACCCTTGTGCGGATGGTCGCCTGGTCTTCCCCAAGGCTCTCGAGCCCGAAGGCGAGCTCGTGCCAGACTTTGTCCGTTACGATCTGATTATCCGGATTTTGCATGACATAGCCGATCCGGGATGCCTGCTCCCGCGGCGAAACGTCTTCCAGAGGCCGTCCGTCAAAAAGGATCTCCCCGGTCTTCGTACCGTGCGGCGCCAGGACCGACTTCAGGTGCCGGAGCAGCGTCGTCTTTCCGCTGCCGCTGCGACCGCAGAGCGTGACGTATTCACCCGCTTCGATGTCAAGCGAGATCCCGTCCAGGACCTTGCCGGACTCCTTTCCCGGATATGCAAAACTCAGATCTTTGATCTCAAACTGCGCCATTTGATAGTCTCCACGATATTCAGTGCTGTCGGGACCGCCAGAAAGCAGATATATGCCAGCAGTCCCAGCAATGTTTTACTGTTTGAAAGCGGGGCGATCTCCATATGCGGCACAAAGGCAGCCGATGCCGCCCCGTACGCCATACAGATAAACACCACTGCCAGCAGGATCACCATGCCCGGCAGCAGCAATCTGTCCGCCCCTTTCCACCGGTAGACCGAAAAACTCGTCCGCCTGCCGGTCCCGTATCCGCGGCTGCGCATGCTGTCCGCTCTGACGATGCCGCCTTCCAGCGCCCAGCTCGTCAGGGAGGAAAGAACCGCCGCCCCGTTCTCCGCATCCTCTTTGCGGCTTCCGCCGCCGGCCTTGCCGATGCACTTCCTGGCGCCGGCAATCTGGCCGGCTTTCTTTGTGAAGTCCGGCACGAGCCGCAGCACCATCGTGAGCATCAGGGATAAAGATGGCGCGAACCGCCCGAACAGATACAGGAATTTATCACTGGTCATGACGCTGTTGTAGCAGGCAAACCACATCAGGACCGTCACCGACATGCCGCCGAGCGCCATGCCGTAACAGAGCGATTCCAGACAGAAGGGCCTGCCGCCAAACCAGGTAAAGAGCACGATCTCGCCGTTGGGGTTGACCAGCGGATTGATCAGGGAGATCACCGTGAATACCACCGCCAGGATCCCCGCAATCCGCAGGGCTTTCCGCCCCCGCAGGAGGAACAGATACACCGCCGCCAGCACCGCTGAGCACAGCACGAATGCCGGGTGGAACAGACACATGGTGATGACCACCGCGGCGAAAAAGAACAGGAACTGGATGCCCGGATGAAATGCTTCGAACTTATCGCGTGCCATCTGCCTGCGTTCCTTCCTCTTCATCCGTCTTTCTGCGCATCACCAGCAGGAGAAGAAGCCCGGCAAGACCAAGACCGCCCAGCCCGATCCAGAGCCACGGCACACCGCCGCCGGAGACCTCTTCCGCAAGGCCGCTGTCCTGTCCGCCCGCTGCAAGCATGTCATCCAGCGAGCCGCTGACAGACGCGACGCCGTACGGCGAGAACTCCGCCGCAGAGAACGATGCATAGCCCGTCCCATCTGCTTCGATGAGATCGCAGTCGAGCAGCTCGACCTTGCCGTCCGCCGCCAGATGCACCACGACAGTCTGGCCTTCCTCTTTTCCGGTTGCCGGGATGCGCACGTTCACAATGCCTTCCGGCGTCCAGGGTTTGTTATCCAGCATATTGATAAAGTGCACATCATAAAGCTTCTGCAGCGAGCCACCTTCGCCCAGCGCGTTCGCGATACTTGTCTGCGCCGCCTCATCCGCTTCATAGGGGTCGATCACGAGCCGGACATGCCAGGGCAGCGCTTTTTCATCATTGCTGCGGAGGTCGACGCCGCTGGCGCTGTCCATATGCCATGCCTGGCCGAGCGCCGCTGCCGCCTCCATATACTTCTTCCATTTCTCGTCCTTGCTGACCGCGAGCTGCTCCGCTTCGTTCAGCGTCTGGTACGCCTTGTACACGTCGAGCATCATGATGCGGTCCGCTTCGGTGTATTTGCTGCCGTCTGCGGGCAATTTTCTTTCGAGCACTTTGCCGGCCATCTCCAGCACGTGCTGCGCCGGCGTCTTTTCTTTCTCGCTGTCCTTCAGTCCGATCTTGCCAGCGGACTTCGTGCTGCCGCCGGCCGTCTTTCCGCCGGGCGTTTTGGTATCCGCTGCCGCGCCTTTATTGTCTGCATTGCCGTTGTCCGTACTGCCGCCGTTGCCGCCTTCACTGTCGCTGCTGCCGTCATCTGGCGGAGCGGGTGGATCGTCGGGAGGCGTTTCCTCTTCCTCATAGCTCACATCGGGTTCGTAGCCGTTATCCCTGTCCGTCATGTCATAGAGGCTGTTCTGCCCGTCGCGGAAGCGGTACCAGGCGACCAACGCATAGAGCCCCTGCATGGAAGCCAGCACATTGTACTTATAGTTTTCCTCTACATGCTTGAATCCGCCGCCCTGCACATAGAAGGAAAGCAGTGCATCGATCGCGCCTTTGCCGCCCTTGAGGAATCGCTCATCCGCTGTCGGGTCAATCCCGAGACTTGTCAGCGCCACGAGCACCTGACTGGCCGACTCCGAGCACACGCTGCCGCCCGACGAGAACGTGCCGTCTGCCAGTTGGGCAGACGATACCCATGCCAGCCCTCTGTCTACCGCAGCTTTGACCGTTTCATTGGTATCGTAATACGGCGCCAGCGCCTGGATGACCATACAGGTCATGTCGACATCGGAACCCATGCTGAACGACCAGCCGCCGTCCGCGTGTTGTGTGCCAAGGATCGAAGAAATCAGATTGTCCCGCGTCGTCTGCGCTTTCGGATTGTCGCAGACGGGGATCTCATAGTTGTTGCAGTCGAAAGCGAGCAGCGCCCAGACGGGGCCATTCACACCTCCACCGCGGGCAAAGCCGATATTGGAAAGCGGCTGCAACAAATTGTACCCGCTGATGTCCGTCGGATCATATCCTGCGGCTGTCAATGCCAGGATAGCTCTTGAATTGTTAGTATAATTGCCTTCTAATGTGGCACTGTTGTTGGCTACCACCTGCCTGGCAATATTGCTGTAATAGGCTGCCGCCTGCTCCTCAGTCAGCGACCCGCCGCGCGCCAGCGCCAGCACGATCCATGCGCTGTCAGCATCCCAGCCTGTACTCTCAGCAAGTGCTGTCAGCTTATCCTTCGTATTGCCGTAGGCAGTGCTCACAGCGTTATTCTGCGCCGGCGACAACGCAAAGGCAGGCGCTGCAAAGGCCGCCAGCGCCATCATTACTGCCAATAGAACTGCGCTTAATCGTCTGAACATGTGTACTCCCATACAATACTGTCGCCGTCTTTCAGGATATATTCCGAGCACCCATAGTTGGGCGACCAGCCATTCACAAAATACAGCCAGCCCGACATGCCGCCGCAGTCAAACTCGTAGAGGTTATTGATGCCCTCCACATAGTAACTGCCATACAGCGGCACATAGGACGCTTCCATCTGGATCCCCATGGCGTCGCAGGCGCGTCTGGTCACATCATAGGCGGTCTCGCCGTCGCGGAATTCCACCGCTGTCGTGCCCAGGATGATGCCGCTGGCGGGAACATATCTGTCCTTGCCGGCAGCCAGGTGATCCATGTTGTCCAGAATGGAGGAGCAACTGATCGTGATCGTGCAGGTCTTTGTGTTCTGCCCGCTGCCGGAAGAGCTCCCGCCGGAACTGCTGCCGGAGCTGCTGCCGGTACCGCTGCTGCCCGTAGCCGCGGCGCCGCTCTGGCCGTCCGCTGTCTGGCTGCTGCCATCTGCCGCAGCGCCGGTTTGCGATTCCCCGGCAGCAATCTTGATTGATGCCTGCTCCAGTGCCTTATCCGCTTCTGCCTTCTGTGCCTCGCGGTCAGCAACGACTTTCTGCAATTCCTCTGCCGTGTAGCAGAGCGCGCCGCCCTCAACCGCAAGGAGTTTATCTATTGTATAAGGGCTAAGAGAGGACGCTTCCATCTTTGTGATGTCGGCAACCTGTTCGCCCTTCTCATTTTCCGTTAGTAAGATCTGTTCGCCGGCGGCCACAGAGAGCGATTCTCCGGCCTCCGTCTGTATGTCTGCAGTGCCTTCATACACGCAAACCGTGCCGGCGCCGGACTGTTCGCTGACCGAGAACACGCCCCCAGCCACCGTCGCCTGGTCATCGCCGAGTGCGATGCTGACGGGAACTTCCGCCTCCCGCATATCCGCAAAGAGCTCACCTTCCGCGAGCTGCAGCGAAATGCCCTTGTCCGAACACGAGGTGATCGTGCATTCGCCTTTTTCGTTCAGTGCGAGCGTATTGACTTCCTGCCATGTCAGGACGGCTTCCGAAGCGCTCTTCGTCGCCACGATATCACCGTCCTGCATGACAGTGTTGTCTTTGAGTGTGTACCCGACGCCGCTTCGCTCTACCTGTACGACGCCGGTCGTTTTGGCGCAGACCAAAGCCGCATCCCCGCCGGCACCGCCGCCGGAACTGCCGCCAAACCACCCTTTCAGATGACCCGTCACCATGATCCCGCTCGCAATGATCAGCAGGATCACAGCAACCATCAGAATGTTATATATTTTGCGCTTCGCTTTGGTCTGCATGTATTTACATCCTTATCTCAGTGATTCCGGTCAGTTTTCGTGACCGTGATCAGTTAATCCATTTGCCGGACGAATTGAATCTGTATGTCCTACCATTGATGGTCTGCGTGCCTGTCGCCATGTAGCCATTGGCTTTCAGATAGTACCAGGAGCCGCCGGACTTGACCCATTCTCCTGCTGCCATGGCACCGCTGGCTTTCAGGTAATACCACTGGCCGCCGGTTTTCACCCACTGGCTGGATGCCATATAACCATCGGATTTAATGTAGTACCACGTACCTTTATCCTGGATCCATCTATTCTTGACCCAGTAGCCATCGGAGCCCATCCAGCACCAGCCCTTGCTGTCTTTCACCCAGCCGTTGGTGACCATCCGTCCACTCGCGCTGACGTAGCACCAGCCGCCGCTGGCCTTGACCCACTGGTTGGCCGCCATATAGCCGTCCGGCTTGATGTAGTACCAGCTGCCACTGTCTTTGATCCATCTGCTCTTGGTCCATTTGCCGTTCGCATCCATCCAGCACCAGCCTGCATTGGCCTTCGCCCAGCCATTGGTCAGTTTCGTTCCGTCGTTGTTGAAGTATACCCAATCGCTGTCTTCCTTGGCCCAGCCAGGCTTCCCTTTGAGCGCTGCCACTGCGTCATTGATCGCTTTCGCCATGGCATCGACCGCTTCCTGTTCAACAGAGTTCTTCTTTGTCTTTTCGCCTTCGACAACGGCAACTGCCTCTTCCACAGCGGCTCTTGTCTCATCCGTATAGATACTTAAGTCTTTCGGCACAGCCGCGAGTGCTGCCTCAACAGCAGAGTAATCCGCCTTGTCATCTACGATCACAAGTGTGCCGTTCGTTTTGCTGACAGTGATCCTCTTGTTGAGCCAGTTTCCACTCTTCTTGCTCTTAAAAGCAACGAACATCTCTTTGTCGTACTCTTCCACCTCGAATGTGAAAGTGTTGTCATCTGCCAGTTCAATGACCTTCGCTTCGTCAACTTCCCTGCCGTCACCTACAAAGATCGCATTGAAACTATCATTCTCCATGGGAAGACAAACGGTTCTCCCACCGGTAAGATATGCCGTGTCCGAAGGCTTCATCATGCCGGCTTCCGTTTTGTCTACAGCCAGCTCGATAACCGGCTCGTCAATTGTAGTGTCCAGTGCATACATAATAGGCCTGGGCATACTGCTCGAAACGCCGCCGAAGTAAGTCGTGCCGTTCAGATCTACCGGAATCGGATAGTTGTTGTCTGCATTCCGCTCGACTGTCTTTCCCCCGACCCATACGGAAGGATAAGTTGTCAGTTTCTTGCCTGACGGATTTGTTCCGCTGGTTACGTAGATGTAAGCAGTAGCCTGTCCATCTTCCACAACAATGCTCTCAACCCACCATTGACGCACCCGGCTCGAATCGCTCTTGCCTTTGTCGGACATGGAGCTGACTGCCGGCTCTGTCTCTGTGGTATAGGTCCCGTCCGTGAGCGTTGTGCTTGTATCCGTATCAAATGAGTGCACTGCCCAGACAGAAGCTTCGAGAACGCGGCCGTAAGACTGCGTGTCGCCGTTTGGATGATTGAATGTACTGTCGATGATTGCCTGGTCTTCTTCGCTTAAAGCATTGTAGTCAGCCAGGATCCCTTCAATGCGTTCCTTGTCTTCAGCTGTTAATGCGCTTGCATCATAAGGAAGCGTCTCGATTTCCTGTTTCACCTTATCGACCGGACCGTAAACTGTCACCACAGCTGCCGGTGCCATGATCGGGCAATCCATGATAACCCGATTGCTCTTCAGATAGTGCAGGTCCTGCCAGGCGTAATCGTTCTCGGAGTCTTCATCCGCTTCTTCAAAGAAATCGATGTATTTGATTTCCTCCGCGGGATAAGGTCCATCGCCGTAGTCATCATCCGTATAAGCAACATTCCATTCGCTCATATCCTCGCTCATTGTTCCGCGGGGCCAGCCCTGCCCGGAACTGAGATCGATCAGGCTAAAGTCGTAGGCAGCACCTTTTGTTGTGCCTGCTGCAGTGATAATGTATGTGCCAGGTGCACTGAAGGAGAGGCTGACATTACCTTCTTCATCGGTAGTGCCATACTCTTTGCCGGTTGTATCTTTGACGGTAACACCTTCGATCGGCGTGTTGACTTTGTCCTCTTCAGCAAAGGCCATCCCGAGATGTCCTTTGAGATTGAGCGTGACTTCTTCGTTGACATATGCAGTCATGTTGTCCGGTTCAAAAGCAGTGTACCAGTCTGCGTAGTATTTGCTGTCTGCGTTGATCGATGCATACAGCACATCGTCGGCCTGCACCGTATCTACCGTGACGCCCGTACCGAGCCCATTCCCGTTGATAAAGAACAGGTTGTTTGTTGAGTCGACCCCCCACAGTTTTTTGACAAATCCTGAGCCGGGATCGTACCCTGCAGCCGCGCCGCCTTCAAAATACGCATCGTGCGCCGCAACCAGTGCCTCATCGTATGTGTACGCACCGTCGCCATCAATGTCGGTCACCGTGACAGGTTTCTGTACCATCACGCTGCCGTCGCTGGCCTGTGCGAGAACACCCTGATTGCTGACCGTCAGATAAACGGTGATGCCCTCCGCCTCGTCAGCATACGAGAAGGTCGGGATGAACACCAGCGTCATCAGGAATGTCAGAATCAGAGCGGTCACGCGGGATGACCTGCTTCTCCTTTGTGTGTTCCTCATAACTTATCCTCCATGCAATTAATGCTTGCTGCCTTTTTCGTATATGAAAAAGGCCACGCTTCTGAGGTGCATGGCTTAGGTTGACCGTATGCTGTTGGCACTGGACTGTTCTGCACAGCTGCCGGTCCACCGCTGTCCTATCTCAGAAGACAAACGTAACTTTGTGGGAAGGCGACCCGGCTTAGATCAGTGCCCGCAGGGGGCATGACCATCACGGTTGCTGAGACACAGTGCCGGCTTCTCACCGGCTTCTCCTTCCGTTTTGAGGGAATATCCCTGTTTATCTATTCTATTATATGTACCACGGGATGTCAAAGCATGAAATGCTCTGTTTTCCCTTGTTTTTCAACGTTTTTTCAAATCCCTGACCGGGTTCTTCAGCGGCGCCATCGCAAATCCGTCCGGCCCCACGATCCGGCACTCCGCTTCGTCCCCGTCCGCGATGGGGAACGCCCTTGGCGTCCCGGTCGAAAGCACATCCCCGGGATACCAGCCCTGAATGCTCGAGTGCAGCGACACGAGGCGCGCCGGGCGGTGCGTCATGTTGGCAACCACATTCTCCGCATAGACCTCACCGTTGTGCACGCTCTGGACTTCCAGCTTCAGCACATCCGGCACCTCGTCCGGCGTCACGAGCTGCGGCCCGAACGAGAAGAACGTCGGAAAGTTCTTGACGATCGTCAGATACCGCGGGTTGCCCTGCACGTATTCGTTGCCCTTCAGGATCGATTCCTCGGTCATGTCGAGGATCGTCGTGTAGCCGGCCACCGCGTCGAGCCAGTTCTCCTCGCTCACGTCGCGACACTGCTTACCCATGATGACCCCGAGCTCCGCCTCCGCCGTGGTGCGGGTGGCTTCTTTGAGTGCCGGCAGCTGGATCTCGTCGCCGTACCCGATGAGCGTGTCCGCCATCTTGAAGAAACTGCCCGGAAATCCCTGCGGCGCCGCGTCTCCGATGTCGCCCGCGTGGTCGACGTAGTTCAGCCCGATGCCGAAGATGCGCCGGGGGTTGCGGTAGAGCGGGGCGTAGACGACCTGCTCAAAAGGAATCGCCTCGTCCAGTGACTCCACGGCTGCTTTCCCGCTGCCGTTGTACCAGTCGGTCAGGTCGGAAAGTTCGCCGCTGTCGATGAGGTCGAACAGCTGCGTCTTCCAGTCCATCCCCTTCGCTTCGTTGAGCGCCTGGATCGGCAGGATGCCTTCTTTTGTCACAATGCCGGCGGTCTCTCTGCCGCCCAATCTGATGGTTGCTAATCTCATAACTGATCTCCTGCTTCTAAATCTATGCTGCGTCCCGCCTACTTTGGCAGGTACAGTTTGCTGAGGATCGTCTCTTTCAGGCCGTCCGGCATGAACCGCAGCAGCGCCATCAGCGCCTTGTAGTCGAGGCCGACCGGCACGCGCGCCGGCGGATTCTTCTTCCCTGCGAGCGCCAGTGCGACCTTCGCCACACTGCCCGGGTCTCTGCCGTTCTGCTCGTCCGCCGCCATCTTCGCGATGCTCTTCTCCATCGTGTCCTGATAGGCGGCAGCGGTCTCTTCATCCTCCGCGAATGCCTTGTTGATCTCTTCCGTGATGCGCGCTGCCGTGAAGCCGGTCTTCGTATCGCCCGGCTCGATGATCGAGGCCCGTACTCCGAACGGCCGCATCTCCATGCGCACCGCATCCGTGAACGCCTCGAGCGCATATTTACTCGATGAGTACTGGCTCTGCATCGGGATGCTGACACGGCCGGCGATCGAGCCGATGACGAGCAGCAGCCCCCTGCCCTGCCGGCGCATCTTTGTCAGGCACGGCTGCGCCGCATTGAGCGTGCCGAAATAGTTCACTTCCATCTGGCGGCGGGTCGTCTCCTGCGGGGTGAGCTCCGCCGGTCCCGCCACGCCCATACCGGCGCAGAGGATGGCGATGTCGACCGCCGGGAGCGCTGCCACAAAGGCTTTCACGGCCGCTTCATCGGTCACATCGAGCGGACGCAGGGTCAGCGTGCCGCCGCCGGCAAACCGCTCCGTCACTTCCTCCGCAGACCGCGACACGCCGGTCACCTCGTAGCCGTTCCGTGCGAACAGCCGCGCGCACGCCCGGCCGATGCCGGAGGTGGCGCCTGTGACAAAGACATGCTTGCCGTATACGTATTTCTTCTCTTCCGCTTTCTGTTTCATGATCGGTTTCTCCATTCGCCCGCCGCGCAGCAGGATCAGGCCGCGCCGGCAGAGCGATTCTAATACAAATATTATAGCCCAAACGCATTATCTTTTTCGCGTGCCGCGCTATAATAAAGAAAAAAGCACCCGTCCTTTGCGGAGGTATGCCATGTGCGGAAGATACTATATCGAAAAAGGATTTGACGCCAAACTCGACGGACTGCTCCGGCGCACCCATGTCACCCGGCCGTCCGCCGATCCTTACCAGGGAGATACGCGGGATGTCTTTCCGTCCGACCGGTCGCTGATCATCCACGCGTCCTACGATATCGGCGGGCATGTCATGACCACGGCCATGCGCTGGGGATTCACGAACCCGTACGGCTCCGGCCTGCTCATCAACGCCCGCGCGGAGACGGCGCTCGAAAAGAAGACCTTTGCGGACAGCCTGCTGAAGCGTCGCTGCATCATCCCGGCCAGCGGGTTTTACGAATGGGATGCGCACAAGGCGCGGTACCGCTTCCGCAATCCGAACCACGGCCTTTTGCTCCTCGCAGGGTTTTACCGCGAAGAAGAGGACGGCCCGCACTTTACCATCCTGACCACAGAGGCCAGCGACCAGATGCGGCCGGTGCACGACCGCATGCCCGTCATGCTCGGACCGAAGGAGATCCACCCCTGGATCTTCGATGAGTCGCACCTCGAGGAGTTCCTCACCCGCCCGCAGCGCAACCTGCTCATGGACCAGGACGAGGGGCAGATCAGTATGTTCTAAAGGGCCGCAAAGTCCGCCAGAAGCCGCCGGACCGTATCCTGTCCGTCCAGGCACGTATCCAGTAAATACCCCGGTTCCTCGTCCCACTTCGCGAGGCCCCGGTAATAAAACGCTTTCTTTGCGTCTTCGATGATGAACGGTACGATGTTCCACCGAAGGCATTCTTTCAGTGCAACCAGCCGGCCAACCCTGCCGTTGCCGTCCTGGAAGGGGTGGATGCGCTCGAATGCGCAGTGGAATGCAACGATATCGCGGAATCGCACTTCCTGCAGTTCCTCGTATTCTGCAAGCAGCGCCGCCATCTTACCTGCGACCTCATCCGGCGAAGCCGTCTTCTTGCCCCCGACGAAATTCACCCGCTTTTTATACTCCCCCACTGCAAACCAAGGCAGTGTGCTGTCTTTGGTGTCGCGCTTGAGGATCGCGTGCAGCGCCTTGATCAGGTCTTCGGTCAGCGGTGCCTCGGCATGATCGATGACGTAGTCGATCGCCCGGAAGTGATGGACCGTTTCCAGAATGTCGTCGACCGGCACCCCGTCTCCCGCGTCCACGGTATTGGTCTCAAAGATCATCCGCGTCTGCGCCTCGGTCAGCGTACTGCCCTCCATGTGGTTGGAGTTATACGTCATCCGCACCTGCAGCTCATGGTAGATCCCGCCCGAAATGCCGGCCTCCTTCTCATCCCGCAGCGCCTGCAGCAGTGCGTTGTCCGACTCTTCCCTGCAAAGCGACGCGGCCGGAGCCCCGAGGAAATCCGCCACCTTCTCCATAACCCTGGCGGACAGCTTTTCACCTTTTGCGATCTTGGCGACGGTACGCGAAGAGAGCCCGAGCTCTGTCGTCAGATCGGTCTTTTTATGCCCGGTTTTATCCAGTTGTGCGAGCAACCCCTCGTATGAATACATATTTCCATCTCCGCTATCTTTACTTTTTTATTGATTATAACACAGAATTGTAAAGATATATGGTGCTATCTGCATAAAAAAAAGAAAGCCTCCCGACCCCCTCGGAAGGCTGCAATGATAGGTACTTTTACGCGCGGTATGGATACGGTTCCTCCAGCAGCTGCTGCGCCCGGCTTCCCGTGCATGCATACGCCGTCCACGCCGACGCCGCTGTGACGGCCGCTTCCGCAATGATCCTGCGGAGTCCCTGTTCCTTCAAAGCGGCCGGGTTCTTAAGAATGGTGATGAGAATTGTCAGTGTAAGCATCGTCATAGCGGGCTCCTTTCTGGCATCACTTCTTCTTTCACCTTCACTATAGAATGAAAAAATCCACTTGTAAAACAAATGGATTTTGGGTCATTCATCAATATTTTTAATAGTTGATATTTTTTTCACATTTTCAACGCTTTTCGAGATCGTCCGGCGTATTGAGGTTGCGGAATCGCTCTTCCGGCACGCCCTCTTCAGCTGCCCGCAATTCCTTCACCTGCAGTTTTGCCAGCGCCTCCCGCACCTTATAGTGCCCCCCGGCCAGCTGCCGGTGCAGAACAGGCAGACACGAAACGCCGTACCAGCCGAAGGCCACCTGCTGCCGGCCGTCTGCTGTCGTCCAGATGACCGCATCCGCTGGCGCGCCGTCCTCTGGCTTTTCGCCGTCGGCACCAATATGCGGCAGCATCTTTTCGATCACATCCGCCTCATAGTGCGGCGCATCGCACGGCACGAAGAACAGTCCGTCGATGCCTTCTTCTGCTGCCCTGCACAGGCACGCATAGATCCCGCCGATCGGACCTGCCACAACGCCGCCCTTTTCATCCGGCAGGCTGCAGATCCCCTGCAGATAGTCCGCATCCGGCACCACGGTCCAGCCATCCGGCACATCCTGTTCATACGCAGCCACAGAAAGACAGCACGGCATGCCCGTCCCGTCCAGGATCCGCGCAGTTCTCTCTAAGATCGTCTCCGGCGCACCTTCTCCGGCTATTGCTGCTTGCGCCGCATCGCCTATCGCCGATACACTTTGTCCGGCTGGCAGCAGCGCTTTGTTCACGCCGCCCATGCGGCTGCCGGCGCCGCCCGCCAGAACGGCACAGCCATATTGCGTTGTTGCCGGGTTTCTTGTTGCCATTGTTACGGTCTCCGTCCCTTTGGCTGCACACGTCTTTCTCTGCGCAGGTAATCAATGCAGTCCGTTACGGTCGTGGTTTCGGTCAGCGGCACCGTCGGGGTCAGATCCCAGGTGCCGGGACGCACAAGGGCATTCTTCTCCACTGTATCGAGGAGCAGATCCACATCCTCCAATGTGCCGATGATCTGCGCGCCAACCAGTTTGCCGCCCTCAAACAGGAGTCTGCGGTACCGGCCGGGACGCGATTCCTCGATGACACGGCCCTCTTCAGACAGACTCTGCTCGGTCTTGCCGAACGCTACGATCGAGAGGCCGCCCTTATGGGTCAGGAAGACCGCCACGGAGCCGGTGTAGCCGTGCAGCTTATCCGGTTCACGCCCTGCGAGCAGCGCCGCGCAGTGCCTGCCCGCGAGCTCGCCGCCGCGCTGGGCAGGTTCCCAGAACAGATGCAGCGCCGGGCCGCCGGTGAGTTTGTCCGTGGACTCGATGCAGTCGCCGCAGGCGTACACATCCGGGAGGTTCGTGCGCATATACGCATCCACCTTGATGCCGCCGGTCTCGCCGAGCTCCACACCGCTCGCCTGTGCCAGAGATACCTCCGGCCGCACGCCGATGCCCCAGAGGATCAGGTCGCATGGGATCTCTCTTTTGGTTGTCACGACGCCTTCCACGCGTTCCGTCCCGATGACGCCCGAGACGCCTTCATCCGCGAGGACTTCCACGCCGGCGCGGTTTAAGGCCAGTGTCAGTTCGTCCGATGTCCGCTTATCCAGCGACTTCATGGAAAGCCACGGGAGCGCTTCCACCATGGTGACCTCTGAGAGGCCTCGGCTTTTCAGCGCCATGCTGCCCTCGAGGCCGATCGCCCCGGAGCCGACCACGACCGCCCGTTTTGCCGGGTAGCCGGTCATGCCGTCGATGTCGTCGATGGTCTTCAGGACGAAGTTGCCGGGCAGGTCTGTGCCGGGCATCCTGCGCAGCTGGATCGGAAATCCGCCGGTCGCAAAGATCAGTTTGCCGTATGTAAAGACCTTGCCCGCTTCTGTGGTGACGGTCTTCTTCTCCGCATCGACGGAAGCAACGCTGTCCCCCAGATGGACATCGATCTTCTTCGCTTTATATTCTTCCGGTTTGCGGACGAGCACTTTCTCAAGCTGCAGTTCGCCCGACAGATAGTCCGGGAGTGCCGGTGCCGAATACTCCGGATATGGTTCTTTGCCAAGGAGCAGGATCGATATAGCCGGGTTCTCCGCGCGCGCCGCAAATGCCGCGCTGCCGCCCGCCGCGCCGTTGCCAATGATGAGAAGGTCTGCGTGTTTTGCGCTCGCCATATCACTCCGCCCCCTTCCCGAGGCAGGCTTCCCTGAGCGCCGCCAGAACGGCAGGCGTGCCGCCTTCCTGATAGTACCGCACATAGCCGTCGATCAGCCCCTGCGGATCCGCCACTTCGAGCGCCCCGGTGCCGGCCGCCGCGATGGCGCAGAGCCCCATCCCGCGCAGCGATGCCGAGACCGCCGCGTCCGCGATGCACCGGCCGCCTGTTTCGATGACGCCGCCGTCTTCCGCGATGGCGATCACCGTGTCGTCCGTCAGATACCTGTCCCGGAGAGCGGAACGGAGCGCCAAGCCTTCATGAAACGCTCCGCCGCTTCGGACGATATCTGCAATATCATCAACGTGTCCCGCCCCGCCTTCGAGGACGAGCACGCCCGGGTTCGTTCTTTTGCCGGAAAGGACCAGCGCATCTGCGCCTGCATAGCGCAGCGCTGCCGCCAGTCTTCCGGTATATGTTGTTTTGCTGCCGTCCGGCATCCGCCAGGTCATCCGGTCGAACGCAAGACCGCCTGTGCCTGCAAGGACATCCGTTGCGAGCACCAGCGCATCGCCCGCCGTCTTCCGGGGCAGCGTCTTTCTCGTTTTCAATTCCAATGTGCCTGCCGCAAGGTCCGCAAAGAGGCACCGCCAGATCCGTTTGTTCACAGCGATTCCTCCTCTCCGGCCAGCACCATATGTGCATAGCGGCTGCGCTTTTCGCTGATCGCCGCCTCCACGTCTTCAAAGCGGAGCGCACCCTTTTCGCACACCTTCACGCACAGCGGATCGCCGCCGCACAGGTCGCAGGTCACGAATGCGTTCTCTTTGTGATCGAGCACCACCGCGCCAACCGGGCACATGACCGCACACGCCGCGCAACGGAAACAGTCCCCGGTCTTTCTGCTCACCACGCCCGTCTCCGGATCCTTCGAGATGATCCCGCGCATGCAGGCGGTGACGCAGACCGGCTCCGTGCAGTGCTGGCAGTATGCCGCACGCAGCACTTCTGCCGGGCCGTCACCCGCGCGTTTGATCCGGATCCTAGCCTCGGACGGCTGCACAGCCCCGGTCTTCGCCAGAGAGCACAGCGCCTGGCAGGCGCCGCAGCCATCGCATTTAGATTGATCAAAAGTGAGTATCTTCATAGCTAGGGCTCCACTTTTGCAGCAAAGATATCCTGCCGCACATACGCATCTTCCGCATAGCGTTCGCGGATGATGCGCGAGATGTTTTCAGGCGTGTCGCAGAGGATCGCCTCTGCCGGACAGTTCGCAGCGCACGCCGGCTGGCCGCCTTCGTCGAGGCGCCCCACGCACATCGTGCATTTCTGCATGCGGCCGTCGCTGCCGAACTGCGGCACCCCGAACGGACATGCCCACAGGCATTCGTGGCAGCCGATGCAGCGGTCTTTGTCGACGAGCACGATGCCGTCCTCTCTTTTGTATAACGCCCCGGTCGTACAGGCGCGCACGCACGGCGCATCGCCGCAGTGCTGACAGGGCATCGGCAGGAACTGCAGGCGTTCCTCGAGCCCCTCGCCGGTCTCGACCTCGGTGACCATCGTGTAGCGCGGCCCTGCGGGCAGGTCATTCTCCAGTTTGCATACCGTCTCGCAGGCGCGGCAGCCCATGCAGCGCCGGATGTCGATGTAGAGCGTCCGCTGCGGCGTCGGTGCTGCCGATGTCTGCATGTTCATCTTCATCTCTGCACCTCCGTTCCGTTCTGCGCCTCTTCTGCCGGCATCTTCTCGATCTCCACGAGTGTATTGAAGTACGAGCCCGTATTGCCGTCCAGCAGCGGGTTGTAATCGTATAAAATGCCGTCCTCTTCCAGGATGTCGCGCGGGCCCGCCGGGACGAGCTTGGTCAGCTTGTTGACGCTGCCGCCGAGCTTGACCCACATGCCGCTGCTCATCTCCACAACGCCCGGCTTGAGCCGGATGCCGACCCTCGCGATGATGTCCGTCAGTTCGCCGCGGTCGTTGAAGATGCGGACCTTATCGCCGTCCGCAATGCCGCGCGCCGCCGCATCCTTCTTGCTCATAAACACGCGCGCAGGCCCCTCGATCTCCTTGATCCAGGGCAGGTTGTAATACTGCGAATGCGTGCGGAACGACGGGTGCTGCGAAATGATATTGAGCGGGTACTTCTTCGCCAGGTCCGGCGTCGCCGCAATGCTCTCGTCAGGCTCGTAGTACCGGGGAAGCGGGTCATAGTGCCCCGGGAATTGCTTCCCGCGCTCCTCCAGCACCGACGCGTGGAATTCAAACTTCCCGGACGGCGTATCGAACGCCTGATACGGGATGCGCGGACACCACTTTTCCGGGTTGCGCGCCGGGCCATTCGGCGACACGAGCGCATCAAAATCGCACTCTTTGCCGATCAGGTCGCGCGCGTAGTCGAGCCCCGTCTTTTCGCGGGGGAAGTATTCCTCATAGCCGAGCCGGCGCCCGAGTTCCTCAAAGATCTCGATGTCGGGGACGCACTCCCACGGCGGCTGGCACACCGGCACCAGCACCTGCTGGTAGTTGTGCCAGTAGCTCGGATGGACGCCGTACTGCTCGAGGTAGTGGCAGCCCGGCAGCACCAGATCCGCGTAGTCCGTGTCGTCTGTCATGAACTGCTCGATGCTGACGAACAGGTCGAGTTTGTTGATTGCTTCGATGGTGTAGTCCACATGCGGCTGCTGGCTGATCAGCCCGCCGCGGTAGGAGATGACCGCCTTGATGGGCGGCTCTTTGGCTTCGTGGATCGCCTTGGCGATCGCCGCGATGTTGACCATTCTGGCCGGCGGGATCTCAGCGCCTTCCGGCACGCTCACCGCGGCGTTGTCCGCAAAGCCCGTGACCCCGGGGAAGGCCATGCCGGAGATGCAGTCGTAATTCGCCGACGCTTTCCCGAAGCTGCCGCACACCGCCGCCAGGCACGCCAGCGCCTGCTGGACCTGGTGCCCGTTGCTGTAGCGCTGCTGGCCGTAGCCGGTCTCAAACATTGTCTCCGTCTTCGCGAGCAGTTCCGCCGCTTCTTTCAGCTGCGCCGCCGGGATGGTCGTGACCTGTTCTGTATATTCGGGCGTCCAGTTCTTGACAAGTTCCCTGAGCTCCTCAAAGCCGGTGGTCTTTTCTTCGATAAATCGCTTGTCCTCCCAGCCGTTTGCCAGGATCCAGTGAATCATGCCGAGCGCCATCGCGCCGTCCGTGCCGGGACGCGGTCTGAGGTGGATGTCCGCCTTGGCCGCCACGCCGGTCGCGTACGGATCGACGACGATCAGCTTCGCACCGCGCTCCTTCGCCTTGTACAGGAACGGGAAGATATGCGGGTTCGTCGCCGTGCAGTTGCGCCCGACGAGGAACAGGGTCTCACAGTTTTCCGCCCACAGATCCGGGTCCATGGTGTACTGGCTGCCCACGGTGCCGACTGAGCCGGCGACACCCGAGAGCAGGCAAAAGCTCCCGACGAGCTTGCTGGCGCCCATCAGGTTCCAGAGTCTGGCCGCGACCGCCTTGGCGAGGTGTTCGCGGTTGCCGGAGTAGCAGTACTCGACGATGGCCTCGGGGCCGTGCGATTCCACGATACCCTGGATCTTCTCCACCATAAAGTCCATCGCCTCGTCCCAGGTGATGCGTTTGAACTTGCCTTCACCGCGCTCGCCGACGCGCAGGAGCGGGTGCTTGACGCGCTCTTCGCTGTTGATCTTCTGCACGTTGGCAAAGCCCTTGAGGCACAGGTGCCCCTTCGTGATGGGATGCTCCGGGTTGCCCTCGATCTTGATGACCTTCTCGTCCTTGATGTAGACGAGCTCACCGCAGGTGTCGTAGCAGTTGTGCGGGCAGCAGGTCTTGACGACCCGATCGGCGATGACTTTCCTGCCGCCGAGCCACACCGGCACATCGTGCGCGACTGCGTATTTGTCGAGGTCTTCGTGCTTTCTCCAGGGGATCTCGTTATATGTCTCAGACATACCGTTTCTCCTATTGCTGATCGATATCCATTCTGCTCCGGCGATGCCGGGCTTTTGTGCTATTTGAAGTGGATCGCGCGGTCCTCGGCTGCCAATGCCGCTTCATGGACCGCCTCCGCCACCGTGGGATGCGGGTGGATCAGGCCGATGATGTCGCTGAGTTTGCCGTGCATCTGCATGACCATCGCGAGCTCGCCGATGAGATCGGTCGCCCGCGGGCCCAGGATGTGGCCGCCCAGGATCTGCCCGGTGCGTTCGTCCGCGAGGATCTTGACCATGCCTTCCGGCTCTTCCATAATAACAGATTTGCCGTTTGCGACGAAGGGGAATCGCCCTGTCTTATACGCAGTGCCTTTCTCTTTGAGCTGCTCTTCTGTCTTCCCCACGCCCGCGAACTCGGGGAAGATGTACACACACGAAGGAACGACGCGCTCCCGGTACGTGCTGCGGCCGCCCATGGCGTTCTCCGCCGCCGTCTCGCCCATCGCGCTCGCCGCGTGCGCCAGCATGATCTTTCCGGCGCAGTCGCCGATCGCATAGATGCCCGGGACGTTTGTCTCCATCTTCTCATTGACCACGAAGTGGCCGCGCTCCATCGCAAGGCCGGCGTTTTCCGGTGCGAGACCTTCCGCGTATGCCCGGCGTCCGACCGCCACGAGGACCTTCTCCGCCGGCACGCGGATCTCGCTGCCGTCCGCCGCTTCTGCCACGACGGTCACCGGACCATCCCCGACCGCGCCGGCAGGATCACCGCCGCGCACGGCCGCCTTGACCTGCGCGCTCAGATGGAAGGTGATGCCCTGTTCTTCCATGATTGTCTGCGCCTGCTGCGTCAGTTCAAGGTCCATGACCGGCATGAGGCGGTCCATCATCTCGATGACCGTGACCTTCGTGCCGAAGGCCGCATACGCGCAGGCGAGTTCCACACCGATCACGCCGCCGCCGATGATGACCATGGAGGCGGGCCGCTCATCCAGCAGCAGCGCGCCGGTGGAATCGATGATGTTATCCGCAAGGCTGCCATCTTCCTGATGCAGCCCCGGGATCGGGGGGATGAACGGGCTGGAGCCTGTCGCCACAATGATCCTGTCCGCTTTGATTTCTTCTGTGGTGCCGTAGGCTTTCGTGACCGTCACAGCCGCATCTGCCGCTGCCGCCGGCTGTCCGGCACCCCCTCTTTGCGGCGCAAAGGCCGCTGTACCGGAGAGCACCGTCACACCGTTTGCCGCGAGCAGTCCTTCCACGCCGCCCACGAGCTGGGCGGACGTCTTTGCGCGGTGGTCCTGCACCTTGTCCCAGTTCAGTGCCACGCGCTGCGTCTCGACGCCGATGGACGCCCCCTGCTGCGCCGCACGGTAGACCTCCGCACTGTGCAGGAGCGCCTTGGTCGGGATGCAGCCGACATTGAGGCACGTGCCGCCGACTTTGTTCTTTTCAACGAGGGTGACTTCCCCGCCGAGCTGGGCTGCGCGGATCGCCGCCACATAGCCGCCGGGGCCGCCGCCGATGACGAGGACCTTCGTTTTGGGCGATTCCTTGGCAGCCGCTGCCGCCGTGCCGTCGCTCACCACGACCGCCAGCAGGTCGCCCACCGCAATGGTATCGCCCTCCGCGCCTTCTGTGCGCAGCACATCGCCGCCGAAGGGGGAGACGATCTCCTTGTTGAGCTTGCCGGCTGTGACCACCACAAGCCCCTCGCCCGCTGCGATGTGCTCACCGGGCGCTTTCTTCCACTCTTTGATCACGGCTTTTTTGCCGCCGATATTCTCCGCTCTGATCTCCATCTCCGCACCTGCGGGGACCGACATCACAGCGTCCTCCTGTTCTTTCTCCTCGAGAAGCAGCACCGGTGTGCCGCCGGAGACCGGCTGGTCAGGCTGGAATCGCAGTTCCTTAACGATGCCGTCGCACTTGGCGCTCACCTCGCGGTTCATGTTCCCGAGGCGTACGATGAAAAGAAGGTCGCCCTTCTTTACTTCATCGCCAGGCTGGACCGCATATTTCAGAAGGACCGTATCGAGTTTGGCCGCATTGACTTCCCTGATCATGGAGTTCTCCCCGGGCAAGGCTGCCCGTTCTTTCAGAAATATGAAAACCCAGCGCCCAGAGGAGTCCCCCCTTCCGGGCGCTGTTTCTCCCTCAATATAGATATCCGGCCGCCGCAGGCAGCGCCGCGATACCCGTTCTCATACAGAACGATCCGGATCAGTCGAAGTCGTGTTCGAACTCATCCAGCGCTGCATTCAGAACAGCCGCGCTGTACGCCACGCTCGGGCCGCCGCCGAACGCGATGGCAACTTCCGCCGCGCCGAGGATCTCTTCTCTGGTGCAGCCCGCCTGGTATGCGCCGTGGGTATGGACGCAGATGCAGTACTGGCAGCGGTTGTAGACGCCGAGCGCCACACCGATCAGTTCCTTGGTTTTGTCGGAGATCGCACCGCTGGCTGTCCCTGCGCTGCTGTCTACCGCGACAAACTTTTCAATAAAGTCGCCGTTGGTTTCGGACAGTTTGCCTACGCCATTTACGAAATCATTCAAAATCTCTCTTGCGTTTACCATGATAACCTCCATTTGCATTTCATACGGGTTACAGTGTGTGACAAGAATACTCAGGTCAGCATCGCTCTTTGCAGCACCGGGTAGGAAGGCGTATCGGCAAAACAATTAGCATGCTAACTTTTATGTTATTATACTACTTTCATAATTATCTGTCAATAAATTCACAAGTGACGCCTGACGGGAATTGCCTTTCAGGAAAGCAGCAGCGCAGCCAATCCCGCCGCACTGATTCCATGCAGCACGGTATCCGCATCCAACGCTGCCCGGATCCGTTCCGCCAGTTCGTCGTTCAGCGGCAGTCCGCATAGCGCCTGTTCGATCTTTTCCACGGTGCTGCCCGCCTGTGCCGGGAAGAAGTCTCCGGACAGATGGATCCGCTCGATGACGCCGCCTTTGACATCCATATCCGCCGTCACCAGCCCGGCCGGGAATTTTTTCTGCCTGCGGACCTGATAATCCGCCCGGTATCCATAGTTCCATTCCCAGGTTCGGTACTTCCCCTCCCGCAGGCGCCAGATCGCCGCATTGTCCGCCTCTGACAGCGCATACGGCGTGAGCCCGCCGGCAGCTGCCATCTGCCCGTACGCCGCCCGCAGATCCTGCCGGAACCGTTCGATCGAAAGGTCCGCACGGCAGGTTCGGACCGTTGTGACCCGCGTGCGGACGGACTTGTCGCTCTTTGAGAGGAATTTCGCCTCGCCCGGATCCAGCGCAGCGGCAACCTTTGAAAGATCTGTATCGAACAGGATGCACCCGTGATGGAGCGTCCTTCCGCCGCGCGCATACTGGGCACAGCCGGCGATCTTCCTGCCGCCGATCTCGATATCATTGCGGCCGGAAAACTGCGCTTCGAGGCTGTATCCGCGGAGCACCGCAAGCAGCGGCGCCATGCAGGCCTGCCAGACCGCATCAGCGTCTGCCGAGCCGTCAGTCGGAACAGGCGATTCTGCGTCATCGGTGATGAGCGTATAATTCAGCCCGCCCAGGTCGTGAAACACCGCCCCGCCGCCGGACATCCTGCGCACGACCGCGATGCCGTTTTCCTTCACGTATGCAGCATCGATCTCTTCCGCCGCGTTCTGATACCGTCCGATGATCACCGCGTCGGTGTTCTGCCACAGCATAAAAAGACCCGCACCTTCCGGCAGGGTCTCAAACAGATGCTCTTCGAGAGCCAGATTTTCGTACGGGTCGGTCGAGGTGCTTTCATAGAAATACATCGCATTACCTCCGCAGCAGTCCAAAGCAGGCCGTCACTCTTTCACGCTCTCGACCATCTTGGCCAGCACGCGTTTGAACGTCTCCACGTCCTCCGCGGACACATCCTTCATCGCCTCTTCGTTGAATTCAACCGGGATGTGCGCCAGTTCATGCAGCTTGGCCGCCCCTTCCTCCGTCAGCACAAGATGTTTGACGCGGCCGTTCTCCCGGTCCTCCCTGCGAAGCACCAGACCGGCTGTTTCCAGGCGGTCCACCAGATTGGACGCCGACGGGCCGCTGATCATCATCGCCTCAGCGAGCTCCTTCTGCGTGATATCCGGGATCCGGTCAATATAGTAAAGCGCGGTCCACTGGGTCCTCGTGATGTCCTGCCCGCGAAATCTGCGGTTCATCGACTCGTCGAGGCTCTTGCCGCCGCTGTTTGTCAGAAAGGCGATGCAGTCATGTACATCAAATGCCATGGGCACTCCTTCCGTGCCGCCGCCGGCGGCCGTGCGATCATTTCAGTTCTAACTGTTATCGTGCTAATTATATAGGAATCGCTCTGCCTGCGCAATCCCGTCTGCCCCGCTGTTTGCGGCTGCATGAAAAAACCGGTGCAGACGCGCCGCACCGGCTTTCTTTTGACAGTTTTATGCCGCCGTTCCCGGAAAGGGCGATTTCTTTCCGGCTAACCCAGCTTCGCATCGAGGTCGTTCAATGCGACGACCAGTCTTTCGAGGTTCTCCATCGAGGACGCATAGGACAGGCGGACAAATCCTTCGCCGGCCGAGCCGAAGACGTCGCCCGGGATGAAGGAGCATCTGTAGTTGTCCAGCATGTAGTCGGTGAATTCGCCGGAGGTCATACCGGTCTTCTTGATGTTCATAAAGACGTAGAACGCGCCCTTGGGCATCAGCGCCGAGAAGTGCTTTGTCTTGTTGATCTCAGCGACGATGTAGTTGCGGCGCTTTTCGAACTCGCTGCGCATCTTCTCGAGCGAGCCGTCCTCTTCCTCCAGCGCAACAACCGCCGCATCCTGTGTGAACGTGACACCGCAGGCGGTCATGTAGAAGGACAGGACGTTCATGACGTCGACCATTTCCTTCGGTGCTGCGAAGTAGCCGAGTCTCCAGCCCGTCATCGAGAAGGCCTTCGAGAAGCCGTTCATCGTGATGGTGCGCTCTTTCATGCCGGGCAGGGAGCCGAAGGATACCGCCGGTTCCCCGTAGGTCAGGCGCTCGTACACTTCATCGCAGAGAACGATGATGTCGGTGTCTTTAAGGATCTCCGCCAGCCCTTCCAGATTGTCTTTTTCAAGAATCGAACCGATCGGGTTGTTGGGGGTCAGCAGCACGATCATCTTGGTCTTGTCCGTGATCAGGGACTTCATCTGCTCCAGGTCGATCTGGAAGTTGTTCTCCTCCAGCAGCTCGTAGGTCTTGACAGTCGCGCCTGCGATGAGCGGGATCGTGGAATAAATGTTGTAGGACGGATTCGGGATGATGATCTCGTCGCCGGGGTTCAGCCAGGTCATCATACCGAGGAAGGCGGCCTGCGCTGCGCCGGTTGTCACAGAAATCTCCGACGGATCATAATCCAGATTGTTATCTCTCTTCAGTTTCTTAGCGATCGCGGTGCGAAGTTCCAAAGAACCCGGCGTTTCCGCATATGCTGTGTGACCTGCCTCAATCGATGCTTCACAGGCGTCTTTGATGTACTGCGGCGTATCAAAATCCGGCTGCCCGACCGTGAACATCGCAAGGTCGATACCGGCACGCTTCATCTCGTTGCACTTGGTCAGTGTCGCGCGGATGCGGGACATCTCGACACCTTTCATTCTGTCAGCTCTTTCGATCTTCATAACGGATCCTTTCTTTGAATACGGGGGATTTATACGCAGTTTATCAAGGGCCGTCACAGACGTCCCTGTTTCTTTCCTTCACATACTCAAGATGTCAGATCAGAATCTCTCATCTCGACGATTTCCCCTCATTATCATTATACCTGATTCTATGGGGCGTTCAATCCTTTTGTACGGAATTCCGAACAATCATTGGGGTGAGGAATCGCTTCCCGGATGCAGCTTCCTGCAGCCGATCGGCTCGCTGTTCTGAGTAAAGAAGAGGGCATCTTCTGACGCCCTCTTCGTTATAAGGGTCTGCATTCGTAACTGTATTTTGGCCGTCAAAGGGTTTGCCGTCCTCTGACGGCCAAAATTCATGAAGGCTTAGCCCTAGAGCCCTGACTTAGATACCCAGTTTGTCACCCATCAGCAGTCTCGGCAGGAACAGAGACAGATCCGGGATCCATGTTACCAGGATCAGTGTAGGTACATACGCCATGATGATGATCTGCAGGATCGGTTTCATCATATCCGTTGCGTCAACACGGAAGATACGTGCACCAAGATACAGGAACGGTGCGCTGGGCGGTGTGATGTTGCCCATGCCCATATTGACGCCGATGATCGCTGCGAACTGATACGGGCTTACCCCGATGTTCTCCAGCAGCGGCATCAGGATCGGTGTGATCAGGATCGTGCCGCTCGTATCGTCCATGATCATGCCGATGATGACCATGAAGATGTTGACCATCAGAAGGATGACGTACTTGTTGTCGGAGATCCCCATGAATACTTCCAGGACTGTCTGC
>CADATO010000018.1 GCA_902790905.1 uncultured Eubacteriales bacterium
CACCGCGGTGATCGATGGCGACATCCAGTACGATGTCTGGGGGACCAAACCCGAAGACAACAAGGCAACGCTGACGGTCAACGGCGGCAAATTCACAGGTGAATTCGACGTTGAGGAAGCGTTGAAGGAAGATGCTAAGACGAACATCGTCATCAATGACGGCCTGTTCAAGACCGCACCTTCTGATGAATACGTTGTCACCGGCAAGGCGGCAGTAGCGAACCTGGATGAAGCGACCAAGGCGGACTATCCGTTCACGATTGGCGAAGCGGTTGCAAGAACAGGCGGAGTTAATTACACAACACTGGCCAAAGCAATCGAAGTTGCCAAGGCTGGCGACACTGTCGAACTGCTGAAAGACACCAAGATCGAGACGATCGAAATCGACAAGAAGGTTGTTCTGGATCTGGGCAAACATGAAGTTAGCTCCGACGAGCCGGTACTCTTTGCTGTGACAAAGGATGGCGATTTTACCATCACAGGCAACGGCAAGATCACAGGCCCGGAGAACGGTAAGGCATTTGACGGCAAGTCGCTGATCCAGGTCGATGCTGGCAAGCTGGTTGTTGAGAACGGCACCCTGACCGCAACAGGCGAAGGTTCTGATGGCATGTACGGTGTGTACGTGCTGAACGGCGGCAAGGCTGTCTTCGGTGTGAAAGACGCTGAAGAAGGCCCGGTGGTCACTTCGCACTTCGCAGCGATCGGCACGAACAACACCACTGCTCCGGCAGACATCACCGTGTACGGCGGCACTTACACCGCAAACGCGGCTCCGGCTGAATCCGACTGGTGGAGCTACTTCTGCGCACCGGTCTATGCGGCAGGAGCAGGCACTTACGATCTGCAGGGCGGCACATTCAACGGCTACTATGGTATTTCCAGCCGCTATGCGAACGTTGAGCAGATGATCACCATGGGTGATGTGACTATGACCGCTTCTTCCGGCACGCAGGTCTTCGTTGATGAGCAGACTGGCTCCGCTGGAACAGCAGACCGTCACATCCAGGCAACCGGCAACACGCTGACACTGCCTGAAGTCTATGCATGGAGACCCATCAGCGATGCGGGCGACATGCATTACGAAGTTGGCTTCTCCCTGAAGGCGTTTGACTTCAAGGCAGAGAGCAAGGTCTACAACGGCGCTGCACAGGAAGCAGAACCCGTTGCGACACCGAAGTTCGAGAATGCTAAAGTAACGGCAGAGGACTACACGCTGTCCTACAAGGATGCGGACGGCAAAGCTATCGAAGGCGCCCCGGTCAACGCAGGTACATACACCGTCGTTGCCAAGGGTACGGAAGGCTCCGCTTATGAAGGCACAGAGAGTAATCCGTTCACCTTCGAGATCACGCAGGCAGATCTGGCTGATTGTGAGATTGCTAAGATCGACGATCAAGAGTTCACCGGTTCTGCTATCACACCGGCACCTGTCGTGACACTGGGCGATTACACGCTCAAGGAAGGCACCGACTACACCGTCAGCTACGAGAACAACACCAACGTAGGCACAGCCACAGTAACACTCACAGCGGTGGAAGGCGGCAACTTCAAGGGTACCAACGCAACTACATTTACTATCACTGCGAAGGATATTTCTGAGGCGGTCATCTCTGGCATCAAGTCCGGATACGACTACACCGGATCCCCGATCACGGATGACTTCACAGTCATGCTGGGCGATACCGAACTGAAAGCCGATACGGATTACACCTTCGAATATAAAGAAAACACACGCACCGGCGTGGCGACCCTGACCGTCACCGGCACAGGCAACTACACCGGCAGCGTAAGCACCGACTTCCGCATCCACGGCACGTCCATCAACGATGCTGATGTGACCATCGAGGAAGGCCCGTTCGTCTATGACGGCACGGCCAAGACACCGAAGGTCACTTCCGTCAAAATGACGATTAACGGCAATGAAGTCACCCTGGTGAAAGACAAAGATTTCACTGTCGAGTACACCAACAATGTCAACGCGGGCACCGCACAGGTCGTCCTCTTCGGCAAGGCGGACTTCTCCGGCGGCCAGATCGTGGAATTCACCATCGGTCCGGCGCAGGTAGAGATCCCGGCGGCGAAGGAAGGTCTGGTCTACAACGGCGAAGCACAGACCGGTGTTGCGGCGGCTGAGAATGCACCGTACACACTGTCCGGCAATGTCCAGACAGATGCCGGCGAGTATGCCGCGATGGCAGCGCTCAATAGCGACAACTATATCTGGAAGAACGGCAAGACCGAAAACCAGCTGATCCTCTGGAGCATTGCGCCGAAGGAAATCACACCTGTGATCGCGGCGATCGATGACCAGACGCACACGGGCGAAGAGGTCACACCTGCCGTTACCGTAACCGCCGAGGGCGAATCGCTCACAGAAGCGGATTACGAAGTAGCTTACAGCAATAATGTTGAAGTCGGCGAAGCGACCGTCACAGTCACGATGAAGGGCAACTACACCGGCACCGCAACAGCGAAGTTCAACATTGTCCACAAACATACGCTGACCGAGGTCGACGCAAAAGCAGCGACCTGCACAGAGGATGGCAACAAAGAGTACTACGTCTGTGAAGAGTGCGGTAAGTACTTCAGCGATGCAGAAGGAACAGAAGAACTGCAGGCAGCAGATGTCGTCGTTGCAAAGACCGGCCACACAGAAGGGGCAAAGGTCAAGGAAAACGAAAAGGCAGCGACCTGCACAGAAGCCGGCAGCTATGACGAAGTTGTCTACTGCACGGTCTGCGGTGAAGAACTCAGCCGTGAGACAACTGCGGTCGAGGCAACCGGCCACAAGTGGAATGACGGCACAGTGATCAAGGCGGCGACCTGCACAGAAGCGGGCGTCAAGATCCAGAAGTGCGAGAACGACGCGCTGCACCTGCAGACAGCAGAGATCCCGGCGACAGGTCACAAGATGACCAGACGCGACCTACACAGAAGCGGGCAACACCGCATACTATGTCTGTGACGTCTGCGGCGAGTACTTCGAGGATGAAGCCGGCACCAAGCCGATCGCAGACAAAGAGAGCGTCGTCATCCCGCCGCTCAAGGCTGTGGCTTCGATCACCAAGGATGGAGAGACTGCATACTACGGCACACTGCAGTCTGCCATTGATGCAGCAGCGGCAGGCGATGAAGTCGTCCTGCTGGCAGACGTGACAGAGAACGTTGCGGTAGCAGCTGGCAAAGATGTCACGCTCGACCTGAACGGCAAGACTGTCACGAACAAGACGAGCGAACATACGGTCAACGTTCTCGGCAAACTGGTCGTCAAGGACAGCGCAGAAGGCGGCAAGATCGTCAGCACGAACAACTGCGGCATCTGTGTCCAGGACGGCGAGCTCACATTCGAGAGTGGCGCGGTCGAGGCACAGGAGATGGCAGTCCTGCTGATCGACGCCGGCAAGGTCGACATCAAGGGCGGCACCTTCACAGCGAAGGACAACGCGGTCCTTGGCACGAACGGCAGCAATGGACGCGGCGGCAACAAACTGAGCGTCAGCGGCGGCACGTTCAACGGCACGATCCAGACGGCCGGCTATGTGGCATGCGGCATCTACGCGGCGAACGATGATGAAATCACCGTCAGCGGCGGTACGTTCAACATCACAGGCGGCGCGGGCATCGTGGCAAGAGCCGGTAATGTCAGTGTGACAGGCGGCGAGTTCAACACGACGGGCAACACGACCGGCAAGGTCGGTGACAGCAGAGTCGTGGTACCGTGCTCGGCACTGGTCTTTGATAAGGAAGCGAACTATCCGGGCATGACAGATGCGTCAGGAATCGCAGTCAGCGGCGGCACATTCAAGTCCGAAGCGGACAGCGTTGCCACGATCGGCGATGCGAAGCGCATCGACATCACGGGCGGCGCATTCAGCGACGACAAGGGCAATGACGCCAAGGTGCCGGCGGGCAAGAAGCTGGTGCAGAGCGAAGACGGTCTGTACAGACTGAACAGCGAATGGACCGTCAGCTTCAATAACGGTGGTGAGACCGGCACGATGGAGAGTGTCCAGGTCGTCGACGGCAAGACCTATAAACTGCCTGAGAACGGATTCACCACAGATAAAGACTGCAACAAGTTCGCAGGCTGGCAGGTCGGCGAAGAGACGATGCAGGCAGGTGATGAGATCACCGTGACAGCAGACGTCACCGTAACAGCGACGTGGAAAGTCGAGCATAGCCTCACACACCATGACGCCAAGGCAGCGACCTGCACGACAGACGGCAACACTGAGAACTGGACCTGCGAAGAGTGCGGAAAGGTCTTCAGCGATGCAGAAGGCAAGACTGAGACCACCGCAGAAAAGACTGTTGTCAAGGCAACCGGCCACAAGTGGAATGACGGCACCGTGATCAAGGAAGCGACCTGCACAGAAGCGGGCGTCAAGATCCAGAAGTGCGAGAACGACGCGCTGCACCTGCAGACAGCAGAGATCCCGGCGACAGGTCACAAGATGACCGGCAAGTACTTCAGCGACGAGAAGGGCGAGACAGAGATCGCGCTCGAAGACACTTTCGTTGAGAAGATAGCGCACACCTGGGGTGAGTGGGAGACCACCACAGCAGCCACCTGTGATAAGGATGGTCTGAAGACACATACCTGCAGCGTCTGCGGTGAGAGCGAAGAGGAAGCCATCCCGGCAACCGGTCATTCTATGACGAAGACCGACGCGAAGGCGGCGACCTGCACAGAAGACGGCAACATCGAATACTGGACCTGCGGCACCTGCAGCAAGCTCTTCAGCGACGAAGAAGGCAAGACCGAGATCACAGAAGCAGATACAGTCGTCAAGGCGACCGGTCATTCCCTGAAGAAGACCGACGCAAAGGCGGCGACCTGTACAGTAGATGGCAACATCGAGTACTGGACATGCGAGACCTGCGGCAAGATCTTCAGTGATGCAGAAGGCAAGACCGAGATCACAGCTGCTGATACTGTCGTCAAGGCAACTGACCACAAGTGGAATGAAGGCACAGTGATCAAGGCGCCGACCTGCACAGAAGCAGGTGTCAAGATCCAGAAATGCGAGAACGATGCGTTGCACCTGCAGGTAGTCGACATCCCGGCGAAGGGCCACAAGATGACCAAGGTCGAAGCAAAGGCAGCGACCTGCAAGGCCGAAGGCAACATCGAGTACTGGACCTGTAGCGTTTGCGGCAAGTACTTCGCTGACGAAGACTGCACGCAGGAGATCAAGCTCGAAGACATTGTCACCGAGAAGACGGCCCATACATGGGGCGATTGGACGACCACAACGACAGCCACCTGCGAAGCAGACGGTGTGAAGACACATACCTGCAGCGTTTGCGGCGAGGTTGAGGAGGAAGCGATTCCTGCCACCGGCCACGAATGGGGCGAGGAAGAAACTCTGGTCGAAGCAGGCTGCACAACATTCGGTCTGACCCGTAAGATCTGTGCGAATGATGACGCGCATGTTGATTACAAAGTCATCGAGCCGACCGGTCACAATCTGACACATGCTGAAGAAAAAGCGGCGACCTGCACAGAGAATGGTGCTCATGAACACTGGTACTGTGACAAGTGCGGCAAGTACTTCAGCGACGAGAAGGCCGAGAATGAGATCAAAGAGAGCGAAGCCATCATCTTTGCAACGGGTCATACGGTCACAAAGGTGCCGGCTAAGGCAGCAACCTGTGCGGCGGCGGGCAATATTGAATACTATGTCTGCAGCAACTGCGGCAAGTACTTCAGCGATGCGGAAGGCACTATCGAGATCACAGAGGCTGACACGATCATTGCAAAGAAACCGCATGCCCTGACCAAGGTGAATGCAAAGACTGCTACCCATAAGGTCCTTGGTAACATCGAGTACTATGTCTGCAGTAACTGTGGAGAGCTCTTCCTCGATGCAGATGGAACTCAGCCGACAACGCGGGATGAGGTCCTTCTCAAGAAAGGCTGGCTCCAGGAATCTGACGGATGGCACTATTACCTCGGCAATGGACAGACCGAAAAGGGTACGAAACTCCGGAACGGCTGGGCAGAAGCCAATGAGGGCTGGTGCTGGATGGATGAGAATGGTGACTGGACCAAGAGCAGATGGGTCAATGACAAGGGCAACTGGTACTACATCAAATCGGATGGCTACATGGCAGCCAACCAGTGGGTCAAGGCCAGCGGCGGCTGGTGCTACGTCGGCGCAACCGGACGGATGGTCACCAATGGCTGGGTGAAAGACAGCAATGGCTGGTGCTGGATGGGCTCCGACGGTTACTGGGTCAAGAACAAATGGATCCAGGATAAAGGCTCGTGGTACTACATCAATGCTTCCGGCTATATGGCATCTAATGAGTGGGTATATTCCGGCGGTAAGTGGTATTACATGAAAGCCAGTGGTGTTATGGCTCACAGTGAGTGGGTACAGACCGGTGTGCAGTGGTACTACCTGAAAGCGGATGGAACCATGGCGACAGGGACGCAGACAATCGGAGGGAAGACCTACCGGTTTGACGCATCCGGCAGATGGATCCAGTAACTGTCTGATCCGAAGTGAACACAAAAGGACCGGAGAGGAAACTCTCCGGTCTTTTGTTGTTTGAGATGTGAATTGTTCTGTGCAGCGCCAGGCGGCGTAAAACAGCCTTTTCAGAGCGTTTGTGTATGGCGCGGGAAAAGGATGCGTGCCGGGCGATTACGCGCCTAATATCGCGAATTTGGCCTCTTTAAGCATCTCGATGAGAAGGGGCGCATCCTGGTTGTAGGTGACGCTGTCAAAGCCCATTGCAAAGTCCGTTTTTGCGTCTTCGATCGTGCCGGCGTAGATCATCGTGGGTTTGCCCGCGGCCTTGCAGGCATCGAGGATGCGCTGCAGAGCGGCCTTGAATTCAGGCCGTTCAAATTCGAGCGGCATGCCCATAGCGACGGACAGATCGAACGGGCCGACGAAAATGCCGTCTACGCCATCGATAGCTGCGATCTTTTCGATATGCTCGAGGCACCCGACTGTTTCGCACTGCGGGAAGAGCATCGTCTCGCGGTTGGCAGTCTCAAAGGTCTGCGCCAGGCCATGCTGCGCATAGTCTTCCTGCCAGAAGGCGGTGCCTACACTCGGCGCTACACCGCGGCTTCCGACCGGCGGGTACTTGCCGTACTCGACGATGCGGCGGATCTCTTCGACGGTGTGGATCTGCGGGATGATGAGCCCCATCGCTCCGCCGTCCAGCATCTTCAGGATCGACGCGCGGGAAGTATCCTGCACACGGACGAACGGTGTCGTGCCGTACAGTCTGGCGGCGCGGATGTAGTCGATGGCGCTGTCCGGGTTGAACGGGCCGTGTTCGGTGTCGATGATAACATAATCATACCCGGCCAGGCCGATGCATTCGGCGGAGGTGCCGCTGCCGATGATCATAAAGGTGCCCAGGGTCTTTTCGCCTGCGAGCATTCTTTCTCTCACATTGTTTTTCATGTTTGAAGCCACCCCTTTATCTATGATTCTTGTAAAACTTGTTCTTACTATAAACTGTGTACCGGGGTTTGTAAAATCAATGGTTGCGAGGTTGGGGTATCAAAGAAGCTGATAAAAATCGATGAATGGAGTATGAAAAACCACGCATCTGATGCGTGGTTTCTTTATTGGTCGGGCTGACAGGATTTGAACCTGCGGCCTATTACTCCCGAAGCAATCGCGCTACCAAACTGCGCCACAGCCCGACACTCGCACGGACTATTATATACCAGTGCCCGTGGCGAGGCAAGTGCTAAATGGGATTTTTAATTGTCAGACTTCAGTCCTCGACGCGCAGGATGTTGTCGACCGACAGGACGATGTCCTTGCCGCTGATCTCGGCCAGTGCTTCGTTGAGGGTGCTGCGCTCCGTTTCGTAGACAATGAACAGGAGCGGCACTTCCGGCAGGGCTTCGCGGGCATCGGCTGCGCCTGCGCCGCGCTGGATGACGGACTTGACGCTGATGTTGTGCGCACCGAAGGTGTCTGCGATGCTGCCGAGCACGCCGGTGCGGTTGGCAACGGTCATGCGGACGTAGTAGCGGTGTGCGCCTTCGCCGGCACAGGTGAGATCCGCATCGTAACGGAGCAGCGGGATATTGTCGAACGCGTTGCCCTTGTTGATCTCGACGGCGATCTCGATGACATCGCCCATGACGGCGCTGCCGGTGGGCAGAGGACCTGCGCCGCGCCCGTAGAACATCAGGGAGTCGACGGCGCTGCCGGTCACGAAGACGGCGTTGAATTCATTGCTGACGCTGGCCAGCGGATGGTCTTCCGGCACGAGCGCCGGCTCGACGCTGCAGTAGACCTTGCCGTCCTTTTCGGCGGCGCTTGCCAGCAGCTTGATGCGGTAGCCGGACTCCTTCGCAAAACGGATATCGTGCGCGCTGATGCGGGTGATGCCCTCGCGGGCGATCTCGTCCGGGCCGACTTTGATGCCGAAGATCAGGGAGATGAGGATCGACAGTTTGTTCGCCGCATCGATGCCTTCGACGTCCGCGGTCGGATCCGCCTCGGCAAATCCCTTTGCCTGCGCATCCTTGAGCACCTCCGCATAGTCCTTGCCGTACTCGGACATCTGCGTGAGGATGTAGTTGGTCGTGCCGTTGAGGATGCCGTGCATCTCGGAGAATGTATTGGCCAGCAGCGGGGACGACACAGCGTTGATGATCGGGATGCCGCCCGCCACACTCGCTTCAAAGCGGAGCATGACGCTGTTTTCCCTGGCGAGCTGCGAGAGCATTTCGCCGTTGGCTGCGATGGCGGCCTTGTTGGCGGTGACGACATGCTTGCCGTTCTTCAGTGCCTGCGCCATGTAGCTGGTCGCCGGCTCGATGCCGCCCATGAGTTCGACGACGATGTCGATGGCGGGGTCGTCCAGGATTGCTGCGGGGTCGGTTGTGAACAGTGCTTCGGCCTGCGCCGGCGTGACGCCGATGGCTTCGGCGCGTTCCGGGCGGATGGTCCGGCAGAGGATGCGGTCGATGCGGATGTCGAGACCGGTGGTCTCTTCGATCCGTGCTCGCCCCTGCTCGAGGGTCTGCCAGGTGCCTTTGCCGATATTGCCGATGCCGAGCATGCCGACGTGGATGGTTCTCATAGGTTGGTTCCTTCTTTCTTATGGATTTTCATTTTGCAGGCAGGGCGATTCCGCAAACGCCTGCTTGCCAACTATCATACCACAACCATGGACAAATGCGGCAGTTTTTAATATGATTGGGGAAGTTGTTTGTAAGGATAGCCGGCATCCGTTACACGCCGGCTGGAATAGGAAACGGAAGATATGGAAGAGAAAAAGACAATGCGATTCTCCGGCAGCAGCACCTACATCGCGGACGACGATCTGCTGCAGGTCACGAACATCGCCATGGCACTCGGCAAGCCGCTGGTCATCAAGGGTGAGCCGGGCACGGGCAAGACGGAGCTGGCGATCGCCATCGCCGAATCGCTGGGCATGCCCCTCATCACATGGAGCATCAAGTCCACAACCAAAGCGCAGGACGGCCTGTACCACTACGATGTCGTGCAGCGTCTCTACGACAGCCAGCTCGGGGAAGAGGGCGTCGACAACATCGCGCAGTACATCCATCTGGGCAAGCTCGGCGAAGCGTTCAGCGCGGACGAGAAGGTGGTCCTGCTGATCGACGAGATCGACAAGGCGGACCTGGAGTTCCCGAACGATCTGCTGTGGGAGCTGGACAAGATGGAGTTTTACATCCCGGAGACGCATGAGACCGTGAAGGCCAAGGAATCGCCCATCGTCATCATCACCTCCAATGCGGAGAAGGAACTGCCGGATGCATTCCTGCGCCGGTGCGTGTTCCATTACATTGACTTCCCGGACGACGTCATGATGCGCAGGATCGTCCTCGCGCATTACCCGGACATCGAGGAGCGGCTTTTGCAGTCGGCGCTTGCTGCGTTCTACGACGTGCGCGAGATCCGCGGCCTGCACAAAAAGCCCAGCACGAGCGAGCTTCTGGACTGGATCCGCGCGCTGCGCTACAGCGGCATCGAGGAGTCCCGCATCGAGAAGGAAATTCCCTTCGCGGGCGTGCTGCTCAAGAAGAACGAGGACCTCGACCTTCTGTACCGTGAGAAGCACAGGGGGTTCGGGAGAAAATAGATGTTTTTATCTTTCTTCTATTACCTCAGGGCCGGCGGGCTGAACGTCTCCCTCACGGAGTGGATGACGCTGCTCGCGGCGCTCAGGGAAGATCTGCATGAAGACAGCCTGAGGGGCTTTTATACACTTTGCCGGTCGGTGCTCGTGAAGAGCGAGACGCAGTTCGACCTGTTCGACCGGCTGTTCTTAGAGTACTTCGGAGACATCGCGAAGGAGAGCGAGCAGGCGATCGAGGATATCTTTCCGGAGGACCTTCTCAAGTGGCTCGAGCACCCGGAGCTGGTGCCCGAGATGATCAAAGAGCTCATGGAAGCGACCGGGCTCAGTGCGGCGCAGATCGAGGAGATGTTCCGCAGGATCCTGCAGGAGCAGGACGAAGAGCATAACGGCGGCAGCAAGTGGGTCGGCACCGGCGGGTATTCGCCGTACGGGCACCACGGCAAGAAGCTGGGCGGCATCCGTGTCGGCGGCGAGAGCATGTACCGCAGCGCATTCCGTGTCGCGGGCGAGCGGCGCTACCGGGACTTCCGCAGCGACAAGACGCTCGACAGCCGGCAGTTCCAGATGGCGTTCCGCAGGCTGCGGCAGCTGTCCGACCACAATCTGCAGGAGAAGACCGAACTCGACATCGACGAGACGATCCGCAAGACCGGCGAGGCCGGCGGCCTGCTCAAGATCGTCAAGAAGGCGCCGCGCCGCAATGCGGTGAAACTGATGGTGCTGATCGACAGCGGCGGGAGCATGGATTACCACCGCGGGTTGGTGACACTGCTGTTCCAGTCGATGCGCAAAGCCGGGAATTTCGAGGATGTGCGATTCTATTATTTCCACAACGCGATCGGCGACCATCTCTACACGTCTCCCACGCTGTCATGGAACAGCCGCCTCGAGACCGACTGGGTCCTGCGCAACATCCCGCCCGAGTACAAAGTCCTGATCGTCGGGGACGGCGAGATGGCGATGTACGAGCTGTACGGCGGCTTTTACTGGGGCGAATCGCTGGAGACCGATGCGCGTGGAAGACGCAAGATGCGCCGGTTTACGGATTTCGCAGACCGGTATCCGCACATCGTCTGGATCCACCCGCAGGAAACGCCGACCGGCCGCAACTACTGGAACGAAACATGGTGGGAACTGGCCAGGGTCTTTCCGATGTATCCGCTGACGCTGGACGGGCTCAATGCAGGGATCCGCAAGCTGCTGGTGAGCAAGTAGGTGAAAACCCTTGACACTGCCTGCGCCAGACCATATAATGTCTAATGTCGCGAATCAGGACTATCTGTCCGCGGGACACCGTGAACGGAAGTGTCCGCGAGGAGCGCGCTAAAAGTTTTAGTCATGCCGAACCCGATCAGCTCACGGATCCAAGTAGGCAGCGCCGAAAACAATCGGCAGGAGCGATTCCGCGCCGATCCAAGTAGGTAGAAAGGAATAAGAGCTATGTCTTCGACACTCGCTAAGCCTCAGGAAGTAGAACGCAAGTGGTATGTCATCGACGCTGAAGGCCGTAACCTCGGTCGTATGGCTTCCGAAGTTGCCAGCATCCTGAGAGGTAAGAAAAAGCCCACTTTCACCCCCCATGTGGATTGCGGTGACTATGTTATCGTGATCAATGCGGAGAAAGTTGCGGTCACAGGTAAGAAACGCCACGACAAGATCTATAAGAGACACACCGGTTATCCGGGCGGCCTCAGAGAGTGCACCTTTGAGGAACTTATGGAGAAACACCCGACCGAAGCTGTCCGTCACGCTGTCAAGGGCATGATGCCCAAGGGCAAGCTGGGCAGACAGATGTTCAAGAAGCTGAAGGTCTATGCTGGTCCTGAACATGAACATCAGGCGCAGAAACCCGAAGTATGGGACTTTTAGGAAGGGAGATTAAATAATGGCTAAGATGCAGTATTACGGAACAGGCAGAAGAAAGTCTTCTGTCGCGAGAGTAAGATTGGTCCCCGGCAAGGGCAACGTCACAGTCAACGGAAAGTCCCTAGATGATTACCTTGCACTGGAGATCGTCAAGAGAGAGGTCAAGAGACCTTTCGAGATCGCTGGCTGCGAAGGTCAGTTCGATGTGATCGCAACCGTTACAGGCGGCGGTTACACGGGCCAGGCTGGTGCACTTCGTCACGGCATCGCAAGAGCGCTGTGTGAAGTTGACGCAGAGGCGTACAGACCTGCTCTGAAGGCCGCTGGTTTCCTGACCAGAGACCCCAGAATGAAGGAAAGAAAGAAGTACGGCCTGAAGAAGGCGAGAAAAGCCAGCCAGTTCTCCAAGCGTTAGTTCGCGGGAGGCGGCGGAATGCATCCGGTTTTCCGGATGGCAGACCATACGAAAAGAGCAGACGGTCCGCATGGGCCGTCTGTTTTTATATGCGCTGCGGCGGCGGGCATATACCAAAGCGCGGTGCATGGTATAAAAAACCCGCATGGTCATGCGGGTGAAAACTGCAGAGTATGAATCAGTGGTAGCTTTCGATGACAGTGCGGATGATCTGCTTGTGGTCTTCCGAGAGAGTCCGGTAGCCGCGGAGCATGGCGACCTCGTCATTGTTGATCGTGTGCAGCGCCATGTCGTTGTCGTCTTCATCTGTGTGGCCGATCAGCAGATCGACGCTGGTGCCGAAGTAATCAGCCATTTTCATGATGATGGTCAGATCCGGCTCGACGTTATGGTTTTCGTATTTGTTGACAGACTGCTGGCTGACGCCGAGTACTGCAGCAAGTGTTTTCTGGGTGGCTCCCTTTTCCAGCCTTAGTTTCTTGAGATTCTTTATCATTCTAGCAAAATACCCCCATACAATCCAATTATAGGATATAAATATTGTATACACAAACATACAATATTACTCCATATCAACAACTAAAAGTTGTGACACCGGTTGGATTTAACAAACAAAAAAGATGCAGTCAGGGGGCATCTTTTTTGAGGGTTGCCTTGCTGTTCTGTGAAAGGGGGACCGGCTCAGGGGACCGGCGAAGATCAGCAGGCGTATATGATTTTCACAGTTGTTATGATAACAGACGGAATATTGCCTGCCAAGAACAATTATTTGTAAATTGAAACAAAAGAAATGCGTGGTTGTGCGCAATATAATCCGCTTTTTCTTGATAAAACTTAAACAATATGTTATACAATACAAATTGAGCAGGCAAATAATGTCTGGCCATATAAATATCGATGGTGTTAAAGGGGGAAACAATAGATGTATTATACAGTTTCTGACTTCTATAATACTTTTCAGGACAAGGTCACGCTGCTGTGCGGCAGCGGTGGGCTTTCCCAGCGGATCACATCGGCCGGTGTCGTAGACTACGAATTCGTGCCGGAACTGAAGGGGAAGTACAGGTATACGGCGTTCCGGCGCAATGAGCTGGAGGTCACGTCACTGCTTTATGCCAAGGACAACCCGTATCTGGTCGAGGATACGATCAAGCAGCTGATCAGCGCAGGTACCAGCGGGCTGGTCATCAAGAACGTGTTTGACATCAAGCTCCGCGATACGATCCTCCGGTATGCCGACGCAAAAAACTATCCGATCTTCATTACGGATGCGCCGGACTTCTTCTTCGAGGACTTCCTTTACGAGGTCCGTGCAGGGGCGGTCCGTCTGGCATCGATCGACGACACCAAGGTGGAGATGGACTGCATCATGGCAGAGCGCAACGACCCGGCGGCTGTCCGGCAGCATGTGCGCCTGCTCAATCCGTCGCTCGAAAACCAGCATTACGTCATCTACATCCCGATGGAGCGATTCTCTGAAGAGTTCTCCGATGCCGCCTATATCACCCGGTACATCGGCGGGGAACTCGACTCGCCGCAGACCATGCTGGGGCTCGACGGCAACGGCATGTTCTTCATGGTGACCTGGCAGCAGGTCGAACAGTTCTCCCAGGAGGACATCAAGCGGCGTCTCTGGCAGGAGGTGCTGGCAACCGATGCCCCGGTACCGGCGGGGATCAGCCAGGTCCATCACGTGATTGAGGACCTTGGCCATGCGATGATCGAAGCCGCCTTTGCAGCGGCCTATGCGGAGTATTTTCAGATCCAGGACTATGTGCGCTTTGATGACCTGGGCGCCTACAGTGTCCTGCTCCCGTACTGCCGTACAAGACCGATGCGCGACTTCAGCGACCGGGTGCTGGAGCCGGTGATCGTTTATGATATGGAGAACAAGAGCCATCTCGAGGAAACGCTCAGTGCCTACTGTGAGAACCGCCATGACCTGAACAGGGCGGCGGAGGCGATGGGGCAGCACGCGAACACGATCCGGTACCGGCTGCAGCGGATCAGCGATCTGTCTGGCAGGGACTACCGGGATCCTTTGCAGATGGAGGAACTGGACATGGCGTACCGGATCCGGCGCAGCTGGGAGATCCTTGATATGCTGGGGCTGCCGGAAACGGTGCGGCACGCGTAAGCGCAGACACCGTGCAGCGGAATAAAATACAGGCATAATTGAAAGCACCCTTCTGGCAAAGGGTGCTTTCCGGTAATGGATATATAATCAATGTTCTGCTAAGGAGAAAGCAGTGTTGCTCAGTTAGCCATTGCTAACCGCAATTAAAATATAGCAGAAGCATGGGTATTTGACAATAGGAAAAAGAAAAAAACACAAAAAAACATTTGCACATTTGTGCAAATGTTCATAGGTCCCGTATCAGATCCGGCTGCAGTTCTGCCGGAATAACGGCTGGCCGCCTGTCCTCAGGCGGTCTGCGATTCCTCGGCGAGCGCTTCCCTGAGTGCGATAGACAGCTGGTCGGCGCAGGAAGTGGGGCGGAATCCGCAGGTGTTGCCCTCGAGGATCTTCACGACCTGTTCGGCGTCCATGCCTTCGATCAGCTTGCAGATGGCCTTGAGGTTGCCGTCGCAGCCGCTGACGAACTGTGCGTTGTGGACCTTGCCGTCTTCGATGTCGAACGAGATGTGCCGGGAGCAGACGCCCTGCGGGATGAATTCGTGTTTCATGATAACTCCTTCTTTTCTTTCCTATTCTCTAAGATATGCACATCAGTGCATCTGTTTGCATTTTTCATTGCGGCGGCCGAGCGTATCCATCAGCGTTTCGATCATGGGCTGGATCTTCGCTTTTTCGCCGTTCAGAACGTAGCTGTCGAGCTCCATGGTCTGGTCGATGAGTTCCTGATCGATCCCGTCGAGGAACGGATGGTCCATCTGGTCGATAGAGCGCGTCGTGGAGGCGAGGACCTTGATGGCCTTTGCGAGCTTTGCATCAGCGATGCCGTCCGCTTCAGATGCGGAAGCGGCGATCTCGTCAAAGCGGTCCGCCAGCTCCTCGAGGAGCGGGTTGTGCCTGGCGGCGAGCGCTTCTTTGGCGGCCTGCGCATCGGCGGCTTTCTCCGGGTCGTAGCGGAGCAGCATGAGGATCACGGCCACGAGGATGAGCGGATAGGAGATGACTGCCGCAATGCCTTCGTGTCCCTTGATGACCAGGACGAACAGCAGAGCGATCAGCATCTGCAGGATCATGAGCCCGATACCGATATGCGCGATGGGAAGCTTGAAAAACTTGCTGTACTTGACGCCGGAACGCGCGGTACAGGCGATGGTAGTGATGATCGCGATGAAGATCGTCACGGTGGAGAGCAGGAACTCCATGCGGTACAGAGAATTCTGCTCCGCGCCGGAGGCCATCATCACAATGCCGAACAGGATGGCTGATGCGGCGATGATGATCCCTGCAATGTCTCTTCTTACAGTCATGTCATTTTGCCTTTCTGCACGCGGGCTGGACACTCCGCGGATCACAGCAATAACGTGACGGCTGGTGTATGGATGCATTATACCACACTGCAAAGATTCTGTAATAAAAGATGTTTACAATTTGCCGGCAGATGCTATAATCGGCTTATAGAAGGCTGACAGACGCCCGACCGACCAATGCGTCCGGAGGCCGCGATATATCATTCAGTTTTTCGGATATTGTCCAGGGTTCTCGAAAAGCGCTATCGCACGCAGTTAATCCACAATATCTTTTTTGATATCTGAAAGGAGAACGTGATGGGAAAAGAACTCGTTTTTCAGGCGCTGCGGCATGAGAAGCCGGACAGCATTCCGTGGGTCCCGTTTGCCGGCGTTCACGCAGGCGCGGTGAAAGGCTACACCGCGGAGGAGATGCTTAAAGATGCAGACAAGATCGTCGAATCGCTCATCGAAGTCAACAAACTGTATATGCCGGATGGCCTGCCGATCCTGTTTGACCTGCAGGTGGAGGCGGAGATCCTCGGCTGCGAACTGCTGTGGGCAAAAGACAATCCGCCGTCGGTCAAGAGCCATCCCTATGAAGAAGGCAAATCCCTCCCCTGCGTCTGTAAACTGCCGGATGAAAACAGCGGCCGTATGCCGATGATCCTGGATGCGACAAGACGCGTCAAAGAAGCGATCGGGGATGACACCGCGCTGTATGGTCTGATCTGCGGTCCGTTCACGCTGGCTTCGCATCTGCGCGGCACCAACATCTTCATGGATATGATGATGGAGCCGGAGTACACAAAGGACCTGCTCGACTTCTGCGGTCAGGTCGCCATCCGCATGGCGGGTATGTATATCGATGCTGGTGTTGATGTCATCGCGGTCGTTGACCCGCTGATCAGCCAGGTATCCCCCAAGCATATCAAGAAGGTCATGCTGGATACATTCAGGGGTGTCTTCGACTACATCCGTTCGAGAGATGTCTTCTCCTGCTTCTTCGTCTGCGGCAATGCGACCAAGCAGATCGAAGTCATGTGCGAGATGGGGCCGGACGGCATCTCGATCGACGAGAACGTCAATCTGCCCGAGGCAAAGAAGATCACCGACTCGTACAACATCTGCATCGCCGGCAATATCCCGCTGACGACGACCATGCTGCACGGCAACCAGCAGGATAACATCAAGACAGTCATCGATGAGATCGATAGCATTGAAGATAAGACCAACTTCATCGTCAGCCCGGGCTGCGACATGCCGTACGCGACACCGATCGAGAACACCATCGCGTGTGCACAGGCGGTCAAAAATCCGGAGACGTCCCGCAAGATGGTAGAGAACTACGAATCCAGCTGGGATGATATCGAAGTGGAAATCCCGGACTATGCGGCTTCTGATAAAGTTATCATCGAACTGTGGCTGCTTGATCCCGATCAGTGTGCTGCCTGTGCGTACATGCAGGCTTCCGTACTTGATGTCTATGATGAGATCAAGGACATTGCGGAGTACAGGATCTACAAGTACTTCATCAAGGAAGACATCGCGCGCACACAGAAGATGCAGATCGCACAGCTGCCGTCCATGTCGATGGACGGTGTCGTAGAGTACAGCTCCATCATTCCGAATAAGGAAGAGCTGCTGGCAAAGATCCACGAATACTACGACAAAAAACACAAGTAACCAGGGTGCAGAGCAAGTCTGAATGCGAAGGCGCGCGGGCATGTCATTGGCATCCCGCGCGTTCTTGGCACACAGCACAGGATGAGCCGGTGCGCAAAGCCGGCTGATATGGAGAAACAATGATCAAAGCGGTACTACTGTCCGGGTTTCTCGGGGCAGGCAAAACAACACTTCTGCAGCGGCTGCTTGACGGCAGGGAACGCACAGGCGTGATCATCAATGAATTCGGCGATATCCATATGGACGGGGCGCTGGTGCGCAAAGAAGGCATCGAAATGGCGGAACTCTCCAATGGGTCGATCTTCTGTGCCTGCATCAAAGACAACTTTGTGGATGCCCTGATCGAAATGTCCGGCAAGGACCTGAATGTACTGTTTATCGAGGCCAGCGGACTGGCGGATCCTTCCAACATGCCGACGATCATGGAAGGACTGGCGGGCAAACTCGGCGGCAGGCTCAGCTATCTTGGCTCCATCTGTGTGGTGGATGCCAATGCGGTACTCCCGCTGATGGATGTCCTGCCGGCAATCAGCGCACAGCTAGCATACAGCAAGCAGGTCATCGTCAACAAAGTGGATCTTGTCAGTGAATCGCAGCTGCTGCAGATCGAAGAGGCCATCCGTGAGATCGCGCCGGAGGCGGCAATCACGGCAGCGACGTACTGCCGTGTGGATACTGCGGCGATGCTGGCAGCCATGGAGCAGCAGGCGGACGGACCGGAAGGCCGTGAGACCAGCAACACCTACGAATCCCGCCCGGTGGTATTCTATCTCACCTGTAAAGAGCCGGTCGGCAGGGAACAGCTGGAAGCATTTCTCCGGGATATCACCCCGGAAGCATACAGGATCAAGGGCTTTGCTCCGACAGATCGTGGTATGATACAAGTGAGTGTCAGCGGGGACCAGATCGTACTCGATCCGGCACCGGCGGGCAATCTGGAAAACCGCATCGCCGTCATCACAAGAACAGGCATGCGTGCTATGAGCGCAATCACAGCGGCAATTGAGAGCAACGGGCTGAAAGGGTCGATATGTGTATAGCCAATGAATTGTGGACGATGTCCGGCAGGGAGTGTGACGCACTGGCCACAGAACTCTTCACCATACAGAATAATCTGGACCGCCCGGAAAAGCGCTATCAAAGACTGTTAAAAGAGGCGGTCTCCTTGAAGGAGGAGATCATTGATGATCTCCATATCCGTGCCGTCTACAATTACTATGACGATATCTTTTTGAAAGATGATGTTCTCGTCATCGACGGAAACATGTTCGTCTCAGAGGTGCTGAATGGGGTACATCCCAGCCAGTTCCTCGGCGCGTATGTGTTCGTCCTGACGGCGGGGGATTTTTCGTATTCGGACCGCCCTATGATGGACCAGGTGTTCTATGATCTGTGGGGGACCGCATTTGCGACCGCTGCACGGCAGCATCTGCAAAAGCATTTTGCGCAGGACGGCCGGATCAGCGAAGTGTTCGGCCCCGGACTCTTCGGCATCCCGATGGCAACGATGCGGGGACTTGTTTCTATGGTCGATGCGGAAAGCATCGGCGTCAGAGTCAATGCGAGCAATTTCCTGCTGCCCGTTAAGTCTTACGGAGGGATCATCTTCCGGGTCTCGGAGAATTACAGACCGCGCGGTGCCACCTGTGCAACCTGTCTCGGAAACAGATTAAGCTGCAGTCTATGCGAATACGATCCCAAGAGGCATTTGCACCCGGAGGACTGAAAGGAAACTTATGCGTATCATGAACGAGGTCTGGTCGATGACCGGGAAAGACTGCGAGACGATGGCGACCGAGCTGCTGATCGACGCGAATGACCTGGACAGACCGGAAAAACGTTATCAGAGAATGCTGCGTCAGGCGATCGAACTCAAGGACAGGGTCGTCAATGATATTTCGGTGCGGGCGATCTATAACTATTACGATGATGTATACCTCGCCGACTCGATCCTTGTGATCGACGGCAAGCTGTTCGTATCCAGCACACTGAAGAATGTTGACAGCAGCCAGCTGCTGGGCGCGTATGTATTCGTGCTGACAGCCGGCGACTTTTCTTTCCCCGAAGAGCCGATGATGGAGCAGGTCCTGTTCGATCTGTGGGGCACGGCTTTTGCGACCGCGGGGCGCAAGCATCTGCAGGTTCATTTTGCATCGGAAGGGCGCATCAGCGAGGTTTTCGGACCGGGTCTGTACGGTATCCCGATGGAGTCGATGCAGGATCTGGTGTCTCTGGTGGATGCGGACCGGATCGGGGTGACCGTGAACGACAGCTGCTTCCTCTGGCCGGTCAAGTCGTACGGCGGGATCATCTTCCGTGTGGCGGATGACTACAAACCGCGCGGCGGCTCCTGCGTAGCCTGCAGAGGCTCAAAACTCAGCTGCAATCTGTGCGAGTACAATCCGAACGGAGGAGCGCAATGAGCACATATGATGATTTCAAATGCACCGGGCGGTGCGAGGAATGCGGCCGCTGCAACGGGATCAATAAAATACTGAAAGCGGACAACAGGAAGACGCGCATGATGTACTTCCCCGACGACTTCGTGACGGAGAGCGGCGGAGAAGGGCTTGGCGCGGCTTTTGACATAGGGACGACCACGGTCGTCGGGATGCTGTGGGATCTTAAGACCGGCAGGATGATGGACATCCTCGCCGAGACCAACCCGCAGAACAAATACGGCGCAGACGTCATTTCCCGCATCACCTACTGCGGCAGATCGGAAGAAAAACTGGCGGAGCTCAGCGGCCTGATCCGCAGCAAGATGGATGAGATGCTGGATATCATGTGCACGCGCAAGGCGCAGGAGCAGACGGACGGGCGGCAGATCAGCCGGTCGGAGATCCGGCGGATCACGGTCTGCGGCAACACCACGATGTCGCATCTCGCCGGTGGCTACGATCCGATGTCGCTGGCCCTCGTGCCGTTCACACCTGCGTATGAGGGCGAACTCGTCCTGCAGGCATCCGATATGAAGATCACGGCGGCGCCGGGCTGCACGGTCACGATCATCCCGAACCTGGCCGGCCATGTCGGCGGGGACATCAACGCGGGCATCGTGGCGAGCCGGCTGCTTGATCAGAAGGAACTGACGCTGTTCATCGACATCGGCACGAACGGCGAGATGGCCCTCACGGACGGCGAACGGACGCTGGTCTGCTCGACAGCTGCGGGGCCGGCCTTTGAAGGCGCCTGCATCTCGCAGGGCATGCGCGCCAGCACGGGTGCGATCGAAAAGGTGGAGATCAGCGGCAGCGACGTCACATTGTCGACGATCGACAACGGGGCACCCGTAGGCATCTGCGGCAGTGGCCTGATCAGCGCCGTGAGCGAGATGCTCCGCAATGGCGTGATCGACGCGACCGGCAGGATGGACAAAAAGCATCCGCGCGTCCGGCTCATCGAGGGCAAACCGGTCTTTATCCTGGCCGAGAAGCCGAACGGTGATCCGGTCGGCCTGACGCAGAAGGACATCCGGGAAGTGCAGCTCGCCAAGGGAGCGATGCAGGCTGGGGCGGCCATCATGCTGAAGATCCTGGGCAGAAAACCGGAAGAGATCAGAAAGGTGATGCTGGCAGGGGCCTTCGGGAACTTCATCGACCGCGAGGCGGCTTCCAGGATCGGGCTTCTTCCCCGCATCCCGCTGGAGCGGATCGAACCGGTGGGCAATACCGCCGGGGCAGGCATCTCCATGGTTCTGATGAACCGGGAGGAAGCGGCGCTGGCCCGCGGCATGGCATCGCACGTGGAGCACGTGGAGCTGGCGGCCTGGCCGGAATTCGATATGGAATACATGAACGCCATGTCGTTCGCATAGCAGCAGAAAGGGCGATTCTCTGATCACAGGGAATCGCTTTTTAGTACTTTTGTACTAGATAATTAGCCCGTTATAGGGACAGGTAAATTCTTGAAAAATACATGATCTCTTTATATCATTAAAGTGCAAATAAATACTGACTGAAATTCACTGAAACCAACCAAACCAGTGGGTTTTAGCACTACAAGGTTTACATTTTGTCCAGGATGTAAATGTTCCTGCCGGTACGCACCAACCAGCGCCAGCAGAAAGCCAGCAGACCAACCAGCTATAGAAGGAGGAACCTGTATGGAAAGGAACATCCCTAATAATGTAAATTTTAGTGTACTCAGCCCGGAGCAGATCCAGAAGATCCACCGTGCCAGCGTGACAGTCCTGTCCGAGTTCGGTGTGAAGATGGACAGCGCCCGGATGAGAGAGGAACTGCAGGCGGCAGGCGCGCAGATCTGTGAGAACGACATCGTCAAGGTGCCGGAACAGCTGATCAACAAGTGCCTGGAGACGGTCCCGAAGGGGGTCAGCCTGTATTCCAGAGATGGTGAGGAGATCATTAAGATCGGCGCGGAGAACAATATCTACTTCGGCGCCATTATTGACGTTGTCAATGTCCTCGACCACCACACCAACAAAGTCCGCAAGATGTACCGCGAGGATGTCAAGAACTTTGCCGTCCTGGAGGACTATCTGGACAGTGTCAGCTATACCACGCCGGCGGGCATGTTCAACGGCGTCGACCCGCGCATCGCGTCGCAGATCGCGTTCCTCGATACGTGCCGGTATTTCACCAAAGCACAGAGTATCGTTACGGCAGAGTGCAGCGGTTTTGAAGACTGCCTGCATGTGGCGCAGGACTTCGTCGGCGGCAAGGACAAGCTCGCGGAGAAGCCCTTCATCATGTACTACGCGGAGCCGATCTCCCCGTTCATGCATGTTGATGAGTCCGTCAAGCGTATCATCGTCTGCGCCGAGAACGGCATTCCGATCACCTACATGCCGTACAGCATGATGGGCGGCACCGCCCCGGTCACTCCGGTCGGCGCACTGATCCAGAACAATGCGGACGTCCTGATGGGTCTGGTGATGAGCCAGGTCATCAAGCCGGGTGCTTCCTTCATCTACGGCTCGATGCCGACCGTCTTCGACATGAAGACCACCGTCGGTTCGTACGGCGCACCGGAGTTCCACATGTGCGTCGCTGCCTCTGCTGATCTGGCGGACTTCTACGGCGTTCCGTTCTACGGCTCGCACTGCCTGTCCGATGCGAAGACCATCGACGCGCAGTCTGTCGCAGAATTCGAGATGTCCATGATGTCCACCATGATGAGTAAGGCGAATCTGGTCCACGACGGTCCGTTCCTCGATCACGCGAACAACATCACGCTGATCGGCCTGCTGCTGTTCGACGAGATGTTCTACCAGACCAAGGCGTACGTCAACGGTGTCGACACCAGCGACGAGATGATTGACCTGATGCTCAAGACCATCAAGGACGTTGGCCCGGGCGGCCATTACCTCGAAGAGAGATCGACTCTCAAGAACTTCAAGAAGATCTGGTATCCCAAGCGTTTCAAGCGTCTCATGGAGAACCCGGACGAATCCGACCTCATGGATCGCCTGATCGCCGAAGTCGATCACATCCTCGAGACACACGTGCCCAAGCCCATCACCCAGGAGCAGGAAGAAGTCCTCGCTTCCTACGAAGCGGAGTTCATGTCCCGGTACCAGTAGCGGCCGGCGCAGCCTGCGCCGGGTGCAGTAAGCAGCCGGGCGGCATGCAATCGCCGCATCATTCGGTAACGCAGTGAAAAAAGGAGATCAATATGGATATTTTAGAAATGATCGCAAACGATGTCGTAGAAGGCGAAATGGACGAGATCGCAGATCACGTGCAGGAAGCGCTCGATGGCGGCATGGAGCCGAAGAAGGTGCTCGACGAAGGGATGCTGAAAGGCATGAACACCGTCGGAGACCTGTTCAAGGAAGGGGAGATGTTCGTACCGGAAGTCCTGATGTCTGCAAAGACGATGGACGAAGGCATGGAGATCCTCAAACCGTTGCTCAAAGAAGGCGATGTCACCAAAGCGGGCGTCGTCGTCATGGCGACCGTCAAGGGCGACCTGCATGACATCGGCAAGAAGCTGGTCTGCATGATGCTCGAAGGCGCCGGATTTGAGATCCATGACCTGGGCGTCGACGTCACACCGGAAGAAATCCGCGACGCCGTCAAGGAGAAGAACCCGGATATCGTCGGCATGTCCGCCATGCTGACCACCACGATGCTGTCCATGCAGGACACCGTCGCGCTGCTCAAGCAGGATGCAACGACTCAGAACGTTAAGATTATGATCGGCGGTGCACCGGCGAACCCGGATGTGGCGACCGAGATGGGCGCCAACTATTCGGCGGATGCGTCCGCAGCGGTAGATCTGGCGGTCTCCCTTGTTAGTTAGTTGTTAGTGGCTGCGCGGGCTGCCGTGGGTTGGCGGTCCGCTGTACCAATTTCGTTCAATCAATCGTTAGAGTTCGGAAGGAGAATCAGATATGCAAAGAGACTTTGGTATCAATCAGATCTACGCAAGACCTGGTAAAGTCGGCTACGGCATGGGCCTTGGCGTCATGCTCCTCGATGAAGTCTATCCGGGGTTCCCGGGGGATCTGCGCAATGCAAGTGCATATCCGTATCCGGTCCAGTATGAGATCATCGAAGGCGCAAACTGCTACAACATTGGCTGGACCACAGGCGCAGGCGAAGCCATCATCCCCGCGATCGTCAAAGCGGCGAAGAAACTTGAAAAGCTCGGCTGCAGAGGCGTACTCGCAGAGTGCGGATTCTTCGCTTATTATCAGAAGGACATCGCCGGCGCTGTAGATATCCCGGTCTTCATGTCGAGTCTGCTGCAGATCCCGTTCATCCAGCAGATCATCGGCCCGAAGAAGTCGGTCGGCATCTTCTGTGCGACATCCGGCAATCTGACCCCCAAGCACCTTGAAGCGGTCGGCGTAGACATGAACAGTAACTTCCACATCAAAGGCGCGATGGACGGCGACGGCTGCCCGCAGTTCCGTTCCCTCTGGGATGCGTCCACCAGACCGGACATTCCGACCGCAAACTATGAGATCGCGGAGCGTGACATCGTGAACAGCGTCAAGGACTATGTGAAAGAGTATCCGGACATCGGCGCGATCATGCTCGAGTGCACCGGCTTCCAGCCGTTCGCAAGAGCGATCCAGAGAGAGGTCGATCTGCCGGTCTTCTCCTGGTCCACCCTGATGGACTACGCATACTCCGTCTGCTGCCACAGAGATTTCTACGGGCACGTATAAAGCTGCTGCGAAATCAGCAGTACGGGAGCGATTCCTTAACAAACGAAGCGCTGTGATCGTATAACGGATATGGATCATGACCGGTATTATCTGGATTTGGGTTAAGGGGTAAGAAAATGAAAGAGTCTAACAGATTGGATCATGCGGTATTCTGGCCGCCTATGATCATCTTCCTCGGCCTGGTCGTGCTGTCCCTTGTCAACGAGGATGCTTTCGCGACCACGGTCACGACCGCCTTCTACTGGCTGGTCGGCAACTTCGGCTGGCTCATGAGCCTGCTGGTCACCTTCGGTGTTGTATTCTTTATCATCATTATGGTGAGCCCGTGGGGCCGCATCCGCTTTGGCGGCAAGGATGCCATGCCGAAATACACAACATTCGAATGGTTCTCGATGGCCCTGTGCGGCGGCATCGCGATCGGTATCATCTTCTGGTCCGTCGCGGAGCCGATGAACTTCCTCATGGCGCCCGGAGAGGGTGTTGAGGCAGGTACGCCGGCAGCCATCAACTGGGCGATGGAGCACGTCTTCCTCCACTGGGGACCGTCCTCCTATTCCACGTATATCTTCTTTGCAGTGCCGATCGCACTGGCTGTCTATAACTACAACCAGCGCCTGACGATCAGCTCCTCGCTGTACTTCCTGATCGGCGACCGCGTCAATGGCGGCTGGGGCAAACTGGTCGACTGCATCTCCCTGTTCGCCATCGTCGGCGGCATGACCGCCAGCATGGGCATGGGCACGATGCAGCTGTCCACCGGCATCCAGTACGTCATCCCGGCATTCCCGATCAACGGCGTGACCTGGCTCATCGTCGCTCTGGCGATCGTTGCGATGTACGTCCTGTCTTCGCTGACAGGCATCGACCGCGGCCTCAACTGGCTGGCGAACCAGAACGTCAAACTGTACATCTTCGCGATGGTCTACATCATCGTTGTCACAGTTCCGGCGTTCATCGGCATGAACTGGGTTGAGTCCTTCGGCGGCTACATCAACAACTTCTTCCATATGACCACGTACGCAGGTATCGCAGGCGCGACCATGGACGGCGGACAGCTCTCCGTCGACATGTTCCCGCAGTGGTGGGATATGTTCTACTGGGCGAACTTCCTGGCCTTCGCGCCGGTCGTCGGTGTCTTCCTCACCCGCCTGACCTACGGCAGAACGATCCGTGAATTCCTGCTGGCCAACCTCATCGCACCGTCGATGTTCTGCCTGCTCTGGATGGGCATCTTCGGCAGCGCTGCGATCGACAAGCAGATCAACGGCAAACTGGACATCTGGTCCGTCATGGGTGAGAGAGGCAATGAGGCCGCTACCTATGAGTTCTTCCAGAGCCTGCCGCTCGGCACGCTCATCCTGATCATCTTCCTCGTGATCCTGATCATCTCCTTCATCACGATGGCTGACTCCATGACCGCTGCTGCAGCGATCATGTCCACCTCCGGCTTCAAGGCGGAGGAAGGCGAACCCCCGGCATTCCTGAAGGTCATCTGGGGCGTTGTCATGGGTCTGTCCGCATGGGTCATGATTTCCTTCGCCGGCATCGACGGCGTCAAGATGATCTCGAACGTCGCCGGTTTCCCGATCCTGCCGATCGCCATCCTGGCTACGATCTCCATGATCAAGGGTATGGCGCGTGCATACCGTGAAGGCGATGCAGTAGAGAACAAGGAAGAACTGGCGATCCGCCGCGAAAAAATGAAGCAGATGGCAGCAGAAAGAAAGGCAGCAAAGAAGGACAAGAAAGCTGCTGCCAATGCGTAAGCAACTTTGAATACTCCGAAATAAAGTGTTGATTTGTATGAGTGATCCATATCCGATACGTTAGCGCTGTTTGCCGGGCGGGGAGAGATCTCCGCCCGGTTTTAAGAATCCGGGGATAAGAAGGGAAGAATCGCATGTTTACGATGTCAGAAAAACAGTTGCAGGAAATCCATGCGAAGACGGTTGAGATCCTGACGAAATACGGGATCCACGTGAACGACCAGCAGGCGGCCGAAGATCTGGCTGCTTTCGGCGGGTCATTTGAGGAACACCCGAAAGGCGGCTATACGGTGCGCCTGACGGAGAACATGATCGAACAGGCGCTGGCAAGCGTGCCGGCGCAGTTCACTCTGACCGGAAGAGACGTCTCGCGCAGTATTGTGATCGGCGAAAAAGGAACGACGGCCATGCTGCCGTTCTCGGGCGTGCTGTACAAAGTAGACGCGGGCGGCGTCAGACGGCGTGCCGTATGGCAGGACTTTGTCGACTCGCAAAAGCTGTCTTATATCAGTGAGGAAATCAGTGTCTCCAGCATGCTGACGCTGTTCCCTGCGGATAGGGGCGGCGCCGAGGAAACGCAGTTCGACATGGTCATCGAGACCATACTGGATACTGACAAGCCGGTACTGGCGGCGGCCAATAACGGGCTGTTCTCGCAGTTCTCGCTGGACTGCCTCGAGGCGGTCATGGGGGATCTTGACCGGTATTACACGGTGGGCACGGTCAACAGTTTGTCCCCGCTGGCCTGGGATGTGACCATGCTCGATACGATCCGCGTCTTTTCGGAACGCAATCAGCCGATCCTGATGGCATGCTGTTCGACGGCGGGCATCACGTCGCACATCGATCTTCCCGTCACGCTTCTGACCTGCAATGCGGAGATCCTCTTCGGGCTGGTCTACGCGCAGATGCTGCGGCCGGGCGTGCCGGTGGTCTATGGCGTGACGTCCGCGATTGGGGACTTTGCCTCCATGGGGCTTTGCATCGGGGCGCCGGAGACAGCGGTGCTGTCAGCGATGGCGACCTGTATGGCGCGTTATTATCACCTGCCGTACCGCAGCGGGGGCAGCCTGAACGATGCGAAATGCTGCGATCCGCAGGCGGCCTACGAATCATACATGAGCCTCTGGAACACCTTTGAAGAGGATGTGGACCTCTGCCTGCACGGGCTCGGGATACTGGAGTCGTTCAATGCGTTCTCGTTCGAAAAGATGATTATGGATGAGGAAATCATCCGGTACATCCGCAGATACAGGGCGCTGAACTTTGATGACTATGCATGGAAAGACGGGCTCGTGGAGCAGATCGCGAAAGACGGGCACTTCTATGACTATATGACGGACAGAGCGACGCTGAAGGGCATGCGCAAAGCGTTCCTGAAGCCGGTCATCTCCGACCGGGCAGGCAATGTGGCATGGGGGACGGAGGGCAAGGGCTTCATCACCAACTGTGGGAAGGTCATCGAGAAACGCCTCGCCGCCTATGAACGGCCGCCCATCGATGAGGATGCTGTGCTGCACCTTGAAGCGATCCGGGCGGAGTATCTGGCAAATCTGGCAGAATAGTTTTTACAGAACGGGCTGTTTGTATTGGCAATGGCTCCGTTTTGGTATATATTAGACAGAGTCTAATGGATATAATCTAATAGCATAGACGAGGCAACAAAGAAGCAATAATAAGGAGGACAGTAGTATGATCACGACAACGATGACAGCGGATAAGGCACTCGCGGGATTTGGATCCGGCATTGACTGTTCGCAGGCGGTGTTCGCGGAACTCGCGCCGCAGCTGGGTGTAGACAGAGAAACGGCACTGAAGATCTCCGCCTGTTTTGGCGGCGGCATGTGGGAAGGCGAGACCTGCGGCGCAGTTGTGGGCGCGATCATGGCCATCGGCCTGAGATACGGGCAGGGCGATACCGTCGATCCCGATAAAAAGAATGCCATGCTGGCAAAGGCAGCGGCGTTCCGTGCGAAGTTTGCAGAGAAGTACGGCAGCTGCCTGTGCAAGGAAGTGCTCGGATATAAGATCCCCGAGGAAATGGAGCAGATCATGGCGGAGAACAAGTTCGGCAATGTCTGCTGCCATCTGGTCACGGATGCCTGCCAGATCTGTGCGGAGATCCTGAACGAAGACTGATCCGGAGGAGCGATGGCATATGAATGGTAGCAGCTTGGATATTCGCGAAGCGATCGCGGCAGCGAAGGCAAAATGCCTGGCGGGAGAACCCCTGACGAAGGAGGAAATGGTCCGCCTGCTGGATATTCCCGTGGGCAGTGAAGAGGATCTTCTGCTTCGCCGGACGGCAAAAGAGGCCGCGATGGCGGTCACGGGCGGCAAAGGCTATATCTGGTGTGCGGTGGGCATGGACTTTGTGCCCTGCAGCATGAACTGCGATTTCTGCTCCTTTGGCGAGAAGTGGCAGGTGATCAAGGAACCGCACCATGTCACAGAAGAGGAAATCCTGAAGAGCGTCCGCCGGTATGTCGAGGGCGGCGCTGCCTACATCGTGCTGCGGACGACGGAATTCTACAGCGTGGACCGTCTTCTGTCTTACATTCCTGTGATCCGCAAAGAGGTGCCCGGTGAGTATGTCATCATCCTGAACACCGGAGAGATGACGCCGGAGACAGCCGAAAAGGTCGCGGCGGGCGGCGTCTATGGGGTCTACCATGCGCTGCGTCTCAGAGAGGGTATGGATACACCGTTCGATCCTGCGGTCCGCATCAACACGATGAAGAACGTCTCCGGTTCGCCTCTGAAACTGATCAGTCTGACCGAACCGGTCGGTCCGGAACACACCAGTGAAGAGATCGCCGAAGCGTTCCTCAATACGGTCCGCTGCGGTGCGGTGATCGGCGGAACGATGGCGAGATTTCCCGTGCCGGGAACGCCGCTTGGCGATACCCGCCGTCTGACCGACGAGGAAATGGCACATCTGGTCGCGGTACTGCGCCTCTCCGGAGGAAACGTCGTGCACGACATCTGCGTCCATCCCGCCTCGCCGCAGACCATGGAGAGCGGCGCCAATGTGATGGTCGTGGAGAGCGGGGCGATCCCGCGGGATACGGACTTCGCCGAAAACGACTGGCATGACACAAGTATGCTGCGTGCAAGACAGCTTCTTGAGGATGCGGGGTACGCAGTGTCTTCCGTTGACGTATGATGGTTCCATGCTGCCGGGCTGGTTCCCTGCAGCGCTGGTTGAAAGGAAGAAAGACCCCCGGCGGATGGAGATCTGCCGGAAGTCTTTTATGATGGGAAAACTATAATATGGATGTTTTTCTATTGGATCACTTCCTCGTAGTGATAGGTCGGAGCGGGACGGCCGGGCATAAGCGATTCCATGACGAGATAACTGGCCTCCGCCTTGCCTTCACACGCTTTGCCGATCAACCCGCGGACCATCTCTTCGAGGCTTTCCGGGGACATCTGCGCGCGTGCATTGAAGGTCAGCGTGACAGCCGGCTCGTTCGAGGAAGCGCCGCGTACGGACAGAGTCTCCATGCCGCCGGTCAGGTTGCCGACCAGGAAGCAGGTCTCGCCTTCGATCATCAGTTTGATGTGGCCGATCGGCGCATTGGCCTCTTCGCAGGCAGCCGCAGTCGCTTTGAGCAGATCTTCCGCGAACGTCTTCCAGTCGCAGGAGGCGTTGGTCAGGCGGACCGTGGTGTTGAGCCAGCCGAGGACAGCCTCGCCCTCCGCATAGGTGTCGTAGTCGACATCGATCAGGTGGGTGCCTGCCGCATCCTGCTTCGAGAGGTCGTCCAGCCAGTCCTGCACACCGGTGCCGTCTTTGCCGCTGATGAGGTGAACCCTGGCGAGCGGATACTGCGCCGCAGTCTTCTCTTTAAGTGCCTGCGCCTGTTCCTCTGAGAGGGTATCGATCTTGTTGATCAGGATGTAGTCGGCTTCTTCAAACTGCTTGCTGACGATGTAGGCGGAGCTTCTGTGCAGCCCTGCATTGCCGCCGGCGAGAATATCTGCGAGTTTTTCGGGGTCGGCGAGGACGCTGAGCGGGGAGACGACAAGCTTGTCTGCGCAGCGGTCCTTCAGTGTCTGCATGATGGTGGCGGACAGATCGGTGCAGCTGCCTACAGGCTCTGCGAGGATGACGCCTTCGCCGATCTTCCCGAGAAGGCTGTCGATCGCGCCTTCCAGTCCCGGGAAGTTGCAGCAGAAGCAGCTGCCGCTGACTTCTTCTGTGAAGGTACCTGCCGAGCGTTCGAGATAGCCGGTGTCGACGAGGGCGGTCGCCTGGTCGTTGGTGATCAGCCCGACTTTTGTGCCGTTCTCGCTGAGCATGGCGGCGACGCGGTGCATCAGGGTCGTCTTGCCGCTGCCTAGGAAACCGCCGATCAGGATAATGCGGGATTTGTTCATGGGGGGACTCCTTTCTTATTTCAGTTCTTCAGCTGCCGGCTCGGGCAGCATTGTTTTTTCAAATACTTTTGTAAATACCAGGCCTGCCAGGATGCCGCCAACAGTAGGAGCGAGCATATAGACCCAGAAGAATCCGCCTGCGCCGTCCGGCCATGCTGCAGACCCCCAGCCGAAGAGCAGGGAGACGATGCGCGGGGCGAAGTCTCTGGCGGCGTTAAAGCCAGCCTGGGAGACAGGCCCGAACAGCCCGATGCAGATGGACAGGGTAAGACCAACGAAGACGGGCCAGATATCCGCACTGGGCCGGCCTTCATTCGCTTTTTCAGTCATGCAGAAGATCATGAGCACGAGGATGAAGGTGCCGGCAGCTTCAGCCAGCATTGCGACCGGCATGGTGACCCAGTCATTGTCGCCGATCTGATAGTACTCACCGAACATTTTGGCGGAAGCCATGGACTCCGGTGTGCCGCGGACGATCCCGTTCGCAGCTTCGTAGTCTGCGATCGCACCATGAAAAACGGCATAGACCATCAGACCTGCGCAGAAGGCGGCGATGAACTGTGCTGCCAGATAAACAGGGACCCTTTTCCAGGGCAGCCGTTTCGTAACGGCCATAGCGAATGTCACTGATGGGTTGAAGTGGGCGGCACTGAGGTGCCTGGTCGCATAGATGCTGACCATGACGGCGATGCCCCAAACGGCGCCGATCTCCCAGGTGCTCGCGAATTCGCCGAAGCATACCGCAAGGGCGACAACGCCGGTTCCGAAGAAGACCATCATGAAAGTTCCGAGGAATTCACCGAGAAATGCTTTTCTGTTCTCCATATCTGCTCCTTCCAGATAAAAATGCAAAAAAACCACCGCACTAGGTCGGTGGTGTTGCAACAAGGGCCTGGACTCCCCTGTTGGACAAACTCTATTAGACTTGCTCTAATGGGAGTATACCACGAATAGGGGGCATGTCAAGTTGTGAAAATTCCATCCTTGCGATATACTTTATGTAGTAATAATGCATAGCCTTGTCCAGCAAATCCAACCAGAGGAAGGCATATGACTTACAAAGACTTCATGATCCGCTTTTTCATGGATCTGGCGATCCTGTTTTTGGCGATTTTTATCCTGCTGGAGCTGCATTTCAAGCAGTTCTTTGCCGTGCTGTTCGCGGCGGCGATCATGTTCCTGGCGGATTTCATCTACTGTAAGATCCGGCACCAGGACTGGGTCCCCGGCAAGGCTGCCCGCAAGGCAAAAGAAGAGGAATACCAGCGCCGCTACGACGAGCGTAAGGCAAAGAAAACCAGATCGTGATGCGTGGAGATAGAAATATGAGCACTATAAAAGAAGGGGCGGCGGCCCCGGAGAAAAAGAAAAAGAGCCCGCTGGACGAGCCGACCTGCGCCTGCAGAGGTGCGAACCTGAGCAAGTTCATCCAGCCTGTGATCCTGGCGATTCTGAAAAAGGGGCCTTCTAAAGGATACGGCATCATACAGGGGACCACAGACTACGCCACCTTTGACAAAACGCCGGATGCCACCGGTCTGTACCGGATGCTGCGGCAGATGGAAGAAAAGGGCCTGATCGAAAAACTCGATACGGATGAGTACCAGATCACGGCGGAAGGCAGGATCTGCCTGAAGACATGGAAATGGACGCTGCGGGAGTATGCGGACAATATCCGTGCGCTGGCGGATGAGATCGATGCCTGAGGGGAAGCGATGCCGGACTGCCGCTGATCATATAACAGACAGGAGAGAAAAGAGGAGCCCCTGGACGGACTCCTCTTTTTGTGTGGTTGGTGATACTGCTATGAAAAGCAGATACGGGAGCGTTGTTAATCGTTCGCTGCCATGTCCTTGCAGGCCTGGGCAAGAGCCAGAATGTTGTCGTACGGTGTCTCTGCAGCCATGTCGCAGCCGGTGGCGAGGATGTGGCCTCTGCCGTTCGCGATGCGGATGCGGTCGCACGCTTCTTCGTAAGCAGCCTTGGCGCTGCCGGTCATCAGGACGCCGGCGGGGTTGATGTTGCCCATCATGATCGTGCCGCCTTCGCCGTCTGTGAGCGCCTGGTCAAGGTCGACCATGTAATCGCCGGAGAATGCGTTGACGCCGATCTCGTGCAGCGTCTTCATGCGGTTGCCGGAATCGCCGCACACGTGGGCGAAGAAGTATTTGTATTCGGGCAGGTTGTCCTTCAGGTTCTGAATGGCAGGTGCCGCCCACTTTTTGAACATCTTGGGGCTGATCATGGAACCGCTCGCAACAGGCTCTGCAGGCAGTGCGATGTCGGCGCCGACTTCGTGCAGCATGCGGAACATCTCCGTGCTGGCTGCGGTTGTGAAGTCGATGAGCTGTTTCATCAGATCCGGTTTCATCATCAGGTCGAGCATGAACGCCTCGGTGCCGCGCATCATCGCCGCGACGGTGAACGGACCTGCGATATCGACGAGAATATACTTGCGGTCGCCGATCAGTTCCTTGACGTGTCTGCACTGGTTGACCATGTTCATGGCGAACTCGTTGGCTTCGAGCATCTCGCGGATCTTGCTCTTGTCGAGCTGCGGGATCTGCGTATCGGGATCATCAATGCAGGAACCGGTATCGATGGAGCAGCCGACCTTATCGATGTCGATGGAGCAGCCAAACGCATTGAGCCATGCGGTAAAGACACCAGCTACGCCGCTGACGATGTCGGTCCCGAACTCGTCGGTCCACTTGACGATGCTCGCTGCACCGCTGTCCGGACGGCTGTAGAGCTGGCGGTAGGGAACGCCTTCGGTCTGGCAGGTCCATGCGCCGCAGTCGACGAGCGCGAACGGAGTGCGGTCAAACGGCTGTCCGGTCAGGACGGCGTCGATTCTTTCTTTCGAAGTCATTTCTTTCATGATGATCCTCCTTTTCAAATTGGGACGGGTAAAACAAAACCCCTGCGCTGTAAATGGCCGGGGGGGAATGTGCAAGAGGATCTCTGGACAAAATCCTACTAAAACACTTGGTGGACTTGCTCTACTATCATTATAATCACCCCGCCTATACTGTCAATAGGAAAATAAAAAGACAGATGCGGGATCTGTCTTTTCGTTTTGCTTACTATGTGCTGGTGAAGGGATCAACCTTGCTGCCTTTTATGCTCCGTGTGGGCGAGGGCGGTGGAGATGATCTCGTTCACATGCTCGTCATCGAGCAGATAGTAGATATTCTTGCCTTCGCGGCGCGTTCTGACAAGCCCTGCGGACTTCAGCGCCTTCAGCTGGTGGGAGACGGCGCTGTCGCTCATATTGAGGGCAGCGGCGATGTCGCCGGTGCAGCGCGATTCCTCGCTGATGAGGAGCACGATGCGCATGCGGGTCTCATCCCCCAGCACTTTGAAAAAGGCGGTCATGTCTTCCACGGCGTGTGCAGGGAACTTTGCTGCGGCCGGGTGCTTTTCTTTCGTCATGGCGGCACCTCCTTACAGACTGTTCACACGCAGGGCGCGCATGGCGTTGAGGACGGCCAGGATCATGACGCCGACATCGGCAAAGATCGCCAGTTCCATGGTTGCCATGCCGATCGCCGAGAGCACAAGCACCAGCACCTTGATGCCGATCGCGCCGACGATGTTCTCGCGGACGATGCGCATGCACTTTCTGGAGATGCGGATCGCCTCTGCAATCTTGAGCGGGTCGTCATCCATCAGGACGATATCCGCGGCTTCGATCGCGGCATCTGCGCCGAGTGCCCCCATCGCGATGCCGACATCAGCGCGGGCGAGGACCGGTGCGTCATTGATGCCATCGCCGACGAAGGCCAGGATGCTGCGGTGTTTGCCGCCGGCTTCTTTTTCCTTCGTCTTTGCCATCATCTCTTCAACGATGCGGACCTTGTCTTCCGGCAGGAGGCCGCTCTGCACGTCGGTGATGCCGAGTTCGTTTGCGACTTCGCGCGCCACTTCTTCACGGTCGCCGGTCAGCATGACGGTCTCGCGGACGCCGTTCTGATGCAGCGCCTGTACCGCCTGGACAGAGGTCGGCTTGAGCATGTCACGGATGACGATGTGCCCGAAGTACGCGCCGTCGACAGCGACGTGGACGATGGTGCCGTGGCTGTGGCAGAACATGCCTTTGATGCCCTGCTCCTTGAGCAGTTTTTCGTTGCCGACGATGACAGTGCAGTCGTCGATCACAGCGACGATGCCGTGGCCGCCGTGCTCCTTGATGCTCTCGATGCGGTCTGTGTCGATGGTGCCTTTGTAGGCTCTGCGCAGGCATTCGCTGATGGGATGTGTGGAGTAGGCTTCCGCATGGGCTGCGAGCTCGAGCAGCTTCTGGTCGTCGACCGGCGCGTGGTGGATGGCCACGACTTCAAAGACGCCTTTGGTCATGGTGCCGGTCTTGTCAAAGACGACTTGTCTGGTTTTGCTGAGCGATTCCAGGTAATTGGCCCCCTTGATCAGGATGCCGCTGCGGCTTGCCCCACCGATCCCCGCAAAGAAACTGAGCGGGATGCTGATGACCAGCGCGCACGGGCAGCTGATGACGAGGAAGGTCAGGGCGCGGAACACCCAGTCGTTCCATTCCGGGGCCAGTCCCATGAGACCCATCCGCACGAGCGGGGGAATGATGGCGACGATGAGGGCGCCGAACACGACGATGGGGGTGTAGATGCGTGCAAATCTGGTGATGAATCGCTCTGAATTGGACTTGTTGAACCCGGAGTTTTCGACCAGCTCGAGGATCTTCGAGACGGTGCTCTCGCCGAACTCCTTGGTGGTCCGGATCTTGAGCGGACCGGTCATATTGATGCAGCCGCTGATGACCTCGCTGCCGGGGAAGACTTCGCGCGGCATGCTCTCGCCGGTCAGGGCAGCGGTGTTGAGCGTGCTTTCGCCTTCCACGACCACGCCGTCAATCGGGATCTTTTCGCCTGTGCGGACCGTGATGACGGTGCCGACCGGGATCTCGTCGGGGTCGACCTGTACCAGTTCGTCACCCTGCTCGATATACGCACAGTCCGGGCGGATATCCATGAGCTGCGTGATGTTCTTCCGGCTCCTGCCGACCGCGTAGCTCTGGAAGAATTCGCCGATCTGGTAGAAGAGCATGACCTCGACGCCTTCATGGAATTCGCCGAGCACGATCGCACCGGCCGTGGCGACGACCATCAGGAAGTTCTCGTCGAAGATCTGGCCGTGCCCGATGTTGCGGACCGCTTTCCAGACGATGTCATAGCCGACGACCGCGTAGCCGATCAGGCAGATCGTGAGCTGCACCGGGAGCGGCAGTTCCTCCGCCAGATGCAGGGAGAGGAACAGAACGAGTCCGATGAGGATCCGGATCAGGGTCTTTCGCTGTTTTCGTGTCATACCTTTGAACATGGGCGATTCCTTAGTGTCTTAGAATTCGATCTCGCAGTCCGGCTCGAACTTGCGGCAGTTCTTCAGGACGGTCTTCATGATCTTCTTGGTGTCCTTTTCTTCGATGCCGTCTTCGAACTCGACGTTCATCTTCAGGGTCATGAAGTTGACCTTCGCTTCTTTGATACCTTCGGTGTCGTTGGCGGCAACTTCCATCTTGTTGGCGCAGTTCGCGCAATCGACTTCGATATCATACTGTTTTTTCATGTCGTTCCTCCTGTGATTTCGCTGCGTTGCGATTACATTTTTATATTCATTCAATTGAACAATCGTTCAATTGTAATTCCATTATATACGCATCTCTTGTATTGTAAAGCCCATTCGGGCACTGTCAATGGTTTTTTGCAGGAACAGGGTGCCGTGCAAAAAAAGATGCCAAAAGCAGCGGAGGCTGATAGAATGTCTCCATAAGACCGAAACAATGCAACAATATAGAAAGAAGGAATCGCCATGCCGTATCAGTCCGATCAGGAATCGCTCCGTGCCTACCCCCGCCTGACCGTCAATCTCGCAAAACTGAAGAGCAATATCAGCAGCATCGTCCGTACCTGTGCGGACGCGGGGATTGATGTGGCCGGTGTGGTCAAGGGGTTTAACGGGCTTGCGCCTGCGCTCGGCGTCTACGAAGAGGCGGGTGCTGCGCAGATCGCCTCGTCCAGGCTGGAGCACCTGCGGAATGTGAAAGAAGCGGGGCTAGCACCTGAGACACTGCTCGTGCGCATCGCCATGCTGTCCGAGGTGCCGGCGGTCATCCGGTATGCGGACATGAGCCTGGAGAGCGAACCGGTGGTGGTGGAGGCGCTCGAAGAGGAGGCGGCCCGGCAGGGCGTGAGCCACGGCGTCATCCTGATGGCGGACCTCGGGGACCTGCGCGAAGGGTTCTGGGACAAGGATGAGATGGTAGCATTTGCGGCCCGCATCGAAAAGGAGATGCCGCATATCGAGCTGCTTGGGATCGGCACCAACCTCGGCTGCTACGGCGCGATCTGCCCGGATGTGCCGAAGATGGAAGAGCTGATCTCTATTGCGGAGCGCATCGAGGCGCGTATCGGCCGCCCGCTGCGCTATATCTCCGGCGGGGCGACGACTTCCTATCCGCTGGTGCTGAACAAGGAGATGCCTGCGCGCATCAACCACCTGCGCATCGGCGAGGGCATTCTCAACAATTACGATCTGCCCAACCTGTGGGGGCTCGATACGGCGCCGCTGTATGCGGATGTCTTCACACTGGAGGCGGAGGTCATTGAAGTAAAAAACAAACCGACCCATCCGGTCGGCAGGATCTTTGTGGACTGCTTTGGCGATACCCCTGTGTATGAGGACCGGGGAATCCGCCGGCGGGCGCTGCTGGGGATGGGCAAACTCGACTACACCCTGATCGACAAGCTGTATCCGCGCACGGAAGGGATCGAACTCGTCGGCGACAGCAGCGACCATATGATCATCGATGTGGAGGACTGCAAAGAGGACATCCGCGTCGGGGACGTCCTCACATTCGATCTGGCATATCCGTCGGTGCTGTACCTGAGCCAGGATGACTACATTAACATTCAGTATACCGACGCAGTATAGAGCAGTACACCGATGGAGAGAAAATGAAGAGACACGGCGCACGGTCAGTTCCTGAAGCGAACGTTTTCAGTTCGCGGAAGGAACTGCCGTGACAGCCGTGTCTTTAGTTTCCTTTAATCCATCGGTGCCTTACTGATCATTTCCTGTAGGACTTCATTGGCAACATCGCCTGCAACAGCTGCGCCGCTGCCGCCGTTCTCCACGAGGACGACGAACGCATACGGATAGTCCTCGTTGCGGATGTACCCGTAGAACCACGAGTGCGGCGTATTGCCGTCGCCGACTTCCGCTGTACCGGACTTGGCACAGAGATCAAGTCCCGGGAAGTTGTCCTCGCCGTAGGTGGCGACCACGTCGTTGTGCAGCATGCTGTCGAGTTTTTCTGCGGTGGATTCTTCGAGCAGCCGCTCCTTGCCGGGCTTGAATGTGAAGTCCGCATCCCAGCCGTTGGCAAAGGTGACGTCTTTGATCAGCGTCGGATTGACGGCGACACCGCCATTGGCGATGGCACCCATGTAGACCATCATCGCGCAGGGGTTGACCATGTCGTGATACTGCCCGATGCCCGCCCATGCGAGCGCGAGGTCTGTGGAGGGGAAGTCGAACGTGCCCGCAGCGGTCTTGATGCCGTTGAGGCTGTACTGTCCGGTGATGCCGGACTTTTTGGTGTACTCTTCCAATACCGAGGGGCCAACTTTCAGAGTGATGTCCGCGAAGGCGCAGTTACAGGAATTGGCGAGCGCATCCTCAAAGCTCTGCGTGCCGTGCCCATACGGACAGGTGATCCTGTCGGTCTCCGCATCGCCGAAGGAGATGACTTCCGGGCAGGTGTACTCATAGCTGTCCAGCCCGTCGAGCGTCTCGATCGCGGCGGTCGCCGTGATGACCTTGAAGATCGAGCCGGGGACGAAGGTGCTGGAAATGAATTTGTTGTAGTAGGCGCCGTCCATGTCTTCGCCGGAAAGGTCCGGCGGATCGGTCGGATCGTAGTTGGGGGAACTGACCATGCAGAGGACTTCGCCGGTCTTGTAGTTGTAGACGCCGACGGTGCCGTTGCGGCCTGCCAGTGCGCCGTTGGCGGCGGCGCAGGTGTCGGCATCGATCGTCAGAATCAGATGGCGGCCGTTGCCGGTGACCGAATGCGTACCGGTCAGGAAACTGTAGCCGACCAGTTTGTCGGCGAAGACCCGGTTGGCCCCGGTCGATATGTTGCCGACCGCATCTCCGACCGCATGCAGGGTGGCGGTGCGGATGTCGTAGCTCTCGTTGTAGTAGGGCACGCCGGTGTCGGTGTTCTCCATCAGCAGCGTCTCATTGCGGTCGTAGATCGCGCCTTTGCCGAGATAGCCGTTGGTGTAGACATCCCCGTTGCCCGGGTAGGCGGCCCAGTCGCCGCCGTCTCTGGCGAGTTCATAAACATAGTAGCCGAGCCCCACCAGCAGGACCAGCGCCAGTGCGATGCAGAGGCGCGCACGCTTTTTCATTTTTTTCATCTGTCAGCGCCTCCTTTAGGATTGTTCTTTGCGGAGCGGGCATGCCTTGCCCGCCGTTTTCTGGCGGGGGTATCCGCCTCGAGATCCAGCCAGTCCACAACATCTTCCACAACGTCTTCCGATAATTTGGATCTGGAACGTTTGGAGCGTTTGCCGGCGTACTGGTGGGTTTCTGTAAAGACTTCGCTGTAGTTGTCCGATGTCTCGCGGGCTCTGCCGTGACGGGCATAGTAATCGCCCTCATCGTTGTCCGCTGCCTCGAATATTTCATCCGGGTCATCCGATACCGACTTGACCGCCAGCGATGCATTCTGCCGCGTGTCTGCTGCCTTCAGGAAGGCGAGCAGCCCCCAGGAAGTCAGCATGCTCGTGCCGCCGTTCGAGAGGAACGGGAGCGTGACCCCGGTGAAGGGGAAGATATCGAGAGATCCGAGTACGTTCATGCACGACTGGAAGATGATCAGCGAGGTTGCGGCGCAGGCGGCGATCGTAAAGAATGTCGATCTGCCGAAATTGATGGACCGTACAGCGAAGAGGCCAAGCGCGACCAGAGAGAAGACGGCGAGCAGTGCGATGAACAGCCCCCATTCTTCACTGATCAGCGGGAACACGAGATCTGTGTCCGCCGCAAAGATGCTGTGGAACCATCCGTTGCCGGCGCCCAGGCCGAAGCAGCCGCCGCTGGCCGCGGCCGACATGCCGCGCACCTGCTGGAACCCGCCTGCATCCGGGAAATCCCAGGCATGCAGCCAGGAAGAAAACCGCTGTGTGATATGCGGAATGAACCGGATCATCAGCAGTGCACCTGCGGCACTGACGCCGCCCACGAGGACGAGGGCGCCGAACTGGCCGCTGCGCAGGTAGGAGATGATCAGGAAAGTGACAAAGAAGATGGCGGCGGTACCGAAGTCGTTCATGACTGCCAGCGCACCCAGGCAGAATATCGAGAACCCGACGAACAGCGTCAGGTTTTTCTTTTCATACAGTTCGTCCAGCGTGGCGCTTCCGATAAAGATGAACGCGATCTTGACCAGCTCGGACGGCTGCAGCATGTAGCTGCCGATCGATACCCAGTTGACCGCGCCGAACGAAGCGCTGCCGAAGACGATGTTGATGAGCAGCAGGATGATGCTGCCGATGACCAGGATCCTGCGGACCGCCAGCGAGCGCCGCAGATCCCGCAGATACCAGCACATGATAATGAAGAGACCCATGCCGAGGAAGATGGCGAGGAGCTCCGTTGTGATCCCGGCGGCGTCTGACGTGGCGACGATCGCAAGGTTGAGCGTGCAGAGGAAAAAGACGATGGTCTCCATCTCAAAGCACACCTGCCCCTGGCTGCGCAGGAGCGAACAGTAGATCCACATCGACGCGCCGAAGAGCAGGAAGGCGAGGATGACCATGAAAGGCAGTTCCGCACCTTTTGCAGCGATCAGCTGGATGCAGGTGAGCAGCTGGAAGATGCTCAATGCGATCAGACTCGCCCAGGGGGTAAACCTGGTCGAATGCTTTTCGCGCATCATGACATTGCGCTGTTTTTCCGCCAGGCTGGGCGGCATCAGTGTGCAGTCTACGCCACCGATCGTCAGCGTATCGCCCATCCGGACCAGCGTGGGTCCGTTGACCGTCTTGCCGTTGACCTTGCTGCCGCTCTTGCTGTCGAGGTCGCTGTAGTACCAGTCGCCGCGGCTGTTGCGCACGAGGGTGCCGTGGTTGCGCGAGACCGTCATGAGGTCGACGTGCAGGTCGACGCTCTTGTCGCGGCCGACGACGTTCTCCCAGTGGAGGATCGGCACAAAGTGGCTGCCCGGCAGGCTGAGGTAGCCCCAGATCTCCGGGGGCGTCTTCGCCCGCAGCAATGAGATGACAGCCCGGCCGACGATGAAGACGGCGAGCACAACAAATACAAACCTGACCACGGTCGTGTAATACAGCGCGAGCCGCGGGAAGGACTGGAAGATACTCGATAAGGCCTCCATGATTGGGGCGGTTTTTTCAGCAAAAGATTCTAACATAGCGATTACAGTATACCATTATTAACGAACGCGCACCACTTAATAGGTATGAAGATGCGCTGAGGACGCGCTGAAGAAAAGAAATGCAGGCGGCGTGAAAACGTGAACACCGTGTTGAAAAACAGCCGTTTTTCATATAAAATGTTTCCGTATGCGGTCATCCGTAAAGACTGCATAAGAATTGGCGGAATACGCTGCCCCGGGCAGCGGGAAAGAGAGTATAACGTGCAGAAGGCAAGCGATCAGGCGGCAAAGGCCGCCGAGAAAGTAAAGAACAATGCGGCCAGAGGCACTGCTGTTGTGCGCAGCGGTGCAGCGACTGCGGCGAACAAGATCCGCAGCACCTACCGGGATCTGCATCCGAAGAAAAAGCGCGGTGACAGATACGACGGCAAGCGTGTCGATGTAGACGCCATCCATTACGCGATGGTGCATCTGTACAACAACCGCACCGATGCGGAAGTCTTTATCAACGAGACGTTCGATGTATCGAAGGTGCTCGAGTATGTAGACAGAAAGAATGAAGAAGACCCGAGCTTCAAGACCAAGCCCTGGCATGTCTTCGTCCAGGCGGTGGCCAAGACGGTCTATGAGCGTCCGATGCTCAACCGGTTCATCTGCGGCCGCCGGGTCTACGACCGCAACAAGGTGATCATGGGGTTCATGGTCAAGCAGGAGTTTGAGGACGGTGCCGAAGAACTGATGCTCATGGCGAATGCCCGCCCCGAGATGGTGCTCGACGACATGAGCCACCTGATCCTCGGCGATACCAGAAAGCTTCGCAAAGGGGATGGGGAAAGTTCGGCGACCGAGAAGATCCTGAACGTGTATAAACATCTGCCGCGCAACGGCCAGCGCGCTGTGATCGAGACGGTCAAGTGGCTCGACTACCACGGCATGCTGCCGCCGGACATCATCGAGACGCAGATCCATCACGCGACGGTTCTGATGAGCAACCTCGGCAGCATCAAGTGCGACGCCCCGTACCATCACCTCAACAACTTCGGCACCAACAGCATCGTCTGCACAGTCGGTGAGATTCATAAGGCGCCAATGTACGATGAGAACGGCGAGGCGCATGTGACCGATGTCGTGGACTTCGGCCTGACGCTGGATGAGCGCATTGCGGACGGGTTCTACTTCGCGAAGTCGGTCAAGGTCCTCAAGTACATCCTGGAGCATCCGGAAGTGCTCGACAGGCCGCTCAGCGAGCCGCTCGGCATCGAGTTCTAAGAATCGCTCTGTGCCGCATCCCATACAAACAATCACTTACATCTTTTATTAATCAGTTATATTACGAGAGAGCAATGACAACAAAAGCACCTTGGTATCCAACGTATCAGGAACTCGGTATTCCGGAGCATCTCGACTATCCGGACATGTCGATGTTCCAGCTCATCGAGAGCAATGCAAAGGCGTATCCGGACGGGATCGCCTACGAATTTGAAAACACGAAAGTGACCTTCCGGGAGTTTATCGGCAAGGTCCACACCTGCGCGAAGGCGCTGCGTGCGCTCGGCATCAAACCCGACGACCGGGTCACGATCTGCATGCCGAATGCGCCGCAGGGCATCATCATGTTCTACGCGCTCAACCTGATGGGGGCGATCCCGAACATGGTCCATCCGCTGTCCTCGGAGGGTGAGATCGAGTTTTATCTCACGTTCTCCCACAGCAAGGCGGTACTGGTGCTCGACCTGTTCTACACCAAGGTTGCAGCGGTCCGCGGCAAAGCGCCGGAACTGGAGCATGTCATCGTGGCGGATATCGCCACAGAGCTCAAAGGCGTGCTGAAGACAGGCTACAAGCTGACTTCCGGCCGCAAGATCAATAAGAAAAACCGCGGCGTCACCGCGGAGGGGACCATCTCCTGGACGGACTTCATCGCCGGGGCGGATAGCTGGACGGGCGAGTACATGTATGCCCGCCGCGGTGCAGATCCGGGTGCGATCCTCTACAGCGGCGGCACGACCGGTACAACGAAGGGCATCCTTCTCTCCAACCTCAACTTCAACGCACTGGCGCTGCAGCTGTCCGCGTTTGTGCCCGGCGTCCTGCCCGGCCAGAAGATGCTTTCCATCATGCCGATCTTCCACGGATTTGGCCTCGGCGTCGGCATCCATTCGATGCTCGTGCTCGGTGTGACATGTCATCTCGTTCCGCGGTTCAGCGTGGAGACGTATGCAAAGCTGCTCAAGAAGGTGCAGCCCAACTACATCGCCGGTGTTCCGACGCTGTACGAAGCGCTGCTGCGCAGTGACAAAATGCAGGGCGTCGATCTGGCCTGCCTGAAAGGGGTCTTCTCGGGAGGCGATTCCTTGTCGGTCGAACTCAAACGCAAGGTCGACAGATTCCTCAAGGACCACAACGCCACCATCGAAGTGCAGGAAGGCTTTGGGCTGACCGAGTGCGTCACGGCGAGCTGCCTCACCCCGCGCGGGCATTACAAAGAGGGCAGCATCGGCATCCCGTTCCCGGATACGTACTATAAGATCGTCAAGCCGAGCACAAAGGTCGAAGAGCCCTACGGGCATGAAGGCGAGATCTGTATCGCCGGCCCGTCGGTCATGATCGAATACATCGACAATGCGGAAGAGACCGCCTCGACCCTGCAGTGGCACGAGGACGGCAAACGGTGGCTCCACACCGGTGACCTCGGGATGCAGGACGCGGAAGGCTTTATCTATTTCCGCCAGCGCATCAAACGCATGATCGTCAGCTCCGGCTACAACATCTACCCGTCGCAGCTCGAGAACATCATCGACGGCAACGAGCACGTTCTGATGAGCACGGTCGTCGGTGTGCCGGATCCGTACAAGGTCCAGAAGGTCAAGGCCTACATCGTCCTGAAGAAGGGCGTGCAGCCGACGCCGGAGGTCAAGGCTGACATCGAGGAGCACTGCCGCAAGAACATCGCCCACTACGCGCTGCCGTATGAGTACGAGTACCGCGACAGTCTGCCGCAGACGCTGGTCGGCAAGGTGGCGTTCACGGTGCTTGAAAAGGAAGCGCTCGATGAGGTCTCCGCAAGCCCGGAACAGGATCCGGATGCGAAGAAAGCCGCCAAGGCGGAAAAGGCCGCCAAGCAGCCGAAAGCGCCGAAGGAAGACAAACCTGTCAAAGGGGCAAAGCCGCAGAAGGGCGGGAAAAAGAAAAAGGCTGCCGCAGCCGCTGAAAAAAACAGCGCGGAAGGCGAATAAACCAGTTGCTAAGCCGCAAAGGCTTCTATATAGTATAAACCACGTGATGAAAATGTTCCGCTCCCGGTTGCCGGGACGAAGAAAGAGGAGACTTTAACATGGATTACGCAAAAGAGTATCAGAGCAAACTGACCACACCGGAAGAGGCGGTCAAGGTCGTCAAGTCCGGCGACTGGGTTGACTACACCTGGTGCATGACCCATCCGGTCGCGCTGGACAAGGCGCTGGCAGCAAGAAAAGACGAGCTGACAGACGTCAAGGTCCGCGGCGGCGTTACGATGTGGATGCCCGAGATCGCAAAGGCTGACGATGCCGGTGAGCATTTCACATGGCACAGCTGGCACTGCAGCGGCGTGGACCGCAAGGTCATCAAGAAGGGCATGGGTTACTTCGGCCCGATCCGTTACTCCGAGCTGCCCAACTACTACAGAAACAATGTTGCGGACATCGACGTCGTCATGTTCTCCGTTCCGCCGATGGACAGATTTGGCAACTTCAACTTCTCCCTGTCGCCGTCCCACACCGACGCGATCCTGTCCCGTGCAAAGCATGTCATCGTTGAGGTTAACGAGAACCTGCCCTGGGTCTATGGTCTGACACAGACAGAAGTCAATATTAAGGACATCGACGCGATCGTAGAGTGCAACACTCCGCTGGCCGAGATGGGCAGCGCTCCTGCGACCGAGATCGATAAGAAGGTTGCTGAACTGATCGTTCCCGAGATCCCGAACGGCGCCTGCCTGCAGCTGGGTATCGGCGGCATGCCGAACACCGTCGGCAGCATGATCGCAGAGTCCGACCTGAAGAACCTGGGCGTGCATACCGAAATGTACGTCGACGGTTTTGTCGACATCGCAGCGGCCGGCAAGATCAACGGCCAGTGCAAGACACTCGACCGCGGCCGTCAGGTCTTCGCGTTCGCAGCCGGCAGCAAGAAGCTGTTTGAGTATGCGGACCGCAACCCGGATGTCATGGGCGCACCGGTCAACTACACCAACGACGTCCACGTTGTCAGCCAGATCGACAACTTCATCTCCATCAACAACGCAGTCGACATGGACATCTTCGGCCAGATCAACTCCGAGAGTGCCGGCACCCGTCACATCTCCGGTACAGGCGGCCAGCTCGACTTCGTCATGGGCGCTTACCTGTCCAACGGCGGCAAGAGCTTCATCTGCATGTCCTCCACGATGACCGACAAGCAGGGCAACGTCAAGAGCCGCATCCTGCCGACGTTGAATCAGGGCTCCATCGTCACCTGCCCGCGCAGCTGCGTGCAGTATGTCGTCACCGAGTACGGCATGGTCAACCTCAAGGGCATGAGCACCTGGGAGAGAGCAGAGGCACTGATCGGCATCGCGCATCCTGACTTCCGTGAAGAACTGATCCAGGAAGCTGAGAAGATGAACATCTGGAGACGCTCCAACAAATAGCAGGACTACCAGTCCCCTCGAAACGGCATAGTATGAGCGAAAGCGCTTCCTTCTGGCTTTTAACAACCGGGAAGCGCTTTTTTAGTTCGCTCGATATGCCAATTATGCGTAATCGCCGAAAAAAACAATCGTTTTACACATTTATCAGCGATCGGTGTGATAAACTGATAATTACCAGTAAAAGGATTGATGGCAATAAATAGGAAAGGCAGCAATCCCCTTACCGGCACCCGTGTTCTTATCTAGTTGATCGTCAGCGGCTGCAGCACCGTTCTGACTGAGAGGGGAGAATATGAAAAGAAGAGGTGTTTCTTATGGTATGCGTGCGGCAGTTGTCATACTGTCGTTTTTGATGTTGTTCGGCACCGGCGATTGGGCATTCGCTGGCAGCAGCCAGGTGGAAACATCACCCGGGGCGGAAGCAGCTGTGCCGGCACCGGGCGAGGAAACGGATCCTTTGGCAGAGGAGGGAACGGCTCCTGTGGCCGACGAGGAGATGGCTCCTGCGGAAGAGCAGGATGCGGACAGCGAAGAGAAGGCAGAAGAGAATGCGCAGGAGGAGGCCCAAACGGATGAAGAGGCACCACTGAGTGAGCCTGCAGAAGGAGAAAAGACATTCTCTCTGGACAACTATATCGACGCTTTCAGCCTGACGGTCAATGGAAAGAGTTATACGCTGGAGGATGCGCCGGTCAACCTTGGAAAGATAGACCGGAACGGCGATCTTTCCTTCTCATTGAATTTTAATATGGAGGCAGTTCTGGGGAACGAACTGGCAAATCCCGGGGACACCTTTACTTGCACAGTGCCGGCAGTGATCGGCAACGGCGGACAAAGCTGGAGCGGGCCGCTGAATGACCCGACGACCAAATGGGGAAGAACGCATGGCAGCGTCGGCACATGGACGATCGCCGACGGAAAACTCACGCTTCGTTTTGATGATGAATACATCGGGGAGGTGCAGGGGTCCATCAAGTCCGCTGCCGTGAGCGTGAACGGTAATTTTGACAGCTTTAAGATCAAAACGGACGGCGGCCCGTATGTGCTCTATTTTGGTAATCTGCCGGTTTTATGCGAGTTTGATGCGATCCCTGTGGTGCGCGAACTGAGCGTGGATAAGCAGCTCAATAAAGATTACCGCGGCGCGATCATTTTCACCGGCACGGACAGAGATATCATGACGTATACCATCCGTGTGGCTGCAGGGGACGATAATACGGATCCGATCGAAAATGTGAAACTGACGGATCTGTTCACCACGGATAATGTGGTCAAGGACAGTATCACACTGGTCAAAGTGACCAAGGGCGACAAGAAGGTGGATATCACCGGTCAGGTAACAGAGATTTCCGGTCTGAACCCGAAGGATATCTACGGCCACAGCGGTTACGAAACAAAGGGGTGGAATCTGGGCACTCTCGAGCGCAGCGAATATGTGGATATTACGCTGACGGCAAAGATCGACAAGTCTAAAGTGGATGAGCAGGTACAGGCAGAAAAGGACACAACACCGAGTTCGGCGGCGGCAAACCGGCGCAAAGTCAATAACACGGCGTATGCGGTGGGCGACGAAATGGTGGATGAAGACGGTCATCCGCTGCCTGCTTATGACAGCGATACCGGCACATTCATGAATCAGATCTATGTCTCAAAGAGCGCCTATAAATATGACCCTGCGACAAAGACCCAGTATTACAAACTGACAGTCCGTGCGGACCAGTATAACAAGTATGTCATGCGGGATGTACCGATCTATGACTATTTCAGTCAGGATGCATCTTTCATTACTGCCGTGGATGTAGTGGAGATGGAAGGCCAGAGTTCCATCACTAAGGGCAACGGACTCAGCAATTTCAAGAACAAGGAGGTGGATGACTCCTATCCTGCACACCGTTGGAGCGCTACCGTGGATGAACTGGCGCCAGGACAGTCCAAGACGATCATCGCTGCGGCGACGATCAGCGATACGGCCTGGACACAGGGCGGGTACTATAACTCCGGCGGAACGCGCGGCATCGCTCCCAGAAACTACGTATATTTCGGCGCGGACAGCGACGGCCATTATGCGCGGGACATCAATTACGCTTACGATAATACGACGGTCTATCATCAAAAAAGCTGGCTGAGCAAGAATTACAGCACCATTTCCGCTGACGGGCATATCACCTGGACGGTCAGGATCAATGCTCCGCAGGCGCAGAACCTGGATGCCAATAAGATCAGCGGCCAGGTAACGGATACACTGGGAAGCGATGCTCTGGTCTTTGATGGGCCAGTGACGGCTACGTACCGGCGTATCACGGATGGGAGAACGGGCAGCCCCATCACGGTGCCGGCGGAACTTGCCTCCATGGAGACAGATCCTGCATCGAGGAGCTTCACTTACACGATTCCCAAGGAATACGAGGACTGCGAAGTGACCCTGACCTACCGCACGAAGATCAAGGACTATGAGACTTACTTCGGTCCGCAGCGCAATTACCACAACTTGGCCGGCATCAACGGCTATTATGTTTCCACATACACCTATACGCCCCGTATCATCGGTCTGGACAAGTATGCCAGCGACAAAACGGACAAGGATACGGCGGAGTGGACGTCGGATCTGAAGACCACCGTAAAGGCGGAGGATTATTATACCGATACCGTGAGCGGTATCGACCGGCACTACTACACACAGGACCAGCTGGATGCACTGGTGGTGAAATACTACGACAAAGAATCGGACGCGTATGTAACAGCGGACAGGTCACTGTACAAAGTGACGCCGCAGGAAATCACCCCTGCATCGGGCGATATGCCGGAGAGGATCAAGGGCTTCCGCATCGACTTCCTTGGAGAGATCAAAGGGAGCAGCGCCAGGCCTGTCAAGGTGATCTACCGTTCGACCCTCATCCCCTGCAAGCTGGATGAGTACAAACAGTATTACAACAGCGGCACCCTGAACGTAAAGATGCCGGATGGCACCTATAACACGGACACTTCTTCGGATTATTTCTACCGGTCCGGATACAAGGAAATCAACAAGCATACGTATCAGGTGCGGGGAGACAAGGTCTACTGGCACGTGCTCATCAACCGGGGCGGCTTTGCGGGAACGCCGAACGGAAAAGGCAGCGGTGCCTGTGAAAAGCGGGATGCTGTCATCTATGAGAAGATCCCGGAAGGGCAGGTCTTCCTCCGGGCAGAGATCTCACCGAAAAGATCGGCACCGTCCAACTACTATAACGGCAATTCATCCTATGGGGAAGGCCGCTACGGCTATGGGTATTACGCCAACTATGACAGCCCCGGACTATCTGTCGATTACGATTCCGGCTACGTAGGAGCAACGGGGACGGTTCCCATTAATGTCCGGAATATCAATCACTATGAGTCTTCTTCAAGGCTGGGCGATTACAATTCCAGAAACTCACGTGTCTGGGTCGATCTGCTTATTGTCACGCAGATCGTGGACAAAGAGGCATTGCAGGATACGACGGGCAGGAAATTCACCTGGCTCAATGAAGCAGGGCTGACACCGGAGAAAGACGGCGACAATGATATTTACTGGTCCGGGTCTACCGCAAGCTTGTCCCACAAAGCCTTGACCAAGGAGATGCTCTACAACAAGAACATCGCGCCGAACGCTTCCTTTACCATCGACCTGAATCCGGACGATATGGATCTGGTGCCGGGTGGGGATACCGTAAAAGTCTACGATACCAGCAGTGCCACCCTGCAGATCTCTGCAGACAGTATCCGCGTGCTCGATGTCAGGACGGGCAAGGCCCTTGTGAAGGGAACGGATTACACCGTCGACATGAGCCGGATGGCAAAGGACAATACGTTCGTGCTGACTGTCCCAGACAACAAGCATCTGGAGATCCGGTATACGGCAGAAGTCCTCGGTGCTGTCGGAGAAACGGTCAACGTCAGCAATAAGGCCTACTTCGAAGGATACATGGACAGCGAGGGCTCGGTGATCGATCAGGACGTTGTTGTCATGAAGGGCTCCGGCCAGTCAATCAGCGACATCATGATCTGGCTGGATAAGCGCGATGAAAAGGGCGATCATCTGAAAGACGTGACGTTCAACCTTTATGAGTACAAGGACGGCGCCTGGAAGCAGAAAGACGAACTCAAGATCGAGGAAGCAGATGATATCAAAGTCCCGTCGCTCGAGCAGGCGGTCCTCTACAAGCTCGTGGAGGCCAAGGCACCGGAAGGGTATCACAAAGACCCGACGCCGCATTACTTTGTTCTCCGTGAAAGTGCGGATGTGGCATTTGAAAAACCGGAGGATGTGGCGGACAGTGAAATCCGCTCTATGCTGGTCGCCTCGACGATGACCGTGTTCAATGAACGCAATCACGAGGTACCGCTTCTGAAAGTGGACGAAAAAGGCAAGCCGCTGGCAGGTGCAAGACTCGAGATCCGTGATGCCGACGGGGATCTGGTGCTCGATCCGGAGGACCAGCCATATCAATGGACAAGTACGGAAGAGCCTTTTACAGCCGAGTTGGCAAGTGGTGACTACAAACTTGCAGAGACGGAAGCACCGGCCGGGTATATCCTCGCCGACCCGGTCAGCTTCACTGTCAGCAGCGACGGCACGGTAACGGTGGATGGCGAAGAAACGGCACAGATCGAGATGAAAGATGTTCCGACAGAGATATCCTTCACAAAGGTCGATGATCGTGCGGATGCACCGCTGAGCGGAGTCCTGCTACAGATTCTCCAGGATGGGGAAGTGATCGACGAATGGACGACGAACGGGAAACCGCATCTGGTAACACATCTGGAAACAGCTGTCACCTACCAGCTCCATGAAGTCTCCGCCCCCGGCGGATACGATCCCGGCGAGGATGTTTCTTTCCTCATCGATGTCTATGGACAGATTCGGACAGCGCTTGAAAAGACGGAAGCCGGCGATTATCAGCTTCGAAATACCTACCATGCCGAAGGCAGTTACACCTTTGCAGGTGAGAAAACCCTGCAGGGTCATGCACTGGAAGACGGGCAGTTCACATTCGAAGTATACGAAGTGACGGATGATCAGCAATCGCTGTTGCAGACGGTCGACAATGAAGAGGGTGGAAAGATTCCCTTCGAGCCGCTGCAGTATACCCTGCCTGATGTCGGTACGCATACGTACGTAGTCAGGGAAAAAGCAGCGGATGCCCCGGGATACACATATTCTGATAAAGAATACACAGTCGTTCTGGAAGTCACCGATAACGGTGACGGCACGCTGCATATTGCTCCCACAGAAGAAAGTGATGACCCTCAAAAGCTGGCGTTTGAAAATGAGTACCATGCGGAAGGGGAGATCACGCTCCAGGGCAGCAAAGAACTCACCGGCAGAACGCTGGAGGCGGAACAGTTCCGCTTTGAACTGCTGGATGAAAACGGTGAAGTTCTGCAGACAGTCACCAATGATGAGGAAGGCGGATTTGCTTTTGCACCGCTCAAGTATGATCAGGACGAGCTTGGCACGCATACTTACAAGGTCCGTGAGGAGAACACAGAAGCCGGCGGGTACGTCTTCGACGATACTGTATACGATGTTGTGATTGAGGTCGCTGACAATGGAGACGGCACGCTGGATGTGCATCCGGCGGAGAACAGTGCGGATCCGGAAGCGTTGCACTTCAGCAATTCCTATACAGCGGCTGTCCCGGTGCAACTGGAGGCAAAGAAAACGCTGGACGGGAAAGCGCCTGCTGCAGGGCAGTTCAAGTTCCGCCTGACACCGGTGGAGGGTGCGCCGATGCCCGGCGGAAAAACGGAGCTCATTGCTGAGAATGACGGCAACGGCAGGATTCTCTTCGAGGAGATCCCACTGGAAGGCGTTGAGGGCAGTACGTTCCGCTACAGGATCGAGGAGGTCGTGCCGCGGGGTGCGGCGAAGAAAGGAGATACCTTTGAAACAGCAGATATGATCTACGATGCCCATGTGCTGAACGTGACAGTCATACTGCACGATAACGGGGATGGAACGGCGCAGCCGGAGATCATCTACGACGGCCAGCAGACCTTTGCGAACAGGACAGTTGCCAAAGACGGAAAACCCGGAACAGGGGATCCGTTCACAACGGCGCCGCTGATCATTGCGGCTGCTACATCCGGTATCGCAGCACTGCTGCTGGCCGCCTGCAGGCGCAAAAGGCAATAGTGCTGCGCAGGGCTGAAAAAACTGTATCAAAGCGGCCGCTTTATGCGGCGTGAAAGAAGACCGGCATCTGCTCTTTTGGCAGGGCCGGTTTTCTGATGAAATCAATATTGACAAGAAGGTGGCGGAAACAGATAATAAGAGCGATGCGTCGTTTTCGTCAGGAAACGCCGCAGGATAAAGGAGTATGTATCTGGAGTCAATAATGAAAGAATTTCTGAAACGCAAAAACATTGAGATATCCGCGAAGCGCTACGGCATCGATGCCCTCGGCGCGATGGCACAGGGACTGTTCGCCTCGCTTCTGATCGGCACCATTCTGAATACCATCGGCACACAGTTCCACATCGCCTGGCTGACGCAGGTCGTCGCCACCATCGGCGGTGTGGATTATACGGTCGGCGGTCTGGCATCCGCGATGAGCGGGCCCGCGATGGCCATCGCGATCGCATACGCGCTACAGGCGCCGCCGCTGGTTCTGTTCTCAATGACAGCGGTCGGCTTTGCGGCGAATGCCCTGGGCGGCGCCGGCGGCCCGCTCGCAGTCCTGTTCGTCGCCATCATCGCGACCGAATGCGGCAAGGCCATCAGCAAGGAGACCAAGATCGATATCCTCGTGACGCCGATCGTGACCATCCTCATCGGCATCGGCCTGTCGGCGCTGATCGCGCCGGGCCTCGGCAAGTTGGCTTCGTATGTCGGCAACCTGATCATGTGGGCGACCGATCTGCAGCCGTTCCTCATGGGCATCGTCGTCTCTGTCGTGGTCGGTGTGGCGCTGACACTGCCGATCTCCTCGGCGGCGATCTGTGCGGCGCTGAGCCTGACGGGTCTTGCGGGCGGTGCGGCGGTAGCCGGCTGCTCCGCGCAGATGATCGGCTTTGCGTTCATGTCCTTCAAGGAAAACCGCTGGGGCGGCCTGGTCTCGCAGGGTATCGGCACCTCGATGCTGCAGATGCCGAACATCATCCGCAATCCCCGCATCTGGTTCCCGCCGACGCTCGTATCGGCAATCACCGGACCGATCGCGACCTGCCTGTTCAAACTCCAGATGAACGGCGCGCCGATCAACTCCGGCATGGGCACGTGCGGCTTCTGCGGCCAGATCGGTGTCTGGACCGGCTGGGTCGCGCCGAGTGAGGCGGCGCTCGAAAGAGGCGCGGAGGCGTTCGCGGCGACCGGGTTTGACTGGTTCGGGCTGTTCCTGATCAGCATCATCCTGCCGGCCGTGCTGACGCCCATCATTGCGCACTTCTTCCGCAAGATCGGCTGGATCAAGGAAGGCGACCTGACGCTGGAAGCGTAAATACCTGCTGCGGAACCGCCTGACAGGGCGATTCCTGGTCAATGATAATAGAAAGGCTCCGGCTTTGCGGCCGGGGTCTATTTTCGTGCCGTTTTGCCTATTGTATGAACTTAGCATTGCATGTATTTTGTATGTATTTCAAGTACACAAATACAACAATATACCTGCCCCAAAACACTTGTCACATATTTAACAGGATGCTACTATAAGCATGTAAGAAGGATCCGCAAGAAAAAAGATCAAGATCCGACAGAGAAAGGAACCTGATCGATGATCCGGATACCGACAGAGAAAGGGTTCGGATAACAAGAAACCACCGGGGGATCTGAAGACGAAGAAGGATCTGAGGACGCCGGGTCGGGACAGCGGAAAAGTTCATACAAATAGACCGTTCAAAGAATGGACGGGAAAGAAGGAAGGTGGAGCCACCGGAAATGCAGAAGAAAAACGAACAGGTATAGTACCGATCGTTTTGGAACAAAGATCGCCTGAACCGGCACGGGATGCTTGGACAGGACAGGAAAAGTGAAAGCATTAAGAAGTTTGCCAACACAGAGGACACAGGAGCAAGAGAATGTAGTCCGAGCCGATGAAGAGCCGGAAAACAAGTCCATGAGGCAGATGGAAATGACGGAAACTTTGCCGCAAGGTATCTTTGGAAAGAAAGATCGGTACTATTATTTTTTGTTCAATTCCGCGGTATAAAGCCGGGTTATAGGACAAAACGTGTGGATGACTAATCCCAATAAACAAGATATTCGGTAGAGCGATGAAGCTCTCCCCAGACAATGGCATCGCCCCACATCGG
>CADATO010000019.1 GCA_902790905.1 uncultured Eubacteriales bacterium
GGGAAGGCCCGTCAGCACTTACTTGCCTGCGCGTTCAGTTCTGCAGCTCAGGAGTGATGTTCGATCCGGCTGCTCCCTCGGCCCCGGGCTCACACCATCCCCGGTTCGCTGTACCTTCTGCAGCGCGTCTACTGTCTCCGTCAACGCCTTTGGTCTTTTCAGTTGTATTTATACTATATCAGCGGCTGCGGTTTGTCAACAGGGTTTTGTGTCTTTTTAACAATACTTTTCCATTGTTTTCGTATGCGCCGACAGTTTCGGCCATGACACAGAAAAGGCGGGGAGCATACTGCTTCCCCGTCCCTTCTGTATATAATTGCAATGGGTTTCTTTATCAGTCCTCAATGCCGGTGATATCTTTGGCAAGCTGCTTCTTTCCCTGGATGTTGCCCTGGCGCTGGATCATGATACGCTGCGCCTGCGGGGAACCTGCGCCGTGCAGGGACTCTGTTCTGTAGCCGACAGCCGAGGAGCCGAGGCACATGTTCTCGATGAAACGCATGACGCGCTGACGGTTTTCTGTCGGGATCGCCGGGTTCGCTGCGAAGAACTTGTCGCAGATCTGGCCGATGGTCTCGCCGTTGCGGCCGACGACTGTCTCGGAGTCAAAGTCGGACTCAGCCGGCATGGTGACCATGAGGCCGCCCGCGATGTCTTCCGCCAGACGAGCGATCTCGTAGGGGAATCTGGTGACGTTCTGCTTGCAGACGTTGGCCAGGAGCAGGTCGATCTGGTAGTTGCCGGCCTTGGTCTTCCAGCCTTCTGCGGAGCAGGCAATACCGCAGCAGTACAGGGTCTCGTTGAGGTGGGTCATCTCGATCAGCTTGTCCTTGATGTGGGAAGCCTTCTCAGCCCCGTTGTACTCAGCAGCCAGAGCAGCCGCGCCGATGAGGACGTCGCCGACACCGACCTTGCAGCCGCCGTAGCTCTGACGGTGGTAGCCTGCAAAACGCTCGACCAGCATGTTGGCAAATTCGTATTCGCCGTTCATGAAGACGTACTTGCTCGGGATGAAGACATGGTCGAAGACGACGAGCGCTTCCTGGCCGCCGAACTTCTTGTTGCCGACGTCGATGCTGCCTTCTTCCATCTTACGGGTGTCGCAGCTCTGACGGCCGTAGATCATGTAAACGCCTTCCGCGTCGGAGGGGCAGGCGAAGGACAGTGCCCAGTCCTTATCGTTCTCGCCCATGGACTGTGTCGGCATGATCAGGTGCCAGTGGGAGTTGACAGCACCGGTCTGGTGCGCCTTGGCGCCGCAGACGACAATACCGTCTTCTCTCTGCTCGACGACGTGGACGAACAGGTCGGCATCTTCCTGCTGGTGCGGTGCCTTGGAGCGGTCGCCCTTCGGGTCGGTCATCGCGCCGTCGACGGTGTAGTCCGCTTCCTGCATTTCGATCAGGAAGTTCTTGAAGTTTTCATGGTAGCTTGTGCCGTATTTCTCGTCGATCTCGAAGGATGTGGAGTAAACAGCGTTGAATGCGTCCATACCAACGCAGCGCTGGAAGCAGCTGGCGGTCTTCTGGCCGAGCAGTCTCTGCATCTTGACCTTCTTGATCAGGTCATCGGGACCCTGGTGTAGATGCGTGAAACGGTTGACGGTGTGACCGGTCAGGTTGGACGTTGCGGTCATGAGGTCTTTGTACTCCTCCTGCTGTGCGAGTTCATAGGTCATCGCCAGGCAGTTGATGGAGGGGCGGATGATCGGATGATCCACCCAGTTGTCGATCTTTTCACCGAACATGTAAACTCTGGTGCCGAGCTTACGCAGGGATTCGATGTACTGTTCTGCAGTCATAAGTGCCATAGTGTGATTCCTCCTTAGTAAACATGATTTCAGAAGGCGCGCGGGGCACCTTCTGAAATCTGTTCGTTCTTTGGTTTATCTGTTTGCCAGAGTCTTGTAGCTCTCAAGACGCTCTTTGGCATCGTTGGCCGCCTTGGCGTAGAGTTCTTCCGCCTTTTCGGGGAAGGAGAGAGCCAGGGAAGCGAAACGGTTTTCGCCCATGAGGAACGCGTGGAAGTCGCCTGTGGGCTCCTTGCTGTCGAGCGTGAAGGGGTTTTTGCCTTCCTTCTTGAGATCCGGATTGTATCTGTACAGGTGCCAGTAGCCGCACTCGACTGCCTTCTTCTCTTCGAGCTGAGACAGACCCATGCCGACCTTCGGACCCTGCTCGATGCAGGGGCAGTAGCAGATGACGATGGACGGACCGTTGTAAGCTTCCGCTTCGCGGATCGCCTTCAGGGTCTGTGCCGGATCTGCGCCCATCGCGACCTGTGCGACGTAGACGTAGCCGTAGCTCATAGCCATCATGCCGAGGTCCTTCTTCTTGGTGTCCTTGCCGCCTGCCGCGAACTTCGCGATCGCTGCGGTGTTGGTCGCCTTGGAGGACTGACCGCCGGTGTTGGAGTAAACTTCGGTATCCAGAACGAGGACGTTGACGTCTTCGCCTGCAGCCAGGACGTGGTCCAGACCGCCGTAACCGATGTCGTATGCCCAGCCGTCGCCGCCGAATGCCCAGACGCTCTTCTTGGTCAGGAATTCTTTGTTCTGACGGATGAATGCAGCTTCTTCGCTGTCATTGCCTTCGATTGCTGCGAGCAGATCATCGGAGACCTTGCGGGAAACTTCCGGATCCATCGCGTTGTCGAGGTATGCCTGGCATGCATCGACAGCTACGCCGGCGTCTTTAAGTGCGTTGACTTTGTCGACGAGTTCGCGCTTGACAGCAGCCTGACCGAGGAAGTAGCCGTATGCGTACTCAGCGTTGTCCTCGAAGAGGGACATTGCCCATGCCGGACCGCAGCCCTTCTTGTCCGTGCAGTACGGGGAGCTCGGGGTGGAGCCGCCGTAAGCGGAGGAGCAGCCGGATGCGTTGGTGATGTACATACGGTCACCGAACAGCTGTGTGACGAGCTTGATGTACGGTGTCTCTGCACAGCCTGCGCATGCGCCGGAGAACTCGAAGTAGGGCTTGAAGAACTGGCTGCTCTTGACGTTCTTGTCGCTGGCAGCGTCTTCCTTTACGGTGACAGTCTCAACTGCGTATTCCCAGTTGTCAGCTTCCTTGAGTTGGGTCGCGAGCGGCTTCATGCTGATCGCCTTTTCCTTTGCCGGGCAGCAGTTGACGCAGCTGCCGCAGCCCGTGCAGTCGAGCGGGGAGACCTGGATGCGGTACTGATATTTGCTCATATCCTTACCGGTCGCGGTCTTTGTTTCAAAACCTTCCGGAGCAGCAGCGACTTCTGCTTCGTCCAGCAGGACCGGACGGATCGCTGCATGCGGGCAGACGTAGGAGCACATGTTGCACTGGATGCACTTGGTCATATCCCATTCGGGGACATCGACGGCAGCGCCGCGCTTCTCGTACTTGGTGGTGCCTGCCGGCCATGTGCCGTCTTCGATACCGTATTTCATCATGGTGCCGACGGACAGCTTGTCGCCTTCCTGACGGTTCATCGGGATGACAACGTCTCTGATGAAGTCCGGAACGTCCTTCTCGACGATGGTGTCCGGAGCGTCAGCCCAGTCAGCCGGGATCTCGACTTCGACGAGTTCGTTGATACCGTGGTCGATGGAAGCGTTGTTCTTGTCAACGATCTCCTGACCCTTCTTCTTGAAGTAGGTCTTGTAGATCGCGTCTTTCATTTCCTGAACAGCCTGGTCGATCGGAATGATGTCAGCCAGTTTGAAGAATGCTGCCTGCAGGATGGTGTTGGTGCGGTTGCCAAGGCCGATGTTGCGGGCGATGTCGATCGCGTTGATGATGTACAGCTTCGCATGCTTCGCAGCCAGGGCTCTCTTCATGCTGCCGGGCAGGTGCTCGCCGAGTTCTTCGGGGCTCCACTGGCAGTTGAGCAGGAATGTGCCGCCTTCCTTGAGGGTGGCGACCATGTCGTAGTTGTTGACGTAGCTCGGGTTGTGGCAGGCGACGAAGTCAGCAGCCTGTACGAGGTACGGCGCACGGATCGGATCCTTGCCAAAACGCAGATGGGACTGGGTCAGACCGCCGGACTTCTTGGAGTCGTAGACGAAGTAAGCCTGGCAGTACATATCTGTCGCACGGCCGATGATCTTGACGGAGTTCTTGTTCGCACCGACGGTACCATCGGAACCCATGCCCCAGAACTCAGCGCTGCGCTGCCCTTCGGGAGCGGTGTTGGGCTCTTCTGTGACCGGCAGGGAAGTGTTGGTGACTTCGTCAACGATACCGATGGTGAAGTTCGCCTTCGGGTTGTCGAGTTTGAGGTTGTCAAATGCAGCGATGATCTGGCCCGGGGTGGTGTCCTTGGAGGACAGGCCGTAACGGCCGCCGACGATGACCATCGGCATATCCTTTTCTCTGTACAGGGTCATGATGTCCTGATAGAGCGGCTCGCCGAGGGAACCTGGTTCTTTGGTTCTGTCGAGAACAGCGATCTTCTTGCAGGTTTCGGGAACTGCTGCGAGGAAGTGCTCGACGGAGAACGGTCTGTAGAGGTGGACGTTGATCATGCCGACTTTCTCGCCGCGGCTGACCAGCAGGTCGATCGCTTCCTTAGCGGTCTCAGCTGCACTGCCCATCAGAACGATGACACGTTCAGCATCTTCAGCACCGTAGTAGTTGAAGAGTTTGTATTCTCTGCCAGTCAGCTCGCTGATGGCTTTCATGTACTTTTCGACGATCGCCGGAACCTCAGCAAACTTCGTGTTGCAGGCTTCTCTTGCCTGGAAGAAGATGTCGGGGTTGACGGTGGTGCCGCGGGTAGCCGGATGTTCCGGGTTGAGGGAGTTCTTTCTGAATGCCTTCAGGGACTCCATGTTCACCAGCGGACGGAGGTCTTCGTAGTCCAGCGCTTCGATCTTCTGGATCTCGTGGCTGGTACGGAAACCATCAAAGAAATGAAGGAATGCCATGCGGGCATCGATCGCTGCCAGATGTGCAACAGCACCGAGGTCCATGACTTCCTGCGGGGACGAAGAAGCGAGCAGGGAGAAGCCTGTGCTTCTGACGCCCATGACGTCACTGTGGTCACCGAAGATGGACAGCGCATGCGCCGACAGGGTTCTTGCGGAGACGTGGAAAACGCCCGGGAGCATTTCGCCCGCGATCTTGTACATATTCGGGATCATAAGGAGCAGCCCCTGGGAAGCGGTGTAGGTGGTGGTCAGAGCACCGGACTGAAGAGACCCGTGGACTGTACCAGCAGCGCCGCCTTCGGACTGCATTTCGACAACCTGTACGGGCTGACCGAACAGGTTTTTCTTGCCGTTCGCTGCCCACTCGTCCACATGTTCCGCCATGGGAGAAGAGGGAGTGATCGGGAAGATGCCGGCTACTTCGGTGAACGCATAAGAAATATATGCAGCTGCCTCGTTGCCGTCCATGATTTCAAAGTGCTTAGGCATGTCATTTCCTCCTGAACATTATCCTTAACATTGATTATATGAGTTGGCGTATATCAGACTGATCCGCTTATACCGGATCAACTATGGCTACTATATTTATTAGAAGAAGGGTTTGTCAATTGTTTCGCCAGTAATTGCGATTCCTTAATAAATGCATACCCGTTCCAACATTTTCTTATATTACTCACAGGTTGTTACAGACTTGTCATTGTCGAGGCATGGTTTCGGCCTGATCAGGGAAAAGATTTTTTGAACAGCGTCCAGAAAATATGGTTTTTCATCCGCAGGAAGGATTGCAAATGCAGTGTATTTGTGCGAAAATACTGACATAAAAAGAGAGACTTTTTATGATTGAGGGGAAAAACAGTGAACTGCATAACACTGCACCGGAGACCTTCGATAAGGAGGCCTGCCTTGATGCAGTCAGAAAACCGCCCCGGTCCAGGATCCGCAAGATCTACATCGGGCGTCTTGTGACGCGCTGTTTTATCTTCGCGGCGACGGTGTTCATCGCGTTCCGCTGGCCGTCGCAGCTGGATGTGCTGAAGGGCTGGAACTTCTTCAAGCATCTCTCGGTCTTCCATCTGCTGTGGGGGCTGTGGGTCTTCGATATGCTGCTGCAGCTGATCCCGGTGGGCACGCGGCTGGCGCTCGGTTCGCAGAAGCTGTTCAAGATGCGATTCCGCCCCATCAAAGAGGCAATCGACCACATCAACCTGCGCAAGTACATCATCGAGACGACCAAAGCGGCCTACAAGGTTTTTATCATCTTTGCGGCCGGGATCATCGCGCTCATCGTGCTGCGGGAGACGAATGTCATCGACGACAGGGTGCTGTTCCTGATTACCGTGGCGTTCTACGTGTGCGATCTGATCTGCGTGCTGATCTGGTGCCCGTTCCGGCTGATCCTGCACAACCGGTGCTGCACGACATGCCGGATCTTCAACTGGGACCATCTCATGATGTTCACACCGATGCTGGCGATGCGCGGTTTCTTTTCGCAATCGCTGATCCTGATGGCCTTTGCGGTGTGGCTCGTCTGGGAGCTGTGTGTCATGATGTTCCCCGAGAGGTTCTGGGAGCACTCCAACGAAGCGCTCAGCTGCGCGAACTGCACGGACAAACTCTGCACGCAGTACTGTCAGAAACTACGCAAATCCAACAATCTGGTGATCTAGGAATCGCTCTGCATCAGCGGGACAAAAGAAAGGATGTAAGCATGACGGACAATACCCGGAAAACTGCTGCGGGCGGTGCACGCGTGGCGGATTATAATAAGGAAACCAAAGAGGAGCGCCTTGCCCGCATCGGCAGGGCGTCTTTTGAAGTGACGCAGAACGCGGCCACGGAACCGCCGTTCACAGGCGCATACGATCACTTCTTTGAGAAGGGGATCTATGTGGATGTCGTGAGCGGAGAGCCGCTCTTCTGTTCGCTTGACAAATACGACAGCGGCTGCGGCTGGCCCGCGTTCGCGAAGCCGATCGGCAAAGGGGCGGTGAAAGAGCACCTGGATCTGTCGTACGGCATGTACCGCACGGAGGTGCGCAGCGCGGAAGCTTCGTCGCACCTCGGGCATGTTTTTACGGACGGCCCGGAGGAACAGGGCGGGCTGCGGTACTGCATCAATGCGGCTGCACTGCGTTTCATTCCGTATGACAGGATGGAGGAAGAGGGATACGGCGACTTTCTGGCACTCTTTGAAGACGGACAGTAGTTTAAAAGCGGAAGCCTCCTGATCAGGACTCCATGAACAAAGCCCCTGCGGCACGGTGCTGCAGGGGTCTTTTTGTCACCTGAATCCGCCGAAAAGGCTGGAAAATGGGGAATATAAGAATTCGTTATGTTTTAATACACTTTCTTTAATAACACATACTGGCTGTTTGAGGGTAGACGGCTTTGCACCGCAGTTCGTCGGTATTGCACTGTTCTTCTTCGCATTCACAACCATTCTGAACCAGAACTACAGTGCTAACACCTACATGAGCTGGTTCTTCCGTGATAGAGAAGTACAGCCGATGTGGTCCAAGTGGGTTGTCAACATCATCTACCTCGTCTGCCCGATCATTGGTGCATTCTTCACCATGCAGGGCGCATGGGATGTCGGTGACGTTGGTATCGGCCTCACAGTCTGGGTCAACACCCTGTTCCTCATCTTCTTCGGTCTGGTGCCCTGCAGAAAGCTCCTCAAGAACTTCGAGATGCATCAGAAGGCTGGCGAAGACGAAATCTTCGACCCGGACGAATTCGAAGGCGAAACCTTCGACAATGCAGACCTCGATCTGTGGCGCGACATTCGCGATGGCTATCGCAAGGGCGCTCTGAAGGAGTAAGCATTATTACCCCCCTAACGCACTGGCATATAAAAAACTGCCCGGGAATTCCCGGGCAGTTTTTATGTACAGACTATACAGGCGTTGTTACGGCATTCATGCCGGCATCGGGTGATTTACTCCGCCGTGAACTGCTGCGTGCCGTTCTTTGCATCGACAACCACTTCCTGGCCGTCCATGATCTCGCCGGCGATGATGCGGGCGGCAAGGCCGGTCTCGATATGCTTCTGCAGATACCGTTTGACCGGGCGCGCGCCGTACATCGGCGAGTACGCTTCTTTCGCGATCAGCTTTTTACTCTCGTCTGTCAGGCGGATGGTGATGTTCCGGTCTTCGAGCCGCTTCTGGATGTCTTCCATGGAGAGGTCGATGATCTTCTCGATCTGCGCCTCTGTGAGCGGGGAGAAGACGATGGTGTCGTCGATGCGGTTGATGAACTCGGGGCGGAAGTGCTGCTTCATCTCGCGGATGACTTCGTCCTTGACGCTCTCATCGATGGTGCCGTCCTCACGGATGTGCTCGGTGAGGTACGCGCTGCCGATGTTGCTGGTCATGATGACGATGGTGTTCTTGAAGTCGACGGTGCGGCCCTGGTTGTCGGTCAGGCGGCCGTCGTCGAGCAGCTGCAGCAGGATGTTGAAGACATCCGGGTGCGCTTTTTCGATCTCATCGAACAGGATGACGGAGTAGGGGCGGCGCCGGACGGCCTCTGTGAGCTGGCCGCCTTCATCGTAGCCGACATACCCCGGAGGCGCGCCGACCAGTCTGCTGACGGAGTGCTTCTCCATATACTCGGACATGTCGATGCGGATCATGTTCTTCTCGCTGTCAAAGAGCGCTTCGGCGAGCGCCTTGGCGAGCTCGGTCTTGCCGACGCCGGTGGGGCCGAGGAAGATAAAGCTGCCGATGGGGCGGTTCTCCGCCTTGAGGCCTGCTCTTGCGCGCAGGATGGCCTCGCTGACCGCCTCGATGCCGTCATCCTGGCCAACGACGCGCTTGTGCAGGATCTCCGGCAGGTGCAGGAGTTTTTCGCGTTCGGTCTCGACGAGTTTTGCGACGGGGATGCCGGTCCACTTGGAGACGACTTCTGCGATCTCTTCTTCGTCGACTTCCTCCTTGAGCAGGCGGTCGTCATCTTTCCGTGTGCCGCCGTCTTTGGTTTTGAGCGATTCCAGGTCCTTCTGCAGCTGGGGCAGAGTGCCGTACTTGAGCTCTGCCAGCTTCTCCAGGTCGTACTTGCGCTCCGCGTCCTCGATCTGGTGGCGGACCTCTTCGATCTGCGCTTTCAGGGCTTTCTGCTCGGTGATGCCGGCCTTTTCGCCTTCCCACTGGGCACGCATGGCCGCGTTCTCATCCTTGAGCTGCGCGAGCTCTTTGTCGATGTTCTCGAGGCGCTTCATGCTGGCGGGGTCGTCCTCCTTGCCGAGCGCCTGCTTTTCGATCTCGAGCTGCATGATCTTGCGGGAAATCTGGTCGAGCTCCGCGGGCATGCTGTCGATCTCGGTGCGGATCATCGCCGCCGCTTCGTCCATCAGGTCGATGGCCTTGTCGGGGAGGAACCGGTCGCTGATGTAGCGGTCGGAGAGGGTGGCGCAGGCGATCAGGGCGTTGTCGGTGATGCGCACGCCGTGGTGGATCTCAAAGCGTTCCTTGAGGCCGCGCAGGATGGAGATGGTGTCTTCCACTGTAGGCTGACCGATGAGCACTTTCTGGAATCGCCTCTCAAGTGCAGCGTCCTTTTCGATGTATTTGCGGTATTCGTCCAGCGTCGTGGCACCGATGCAGTGCAGTTCGCCGCGGGCGAGTTTTGGCTTGAGCAGGTTGCCGGCGTCCATGGAGCCTTCCGTGCGGCCGGCGCCGACGATGTTGTGGATCTCGTCGATGAAGAGGATGATGCGGCCTTCGGACTTTTCAATCTCGTTCAGGACCGCCTTGAGGCGTTCCTCGAATTCGCCGCGGAACTTCGCACCCGCGATGAGGGCGCCCATGTCCAGGGCGAAGATGGTCTTGTCCTTCAGACCTTCCGGTACGTCGCCGTTCAGGATCCGCTGCGCGAGGCCTTCGACGACAGCGGTCTTGCCGACGCCCGGCTCACCGATGAGGACCGGGTTGTTCTTGGTACGGCGGGAGAGGATCTGGATGGTGTGGCGGATCTCCTCGTCGCGGCCGATGACCGGGTCGAGTTTGCCCGCGCGGGCCATCTCCACGAGGTCGCGGCCGTACTTGGCCAGCGCTTCGTAGTTGTCCTCCGGGTCCTGGCTGGTGATCGTCTGGTTACCGCGGACTTTCTCGAGCGCCGCGAGGAACCCGTCCTTTGTGATCCCGTACTGCCGGAAGAGCTGCGCGGACGGGGTGTTGCGTTCCCCGAGCAGGGCGAGATACAGGTGCTCGACGCTGATGTACTCGTCCTTGAACTGCTCCGCGGCCTTTTCCGCCTCCATCAGCAGCTTGTTAAACCGCTGGGTGGTGTAGAGGCTGCCGCCGGCGCCCTGTACTTTGGGGAGCTTATTGAGCTCCGCTTCGACGCTGCGGGTGAGGGCAGCTGCGTCCTTGCCCATGTTGTTGATCAGTTTGGGAATGAGGCCGCCGTCCTGCTGCAGCAGGGCGAGGTGCAGATGTTCGCCGTCGATCTGCTGGTTGCCCAGCCGGATGGCGTTGTTCTGGGTCTCCTGGATGGCCTCCTGTGCTTTCATGGTCAGTTTGTCGATGTTCATTGCTGTCTGTTTCCTCCTTGAAAAAGGGTCTTTCCGTCTTTCACATTTCATGGCGGCCTTGCCGCGTTTTCTGTGTCTAAATTCATTGTAAATGTGCGATTCCAAAAAGTAAACAAAAATTTAGCACTCAATAAAAAAGAGTGCTAACAAACATATTATTTTGCAGTTGCGCCAATTGCTGTGTTATAATATTTTGTCTTGGAATGCGCACTTAACTGCGGCGCATGGACAACCAGCAGGAACGACAGAAAAGGAGGTGCGGTAAAGGTGGATATTATGCAGATCCTGCGGATCGCTTTTGTGATCATGCTTTGCGTACCGGTCGCCTATATCGCGTATATTCTGATCGATCAGCTGCTTGACCTGCTCAAACAGACCACAGGCGCTTCCGGGAAGACAAAAACGAACAGCCGTAAAAAGCGTACATCAGGAAGCAGCAGAAAACCCAGACGGTAGGAAGGCCGGAGACGACTATGGAGAAAGGACTCTTCATTACAGTAGAAGGCGGCGACGGGTCCGGCAAGACGACCCAGCTCGCTTTTATAAAAGAATACCTGACAGAAAAGGGAGAAGACGTACTGTTCACCAGAGAACCCGGCGGCACAGCCCTGGGGGAGAAGATCCGCAGCGTGATCCTGGATCCCGCCAATAAGGAAATGGTGCCGATGACGGAGTCTCTCCTTTATGCAGCCAGCCGCGCCCAGCTCGTCAGCGAAGTGATCCGGCCGGCGCTTGCAGCAGGCAGGACGGTCGTCTGCGATCGCTATGTCGACTCTTCGATCGCCTACCAGGGATATGCCAGAGGGCTCGGGGAGAGTGTGACCACGATCAACGGCTATGCGATCGGGGACTGCATTCCCGATGCGACGATCCTCATCAAGGTGGATCCGGCAAAGAGCCACGCCCGCATCGATGAGGCCGCTATGGACCGTATGGAACAGGAAAGTGCGGCGTTTCACAGACGGGTCTATGAGGGATATCTGGCGCTCGAGCAGAAGTATCCGGACCGCATTGTCGGCATCGACGGCGAGCAGCCGATCGAGGAAGTGAGCCGGCAGATCGCCCGCCAGCTCGACAGACTGCTGATGAAAAAACACGGACTATAAGGAAACGGGGTAGGAAGAACGAATGAGTTTTGCGCAGATCAAAGACAATGATGCGCTGATCGGCAAGATCCGCACGATGATCAAAAGCGGGAATGTCCCGCACGCCTTCATCGTGGAGTCTCCCCGCTCCGTCGACAAGACCGCTTTTGCGACCGCCTTTGCACAGGCCCTGCTCTGCCCGGTTGCTCCGGGGGAAGGATGCGGGAACTGCCCGACCTGCCGGCGGATCGCAGACCGCAATCACCTGGATGTCATTTTTGTGGAAGCCACCGAGAAGAAGGGCAGTAAGGTCGCCAGCGTCCGCGACGAAGATGTCGAGGCGCTGCAGGAGCGGCTGGGCTCAAAGCCGCTGGAAGGCGACCGGAGCGTGGCGGTCATCTGCGATGCGGACAGCATTACGCCGCGCGCGTTCAACCGGTTTCTGAAGACGCTGGAAGAGCCCGCTCCCGGCACGGTCATCCTGCTTCTCTCCGAGAATATGGAGAGCATGCCGGCGACGATCCGCTCCCGCTGCGTCCATCTGCGGCTCAACGCGTACGGCCGGTCGGGTGAAGAGGGCCGTGAAGCGGCGGATGAGGCGGCAGCACTGCTGGACGGGCTGCTCGAAGGGCGGCCGTATTACCAGCTGCGGGAGATCATCGAGCCGCGGGCAAAAGGCCGCAATGATGCGCTGCTTTTTGTCGATGCACTGGAAGGGCGCTGCGGCATCCTGCTGACAGACGGGCTCCCTGCGACGGAACGCGACAGGCTGTACCGGCTGGTGGCACAGCTCGAAGAAACAAGAGAAGAGATACGGCGCGGCGACAGAGCGGACAGTGCACTGAAGAAGATGGTGCTGTCGGCGCTGCGCAAATAAGAACAGTTACAGTTGGAGGAAAACACAGACATGGTCAATGTTGTTGGAGTGCGATTCCCGGGCTCCGGGAGAGAGTACTATTTTGACCCGGCGGGGCGGATCTACCGCAAAGATGAGGAAGTCATCGTCGAGACCGCCCGCGGGATGGAGTTCGGTCTGATCACCATGACCGAGACCGCCGTCCCGGAGGAGCAGATCGTCAAGCCTTTGCGCAAGGTGCTGCGTTCTGCGGATGCCAAAGACCGGGCACGGTATGAAGAGAACAAGGCAAAGCGCGAGCAGGCATTGGTGCAGTGCCAGGAAAAAGTGGATGCGTGCGGGCTGGATATGAAGCTGGTCGATGTGGAGTATACGTTCGACCGCAGCAAGATCATCTTTTACTTTACGGCAGACGGACGCGTGGACTTCCGCGATCTGGTCAAGGATCTGGCCTCTGTCTTCAAGACGAGGATCGAACTGCGCCAGATCGGTGTCCGCGATGAAGCCAAACTGATGGGCGGCATCGGCAACTGCGGCCGCGGGCTGTGTTGCCGTGAGTGGATGCCGGATTTCCAGCCTGTGTCCATCAAGATGGCGAAGACGCAGAACCTGTCGCTCAACCCAACCAAGATCTCCGGTATGTGCGGCCGTCTGATGTGCTGCCTGAAGTTCGAGAACGATATCTACCAGGAACTCGGCAAAGGCATGCCCGGTATCGGCGAACGCATCGAGACACCGGAAGGGCTGGCAGTCGTCATGGATATCAATATTCTGATCGACAAGATCAAGTGCCGCCTGATCCAGACGGAGACCAACGCGGAGGGCGAGGAATACGAAAAGCTCGACAGCGAGGTCCTGGTCTACGGCAAAGAAGATATCACGCGGCTTGACAAGCGCCGCGGCAAGGGGCTGCAGCACCCGCCGAAAAAAAGCGCGTCGAACGGCAATAAAAAGAAGGCAGCGGAGTCCGCGGAGGGCGACGAGGCAGGCAAGGACGGCAAGGACCGCGAACGTGCAAGACGCAGCAGACCGCCGCGCCGCCGGGAAGACAGCCATGCAGCCGGGGAGGCGAAACAGGAATCGCAGGCCGGCAGCCAGGCAGGCCGTGAGCAGGCCGCCGGCAACGAGGGCGGAAAGGGCGATGCACCGCACCGCAAGCGCCGCCGGCACAGAAACCGCCGCCGCAAGCCGCAGGAAGGCGCCAGACCTGACGCAGGCAAGCCTGAACGCGCAGAATAAACCGGCGGCTCAACAAGCCAGCCGGGATGAGGAATATAACGTATGGCAAAGAAGGAACGCATCGATGACATGGGATTTGGCGGACTGTCGCTGATCCAGGACGAAGGCGGGTTTCGCTACGGGATCGATGCGGTCCTTTTGGCGACTTTTGCAGCCGACGCAGTGAGAGAGCCAAAGCGCATCTGCGACCTGGGCACCGGCAACGGGGCCGTTGCGATGATCCTGCTGGCCAAATTCCGGCAGGCAGCGCTGACAGGCGTTGAACTCCAGCCGCAGGCTGCCGATATGGCGCGCCGCAGCGCCGTGCTCAACGGGTTTGCGGACCGCTGCGAGATCCTGACCGGAGATGTCCGGGATCTTCCGTTCGAAGAATCCCAGCGGGAAGGCTTCGATCTGGTCGTGACCAATCCGCCGTATGTGCGCGGCGGCGGTCCGATGGTCAGCAGCCGCAAAGAGGTGGCGCTCGCCCGGCACGAGATCGAAGGCGGTCTGGAAAACTTTCTGGACGCTGCTGCCGCGCTTTTGCGCGACCACGGCACGCTCTGCATGGTTCACCGGCCGTCCAGACTTGTCGACATCCTGTCGGAGGGGCGCAGAAGGCACCTGGAGGCCAAAGAAATCCTGCCGGTCGCACCGCGCAAAGGCAAGGATCCGAATCTGGTGCTGGTGCGATTCCTTAAGAACGGGGGCAGCGAACTCGACCTGCGAGAGCCGCTTTACGTCTATGAGGGCAGTGATTACAGCCCCTCGATCATGGCTCTTTACGAGCGGGAAAAGGGTTAGTGCATAAAAAGAACAAAGATAAACATCATCTTTGCTTGCGTCTTTACAAATACTGTAAGATAATATAAACAGAATAGGAGGAGTCTGACTATTATGGACGCAACTTTCACAGTTAGAGAATTATGTATGTTTTTGCTGATGGCATGTCTGATCGTGCTGGTCATCTTTCTGATCGTCCTTGTGGTCAAGGCTCTGGGGACCCTGAAAACAGTGAATCAGATTCTGGAGGATGCCAAACCGATCGCGTCGGTCGCGAACAAACGCGTCAATGAAGTTGATGGATTGCTGGACGATGTGACGACCTCAATGGGAGGCGTCAAGAACGCACTTCATGGCAATGAGAACCTCGTACAGTCCCTGTCGTCAGTCGGAAAGGCTGTATCGTCGCTCGTTGGTATGTTGAAGAAGACGGACTAAAAGATAGGAGAGGGTATTATGAAGGCGACTGGTATCGTAAGAAAAGTGGACGATCTTGGAAGGATCGTTCTGCCGATCGAGCTCAGAAGAACGCTGAGTATCGACATCAAGGACCCGCTGGAGATCTACGTGGACGGAGAGTATATCATCCTCAAGAAGTATGAGCCTGCCTGCATCTTCTGCGGCAGCGCGGTGGATGTCATCAACCACAACGGCAAAAACATCTGCAAGAATTGTATTGAGGAACTGAAAAACCTCTAAGACAGAAGCGTAGTGCACAGGAGTTGGATGTGGCAAAAATTATAGTTGAAAAAAGCGGACCGCTTCATGGCGAAGTGGTCATTAGCGGTGCCAAAAATGCGGTGCTGCCGATTATGGCGGCAACACTGCTGTCCGAGGAGACCTGCGAGATCAAATCGGTCCCGGCACTGAAAGATGTAGAAATCATGTGTCAGATCATCGAAGCGCTCGGCGCCAAAGTCGAGAAGGATCTGGCGAACAACCGCGTCAATATCACGGCGCGCGGCATTGAGACAACAGAAGCACCGCAGGAACTGGTGACCAGAATGCGCGCTTCCATCCTCGCGATGGGGCCGCTTTTGGCGCGCTTTGGCAGCGCTACGATCCATCTGCCCGGTGGCTGCGCAATCGGCGAACGGCCGACAGAGCTGCATATCAAGGGGCTGCGGGCGCTTGGCGCGACGGTAGAAGTGGACACGGTCAACGATGTTATCACGGCGCGGGCAAACCGCCTCTACGGGAACACGATCTATCTGGACTTCCCGAGTGTCGGTGCGACGGAGAATATCATCATGGCGGCAACGCTGGCGGAAGGGACCACGATCATTGAAAACGCGGCGCAGGAGCCGGAGATCACCGATATGGCGAACTTCCTCAACAAGATGGGCGCCAGGATCAAGGGCGCCGGCACAGACACTGTCCGCATCATCGGTGTAGAGAGTCTCCACGGCGCCAGACACAATGTCATTCCCGACCGGATCGAAGCCGGCACCTTCATGGTGGCAGCTGCGATCACGCACGGGGCTGTTCTTGTGAAGAATGTTCTTCCGGATCACATAAAGCCCATTATTGCAAAGTTGCGTGAATGCGGTGCGGAGGTTATTCCGGTTGACGAAGGACTGGTCGTGCAGGCCACTGACAGGCGTCTGACTTCTACCGATATCAAGACCCTGCCGTATCCCGGTTTCCCGACGGATATGCAGGCGATCTTTATGGCGCTTCTGACGACGGTAGACGGGGCAAGCGCTGTCATCGAGACCGTTTTTGAAAACCGTTACATGCACGTGCCTGAACTCAAGAAGATGGGTGCCAGCATCAAGACGGACGACCGCTGCGCACTGGTGACTGGCAATGCCAGACTCAAGGGCAGCAAGGTTCAGGCGACCGATCTGCGCGCAGGCGCTGCGATGGTACTGGCGGGGCTGGTCGCAGACGGAAGAACGGAAGTGACGAATATTTACCATATCCAGCGCGGCTACGAGCGGTTTGTAGAGAAGATGCAGGGGCTCGGCGCCAAGATCCATATGGAGGAATGATCTGCAGGAAGAGGAGGAATAAGAATGAAAGATCTGACCGGAACAAAAACATTGGAGAACCTGAAGACAGCATTTGCCGGTGAGTCCATGGCGCGCAACAAGTACACTTACTATGCGTCCCAGGCGAAAAAAGACGGCTATATACAGATCCAGCACATTTTTGAGGAAACGGCTGCCAACGAGAAGGAACACGCCAAACTGTGGTTCAAGCTGTTCCAGGGCATCGGCGATACCTATGAGAATCTGCTCGACGCGGCTGCCGGTGAGAATGAAGAATGGACAGTCATGTACAAAGAGATGGCTGCGACTGCCAGAGAGGAAGGGTTTGATGAGATCGCTGAGATCATGGAAGGCGTTGCCGAGATCGAGCGCGAACACGAAAAGAGATATCTCAAACTCGCTCAGAACATCCAGGACGAAACCGTTTTCGCGAAGGATGATGTCGTAATCTGGCAGTGCCAGAACTGCGGCCACATTTATGTAGGAAAAGAAGCCCCGGAGATATGCCCGGTATGCAACCATCCGCAGGCACATTTCCAGGTCAAACCGGAGAATTACTAAAATGAGAGAACTTGACGTCACTAAGATCCGCGATGCAGTCTGTACTATGGTACAGGAGGTCAACTATGATTTGCCTGCGGATGTACTGTGCGTCATCAAATGTGCAAAGGGCTGCGAGCGGAATGAGCGCGCAGCCTATATTCTCGATAAGATCGAGGAGAATATCCGGATCGCCGGCGAGGAGCATATTCCTCTTTGCCAGGACACCGGGCTCGCCTGTGTGTTCCTTGAAATCGGGCAGGAGGTCGCGCTCACCGGCGGTTATTTATATGATGCGGTGAACGAAGGCGTACGGCGCGGGTATACAGAAGGGTATCTGCGCAAGTCCGTCGTGGCGGATCCGCTGCGGCGCGTCAACACGAAAGATAACACACCGGCGCGTATCCATGTGGACATCGTGCCCGGCGATCAGGTCAAGGTCACGGTGGCGCCCAAAGGGTTCGGTTCGGAAAACATGAGCCGGATCGCCATGTTCCCGCCGTCCGCCGGGGAAGAAGGCGTGAAGAATTTCATCCTCGAGACGGTGCGGCTTGCAGGCGGCAACCCGTGTCCGCCCATCGTACTGGGCATCGGCATCGGCGGCACGTTTGACAGCGTGGCGCTGCTCGCCAAGAAGGCGCTGCTTCTGCCGATCGACCATCAGAATGAAGATCCGTACTATGCGGCGATGGAAGAGGAACTGCTGGCAAAGATCAATGCGCTCGGCATCGGGCCGCAGGGATTTGGCGGCGACACCACCGCGCTGGGGCTCAACATCCTCACCGCGCCGACGCACATCGCCGGCCTGCCTGTGGCGGTCAATGTGAACTGCCATGTATCGAGGCATAAGGAGGTGATCCTCTGATGGAAGAGATCCGTCTGACAGCACCTTTTACAAGAGAACAGTTCGCCTCCCTGCGCGCAGGGGACAATGTCCTTCTGTCCGGGGTGATCTATACGGCCAGAGACGCTGCGCACAAGCGTATTGTTGAGGCAATCGCGGCAGGCGAAGAGCCGCCGTTCCCGCTGCAGGATGCCGTGATCTACTACGTGGGTCCGACCCCCGCCAGGGAAGGGCACGCGATCGGCTCTGCCGGTCCGACGACGAGCTACCGGATGGACGCCTATGCGCCGACACTGCTCGATCTGGGCGAGACGGGCATGATCGGCAAGGGACCGCGCAACGAGGCCGTCAAAGCAGCGATCGTCCGCAACGGCGCCGTCTACTTTGCCGCGATCGGCGGTGCGGGCGCGCTCATCAGCAAATCCATCAAAGAGGCCGAGGTCATTGCCTACGATGATCTGGGCGCAGAGGCTGTCCGCCGGCTTGTTGTCGAGGATATGCCTGTGATCGTAGCAATCGACAGCCAGGGCAATGATCTCTATGAGAGATAAAGCCAAGGCTGCGAATATATGTGAATGGTAAGGATATCAGAAGCCGGGGATCGGCGGTGCGTGCACTGCAAGGAGAGCGATTCCCAATACCAAAAGCAGTGAGGAACCACACAATGAGAGACATGCAGTTTTTGCGACTTCTATCTGAAAAATTTCCCAATGCCAGAGCGGCGACCAGTGAGATCGTCAATCTGCGCGCGATCCTGTCCCTTCCGAAAGGAACAGAGTATTTTTTCAGTGACCTGCACGGCGAGTACGAGGCGTTCCGCCATATGATCAAGAGCGCCAGCGGCGTCATCCGCTCCAAGGTCGATGAGGAGTTTGGCCGTGACCTGACGAGACAGGAACGCGGGGAACTGGCGGCGCTGATCTACGATGCACCGTCTGCGATCGCAAGACAGAAGAAGAGAACGGATATCAACTACGAGCAGTGGTGCTTTGAGTCAATCTACCAGCTGATCCAGATCTGCCGGTCCGTATCGACCAAGTATTCGCGGTCCCGCGTGAGAAAGCGCCTGCCGAAGTTCTGGGGCTACACCATGGACGAACTGCTCCACGCCGACGACGAGGCGAACCGTTCGTACTACTACAACGAGATCATCAAGGCCATCGTGGACAGCGGCTACACCGAGGACTTTATCATCGAGCTCGCGGACAGCATCAGCGTCATGGCGGTCGATATGCTGCACATCATCGGCGACATCTGGGACAGAGGCGCACATCCGGACGAGATCATGGATTACCTCATGGAGTTCGACAACATCGACTTCCAGTGGGGCAACCACGACGTTGTGTGGATGGGGGCGGCGGCCGGCAACTGGGCCTGCATCGCCAACGTCCTGCGCATGAATATCAGCTACTACAACTTCGATATGCTCGAGGTCGGCTACGGCATCAACCTGCGTACGCTGACGGCGTTCGCGATGGAGACCTACGGCGACGACCCATGCGAGTTCTTCAAGCCGAAAGTCTACGACCCGGGCAAGTTCGACCCGGTCAGCGATGAGATGGCGGCCCGCATGCACAAGGCGATCGCGATCATCCAGTTCAAGGTCGAAGGCCAGCGCATCCTCAATCATCCGGAGTACCATCTGGAGAACCGCCTCCTGCTCGACAAGATTGATTACGAGAAGGGCACGATCATGATCAAGGGCAAGGAGTACGAACTGCGCGACAAGAACTTCCCGACGATCGATCCGGCGGATCCGTACAAGCTGTCCGAGGATGAGGAACTGCTCATGGAAGCGCTCGAGGCGTCGTTCAAGCGGTGCACCAAACTGCAGCGGCATATCCGCTTCCTCTACAGCCACGGGGCGCTGTACACCAAGTGCAACAACAACCTGATGTACCACGGCAGCGTGCCGATGGATGAGAGCGGCAACTTCCTGCCGATCATGATGAACGGCAAGGCGTTCTACGGCAAAGCATACTTTGATTATCTGGACGATCAGATCCGCAAAGAATACTTTGAACCGGAGCTTTCGGATGAACCGGGCATCCCGGGCGACCTGATGTGGTACCTGTGGCTCGGCCCGTCTTCGCCGCTGTTCGGCAAAGACCAGATGACCACCTTTGAGAGACTGTTCATCGCGGACAAGGCGACCCACAAGGAGCACACGGTCCCGTACTATAAGCTGATCAATGAAAAACGTCACTGCGAGGCGATCCTGCGCGAGTTCGGCATCGATCCGGAAGTCGGCCACATCCTGAACGGCCACGTGCCGGTCAAGATCAAGGACGGTGAAAGCCCGGTCAAGGGCGAGGGCAAGCTGTTCGTCATCGACGGCGGCATCTCCAAGGCGTACCAGAAGACGACCGGCATCGCCGGCTACACCTTCATCTATAACTCGCGTTTCATGGCGCTGGCGGAGCACAAGCCGTACAAGCCCAAGAATCCGGACGGCACACAGGAGTTCTTCACACCGGTCATCCGGACGGTCGAGGTCCTGCCCAAGCGCTGCATGGTCAAGGATACCGACCAGGCGAAGGAGCTGGAGGAACAGATCGAAGATCTGCGTGCACTGGTGCAGGCGTACCGCGCAGGCGACATCAAAGAAGTGTATTAACTGCAAAGCAAATATGAAAAACGAGGTCTTGCGGGACCTCGTTTTTTGTCGTGTTTTCTGTATCCCGGGCAACGCTGCAGCAGGGCGCTCAGGAATCGCTCTCTTCTTCCTGCAGGCTCTTCAGGAGCATCTGCACGTTGTTGATGTGCCGGTACATCATCTCGCCGGACAGCACGGGGTTGCGTGCTTCGAGCGCCTGGATGATCATCTTGTGATCCTCGAACGACTGCGCGTAGGCGCCGCTGTCGAACATCTTCTCGGTGAAGTCCTCGTAGATCGCACGGATCGTATTGAACGTGATGATCAGCAGCTGGTTCTTCGTGATGGCGGCGATGCTGGCGTGGAAGTCAAAGTCGTACTGGGAGAGGGTGGACGCGTCGTCCTGCACCGTTTCCATTCGGCGGATGATCTCTTTGAGCCGGTCGATATCCGCCTGCGTGACCTTTGTGGCGGCGTTCTGGATGATCGCGACCTCTGTGACGGAGCGGTACTCCATGAGCGTGGCGGTGTCGATGGTCCGCGCGATCTCTTCAAAGTTCAGGAACGTGTTGATCTCCTGTGGTGCGTTGACGACCGTGCCCGTCTTCTTGCGCGTGATCAGGTTGAGCGTCTCCAGAGAGGAGTAGGCCTCGCGCAGACTCGTCCGTCCGATGTTGAGCTTCTGGCACAGTTCGTTCTCGTTCGGGAACACGTAGCCGGGCGGCAGGACGCCGGTCAGAATCGCTGACCGCAGCCGCTCGAAGAGCTCTGCGGAGATGGTCGTTCTGGAAGCGGTGAAGAGCTGCATGTTATCAAAAAACAGATCTGTCTTTTCCATGATGTTGCCTTTCTAGTATCCAAAGCTATTAATTTTATAGCACAGCAGGCAAAGAGTGACAAGTTGAGAAAAGATATATTCCGTCAGTTGTCAGACAACCATTGACATTATAATCAGACTATTTTAAACTATAGAAAAGCAGTTGTCTGACAACACAATGAGCTAAGGAGGATGGAGCTATGAGGAAGTATTCTTTTTCAGCCCCGGAAACAAAACAGGAGTTATTCGATCTGATTGCCGCCAGTGCGGACATGGAGGTCGAATTTCTTGCTGGCGGGACTGATCTTGTGCCCAGGATCAACATGGAACGGGATGAGATTCCCTATGAAGAAAAGAAGCCCATGATGATCATCTCTCTCGAAAAGCTGGGGCTTGCCGGCATCACCGAAGCCGAAGGCCGCATCGAGATCGGTGCACTGACCACGATCGAGCAGATCCAGGACAGCGAGCTGATCCGCAGCAAGGCACCGGCTCTCGCAGATGCCGCAGATCAGTTGGCAGGGTTTGCGATCCGCAACACCGCGACGATCGGCGGCAACATCATGAATGCTTCTCCGGCTGCGGATACCGTACCGCCGCTCATGGCGATGGGCGCCTGTGTGGTAACAGAATCCGCTGAAGGGGAAGAGGCCTGCCTGCTGGCCGACTTTATGACCGGCGTCAAGAAGACAGCCATCAAACCGGGTGCGATCCTGACCAAGATCGTGATTGAGCCGGGCAAAGGCGGCACCGGTTTTGTCAAACTGGGAAGACGCGCTGCTGAGACGCTTTCTGTTGTCAATGCGGCGGCATACGTAGAGCAGGAAGACGGCGTCTGCACGAAGGCCTGCGTGGTCATCGGCAGCTGCGCACCGACGGCAGTCGTCTGCGAAGCAGCGGCGGCAGCGCTGGTCGGCAAGAAGATCGACCAGGCAGTGATCGATGAAGCGGTCAAGTCCGTCGATGCTGTGATTTCTCCGATCGATGATGTCCGCTCTTCGGCCTGGTACCGCAGAGAGGTCGCTCCTGTTGCGGCAGGACGTGCGATCGCAGCGGCCGCAGGGCTTTAAGCAGGGAGGTGGAGAAGATGAAAGTAAAAGTTTGCTTTAACCTGAATGGCGTTCCGACAGAGATCCTGGTCAATCCGGAGATGACTCTGCTGGAGGCATTGAGAGACATTATCGGCCTGACCAGCCCGAAGTGCGGCTGCAACCACGGTGACTGCGGTTCCTGCACCGTCATGCTGGACGGCAAGGCTGTCAAGAGCTGCACCGTGCTCGCTGCAACCGTCAGCGGCAAGTGCGTCGTCACACTGGACGGCATCACACCGGCGACCGGTCTGACACCGATCCAGCAGGCGTTTCTCGAGGAAGGCGCACCGCAGTGCGGATACTGCACGCCCGGCATGGTCATGGCGGCCACTGCATTCCTCGAAAAGAATCCCAATCCGACCATGGCTGAGATCAAAGAAGGCCTTTCCGGTAACCTCTGCCGCTGCGGCGGATACGACAAATACGCCAAGGCAGTCAAGGATGTAGCGGACGGCAAGTATGGTCCTGTTTCGGAAAGGAGTGAGTAACATGGCGAAAAATGGTGTTGGTGCACGTAAAACCAAATACGACGGTTACGGCCATGTAACCGGCAAAACGATCTACGCCAGCGACGTCAAAAAAGCCGGCGCTCTGATCTGCAAAGTACTCCGCTGCCCGTATGACAAGGCAAGGATCCTGTCCATCGATACGTCCGAAGCGAAGAAGATGCCCGGCGTTTTCGATGTCATCACCAAGGATGATGTTCCGTACAACAGATTCGCGATGGTGCCGGACAACCACGTTCTGGCAGAGGAGATTACGCGATTCCGCGGACAGCCTGTCGCAGCAGTCGCAGCTGCAACAAAAGAGCAGGCGCTCGACGCACTCGCAAAGATCAAGGTCGAGTACGAAGAACTGCCCGCTGTCTTCGATCCGGAAGAAGCGATGAAACCCGATGCACCGCAGGTAAGACCTGAGGGCAATATCCATATGTATCAGGTCGGCGATGAACTGAAGGATACCCGCATTATCAGAAGAGGCGATATCGAAAAGGGATTTGCCGAGGCGGATTACATCGTAGAAGGCAGATACAAGATCCCCTGCATCGAGCATGCACCGATCGAGACCTGCGCTTCGCTCGCATACATGGATGAGACCGGCACGCTGGTCATCCACAGCAAGACTCAGGGCGTTTACTTCGTCATGGGCGACATGGCCAATGTCTGGCAGCTCCCGATGAACAAGATGAAGTTCGTCGGCAACACCCTGGGCGGCAGCTTCGGCTCCGGCAACAGCGTCATGACAGACCACATCGCAGGTCTGCTGGCTCTTAGAACAGGCAAACCCGTCAGCTTCCAGCTGACCCGTAAAGAAGAGATGATGGCGAGCACGATCTCCACACCGTGGATCTTCGAGATCAAGGACGGTGTTCGCAAAGACGGCAAGATCACAGCTCGTTACATCCACGTTCTGCACGACTGCGGCGCATTCACAGAGCTCGGCGAGTACGCCAGTGAGAAGAACGCCAACCTGGTCGCCGGTGCGAACTACATCGAAAACCTGGCGGTCGATTCGCAGATGGTCTACACCAACAAGCCGGCCAGCGGCTCCAAGCGCGGCTTCGGTGTCAACGTCGGCCAGTTCGCAGAGCAGGTCCAGCTGAACAAAGACGCAGAGGCCTGCGGCATCTCGCCGATGGAGATCCGTTTCATCAACGCCTTCCACGAGGGTGACCACACCCATGCCGGCGACGTACTCCGTGCGGTTTCGACCGTTGAGACCCTGCAGGGCGTCGCGAAGATGGCGGATGAAAAACTGGATGACAAGTATCTCGAGATGAGTTCCAGGGAGGTGGCAAAATGATTCGTAAAGGACGTGGCGTAGCTACAGTTTACTATCCGTCGGGCTTTAACGGCGGCGGCGATCCGGATCTTGCTACAGTACGCATGAAGCCGGACGGCACCATCGACGTATCCAACGCGACCGCTGAGCACGGACAGGGCTTCAAGAATGTCGCTGTCCAGATGGCAGCGGAAGTCCTGGGCGTTGATGGCGACATCATCAAACTGGACAACTATAACTCCGACACCGCAGCATTCAGCATGGACACTGCAGGCAGCCGTTCCACGGTCATTTCCGGCGGCGCTGTCATGAATGCAGCCAAGGACCTTGTCGAAAAGGTTAAGGCGTTCGCAGCTGACCAGCTGGGTGTCACCGCGGAAGAAATGGACTATGCGGACGGACGTGCATTCGTCAAGGCAGATCCCGAAAAGGGCATGACACTGGCTGAGGTCAGTGGTGCAGCGACATATGGTGGCACGATGCTGATGGGTCTTGGCGGCTGGTGGCCCGGCTCGGCGGCTCCCAGAGATCCCGAGACCGGCGCGCAGCACGGCTCCGACCTGATGTCCTACGGTTCGCAGATCGTCGACGTCGAGGTCGACGATGAGACCGGCGTTGTCAAGGTCAAAGACATGTATGTCTGCTACGACATGGGCACCGTCGTCAACCCGATGCAGGCGGAAGGCCAGGCGATCGGCGGCGATGTCATGGGCATCGGCATGGCGCTCTTTGAAGACCTTGCGCCGTCCTATCCTGTCTCCATGCAGCCGTACACGACCGACTTCACAGACTATATTATCCCGACGTTCAACGACACACCGGACATCGATGCGGTCAGTTTCTATGAGAATCCTGATCCGGTCGGCCCGTTCGGTGCGAAGGGCTGCGGTGAGATGGTCAACAACACCCAGCCGCCGGCGATCATCAATGCGATTTACGACGCGGTCGGCGTCTGGATCGATGAGATCCCCGCGACACCGGAGAAGGTGCTGAAGGCGATTCGTGAAAAGCAGGATGCTGAATAGGAGAGTTGCACAATGAAAGATGTTCAGAACATCAAGAACGTATTGATCGCTGGCTCCGGCGTCATGGGTGCGAGCTTTGCGCAGATCTTTGCTGCCAAAGGCTTTGACATCATGCTCTACGATATCAGCGAGGCATCGCTCGAAAAGGCGCAGGATCTGATCCGCGTCAACCAGGAGAGCCAGGTCGAAGAAGGCGCACTCACAGCCGAAGAATCCGAAGCGCTCATCGCCAGGATCAGCATGACCACCTCCAAGGACTGCTTTAAGGATGCGGATTACGTCCTCGAAGCGATCGCGGAGAAGATGGAAATCAAACACAGCTTCTGGAAGGAAGTTTCGGAAGCGGTGGATGAGGATGTCGTGCTGGCTTCCAATACATCCGGGCTCTCCATCACGGAGATCTCCAAAGCGGTGAAAAATCCGGCGCGCTTTGCCGGTATGCACTGGGTCAACCCGCCGCACCTGATCCCGCTGGTCGAAGTCATCGCGGGGGAGGACAGCGCGGAGGAGACCCTCGACATCATCACACATGTTGCGGAAGTCCTCGGGCAGAAACCGGTCCGCGTCATGAAGGACCCGCCCGGCTTCATCCTCAACAGACTCCAGTATGCCGTCGTCAGAGAAGCCTGCCACTGCGTGCAGGAAGGCTACGCGAGCATCGAGGATGTTGACAACGTGATGAAGTACGGACTCGGCATGCGGTACGCGGCGATCGGCCCCTTCGAAACCATGGACTTCGGCGGCATCGACATCTTCAACCACGTGGGCAGCTATCTGTTCGATGAACTGTCTACGGCAGGGGGTGTCCCGCCGGTCCTCAAGCAGGCGTATGAAGAGGGCAAATACGGTGTGAAAAACGGAAAGGGCTTTTACGACTACAGCGGAGACAAGGCGGAAAAAGCGCTGGCAAAGCGCGATGCGGCGTTCATCCGGCTGTCCGAATGCCTGTTCGGTGAAAAGTAGTTTTTCAGGAGGTAATAAGAAATGGCTGACGAAATCAAAAAGACTGACGGCAGAGGTATTATTTCCGGTAAATGGCTGAACCAGTACCATGACATTTCCAGAGAAGACTGGCTGGAAGATTCCTTCCCGGAATGGGGCACACTCCTCAACAAGGAAATCGAGGAATACGAAGTCCCGAAGGGCCAGGTTTCCCTCTGGTGGTGCGGCGGCCCGTCCTGGGTCCTGAAGACCGATGAAGGCGGCATTTACTTCATCGACCAGTACTGCGGCCCGTCCATGTACACAGATCTGTCCTACTGCGGCGTCTGCAAGCAGTCCGGCGCTTCCAGCATCAACTGGATCCGTCTGAACCCGCAGGTCATCGACCCGTGGAAGTTCAACAAACTGGACGGCGTATTCTGCACCCATGCGCATCAGGACCACTGCGACCTGTATGCGATCAACGCGACTGCAAAGACGACCGACTGCCAGTACTATGCACCGGTCGAAGCAGCTGCCAAGATCAAGAACTTCGGTGCACCGGAAGAGCGCATCAATGTTGCAAAAGTCGGCGAATCCATCAAGATCAAGGGCGGCGAAGTCGAGTTCCTGATGAACTACGACCAGACCATCGCCAACACCGGCGAAGGCGCTGAGATGAAACCGTTCGATCAGGTTGCTGTATGTTTCCTGTTCAAGACCAGCGGCGGCAACATCCTGTTCATGGGTGACACCTGGTACCACAACGGCTATGTCGAATTCCCGCAGTACGACATCGACGTCGCGATCTTCGACATGGGCAGCAACGCTCCCGGTGCGACCGACAAGATGACCCCGTACGACTGCGCAAGAGTCGTCGAGACCATCCAGACCAAGGTCGCTCTGCCCGATCACTATGACAACTGGGCGAACACAGCCGGCGATCCGGACCTTCTGACCCAGCAGTTCGAGCGCATCGTGCAGGAGAACACCCCGTGGATCAAGACCGTCATCATGCGCTGCGGCGGCAGATTCAACTATCCGTCGGATCAGGATATCGGCAGATACAAGTATCCGAACGGCAGCGAGAACTACGACTTCAGCAAGTCCAAGTACGCCATCAACAGAAACCAGCCGTGATCAGCTGATAGGAATCAATCGTGTGCGGGGGCAGGCGCTGCCTCCGCACATATCCCAATGGAGGTACAGCATGACTTTCGTTCCGCACCATTCGATGGTCAAAAAACCGGAAAACTGCAACCACAGAGCGCTGTTCAAGGCGTCCGGCTATTCCGACGGTGATCTTGAGCGGCCGATGATCGGCATCGCAAATTCATGGAATGAGATTGTTCCCGGACATACCAATCTCCGTCAGGTGGCGGAGTATGTCAAACGGGGCATTTACAGAGCCGGCGGGACCGCCGTTGAATTCGGCACGATTGCCTGCTGTGACGGCATCGCGCAGGGCGACGGCATGTTTGCCATCCTGCCGACAAGAGAGATCATCGCCAACAGTATCGAAATGATGGTGCGGGCACACAATCTGGACGCGATCGTACTGCTCGGCTCCTGCGACAAGATCGTCCCCGGGATGATGATGGCGGCAGCCAGACTCAAGATCCCGGCGATCCTCGTCCCCGGCGGCCCGATGCAGGGCGGCGCCTGGCTCGACAACCGGCAGTCCGACTCCACATCCATGTCGGAAGCGGTCGGGATGATCAAGGCGGGCAAGCTGAAGGAAGAGGATATCTATCATTTTGAAAACGCCTGCGTGCCGACGTGCGGCTCGTGCTCCTTCTACGGCACGGCCAACACGATGTGCTGCATCGCAGAAGCGATGGGTCTGACCCCGTCCGGCGGCGCTGCGATCCCGGCCTACAAGGCAGACCGCCTGCGCATCGCCGAATATGCAGGGGAGCAGATCGTCGATCTTGTGAATCGCGGCATCACGGCGGATCAGATCCTGACGCTCGATGCGATCGAGAACGCGGTGATCTTCGCCAATGCGACAGGCGGCTCCACGAATGTCACGCTGCATCTGACTGCGCTCGGGTATGAACTGGGCATCGAGTCGCAGACGATCATGGATCTTTTCTCCAAGTATGAGAAAACAGTCCCGCAGGTCCTGAAGATTAACCCCGCGGCGGCCGCGAACATGGAAGATTTCTATGAAGACGGCGGTGTGCCGCAGGTCCTGAAGGAACTGGCACCGATCCTGCATACGGACGGGATGACCGTAGACGGTGTGACGCTGCAGGAGATCGTCGAGCAGCTGCCGGAACGCCGCGAAAGCGATGCTCCGCTCATCAGAACGATGGAGGATCCGTATTCGGTCGGCAAGGGCATCGCCATCGTAAAAGGCAATCTGGCGCCTCTGGGAGGGGTCACAAAGCCTGCGGCGATCGCGCCGGAACAGCTTGTCGTCTCCGGCAAAGCGAAAGTGTATGATTCGGAAGATGCAGCCATCGCGGACATCCTCGGCGGCAAGATCGTGGCGGGCGACCTGCTGGTCATCCGTTACGAAGGCCCGAAAGGCGGTCCCGGTATGCGCGAGATGTGCAACGCGATGAAGTATCTCCACGGACTGGGGCTTGGCACGAGCACAGCCATCATTACAGACGGGCGATTCTCCGGGACGAACAACGGCTGCTTTGTCGGGCATATCTCGCCGGAAGCAGCGGACGGCGGACCGATCGCTGCAGTCAAAGACGGGGATGAGATCACGCTCAATATCCCGGAAAACACGATCACCCTGCATGTGAGCGATGAGGAAATCGCCGCCCGGCTCGCGGAAGTCGTGCCGCCGGCGCCTCGTTTCACGACAGGGTACCTGGCGGAATACAGCCGTCATGCGACATCGGCGTCGGAAGGCGCGGTCGTCAAGTAACGGCGGGATCCGTCTCTGAAAAACGTTAAAACAAGCTCCCTTTGCCGAGGGAGCTTCCCAACAGAAACCGTCTTGTTTGAAAAAAGTATTCGCTATGAACGGAAACACCTATCAGACAGAAGAATACGGCGCCGTGATCGTTGCAGCGGGGATGTCCACGCGTATGAAGCGGTTTAAGCAGCTGATGAAAATCGGCGGAATGAGCTTCGCGGAACGTGTTGTCAGCAATTTCCTCCATGCAGGCGTCCATAACATTGTTATGGTCACCGGCTATAAAGCGGAGCAGCTTGAATCGATGCTGCGGGATTTCCCGGTGCAGTTCGTCAGAAATCCGGCGTTTGAGCAGTCGCAGATGTTTGATTCAGTGAAACTGGGGCTGCGCGCCCTTAAAGACACCTGCAGCCGTGTGTTCTTCTGCCCCGTGGATGTGCCGTTCTTTACCGAAGACACGGTGCGGCGTGAGATGCAGGCGAAAGAAGGGCTGATCGTCCCCGTCCACGGCGGGCGCGACGGGCATCCTCTTCTGATCGACAGCAGCCTGATTCCCGCACTGCTCGCCTATGGGGGTGAGGGCGGACTGAAGGGGGCCTATGAATCGCTCCCGGAAGGTTGTGTCAGGCGGATCACCGTGCCGGATGAAGGTGCCGTGATCGATGCGGATACCAAGGCGGACTTTGAGAAACTCGTAGATCTGCACAACAGACGGTTGCTCCATACAGAAGCGCAGATCGCATTTGCCAGCACCTCGCCGTTCTTTGATGCCGGCACGATGCGCCTGCTGGAGCAGATCGATGCCTGCGGCAGTGTCCGCGAGGCCTGCGAGCAGTGCGGGATCTCGTACAGCAAGGGGTGGAAAGTCCTCGGCAGCTGCGAATCCAGACTCGGCTTTATCGTTGTGGAACGCCGCCAGGGCGGCCAGGGCGGCGGCGCGGCGTCCCTGTCGGAGAAGGGACGGCTGCTGGTCGCGGCCTATCAGGATATCCAGCGAGAGGTGGATGCATTATCGGATGATGTGTTTCACCGGGTGATGAAGGAATACGGATTGTTATGATCAAACGAAATGACAGAAAAAAAGTAGCGGTGTTCGGGGCCGGCCAGGCCGGCAGGATGATGGCCACATGGGTCCCTGCCGGCGCCGATCTGGTCTGCCTGATCGACAACGCCCCTGCGCTGCAGGGGACGCTGGCCGGCGGGGTGCCGGTCTTCTCCCTGGAGCAGGCGCTGATGCTGGAAGAGCCGGATCTGATCATGATCGGTGTGCTCAACCGCGAGGCGGAAACAGCGATCCGGGCGCAGATCCGGGACGCGGGCTATATCGGAGAGATCCGGACCGCCATGGAGATGCGGTCCGTGATGGATCTGCGCTGCAGCGCGCTGCGGCTGATCGCCCGCGACATGACGGCCCGCGGGACAGAAGGGGCCGTCGCCGAACTCGGTGTCTACCGCGGCGCGTTCGCGGCGGAGATCAACCGGGCGTTCCCGGCGAAGCCCCTGTATCTGTTCGATACCTTTGCAGGGTTTGATGCGCGGGATCTGGAGGCCGAAGGCGAGGAGAACCAGCACCGGCAGACGTTCTGCGATACCAGCGTAGAGGTGGTGTGCAAGGCACTGCCGCATCCGGAACAGGCGACGTTTATCAAAGGGTACTTCCCCGAGAGCCTGGCGCAGTCTGACGATCTGCAGGATATGACCTATGCGTTTGTCAGCCTCGATCCGGACCTGTATCAGCCGGCGCTGCGCGGACTCGAATACTTTTATCCCCGGCTCGCAAAGGGCGGGATGATCATGGTCCACGACTACAACAGCCTGCAGTTCCCGGGGGTCGGCAAGGCGGTCAGCGAGTACGCATCCGCACACGGGATCACCCCGGTGCCGCTGATGGATCTGCACGGAACGGCGGTGATCGTGAAGCCATGAAGATCTATATCGTGCGGCACGGCGCCGTATTTGAAGAAGGGGCGGATAAGCGATTCCTCGGCATCACGGATGTCCCGATGACGGCGGCCGGCAGGCAGCAGGTGCAGAAGACCGCAGCCCTGTTAACAAACGAGGTGTCTGCAGGTAGGAAGATGCTGGTCACGAGCCCGCTCGCAAGGTGCAGGGAGACGGCAAAGATCCTGCAGGCAGCGATGCCGTTTGCGGACGTACAGGAAGAGCCTCTGCTGCGGGAGATCGATCTCGGGGACTGGGAGATGCAGACGCATGCGCAGATCCGGGCGATGTTTCCCGAAGCGTACCGCAAGCGCGGTGAGAAGATCCTGACCTACCGGACGCCCGGCGGAGAGCCGTTCCAGGAAGCCGGCAGACGGTTCCAGGAAGCGTTCGGCAGGTGGACGGACGCTGCGGCAGAAAAAGACATAGAAGAACTGTTCCTCATTTCGCACCGCGGAACAGTCTTGAGCGGGCTGGCAGAGATCCTGGGCACGCCCGCGGAGGAGATGCTGGTAGAGCGATTCCCGTACGGAGGCGCCATCCAGACAGACAGGTGCGGACGCGTGAAGCAGGTCTTTTTTCCAGAAGGAGGTAATCAATGAAGCTGATCAAAACGGAAGAAGCAGTCGGACAGGTGCTCTGCCACGACATCACGCAGATCATCAAAGGCGTCACCAAGGACGCGGTGTTCCGCAAGGGGCATGTGATCCGGGAGGAGGACGTCCCGGTCCTGCTCAGCGTGGGCAAAGACCATGTCTACATCTGGGAAAACGACGAGACGATGATGCATGAGAACGAGGCGGCGGAGGTCCTGTGCCGGATTGCGCGCGGCGAAAACATCGAGCGCGGCGGCGTGAAAGAAGGCAAGATCGAACTGTTTGCCGCCTGCGACGGGGTGCTGCTCGTCGACAGGGAAGCGATGCATACCGTCAACAGCTTCGGGCAGATGATGATCGCCTCGCGGCACGGCGGATTTCCGGTGAAAAAGGGCGACAAACTCGCCGGCACCAGGATCATCCCGCTGGTCATCGAAAAAGAGAAGATGGAGCGTGTCGAAGAAGCCGTAGAAGGCCGTCCGGTCCTGCGCGTCCTGCCGTTCCCCGCCAGAAAGGTCGGGATCGTCACGACGGGCAACGAGGTGTTCTACGGCAGGATCGAAGATACATTTACCCCGGTCGTCATCAGCAAGGTCGAGGAATTCGGTGCGGTCATCGGCGGCCACAAGGTCTGCAACGACGAGTCAGACAACATCATCGCGGCGATCCGGGAACTGCTGGATGAAGGCTGCGACATGATCCTCTGCACGGGCGGCATGAGCGTGGATCCGGACGACAAGACCCCGCTCGCGATCTCGACGGTGGCGGATGAGGTCATCACGTACGGGGCGCCGGTACTGCCCGGTGCGATGTTCATGCTGGGGTATTATGGGGAGCACGACATTCCCATCATGGGACTTCCCGGCTGCGTCATGTATGCGAAACGCACGATCTTTGATCTGGCGCTGCCGCGCATCATGGCGGACGTGAAACTGACAAAAGAAGACTTTGACGCAATGGGAGAAGGCGGACTGTGTCTGAACTGCGAAGTCTGCACGTATCCGAACTGCGGTTTTGGAAAGTGAGGGGACGGATGAACTGGTATGAAGCGATCAAACAGGCCGACAGCAATGTGGAATCGCACCTGCTGACGGTCATCAAAGGTGAGGCGGCCGGCGAGAAGGCGCTCCTGCAGGCTGGTCAGATGGTCTGGGCCTCCGACGAAAACGGATTTCTGCACGCGCATGCGAGGGAACTGCCTGACGCAGCTGCGGACAACGCCGTCTTTGATCTGGCAGGCCAGGCGGTCTACAGCGAGCGGGTCGGCAGTGAAAAGAAACTCGTCATCTGCGGCGGCGGTCACGTCTCGATGCCCGTGATCACCATCGCGAAGATGGTCGGCTTTCATGTGACGGTCATCGAGGACCGTGAGCAGTTTGCCAATAACGCGAAGGCGCAGGGAGCGGACGAGGTGATCCTGGACGACTTTGAGCCGGCACTGGCCCGTATCGAGGGAGACAGGGGCACCTATTTTGTCATCGTCACAAGAGGCCATATACACGACAAAAACTGCCTCAGCATCATCGTCAGAAAACCGAATGCCTACGCCGGGATGATTGGCAGCCGGCGGCATGTGGAGATCGTCATGCAGGCGCTGCGCGAAGAAGGCATCCCGCAGGAAGTGCTGGATGAAGTCTGCTCGCCCATCGGTCTTGACATCGCTTCCGAGACGCCCGCGGAGATCGCGGTCTCGATCCTGGGGGAGATCATCGAAGTAAAAAACCGCAAACGGCGGAACTCCAGCCTGAGCAAGGAAATGATGAAAGCGCTGTGCGAAGAGGGCCGCGCCCCGGCGGTGCTGGCCACGATCGTCGCCCGCGAAGGCTCTGCCCCGCGCGGCGTCGGCACGAAGATGCTGGTGCGGGAGGACGGCACGCTGGTCGAGACGATCGGCGGCGGCGGACTCGAGGCGCGCGTGATCAGAGAAGCCGGCAGCATGCTGCAGGAAGGGATGCCGTTCCAGCTGCTGCACGCCGACCTCGCCGAGTCGGACAGCGCGGAGAAGGAAGGTATGGTGTGCGGCGGCGTGATCGACGTCATGATGGAGACCGTCTAGCACAGTAACAGGAACAGATCGTTATGAAAGACGCATTGCAAAGAGACATCAACTATATGCGCATCTCCATCACCGACCGCTGCAACTACCGGTGCCGCTACTGCATGCCGGAAGGCTGTGCGAAAGTGCGGATGGAGGACATCCTCACCTATGAGGAGATCCTGCAGATCTGCCGCGCGGCCGGCAGGCTCGGGATCGTCAACTACAAGGTGACGGGCGGCGAACCGCTGGTCAGGATCGGCTGCGATTCCTTTGTGCGCATGCTGAAGGAACTGCCGGATACAAGGCAGGTGACGCTGACGACCAACGGGGAATTGCTGGAAGAGCATCTGCCGGCGCTGCTTGCTGCAGGGCTCGATGCGGTGAACATCAGTATGGACACCCTGCGGGCGGACAGGTTTTCCTTCATCACAGGCGGCGGCCATCTCGGCAAGGTGCAGGACGCCCTTGCGGCAGCGGTTTCCTCCGGGCTGAAGACCAAGGTCAACTGCCTGATTCAGAAAGGGTTTAACGAGGATGAGGTCGAAGACTTTGCCGCGATGGCCTTCGAGAAGGGCATCGCTGTGCGATTCATCGAGATGATGCCGATCGGCTGCGGAGACCCAGCGAACGGCTATTCCAACGCTGTCCTGTTGGATCGGCTGACGGCGGCTTATCCCGGTCTTACGGCGGACGATACGGTCCGCGGGAACGGCCCGGCGGTGTACTACCACATCCCAGGACAGGCAGGGGCAGTCGGGCTGATCAGCGCGCTGCACGGGATGTTCTGCAGCAGCTGCAACCGCGTCCGGCTGAGTGCGCAGGGACAGCTCAAGCCATGTCTCTGTTATGAGGATGCGGTGGATCTGAAGCCGTTCCTGGCAGATCCACAGGCATTGGAAGACCGCCTCAGAGAAGCGGTATTAAGAAAACCGGAGCAGCACTGCTTCGGTGTCACAGGTGCGCCGACGGAACACAGGCTGATGGCGCAGATAGGAGGTTGAAGAATGGGCAAAGTGATCGCGACCTGCATCAGTACAAAACGCGGGGTGCAGAAAGAACGGGTCCCGCAGATCACCCTGGTCAAAGGGTACGGCATCGAAGGGGATGCCCATGCGGGGGACTGGCACAGACAGGTCAGTCTTCTGGCGCTCGAAAAGATCGAGGACTTCCGGGCAAAAGGCGCGGAGGTGGACTTCGGCGCCTTCGGCGAGAACATCGTCATGCAGGGGTATGACCTGCGTGCGCTGCCGGTCGGAACGAGGTTCCGTATCAGGGAATCGCTCCTCGAGCTGACGCAGATCGGCAAGGAGTGCCACACGCACTGCGCGATCTATCACCAGGTCGGGGACTGCATCATGCCACGGGAAGGCGTCTTTACGAAAGTGCTGGAGGGCGGCACCGTGCAGCCCGGGGACGAGGTGGAGATCATCCCGCCGGCGCCGGACAGACCGTTCACGGCCGCCTGGATCACGCTGTCGGATAAAGGAGCAGCGGGAAAACGCGAGGATACGAGCGGCCCGCTCATCGGGGAGATCCTGACGGAGGCCGGGTATGACGTCGTCGAAGGGCTGCTCATCCCGGATGAACCGGTGTTTTTAAAGAAAGATCTCATCCGCCTGGCCGACCAGCGGCAGGTGAATGTGATCTTCACAACGGGCGGAACTGGGTTCTCCCCGCGCGATACGACGCCGGAAGCGACAACGGAAGTCTGCGACCGCATGGCGCCAGGCATCGCAGAGGCGATCCGTGCGTTCTCTATGACGAAGACGCCGCGCGCAATGCTCTCAAGAGCGGTCTCCGGGATCCGGGGAACCACGCTCATCATCAACCTGCCGGGCAGCCCGAAAGCAGTGCGGGAGAGTCTGGAATTTGTTTTACCGTCGCTGTCCCACGGCCTCGAGATCCTGACAGGAAGAGCCGCGGACTGCGCCAGGGAATAAACGATCAAGTGATTGCCATAGGAGGGGATCATGAAAAAGAAAAGTGCATTGGGTATCTTAGTGCTGATCATGGCGATGGTGTTCACCATGGCGGGATGCGGCAGCAGCGAGGAAGCTGCCAGCGCATCGGCGGATGCCGGCACGGAAGCGGAAAGCGTTGAAGTCCTGGTCTTTGCGGCCGCGAGCATGCAGTCCTCGCTCGAGGAACTCGAAGCGGCGTACGAGGCGGACCATCCGGAGGTGGATATCGTCCTCAACTGCGACAGCTCCGGTACGCTGAAGACACAGATCCTTGAAGGCGCTCCCTGCGACATTTTCTTCAGTGCCGCACAGGCGCAGATGAATGAAGTGGAAGAAGCCGGCCTCGTCATCGAAGGCAGCAGAACGGACGTCCTGAACAACCAGCTCGTCGTCATCACGCAGCCCGACAGCGCGACAGCGGTGACGGGGATCGAAGATCTCGACAAGGCAGCCAGCCTGGCGCTGGCGGACGGCAGCGTGCCGGTCGGCAAATACACCCGCCGCGCACTGATGAACCTCGGCGTGCTGGACAAGGTCGACGATCCGGCTGTCTACACCACGCAGGAAGTCTCCGCAGCGCTTGGCGGCGTGGAGATCAGCGAGCAGGGCAATGTCAGCAAAGTCCTGTCGGCGGTTGCGGAAGGCGCCAGCGAAGTCGGCACGGTCTATCTGTCTGATACGTATGGCCATGAGAACGAGGTGAAGATTCTCCAGACCGTCCCGTACGATATCGCAGGCGACATCATCTATCCGATCGCACTGGTTTCCAACCAGGATGCCTCGGAAGCGCAGCAGGAGGCAGCCGCGGACGTGCTGGCCTTCCTCACCAGTGATGAAGCAAAAGCTGTTTACGACACCCATCTGTTTGATACGAATCTTTAAACCATGACACAGATCCTGCAGGGGCTCGACTGGAGCCCGCTCCTCATATCTCTCAAAACAGGCGTCGTGGCAACAGTCATTTCGTTCTTTCTCGGGCTTTATACCGCGCGGAAGGTCATCCGGCTTTCCCCGCGGCCGAAGGCCGTGATCGACGGGATCCTGACGCTGCCGATGGTTCTGCCGCCGACGGTGGCAGGTTTCATCCTGCTGCTGATCTTTTCGCGGCGCCGGGCGGTCGGCATGTTCCTGGACAGCCAGCTCGATATCCAGGTGGTCCACACCTGGCTCGGGTGCATCCTCGCGGCGACCGTGATCGCGTTCCCGCTGATGTACCGCAATGCGCGGGCTGCCTTTGAACAGATCGACGCTAATCTGGTCTATGCCGGAAGAACGCTGGGCATGAGTGAACCGGCGATCTTCTGGAAGATCGTTGTGCCAACGGCAGGCCCCGGCATCGCGTCCGGCATCATCCTGACCTTCGCCAGGGCGATGGGGGAGTACGGCGCTACATCGATGCTCGCGGGCAATATCCCGGGAAAGACAGGGACGGTCTCGCAGCGGATCGCCATGGTCATCCAGGACGGCGATTACATGACCGCGGGCTTCTGGGTCATCGTGGTGATGATCATCGCTTTCGTGCTGATCTTTGCCGTCAATCTCATCGCCGCCCGCAGCATGAAAAACGAAAAGCGCTGGTAGCGCCTGGCGCAGGAACTCCGACAGGGATGGACAGACAGTATGACTCTAACGGTTGATATCACGAAAAAACTGGGAGATTTCTCCCTGCATATGGCGTTCCGGAGCGACGCGCGGCGCATCGGCATCCTCGGTCCGTCCGGGTGCGGCAAGAGCCTGACGCTCAAGAGCATCGCCGGGATCGAGCGGCCGGATGCCGGACAGATCGTCGTGGACGGGCGCGTCCTCTTTGACCGCACCGCAAAGGTCGACCTCAAGCCGCAGCAGCGCAAGGTCGGCTACATGTTCCAGAATTACGCGCTGTTTCCGACCATGACGGTCGCGCAGAATATCGCGGCGGGGCTGCATACAGGCAGCGAGGAAAAAGCGGCGCGTGTCGATGAGATGATCAGGCGATTCCACCTGACAGGACTGGCATCGCACTATCCGGCGCAGCTGTCCGGCGGCCAGCAGCAACGCGTTGCACTGGCGCGGATCATGGCGTACCAGCCAGATCTGATCCTGCTGGACGAACCGTTCTCCGCCCTCGATCAGCACCTGAGAGAACGGCTGCAGCATGAGCTTTCGGGGATGCTGGAAGGGTACGGCGGGCAGATCGTCATGGTCTCGCACAGCCGGGACGAGATCTACCGCTTTGCGGACGAACTGCTGGTGATGGATAGCGGGCAGATCCTCGCGCAGGGAAAGACGCAGGCGCTGTTTGACGACCCCGGAACGGCAGCCGTTGCCCGGATGACGGGCTGCAAAAACATCGCCGGCGCGGAGCGGCTCGATGCGCACACCCTGCGGATTGCCGACTGGGGCATTGACCTGCATCTGACGCGGACGGTGACAGAGGATGTGACCGCTGTAGGGTACCGGGCGCACTACTTTGAACCGGTGTGGCCGGGGGATGCGGCGGGCCTTGGCAACTGCCTGCCGTGCAAGGTCACCGGTATGGATGAACTGCCGTTTGAGCGGCGGTACTATATCGAAGCGGCGGAGCCGGTCTGCTGGTTCGTACAGGAAAGCGAACGGAAAGAGCTGGATGAGCGGGGCACACCTGCCAACCTGAGACTGAAGGAAGAAGCCATCCTGCTGCTGCATGATTGATCACAGAGAGGGACAGACATGGAATTTTCACATTTTGATGAACAGGGCAATGCCGTGATGGTCGACGTATCCAGCAAGGAGAATACAAAAAGAACTGCCACGGCGCAGGGGACGATCCAGGTCAGCCCCGAGGTCATGGCGGCGATCCTGCAGAAGAAGGTCAGGAAGGGGGACGTACTCACCGTCGCCCAGACAGCCGGCATCATGGGCACCAAAAGGACGCCCGACCTCATCCCGATGTGCCACCCGCTGATGCTGACCAACGCGGCGGTCACCTTTAAGATCGATGAAGAGGCCAATGCGATCACGGTCTTCTGCACGGCATCGACGGAGGGGAAGACCGGCGTGGAGATGGAAGCGCTCACAGGCGCCGCCACGGCACTGCTTACGATCTACGACATGTGCAAGGCGATCGACAAGCGCATGGTCATCAGCGACGTCCATCTGGTTGTCAAGGAAGGCGGCAAAAGCGGGACATTTGTGTATTAAAAGAGCGAGGCCCTTGAGGACCTCGCTTCGCATGCTTGTTTTTTAAAGCTGGTTTTTCTCGTAGACAGGCTTCGTGTATTTGGTGATGTTCGCCTCGACGTATTCGAAGAACAGAAGAGCTGTGCGCGGCGCCATCCTTTTGTCCTTGATCGCGAGCGCGATGTGCCGGAAATGCTGCGGGTTTGTCTTTTTGCTGATGATATGGAACGGCGTATCCGTCAGGATGAGCTTGCCCATGTAGCCGAGCCCCATCCCGCGCTCGATCATGGCGAGGATGCTCATGTCGTCCGTACTGCGGTAGTGGATATCGAACGGGATCTCGTGCTCCAGCAGGATGCCGAACGCCTCTTTGCGTGTCGCCTCGTCGTACAGGACGAAAGGTTCGTCGGAGAGGATTGTCAGCGGGACTTCGTCTTTGTCCGCAAGGGGGTGGTTTTCCGGCATGACGATCACGAAGGGATCTGTGTATACCGGAATCGCTTCGAAATCTTTGCTGACCGGCAGGTTGGCAAAGCCCAGGTCGACAATGCCGCGGCCGATCGCGTCCTCGATGGTCTTGTTGTCGCCGTGGAGCAGTTCGATGCGGATGTTCGGATACTCTTTGCGGAAGTCATCGAGAATAGGGACCAGAATGTGTGTGGACAGACTGTGGAATGTCCCGATCCTCACCAGACCGCTTTCGATGCCATGGATCTCGCGGGTCTTCCGGTAGAGCAGGTCGAACGAGCGGGCCAGCTCTTCGATGTACGGCATCAGGCTCTTCCCGTCGCTGGTCAGCCGGACGCCGGCATGGCTGCGTGTGAGCAGCGTGACCTGCAGTTCCTTCTCCAGTGACCGGATGATCTGGCTGACTGCGGACTGCGAATAGTTGCAGTAGGCCGCTGCCTGCGAAAGGCTGCCGAACTCAACGACTTTCAGGAATACTTCGTATTTGTTAATAGTTGTATTCATAATGATTCCTTTACAGGTAAACGGTTAGATCAGGGGGTATAAGTAAAGGTGGATTACAAATGCACGTCAATGCGCTTATTTTATATCATAAAATAAATGAAAAGAAAATAAAAAAACAAACAGCTGTTGCATTGCATCGGAATAAGCACACGATATATACAATCGGGTTCGAATCCCTCATTGACATAAGAAAAAACAGAGACTTAGAAGAGTCTCTGTTTTTCTTGGCGCGCCTTGAGGGATTCGAACCCCCGACCTCCGCATTCGTAGTGCGTTACTCTATCCAGCTGAGCTAAAAGCGCATGGCGTTAAAATCGAGCCGAGATTCATTATAGCGTAATGCAGATGAAAATGCAAACGAAATACACGGCTTTTTTGCGATTCCGCGAAATTCTTTTGTGCTACAATGAAAGCAGATGAAAAATACAAGCATCTGCGTGACGCAAGAGGTAATGTATGTTCAAGATATTTGTCATCAATCCGGGATCGACGTCGACCAAAGTCGCGTTGTACGAAGATAATGAACAGGTCTGGGGGCGCACGATCCGGCACAGCATGGAAGAGCTGGCGCCCTTCAGCAAGGTGATCGATCAGCTGGACTACCGTCTGGATCTGATCCTCGCCGTCATGGCGGAAGAGGGGCTCAAGGCGGATGATCTCGATGCGGTCATGGGCCGCGGGGGGATGATCCCGCAGCTGAAGATGGGCGGGTATCTGGCAGACGATGCGCTCTGCAAGAAGCTCGCCAGCGATGAGATCCGCGCGCATGCCGCCAACCTTGGCGGATTGCTCGCCCGGAAGATCGCGGCGCAGGCAGACATACCCGCTTATATCTACGACGCAGTAACCGCCTGTGACTTTCCGCCGGTTGCCAGGATCACCGGGATCCCAGACGTGGTTCGCAACGGCTACTGCCACGTGCTGAACACCCACGCGATGGGGCTCAAATACGCGGAGCGGCTCGGCCGTCCGTACGACGAGCTGGACCTGTGCATCGCACACCTTGGCGGCGGTGTATCCGTCAGCGCGCACGTGCACGGCAGGATCACAGACAGTTCTTCGGAGGATGACGGTGCGTTCGCACCGGAACGTTCCGGCTCCGTGCCGCTGATGCAGGTCATCGACCTCTGCTATTCCGGGAAATACTCCAAGGATGAGATGAAGGACAAGGTCCGCGGCAAGGGCGGCCTGTACGCGTTGCTCGGTACAAAGGACATCCAGGAGATCGAGCACCGCATCGAGGAAGGGGACGAATGGGCGGAACTCGTCTTCCAGGCGCAGGCGCTGCAGATCGCCAAAGGCATCGGCGTCATCACGGCGGCGATGAAGGGGCACATCGATGCGATCATCCTGACCGGCGGCATGGCGTATTCCAAGATGCTGACGGATATGATCATCGACCACGTGCGGTTCATGGCACCGGTCGTCCTCATGCCGGGGGAGAATGAGATGGAAGCGCTCGCGGAAGGGTGCGTGCGTATCCTGAACGGCACCGAGAAGGCACATCATTACGGCAAGAAAGACTGATCTGCCCATATGATCAAGATAAAAAAAGGGTTATAGGACAAAACGTGTGGATAAAAACCGCTGTATCCGTTGAAATTTCAATGGGTACAGCGGTTATATCTTTTTTCTGAGAAGATATAGGCTGGACAAAACGTGTGGATAAAATCCTCGAAAACCATTGAAATTTCAATGTGAATT